>CAWHMU010000029.1:0-17310 GCA_963830365.1 uncultured Chlamydiae bacterium
CATCGTGCAAATGAGTACCTAACTTTGTGTAAACTATAGAGACGTAATTTAAAATACTCCATATCTCGAAATCCGTAAGCTTGGCGCTTCATTGTTTTAATCTTGTTATTGATCCCCTCAGTCTTTGCATTGGTGATGGGATGTTTAAAATAGTTTACCAATCCTTGCCAATGCCTAAGCAGGGTTTTTCCTGCCTTCTCCAGCTCATGTATCCCTGACTCCATAGTATCCATTATCCACCAAGCAAGAAATCTAGCCCCCCTCTTTCACCGTCTGTTTAGACCAAAATTGACGAATTTGCTCCTTCATTGCATGAGCCAAGGCTATCGGTTGATTTACTTCTAAAAGGCATTCCAAACTACTTTTTCTCTTAGAATCAAGTTTTTCATAGTTCCTTAAAAGTAAAAATCTCATTCCTTTAATGACTCTTAAGCCAACTTCATTGCATTTTGCCTGCTGATCTCTCCGGATTTCCTCGATTGCCGTATTCAATAATGCCACGACATGAAATCGATCAAATACTATGTCAACATCCGGTAAATGATTTTGTACAGCTGATGCATAGGCTGCATTCATGTCCATAGCCATCGCTTTGAGCTGTAAAGCCTTTTCCTTCAACTCTAAGAGGAATGGGATTACGCTTCCCATGCTTTTACCTTCTACGGCGTGAATGATTTCTCCTGTCTCAAGGTTGATGAAAATCGTCATGTATTCATGCCCTTTTCGAATACTAAACTCATCGATGCCCACGTATCGAAGGGATGTAAAATCGAAACTCTTATACTCCCTCTGAAGATATGCTTTATGTATACCCTTCACGAGACTCCAAGAAACCCCAAGGAATTTTGCCACATGTTCTATTGTTGCAAACCCCATAAGATTAATGACAAACTTCTCAAAGGAAGTGGTATAACGCTTTCTGGGCTTGACAAAGGGAATCGGGGGCCACCAAACGTGTAGGCAATTGACGCATTGAAGACGATGTAGCCGCAGGTTGAGAAAAGCCATTTTGTTCCCTAGAGGGGCCATGCGAAGCCTACGTAACTTCAGTCCCTTCGATATGGATTCACTGTTCCCACAGCAAGGACAAAGTGTTTTTTTGGGTTGAAGAAGCGCCTCGAAAAGTATTTTGTCTTCATGATATTCACGATTCAGGACTTGAACATCTTCGATCTGATTGGTATGGTAAAGCAGTGAAGCAGGCATATTAAATCTCCTTTTTTGTCGAAGGATTTAATAAATTGTCTGCTTCTCTTTTTCAACTAGTTAAACTAGCCCCATTTCTTCGTTCTCCTCGGCTAGGTACTCATTTGCGCGATGAGCCACTTTTACTCCATTAAAAGCAAAGGAAAAACAATAAATAACTATTAAATAAAATTATTTAATCGGTTTTTTTTAATTATACCACCCACGGTTAGGTTTTTCACATTTTTGCTGTGCACAATCTACCGCGCGCGGTATAGCTGCATCTATGATTGATTGCGTCAAAATTCGTGGCAAAAAATGGGTTCATCACACAAATGAGTGGTTGACAGAGGTGAAAACCCAAAAACCCTAAATGTAGACTTTGGTTGAACGGATTGGGGTCCGGCTTGCGATTTGCGATTTGAAAGGAGTCGGGCTCTCTAATGCATTTAGGACTTTCAAATCACAAATCACAAGCCGGACCCCAATCCTCAAAGACCTGTCACGCTATGAGTTTTTGAGAAGTTATCTCTGCCAACCACTCACTTGTGTGATGAACCCGAAATTGCTGTCGCCTTATTCACGGCTCTCTTTATACTACATTTTATTCCATAGGTTGACACCTATGGCTACATGCTTCCGCCTCTATCGAGGCTAACTAGACCTTATGTGCTAGAATGCCGATTTGTTTCAAAGAGAACATTACAAATAGATCATTACTTCTCATATTTCGACCATCAATTACTAGGGCTTTTTGACGAATCATCATGGGCAGGTACTCATTTGCGCGATGAACCCCATTTATTCCAAAATAGGCTAATACAAGTGTTTTTCCTACCCTCCGCTTTGTCCGCTTGTGGCTGTCCGTCTCGTCCTCATCGTCCGCCTTTTAAGCCATGGGGGCTTTTTGGCATTTAGGGCAGAGGTGGGTGCCGCGCTGGGCGAGGGTGATTTTGATGAGGGGGGTATGGCAGCGGGGGCAGGGCAGGCCGTCGCGCCGAAAAACATTTAGCGCATCCTGGTTGCTGCCGCGGCGGCCGCTGACGCTATAGTAGTTGGCGCGCTTGGCGCCAAGGCTTGTGCCCATGTTTTTGATGCCTTTGCTTAAAACTTTGGGGATGGCTTTATGCAGGGCTTTGATTTCGGCTTTAGTAAGCGTACCAAGGCGTCTGGCGGGGTGGATTTTGGCTTCCCATAGGGCTTCATCGACATAGATATTGCCGAGGCCGGCGACGAAACGCTGGTTCAGCAGGAACGCTTTGATCTGCAGCCGGCTGCGTTGCAGCACTTCCTGAAAGGCGGCCAGCGTAAATTCCTTCGATAAAGGCTCAAGCCCTAGCTCGGAAAGTTTATCGTCGGCTTGCGCCATCAGATACCATTTGCCGAATTTGCGCTGATCTTCATAGCGCAACTGGCGACCATCACTAAGCCACAGGCGCACCCGTTCGTGCGCCGAGATCCCCTCAGTACTTTCCGCAAAAGTAAATTTGCCGGTCATGCGCAGGTGTACCAAGAGGGTATGCGCGGATAGGACAAAGACCAGAAATTTGCCGCGCCGCCGGATTTCGATGATGGATTGTCCGGCGATAAGGCGGCAAAAATCGGCCTCGCCGGGGGTGGCGATGCTGCGGGGCCAAAAGACATGGGCCCTGGTAATGGTTGTGCCCTCAAGAAGAGCCTCGCGCATCTCGCGCGTAATCGTTTCGACTTCCGGCAACTCAGGCATGTTAAGCTTGCGGTGTCGCTGTAAAGGCAGCTTTGGCGAGGTAGTCCCCTTCCAGCAGGCGGTAGTTGATCTTGCCGGTGCCCATGATGGGCAGCTCGTCCAGCTTGATGACGGCAGAGACTCTGACGAGGTTGCTGAAGCCGGAATCCTTCAGGGTGCTATTGACCTCTTCAAGGACGATATCAAAGCGGCTGAAGAGGAATAATTTCGTCTTCTCTCCCGGAATTTCTTTCGAGCACATAGCCAGGGAAGGCCCCTCTTGATTCGTCGGCCAGCCCTTCTTGACGCCAGCTTCCAATAGAGCTTCTTCCAGCGATGCCAAACTGACCATTTCGCCGCCGATCTTGACGAAGCGCTTCATCCGGCCGGAAAGCGTCAAAAAGCCTTTGTCGTCCAGATAGCCGAGATCGCCCGTCTTATACCAGCGCTCGCCATTGATGGTGGCGAAGGGAGAGGCCAGGCCGGGATTGAGATAGCCGTTGAAGATGTTAGGGCCTTTGGCCAGGATCAGACCGCGCTCGCCCTGTGGCAAGGGCTTTTCAGTCTCAGGATGGACGATGCACAGCTCGATACCGGGGAGGGCTTTGCCAACGCCCTTGCTGTGGCTGTCGGGCGGATTCATGGTCAATACCGGCGAGCATTCCGTGATGCCGTATCCTTCCATCAGGATGCCCGGCTTGCCGCGCTCTTCCAGCATTTTGAATAATTCCGGCGGCGCCTTTTCGGCGCCGGTGACGCACAGGCGCATGGTTTTGATATCCTCTGCCGTGGCCGCTTTCAGCATCCCCTTGATAAATGTCGGCGCGCCGCACATGATGGTCAGCTGCCAGCGGGCAAAGCCGCGCGCCAGCTTCTTGCCGTCGGTAGGATTCGGGGAATAGAACACTCTCACTCCCGACAAAAGCCCAAGGATGCCGCTGATGGTGAAACCGAAAGAGTGGAACGGCGGCAGGATGCCATAGATGGCATCATCGGAGAAGACCTCGACAGCCTTAAGGGAAGCTCGCAAATTGCTTAATATATTCTGCTGCGATAGCGGCACGCCTTTGGGCATGCTTTCAGTACCGCTGGTGAACAGCAGCACCGCCGGGCTGTCTTTGCTGACCTTGTCGATGGCAAACGTCTTCAAGAGGGCTCGCGTGCTCATTTTAGAGCGGATGAAGGCTTTAAGTTTATCGGCAAGGGTGATCTCCCGCACCACGTCTTCCAGCATTACCAGCATCTCATCGACGCCGGTGAGGTCGACATTTTCCAGCTTGTCGATGAAGGCCCAGGAGCTCAACACCACCTGCACTTTGGACAGCTGGGCGACGGACTCCAGATGGCGCGGACCGACGGTCCAGTTGACCATCAGAGGTACCTTGCCGGCCAGCTGGCAGGCCAGGATGAGCAGGTTGGCGCCGGCGCTGGCCGGCAGCATGATGCCGACATAGGAACCGGGAAGCTTGCGCAGATACTCGGCGATCAGCACGGCGCGCAATTTAAGCTGGGCATAGGTCTGGATGCCCATGCGGGCATCGGCACAGGCGACGGCCCCTTTGGCACGGGCGCACTGGTTCAAAAATACTTCTGCGATGGTATCGCCAGGGGCGATATCGACGCGCCGCTTGGCTACCGGCTGCAGCCATTTTGACAGGTTGAATTTTTCATCTTCGACAATTTCTTGGCATTCGATCTGGTGGGCAGCGATGCCCATCAACTTGGCAACCGTCGTCAATTCTGTGGCTTGCACGCCGCTGACATCGTATTGATCCTGCAGGAAGGCGATGAGATCTGCCGTATCCAGCGAGTCAAGGCCGAGATCCGTGGCCAGATGCATTTCAGGTTTTATGGTGGCCGGATCGCATTCCAAAAGCTCGGCCAGTTTGGCGATGATGTTAGCCTGCACCTCTTTGGGGATGGACGCCAGAGGGATTTCCTTTTCGGAAGGGGCGTTGACACTGCGCAATGGCAGGTACTTCTTAGAGAACATACTATAGGAAACAAGCACCAGTGAATCGCCGGGAGACTCCCCGCTTTGCTGGCTCAGCCCATCGGGCTGGTTGTACCATTTCTCAAGGTATCTATTGATCTCCAAACGCGAAGCCTGGCGCGGGAAATCCACCGGCGCGACTTCAAACTCCACCATGACTTCACGGCGTGGGGTGAACAGGATAAGATTTTTTAGCAGCGCTTTTAAATTATCCACAATAATACTCCCCAAGGCTGAAGTATCGCCGGTGGCCCGGGAAAAACTGCTCCCCCATAACCCCTTCACGCGCACCAATACGACATTGGCTTCCGGCACCTCCTGGATGATGTGGTGGACGGCAGAGGTGCCGCCGATGACTTCCCGTGCGCTATGCTTGGCTTTTCCTGAAGGATATATCAGGAAATTTTCTTTACCTTTCAAGCCCTCAATGACCTCATTGATGACTTTGTCCCCCTTCTTGCGCTTGAGGCTGTTAGTTGAGCTGACAAAGTCCGGCACCGGCAAAGCATTGATCAGGCGCATCATCGAATGGACGACGGGCAGATAATACATGAATTCTACCACCAGCGGGCGCACCTTGAATTTAGGCCATAGGGTTAGTGAGGTGATCAGGGGATCGATGAAGAAGGTGGGATGGTTCGGCATGAACAGAATGCCTCCCTTCCTATTTAAGGCGGCGGGAGTCAGCTTATCAAAGCCCTTTGCCCGAATGCGATAGCGCAGCCCAAGGGTCACATTAAGCAATTTGATGGCCAGATATTCGACAACTCTCTTCACAAGAACCCCTAGGTAAATAACGTCATCTTAAAAACAACTCAAATACATTCACCACAGAGACACAGAGGCACTGAGACACAGAGGCACTGAGAAGCAAGGGATGGAACGGGGTAAACCCGATTAAAGAAGGCTTCATTTAGCCTGCTTGTTTTGCTCTGTCTCGGTGTCCCGGTAGTAAATTTATTAGTCTCTTCTTGTTAAGCCTGATTCATATATTTTTCTTCAAGCTCATTATAATGAATTTTACCGGCGCCGGTGATCGGCAATTTGTCCAATTTCTTTACTAGAGATACTTTTACCAGGTTGCTGAATCCGGCTTTCTTCAATACGCTATTGACTTCATCAGCCGAGATGTCGAATCTGCAAAACAGGGTGATCTTGGATTTTTCGCCGGCGATTTCTTTGGCGCAGATTGCCAGCATCGGTTCATCCTGGTTGGCCTGGGGGTAGATTTTTAAGATGTGCTGCATCAGCACGTCTTCGATGGCGGCAAGGCTCACCATCTCGCCTCCCATCTTGACAAAGCGTTTGATGCGTCCGGAAATTGTCAGGTAGCCATGTTCATCCAGATAGCCAAGATCGCCGGTTTTATACCAATTGGCATTGTTGACCATAGTGAAGGGGGAGGAAATCCCTTTATTGACATAGCCGGTGAAGATATTGGGACCATTGACTAAAATCAGCCCGGCTTGGCCGGTGGGCAACAAAACTTCTGTCTCGGGATGGACGATGCATATGTTTATGCCGGGCAACGGTTTGCCGACACCTTTATGGGGCGCGCCGAGAGGATTCAAGGTTAGTACAGGCGAACATTCGGTGATACCATACCCTTCCCTTAAGTTTATGCCCTTATTTAATTTCTCCAGCTTCTGAAACAATTCGACTGGGCATTTTTCCGCACCGGTGATACACAGGCGCAGCGTTTTGATTTGACTTGGATCGGAGACGAATTTAAGCATGCATTTAAGGAAGGTGGGGGCGGCAAAAATGATCGTTGCCTGCCAGCGCGTGAAGTTGCGGGCGATACAACGGCCGTCGTTTGGATTAGGGTAGAAAAATACGCGCGTGCCGGAGAGCAAGCCAAGCAGGCCGCCGACGGTAAAGCCAAAGGAATGGAAGGGGGGCAAGAAGCTGAAGATGACATCGTCGGAAAAAACGGTCTCGGCGGTTAGGCAGCCCCTTAAGTTACTCAACAGGTTGGTGTGTGAAAGTGGCACGCCCTTGGGCTGCGCTTCGGTGCCGCTGGTGAATAACAGCACCGCCTGGCTATCGGGCGAGACTTTATCTATGCCAAAGCGTTTCATGATTGCCCGCGTGCCCTGTTTGGCACGGAACCATGCCTTAAGCTTATCGATGAGGGAGAGCTGCTTGACGATATCATCGATCATCAGCAGGCGGTCGTCGACACCATTGAGATCGACGCTGTCCAGGCGTTCCAGAAAGGCTGATGAGCTGATCACCACCTCGACATGTGAAATCTCTATCACTGAGGCTAGATGGCGCGGCCCGACGGTCCAGTTTACCATCAACGGCACTTTCCCCGCCAGCTGGCAGGCCAGGATGAGCAGGTTGGCGCCGACGCTTGAAGGCAGCATGATGCCGATATACTTGCCGGGCAGCTTCCGAATATAATTGGCAATGATAATGCTGCGCAGCTTTAGCTCGGCATAAGTTTGTATGCCCAGGCGTTCATCGGCACAGGCGTTTAAATTCCCCGCGCGGGCGCATTGATTTAAAAAGACTTCGGCAATGGTCTTTCCCGGCGCGATATCGACGCGGAATTTGACCCTGCCATCCTCCCATTTGGGGAGTGTGACGTTTTTCTTATCTTTAGTTTCGCCGGCTGGAGGGATGAGCACGAGGGTATCGCCCGGCGTATCGCTTGTACTAGTGGCATCGGCCGGCTTGCCCAGGCCATCGGGACTATTATACCACAGTTCCAGGCGCCGGTTGAAATCTTGGCGCGTGGCATTCCAGGGGAAGATGGCAGGGGCCACTTCAAACTCGACCACGACATCACGGCGCGGGGCAAAGAACAGTAAATTCTTAAGCAGAATTTTGGCAGATGAGCATAGCAAGCCAAAAGTTGTCGGTTCTTTGTCGCACAAAGCCCTTGAAAAGCTGCTGCCCCACAGTCCTTTCACTCTTATCAACACGATGTTGGCATCAGGACAATGGCTGACGATATGATAAGCTGACGTGGCATTACTGCCGATCGTCTCATAGGCGGAATTTTTGACTTTGCCTGCCGGATAGATAAGGATATTCTGCTTCAGCTGCAAGCCTTTGATGGCGCGGTCGAGGGCTTCGTCTTGTTTTTTGCGTTTTTGGCTATGACCGGAGCTGACGAAATTGGGGATAGGGATGCCATCCAAGGCGCACATCAAAGCATGCATCACAGGTACGCGATAGATATTTTCGGCTATCACCGGCCGAAAAGGAATTTTAGGCCAGAGGGCTAGAAAAGTCACGAGGGTGTCGATGAAATAGGCGGGGTGATTGGACAGAAATACGATGCCGCCAGTTTTAGTGAGCAGGTCTGCCCTTAAATTTTCCATGCCTTCCACCCGAATGCGATAGCGGCCGGAAAAGGCCAGCTTTATAATACAGGCTAAGAAATATTGGATCGCTTTTTTCACAACAGCTCCTTAAGCTCGATTCCCGGTTGAGAGTGACGATTTTGCCCTTTTCGCTAAATAAATTCCATAGCGGAAATGAAGCTCATCGCGCAAATGAGCAGCTTTAAGACCTTCGCTGACGTTCTCTTTATCTCGGCAGGAAGCCTGCGTCGGTGGTATGGTATTCTTAACCAATAGTTTGAACGGAAATACAGCCAACCTTTACCCTTAGCCACTTTTGATTAAAATGGTTTGCTATACCATGATCCAGTGAGAATTTGACATCTTGGGTCACTTTCGATCTTTCAACTGCGGGGCTTTGGCGCAGCCAAAATGTGCACAACCTAACCGCGCATGGTCCTAACCACGCAATGGTATAGTCCTCACAAAACCTACCCTTCACTTGCGTGATGAATCCAGGCAGAAATTTAAGGTTCATCACACAAATGAGTGGTTGACATTCATCCAGTTTTGGGGCCAAAGACGTGAAGTAGAGTATAGAGATGTTACTAGGCGAAGCCCATCTCTTTGTAGCCCGTCAGCTAAGGCTTGCGAGCGAAAGCGAAGACAGCCACAGCTACGGGTTTGTACAAACAAAAGATAACCCCATCGAGACAATTGCAAAAGTATTTCACGAGTTATACAGCGATTCTTTGGAAGTCAATCGTACCCGGGATCAAAATGAATCGATGCTAGAACGCTCAAAACTACACAAAAACTCGAGCTTTACTTCAAGAATTCACAATAACTTCAATTTAGAACAATTTATTGTCACTTATGCAATTGCCTCCATCGGGGTTCTTCTCTTTAGTCCTTATACCTTAATAGATTAAAAGAGAAGAACCCCGATGGGGTTAAGCAGTCAATTTACTGTTCCCGTAGCTGCGGCTGTCTTCGCTTTCGCTCGCAAGCCTTAGCTGACGGGCTTCCGAGTAACAATAGGTTGAATGCTTACGAAACTTATGCCTGCGTTATTGGTGGATATTTCATCATTTCTCCTGCTTTTGGAGTCGAAAGGCATTAATCATTAAAAAGGCGGAGGAAAGAACATAATGCCAGGCGATCTTCCGAACGGGATAGCTATGCTTCCCAATGATATTATCGCGATTCTTTCCGACCAAGCTACAAAACGGGCATTCAGCACCAGTGCTCGATGGGTCAATTTTTTCCACGAATTTTTGATTACCGCTATTCAACCGGTCTTACTTTTTTTGTCTTTTTTACGCCGCTACGGCAACTAGTTTATAACCTAATTTTTCAGCTTTTTTATGCAACCCAGCCAAGTTTTTCATTGCATGCATTTTTTCATTATATTCGGCTCCTTTTTCATAATATTGCCAGCCTTCCTTACACATGTGATATACCATTGTCGCTAGCTTATGCGCTCCAGCCTTAATCCCTTTAGAGTTGTCCGTTCGGCCGCATATGCGCCTGATATGTGCTCCCAATGCTGCATCTGATTTTTTAGCTGCCACTGCAGACATTCTTAAAGCTTGTGAAATGTAATTGGCGCTTGGTTTTTGCCTTTTGCTTTTACGTCGTTTGCCTCCTGAAACATTGTTGCCGGGGGACAGTTTCAACCAGGAAGAAAATGCTTTTTCGCTATTCCATGCACTTACGTCAGTCCCTCCAAGTTCTGAATAAATGAGTAGAGCAGTACTATCTGCTATACCTGGCAGGGCAGTTAGGTCTATTCCCGTTTTTCTCCAGAGAGTGTCTCTGACACCAAAACAAAGATCATTTTTCTTAGGTTTTTTGAATTGAGAAAACTGAGGACGCTTTTTTTTATCCTTATGGTTCTCTGGTGGAGGCGTATTGACTACATCAGGAAATCGCTCAAGCTCCTTCTGAATGCATTCGTCACATGCGTCCAGCTGTTTATGTGCAAAATCGTATTGATCTAGGGCTTGCTTTAGCGAAAAAATATGTTCATCTTGATAATTCCCTGTCAGAGCTGCTACAAATAGGCTCTCTTCTTTTTTGCAAAGCTTATTCCTCATTGCAGCTAACTTATATGGATCTCTTTCACCAGCTACTATTGCTCGTGTTATATTTAAACCGGAGACTCCCGCTATATCGCTTACAGCGGTGCTCAGCTTGATATTCATTAGCTGCAAGGCTTTTTCCATATGCAGAAGTGCATATTGCTTCGTTTTGATGACATTCATGCGCTGTCTTACATACGCCCGCAATTTTAAACGATCGCGTGGCGGGCGATAAGCAGCTCTTAATAGACCACAAGAATATAATGTTTGGATCCATTGAGCATCCACCACATCAGTTTTTCTCCCTGGTGGATTTTTTACATTTTTAGCATCCACTAAGACAGGCATCAAGCCTGATTCTTCCATAATTTCATATAGGGGAATCCAATAAACACCCGTAGCTTCCATAACACCAATTTCTACTTTAGCCTCTTTAAGAACTTTGACTATTTCACGGAGTTGAGGTGTCGTTGTACCAAATTCCCTCACGTAAGAACCACCTTTACCATCAGGAATAGCTACATGGATTAGCTTATCTCCTATATCGATGCCAGCAACAGTAGGATCGATATATCCAAGCCTGTTTTTATGTTGTTGTTTTTTTAAATGATTGGAATTGCTATTATTAGACATGAACGATCTCCTTTTAGCTTTTTACTGTGAGAAAAAGAAAGCTATTATAAGAGATCGTTCTTTTTTTTCGAATTATGACAACCGTTACTTTCCAGATATCAGCGGTAAACCGCTTGGGCGCTACAAAGAGATGGGTTTGTCCATGCCTTGCTTCACATCTTTAACCTGCAAAAAATGATGAACCACTTTTAAACCACTCATTTGTGTGATGAGCCAAATTTAACAACGTATATTGATTAAATTAAATCACTATGTTATTTTTAATAACTTCATTTATTTTAAAAACAAGGAATTTATAATATGACAAGCACAAACACAGGCGGCGGCCCAAACATAAATAATTTTCAAATGTCTTTTAGTTTATTTGCCACCTCTTCTGCATCAACACCAGCATCCGCAAGCACCCAGGGAGGAACCATAAGTCCTTTGGTTTCAATGGCTATGGCTTCTTCCCCCTCTCCAACTAGCAATATGGGAACAATGATAGGAATAAGTAATGAAGTAGTTGCTGAGACAGAAGAAAAACATTATGAAGCAGGGACTGCAAAGCATTATAAAACCATTAGGATAATTGACGACCTCTTCCACGATTATCTAGTCGGCCCAAAAAGCGAGCTGGAACAGGAATGCAAAGCGGCCAAGGAGATTGCATTAGCCCTGTCCCAAACGATAGAAGCTGGTGTATCTGAAGATAGCGATAGCGACGGAGATGATAGTTTAGCAGACTACAGCGCTCCAAAAAAGCACGAAACGACTGCTGAAGAAATACTAAGATTTCTGGGGAAAAATTCAGTCGGAATGGGATTGGAATTGGATGTTCAAGAAACTAAGCTCACCGACGGCTCTTATGCCATAAAAGTCCCCCATGCTAAATGCACCATGGACCAGGAGTTTGCCGAGCTGTTTGACAATGGGCCGGCAAAAGACCACTTCCAAACCATGGCCAAACTATGCACAGAATTTTTGCATGGCATGTGCGACCTGCAGGCCGCAGGCTATGTACACGGCAATCTCAAAGCTGGAAATTTGAAAATCTATCAGGATGAGCAGTTTATCAATGCTGAAAAGAGCTTGAAGATTTCAGGATTAAAGAAAGTGCAGCTCTGCAAGGACAATCAAGAATCGACCTATACTGGAAATATGCGCACCGTCAATCCTGAAGGCATACTAAGCAAAAATGGAGAGGTCTATAGTGTCGCTTTGCTGCTCACCGGCATGCTGGAAAGCGAGTTTTTATACTACGCTAACACAAAAAGAAACACCGATATGCTTGTCCAGCCGGAAACAACAGCCGCTAATAGTATATATCCCCTCCCTGACAATTGCCATGGCTTCGAGAAGTTTCTATGCCTTGACAAGGATTGTCCCCAATTTGCTGCCGACAGTACAGCTGGAAAAATAACAAGAGTTGCCCAAACGGTAGCTTCCTTTATTCCCTTTGTCTCCAGTTGGGTCGCCTATGACCCGACTTGCGCCGCTGCAAAACAAATCCGCACAAAAGTCCACAAGTATATTGACGCCGTTTGCGATGAGCTCACCAATAAGTATCAGGATGCATTCAATATTAAAGCCTTGAATGCCTTGCTCAAAAAAATGACGGATGAGAAACCCAGCCAGCGCGGCACGATGCAGGATGCTATGACGGAGTTTTCGAAGGCGGTAAAGCCATCATCAGGCGGAAGCTCTAAAAAGACCGATGAACACAAGCTGTAGCAAATAAGCCATCAAAATCAAATCGGCAGTGGATGGCAGGCAAAAAGATGCCCCACTGCCGTTTTTATTTCCTTCTTCCTCCTTTACGGCCCTGGTTTATGGCCCTGTGACTGTATAATAAATCCTTATATCTTAATCCAGGATTTGAACCTGCTAAACTGGATGAACCAGATCTTCGAGGTACTCATTTCTGCAATGAGGCTTATTTGTTTTGCCCTTTTTCCCAAATTAATTCCATAGTGTAAATTGGAGTGTACTGCGCAACCATTTCTCTTTCCCCTGTTTCACTGCGCCTCTGTGACTCTTTGGTAAATTGTCTTCCTTAGGAGCTCGTGCTATTATGGCGAAAACGAAACTCATCGGTCATCGCGGGGCCGCCGGCATCGCGCCTGAAAACACTTTGCGCGCCATAAGCGCCGCTTTGGCCCTCAAGGTCGACTACATTGAAATTGACGTCCGCCTTACCAGGGATGGCGTCCCGATAGTCCTACATGACGCTTCCTTAAAGCGCACCACCGGTGTTAAAAAGAACGTCTCTTTGCTGACGCTAAGCGAAATCAAGGCCCTTGATGCCGGCAAGTGGTTTGGCAGCGCCTTCGCCGGTGAGACAGTGCCTACCCTTGAAGAGGTGTTGACGACGTTGGGGCAGAAGGCCGGGCTCATGCTGGAGATCAAACACTGCGCCCAGCCTGTAAATGTGGCTGTCGACGCCATATTTAAGGTACTGCAGCATCTTTCCTCCCCTTTGCCAACACTGCTCATCGGCAGTTTTTCATTACCCACCATTATCGAAGTGCAAAAGAAGGCTGCCAGGATGGGGCATGACATACAAACGATCGGTATTGTCGAAAAGCACCAGATGATCGCGCCATTTTTAAAACGCGGCGTAGATAAAATAGCCGTCTGGCATAAAATCCTGACTCCCGGCCTGGCGGCCCATCTGCAGGAAAAAAGCATAGAAACCTGGTCTTTTACCGTTGATGATATTGTTTTGGCCCGCTTCTTAACTTCCATCGGCGTATCAGGCATCATTTCCAACCATCCAGAGCGCATGCAGCCACTTATAGGAGAAATATTATGAAGGACTTCACCCTCTCAGGCAACATCGTCGATGTCATCGGCAAAAAAATCTTTCCGGGCACCATCAGCGTGCGCGATGGCAAAATTGCTGCGCTTAAGCCCGATAGCAGCGTGCGCGGCGGCCCCTACCTCATGCCAGGCTTCATCGATGCCCATGTGCATGTGGAAAGCTCGATGCTGGTGCCATCGGAATTCGCCCGCCTGGCGGTGGTGCATGGCACGGTGGCTACCGTATCGGACCCGCACGAGATCGGCAATGTATTAGGATTGGCAGGGGTGCGCTACATGTTGGAGAATGGCAAGAAAGTACCCTTTCATTTTTACTTCGGCGCCCCCTCATGCGTGCCGGCTACGGCCTTTGAAACGGCCGGGGCGGCTATTGGCGCAGAAGAAATCCGCACTTTGCTGTCAGACGACGGGCTGCACTATTTAAGCGAGATGATGAACTATCCGGGCGTACTTGAAAAAGACCCCCTCGTGATGGAAAAGATCCGTATCGCCAAGCAGCTGGGAAAACCTGTGGACGGGCATGCCCCAGGCTTAAAAGGTGATGCAGCCAGACGCTATATCGAGGCCGGAATTTCCACCGACCACGAATGCTTCACGCTGGCAGAGGCGCTGGATAAGGTGGGTTTTGGCATGCAGATCCTGATACGCGAAGGCTCGGCCGCCAAAAACTTCGAAGCCCTGCATCCATTGCTGTCGTCTCACCCTGAACGCGTGATGTTCTGCAGCGATGATAAGCATCCGCATGAGCTTGTGGAAGGTCATATCAATCAGCTTGTGCGTCGGGCCGTTGTCGATAAAGGTTATGATGTGATGGATGTGCTGCGCGCAGACTGCCTCAATCCCGTCCGGCACTATAACCTCGCTGTCGGCCTGCTGCAGGCTGGCGATGCCGCAGATTTCATCGTGGTCGACAACCTGCGCGATTTCAACGTCTTGCAGACTTACATCAAAGGGCAGCTCGTTGCTGAAAATGGCCAGACACTGATCCCATCGGTCAAGGCCGCGGTGGTCAACCGTTTCCATGCCGAGACCATCACGCCCAAAGACATTGCCTTGCGCGCCGAAGGAAAGCGCCTGCGCGTGATCGAGGCTTTTGACGGCGAGCTCATCACGCGCAGCTTGGAAGTGCCTGCACTGATCGAAAACGGCTTTGTCGTTTCCGATGTCGCCCATGACATCCTTAAATTGGTGGTCATCAACCGCTACGCCAAGGCTCCTGCCGCCGTCGGCTTCATCCGCAATTTTGGCCTGACGCATGGTGCTTTGGCCTCTTGCATCGCCCACGACTCCCATAATATCATCGCTGTAGGCGTTTCTGATGAAGACCTCTGCCGCGCCATCAACGGGGTAATGCACAGCCAAGGAGGCATCAGCGTGGCCGCCGGCACAGAGTGCGACGTGCTGCCCCTGCCGGTGGCCGGCCTGATGAGTGGCGATGATGGCTATGCCGTCGCCAGGCGCTATGCCGCCATCGACCAAAAAGCCAAGCAGCTTGGCACCAAGCTGCACGCCCCCTTTATGTCGCTGTCATTCATGGCGCTGCTGGTCATCCCCTCACTGAAGCTAAGCGACAAGGGTCTTTTCGATGGCGAAAAGTTTGCTTTTACCCCGGTGACATACTAACTGATAATTGTAAATTTCCTGCCATCCTTCGTGGCAGAGGGGTAGTAGCTTTCGCCGAGTTCGTCCAGGGACTGCTTGACGGCAGCTTGAATTTTTTCATCGAGCTTCCCTTGGAATTGCGTGAAGTAATGGCGCCGCATAGATGAGTTTTCTTTTTCTGTATCAACAGGTACAAGAGAATAAGCATCCTGGGAGAGCATTAAAGGGAAATGTGCTTTCTGTACTTCCTGGGGCTGCTTAGGATTAAACTGCACCACACTTCCCAGCAGAAACCCAAATTGTGTGACCGGGTCCTGGCTGGGAAGCAGCGCGCAGAGGTTAGGTTTTTGTTCTGCCGGGATATTATGCCACTGTTGCAGGAGATCCTTATTTACACCGGGGGAGTTGAAAATCATCGAAGGCTCATGGCTCTTCTGGCTGATGAAGGCATTTTCATTGATGGCTGTATATTGTGCAAAGGCGCCGCCTTGGCTGTATCCAAACACCCGCGCTTTCTGGGAGGCAGACGTCACACTTTGCAGCCATTGGTGAATGGCATCTTTGGCATTAAGGAAAAATGAGAAGCCTGCACCTTTCGGATCAAAATTGATGGCGACGGACATTTTGGCAGCTTCTGTTTTGACGGAAAAGTTGGTGCCTCTAAAAAGCAATAAAGGGGCAGCTTTGACACTTTCTTTGTGGCAGGAACCGAAGAATGGCAAATACTCATAGATGCTGAAGGCCGCCGCCGCATGAGGTTTAAGCCCATAGGCAGGTATCCCCAGTCCCAAGTCAAAACACTTATCAACTTCATATGTGACCATTTCGCTCTTCCCCTCGCCATTGATCACGGGGATGGAAATCAGCTGCCCCTTATCCAGGGGGATTCTGGCGACAATTTTAGCTAATATTTCAGCGACCATCCATTGCTGAAGCTCCGCGTCTTTGATATTAGTATGAATGGCCTCAAAAATTTTAGCAGTTTTTTCAAGTACCCTGTCATGCGATGACACGATGGCATGGTATCCATTTTCGAAATTGATGATTTCATCATGTGTCATCACAATTTCTTTAGCGCTTTTATCAGGTATCAGATGGTAGGAAGCAGGGATAGAGCTGTACAGATGGTACATTGTCAGAAACGAGGTACTCTGTACTTTTTGGATCGTATGATAAATAACCGAGCCAATATCTCCCATCGACGGATGCTCCTTGGGTGGGGCACCATTAGGGCTGATAATTCCCGGATTGCAACTTGAGGAGGCAGCATTAAATAACAAATTAAACATTATGTACAACCTTAATTTTATTTAGATATTTTTATGGATACATACTATATATAATTTATTAAGGAAGTATAAAGGGAATGTGTTTTTGGTATTAATTGATGTGGTATTGAAAAGCCTTTGCTCCTATAAATCAATGACCGATAACACTTGAGCCTAAAGGCAGGGCTTTTTCATTAAAGAAATTTAACACCAAAAATTCCACTCACAGCCAGCTCTAAGGCGATTTCGCCATTTTTATTCTCATATATCTAGCCTAATACATAAAAAAACAATTGACTGTATTTATCACGTATATTACAAGGTGTTTTAAATAAATATATGGTCTAATATGTCGATGAATCTGGTAGATCTACATCTAAACTGGGGTGCATTTACCTCTAAGGGCAAGAAGTATGTCTCCTATAGCCTTGCTAGATCCATTTGGACAAACGGCTCATGCCGGAAAGAAATCGTACTTAAATTGGGTAAACTCACTAATGAGGAAGTCGTATTCTGGCGTCAGACGCTGAAAGACGCAAAAAAACGGCGCAAGGCAATTTCTCAGACAGCCCCTAATCCTTCAGGTGACTCCAGTCCTTCACTTGTCGAAGCTAATAAGTTGACAGCGAATTCTCAGGATCCCGATACTGGAGATCTTCAAATTGCTACGGGGGATTTTGAGGGCGAAAACATGTCAGTAAGAAAGAAATTCATCTACGACGAACACGATCAAAATGTCGAT
>CAWHMU010000030.1:0-28749 GCA_963830365.1 uncultured Chlamydiae bacterium
GGGTACGCGATTGTGCGACGACCCTTAATTTTGCTTACATTTTAGTAAGCAACACATTAAAACCTTATTCAGCTCGCGATTACCTGAAAAACATACCTCAATGACATAAAGTTTATGACCAACACAACCACTAATCATCTCACCGTCAAACTTTTCATTGGGTGCCTGCTTAATTCCGAAATCAAGATGCACCTCAGCCAAAGCGCCCTTTGGAAACAGATCGCCATTGCGCCTGCGAAACAAGATGAAGAGCTCAGCCAAGTCCATTTTCACGGCAAAGACTATCTCGGGATTTACCTGGCTGCAGATAAAATAACCATGGAGCACATGCACACATTTGAAGAGCGCATCAAGCAGCGCCTGCAGGCCTATTGCCCGGCTTTACACTTCGAAAACATCAAACCATACATCTTTGCCCAAGTATTCGTTGCATAACACTGGCCGAATGCAGTATCGTTTTGCTTCAACATCACTTATTTGGGGGAGTTTTAAGGATGACACGCCTAATCTTGGGTTCACAGTCGCCGCGTCGCAAAGAAATTCTCAGCTATTTTGCACTGCCTTTTGAACAGGTGTCGCCCATATTTGACGAAGAAGCTATGCCGTTCAATGGCGATCGAGCTGCTTATGTCAATGAATTATCGGAAGGTAAAGCGCTATCGCTGACGTCCCGCTTCCCGGCGGCGCTGATCCTGACTGCCGATACAATCGTATGGAAAGATGGTAAAATCTACGGCAAACCCAAAAACACCGCTGAGGCCTTCCAATCCTTATCCGAACTGACCGGCAGCTGGCACAGCGTCTTTACCGGCGTCACCCTCCACCACCAGGGACGAGCCATCAACAGGGTGGAAGAAACGCGCGCGTTGTTCAACACGCTCACTCCTGACCAAATCCGCCACTATCACACAAAATTGCATTGGGCCGATAAAGCCGGCGGCTACGCCATCCAGATGGCCGGCGGTCTCATCGTCAATAGAATTGAAGGCTGTTATTACAATGTGATGGGTTCGCCCATCAATAGCGTACGCCAGCTCCTGCTGCAGGCAGGCATCGAGCTGTGGGATTATTCGAAATGAGCCGATTTTCAGCCCCACTGCTGCCGATAATAGCCGTTTCGCTGGCCCTAACCTATGCACTGCATAGCTATGCGCAAGAAGCTGCTAAGCCGCAGCTTTTGCAAACATCTGCACCCAACCACATCCTTTTTTTAATGCATACCGGCAGCACCACCCAAGCCCTGCAGGCCTACCAGGATTACAGCCAGGAAATCGGGTCGCAGGATTATGAATTGCTGGAACGCCTGGGACTCATTTTACTCGACCAGGGCTACCGCATCCAAGATCCCGAAACACAGCTCATGACGCTATTTGGCGCCGGCATTTCCTCAAACGAAAAGGCTTTTTATATAGTCGAAGGCGGCCTTTCTAATGCAAGCCCCGATATTGAACTCATCGCCCTAAACTTCCTTGGCCAATGCCAAAACAATCGTGCAGACCAATCCCTGCATCGTGCCATGAAATCAAACATGCTGCTAGTCCGCTTTGAAGCAGCCCTCTTGCTGGCGGTGAAAAAAGATACCAAAGCCATCGGCCAAACCGAAGCTTTGATGTCCAAAGTTCCTGATGAACTGTGGCCGCTATTCCCCCAGCTTTATGCCATTATCGGCACGCCGGAAGCTAAAAAGATTTTGCGCAAATTGCTTACCCACCACAAGGAAAACATCCGCGTGGCCACTGTCATCAGCCTTGCCCAATACTCGCATGACGATTTCTTGCCCGCCATCCGGCGCCTGGCTTCGCATCATGAGATTGCCCAGCTGGAAGCTTGCGCCTCGGCCCTGGGCATCCTGAAGGACGAAGCCTCCGTCCCTCGCCTGCAGCAACTGGCACGCAATCCGAATGCCAATGTGCAACTAGCCGCCTTGCATGCCCTTTACAAGCTCGGCAGAAAAGAAGTCAGGGAACAGGTTGAGGCCATTGCCAAAACAGAAAACCTGTATGCCATTGCCCTCCTGGGAGATATGCAGGGCAGCGAAGATACCCTTGCGGCACTAGTAAAGAACGACAACATGCAAATACGCGCCAATGCCGCCATTGCCCTTTTAGAACTCGGCGATGGCCGCTGCCTGCTGGCGCTGGCCGAAATCCTGCTCTCCGACAGCCGTGATCTGGCGCTCATAAAAAACACATCGCAAGGCAAGAGCTTAAGCGCCTTACGCGTCATCCCCTCCGCCCGCCAGCATCTGGAAGACACTCCTATGGTTGGCGAGATGTCATTGCATCTGCGCGAAGCGGCTTTAACCAAGGCCATAGAGCTGCCCGAAAATGAGTTTCTAGCGCTTGCCAACGCCATTTTCGAAAGGCAGCAAAACGATCTCATCCCCACTCTCACCGATGTGTTAATCAACCACCCAACCCCTGCCGTCATCGAATTATTAAAGAAACAGCAGCAGAAGGCCGGAGCGCCGCTGGTGCGCAACTACTGCAACTTGGCCCTCTATCGACTCAAGCAGCCGGGGCCCTATGCCGACAACTTAAGGGCTTGGATCACACAGCAGCGCGATGTCGAGCTGATCAGTTTCCGTCCGATGCTGCCATGGGATCAGCGCGATAATGAGACTTTCCAGCTGACGCCACAAGAGACTTCGCGCCTGCTTGTTGGCGCCTTTGAATCTTTTGTCTCTACCCAGGATGATAAAGGCATCGACATGCTGATCTCAATCATCCAGACGGGCAATGCCAAAAATAAATACGCCCTGATCGGGCTTTTGATGCGCGCCATCCAATGATGCGATTTAAGGAAATTATTTTGACCGGATATTCTTCCGTAAGAGATGGCAAGAGCCCCTTCAGAAAAGGCGGCCAACTTTTCAGATCGCTATGGATGACGACATGGATCAACCAGCGGCGCTGGCTGTGCATTTCAATGGCAGTTATAAGGTTTAACGCCTGGACAGCGGCACTAGACGAACTCGCTGAAAATGCACCTCTGACGGCATCCTACATCTATCCAGCCCTCCCGGAAGAACTCGATGCTGCCGTACTGAATGAAGCGCTTGACGCTGATGCAGACCTTGATGCCAACCACGACGAGCTGCCAGACACCACTTCCGCAAACGACCAAGGCACCGACAAGCCAGCAAGCATGGATCTTGAAGCCATCATTGTAGACTTGCGCGAACCGGTATATGCTGACGGCGTGCTCACCACCGAACTTGGCGGTGTGATTACCGCTCCCGACTTGCGCATCCAGGCCCGCCGCATCTCATATACGCGCAAAACAGATAAACAAACTCCCGCCTACACCGTCGCTGCCGAAGGCGACCTGATCCTTGAATTCGGCGACTATATCTTTGTTGGCCAGCGCCTGGAATACGACTTCCAGAGCAAGACGGGCGTTATCTACAATGGTCGCACGATGATCGAACCTTGGTTTTTCGGCGGCCAGCGCATCTTCCTGCTCGCCGATGGCAGCTATAGCCTCGAAAACGCTTTTATCACGACATCGGAAAATGTCATCGCCGACTGGCAGATCCTGGCTAAAGCTGTCAAACTCTCCGAAAACAACCTGCTACAAGCCAGCGATGTGCAGTTTCGCATTTTAAAAGCTCCGATCTTTTGGCTGCCGGGATTTAAAGTAGACCTCAATTCCATCTTCGACGGACCTGTCCGCTATAGCGTAAAATGGGGCGGCAACCAAGGGCATCGCTTCGGTATGATTTATGAAGTGCTGTCGTGGAACCATTTGAAAGTGTTCCTCCGGCTCGACTATCGCATCAAACGCGGCTTCGGCGGCGGCATAGAGACGGCCTATCGCTCTGAAGACCATAAAACATCATTCCAATCCATAAACTATACCGCACGCGATTCCTCCATCATCCACCCCGGACAGCGCCTGCGCTACCGCTTTCAGGGCATTGGCGACAGCCTGCTGCTCGACGATAAAATATCTGTGCATCTTTCTTATGACAAGTTAAGCGATATAGACATGGCCACAGATTATAACGACCGCGGTCTTGATCTCGATACCGCCGGGCGCACGGAGCTCATCATGCGGCGCCAGGAAGAGAACTGGATTGCCAACTTGATAACCCGTCTGCGCATCAACAACTTCCAAACCATAAAGCAGGAGTTGCCCACCCTTGAAACGACATGGCACCCCGCCGAAATGGGCAATACGGGCATCATTTCAAATATGGCCCTCAAAGCGGCCTACCTGAACTTTGCCTATGGCAATAATATGCTGCGCGTGCACGATTACAGCTCGGCACGCCTTGAATTGACGCCCCTATTTTATAGACCGCTGTCCATCGGCTGCATCACCGCCACCCCTGAAGTCGGCGGCACACTGATTGCCTATAGCGACAGCCCCAAAGGCTGCGCCAAATGGCTGACGCTTAGCAAGCTGGCATGCAATATCAACACATCGCTCTCGCGCCGCTATGCCGACTATAAACATGTCATCATGCCTTATGCGCAATATGAATATTACAGCATGCCCACCGTCTCTCCTGGCGCCCATTACATCTTCGACATCGAAGATGGCTGGTACCGCCTCAACATGCTGCAGCTTGGACTAACCCAAAGCCTCTACCACAAGGAATGCCGCGGCATCGACCGCAAGCTATATGCCAACCTTTATGCCAACGCCTTTTTCGATACCCATACCTTTCCCTCGGCCATTCCAAAGGCATATGCCGATGTCGTTTTCAACTCGTTGTCATGCCTAAGGCACAGCTTGAATTCCGCCTGGGATTTCAACCATAATGAAATCGACCACTATAACGTGCGCACCGAATGGACCATCAATGCCGATGCCGCCATCGCCATGGAATACCGCCACCGCAGCCCCTACGACTGGCGTAAAGTCGACCATACCAATTTCATTCTCGATACCTATCGCTCGCTGGCAGAACTTTATCATTCACAGCTTTCCGACCGCCGCGATACGCTGCTGGTGCATTGCTTCTTCCGCTTCGATCCCAGCTGGGCATTGGAATTCGAATCGCGCCATGGCTGGAACCGCCGCTTCGAACCCAACTACAACGAATTTGAAATCGACCTCATCGGCACGCTGCGTTCGGCCTGGAATGTCAAATTCTCCTACCAACATAAAGAGGATGATGACCGCGTCTCCGTCTATATGTCTATCGGTATCAAACGCCCCGACTTCGAGAAAATCCGCTCCCTCGTCCCCTGCCTAGGTTTTTAGTCGTGTATAAGTTTAAATTGTAAATTTTTGGCCACTTATATATGCATGGAATAACCGCGCATAAAGCTTTATTTTACACGCACGGCATAAACGGTAGGGGGGATCTATGAGCATTCCAAATAGTCAGGACCCTGTTTCAAATAAGGTTTTCCCGCTAATGTCATTGCCGCCGGAAATGCAAATGCATATATTTTCCTTTCTGCCTATCGAGACCCTGGCCGATATGACGCACGTTTGCAAAGATTGTTCCGCCGTATCCAAGGAGGTTTTTAATACCCGTTTGAATGAACCTCAAGCACACCTGCCTGATGAAATAATCACCCTCTTAGGCGGTCTCGCCAACATCAAAGCGTTGCCCAAGGTCAAATGGAACTCTTCGCCCAACACTTCCGAATCCACCCCGCACAATGCCATCGCGCTGATCGTGGGCAGCAACACATCGGCCAAGGAAGGTGTCGGCATCAAGATCGACTACGCCAAGCCAGCCGACAAACCAAAAGAATGGGGTACCGACTATTTTAGATATGTCAACAAAATGCCAGGCAAAAAAATCAAATCTCTCGACGCCGATATCGAGCGTTTTGCAAGCGTCCTGAAAAAACAAGACCTTGCCGAACATAAGCCGGCCACAAATAGCAAATAATTGCCCTGCATGCCCTGATAGCATTTATAATGCAATGGAACTGCCAAGAGGGGCAACGGAAGGCAATTGACCACCAAAAGCAAATATAACAAGATGGCATGATCGCGAGGATAGACACAGCAAAAGGTGGCGAATCGCCTTCCTTAGCGTTGCATTTGTCTGGTACACCGCCACACTTTACCGTGCTGCAAAGGGCAGAAAAGAGAGCCAACGCGCTTTGGCATTAGCCGCATCCTTTTTTATGGCACAAATTTCAAAGCTGTTTAACAGAATATCCTGGATTTTTTTGTCTTCAAAGAAACTGTCGACAGCCTGTAAAATAAGTTTTAAATCATCATCTGAAAAATTCGTGAAGGTGATCTTCTTTTCCTGCCCGGCTGTCCATGAACCGTTCAAATTCTCTGCCACGGCAGCCCGGCATTCGGGCGCATTATCAAGGCTGAAAGGGATCACCCCCCTGCTAGTCAAATCGCAAAAAGTCTCCTTATCAATGCTTTCAATTTTCTGATTGTGCGCTTTGATTTGTTCCTTAACGGTATCGTTAAGTTCTTCAACACTTTTGATCGCTCCATTGGGACATTCTTGCAGCAGGCGGTCTATCTCATGGGCGATGACGCCGGCTTTCCAAAGCACCTCCCTTTCTATTTGCTTGCGCCAAAAATCTGCCATCTGGCTTTTTTGCTGCATAAGGATGGCATAAAGCTTATGGATTGCGGCATAATGGAACTGCCGGCAGTCAATAGCGGCGTCATCATCAAAATTCTCAAATGCCGCCTTCTGCCAATAAAAGGGGCATTTCTCCTCTTCTCCGTAAAATTCTGTAATCTGCTTTTTGACAGATATATCATCCGCAGCTCTTCTAGAATAGCCACAGTTGGCCCTTTCCACACGTTCGCTGAAATTTATGGGAAATGAAAATGTTTCTGCGTCGTCTGTATCCCACTCTTCCATGCGCTTAGCGATGAGGCGAATCTGGTGCTTCTTGGCAAAATGGACGGGCGTTGCCGCCTTCAGTTGCTTAAAAGCCGTATGGGTACGCTGAAATCTCTGCTTGGCCTTTCTGACAGCCAGGGCATCGTGGCTGGTAATTTTGACAATATTCAGCAGAGCGATTTTCTTTGTTTCTAAACAGACATCATCCTTTTCCTCCACCCCGCTAGCCTGGCTTTTATGTCTTGACAGTGTAAGCCTGTGAATTTCGCTTGTCACCTCCGCCATCTCTTCATTCAGATCGCGAATGTTAAATGCCAACGCGCGCGTGCTAGGTGCATTGGGAATAACGTATCTGGCTAAGAGCAAATCCCGCTCCAAGTTCTCAAGTTTATTTTGCAATCCGGCCAGCGTTTGTTCCTTGGTTTCAAGACTTTGTTCTACAGAAACCTTGACATTGTCTCTATCTTGACATAACAGCTCCAGTTGACTGCCTAGTTCGTCTTCAAAAATCTTGGTGAGCTTTTTATATTCGATGTCCGTAAAGCGCGCCTCTGACCGTCTGAGAATTTCTTCGATCAGGGCATCCTCATTCTTCACAAAAAAGGCTGTCGCAGCATTTACGATATTCCCCATGGCACTAGTAGAAAGTGGTTTTTTCCACTGCACAATCCTCTTATCGCAAAGAAGTCGCTCTAAGACATCCTGTGAGATTGCTCCATCTCCCGTAATGAGCTCGTATATACCTTTGAGAGGGGCATGTTTTGGATCTGTCGACCACCCCGTAATTCCATGCTGCGGGCTGGCCACGATATACCCTGCTGATAATTGAGCATTGGTTTCGGTGCCGGATGTGAAGCTTGCACTACTCATATAAACAACCTCTCAATGCAAATAGACTATTTGCATAGATACAATAATTTCTTTTTTAAATCACAATATTTATTTAATCTTCTTAAATGTTTTAAAACGAATTGTTTAGGGTTCTTACGGTTTTGCAGCACTTGCCTAGAGAAAATAGCCGGCAAAAATGGCAGCATATTAGGATGGTCTGGATATGAAAATTGGATGATCACCCTTTTCTAGCCGGGTTCTGCGAAACCGGATGAACCCTATAAATTAGGATACCAACGTCTGATATGCCTTCTGACAGCTCTCGAAGTTGAATAGTATCCCATTCGAAATCCTCTTCGGCATCTCTTCCCGGCAAGCCCTTAGTTACTCGATATGAACCCTGATTAGTTAGATTCCATTTTTTTGGGGCATCACCAGTTTGTTTATTATCAAATGCGCAGGACTTACGCTACGAACATTAGCCGGATTTATAAAAAAAACACCCTCTCAACCTAAAAGCGGCAACACAATATATAGTTACATGTATTAAACATTTTGACGTTTTAACATTTATCTTCACTATGCCGGTAGAGTTTATTGCCTACTTCATGCCAAACTGGTTTTCGCCGCAGCTCACCGTTGGCGTTTTACCCTTAAGAACCAATAGATAACAGAGATCTACCCGCCCCTTTCATGCCTTCAGCCCTTTCTCTTTCTGCCCCTTCTCTTATTGAAAAAAGCTAAACCATTAACCGCGTTCTTGGCGTTGAAATAGCAGGCAAAATGAAAATAACTGAAATAAGTATATTTTTTAAATAGCCGATTTGTTATGCTGCTACCGATTACACCAACCAAAAGTAAATAAAACATGTCTTTCAAAGATTTAGAATTACAAGCTGAGATCCTAAGAGCCATAGATGAAGCAGGGTTTACCACCCCGACGCCTATTCAGAGCCAAGCGATCCCACAGATATTAGGCGGATACGATTTACGCGCTTCTGCTCAAACAGGCACAGGAAAAACAGCAGCTTATCTTCTGCCCATCATTAGTAGACTTCTTACTCCAAGAGCTTCGCCCAGCTGTTTGCCGCGTGTGCTCATCTTGGTTCCAACACGTGAACTTGCTCTGCAGGTAACGGAAGAAGCCGAAAAATACACAAGACACCTCCATAAGATCAAGACCGTTTGCATCTATGGGGGCGCGCCTTATCCGATCCAAAACCGCCAACTGTCGCGGCCACATGAGATTCTGGTGGCAACACCAGGTCGCTTGATCGACCATCTCGAGAGAGGGCGTGTCGACCTATCAGGTATCGAGACATTTGTCCTGGATGAAGCCGACCGCATGCTCGACATGGGATTTGTTGATCCTGTCGAACAAATCGCCGCCGCTACGCCGCCAACGCGTCAGACGCTGCTATTTTCGGCTACCATGCAAGGCAGTGTGCTCAGGCTGTCCAGGAACCTGCTCAAAAACCCGCGCGAGATCAGCGTCTCACACGATCATGACAAGCATGAAAATATCGAGCAACGCCTGTACTATGTCGATGATTTACAGCATAAGTATCGCCTGTTGAATCATTTACTGCATGATCCTGAGATCAATCAAGCCATCGTTTTCACCTCAACCAAACGCTTTGCCGATGAGTTGGTGGATGAACTTTACATGCAAGGCTGCCGCTCTGCTGCCGCCCTGCATGGCGATATGAACCAAAGACAGCGCATGCGCACTATTACACGTCTGCGCCAAGGCGAGATCCGCTTTTTGGTGGCCACCGACATCGCCGCCCGCGGCATTGACGTACAAACGATCAGCCATGTGATCAATTTCGACCTGCCAAGAAGCGTCGAAGATTACGTGCACCGTATCGGCAGAACCGGCCGTGCCGGCGCCAACGGCCTGGCCCTTTCGTTTGCCGCCAATAACGAACGCCATCTGGTGACAAAGATCGAGCAGTTTACCGGACAGACCATCTCGGCGCATATCGTGGCCGGCATGGAACCTGTCGCTAAACCGCGCGCCAAATTTGCACCTAATAAAGGCAAACCACAGCGTAGATTCCAGCAGTCAAAACCAAGATACTAGATCTGGACGCTAGCTGCACGCAAGCAGTTTTATAAAGCCTTCACATTAAAACCTAATTAGGTGCCAATGTGAAGGCTTTTTTTTGCTCTATGGCTGTTAGCCTTAAGGAGGCAACTAACCAAATAGATACCAAAACACCCAGACATAAACACCAAAACAAAATATAAAAACAGCAGGCGGGATAGACAGGCTAAACGGAGCGGATAGAAAGAAGCTTCGACCGGAGCCATTATCTAGCCCTCGGATTGCTTAGCCAATCCTATGTTGATGTTGCTGTTTTTTTGCGCTCTCCTAAACGGCAAATTATAAGACTTTTATTATCATTGTGTTGCATTTCACTTTACTTCTCGACATGCAACCTGCTGCCTTGCCTTTCTTTGTGCCTTTGTGCCTTGTACCGATGCTTTGTGTTAAATTCAGCCCATAAACAATCCTTTGTCTATTAAGAATGTGGTGTGGATTAGTGCTTAAAAGTAACGCAAAGCAGCGGCACAAGGCGCAATGGCGCAAATGGACAAACCGCACAACATAAAAATAAATTAAAACTAGCCTTTACCTTCTGTTCAAACAACAATTTATAAGCATTCCTTGTTATTTCCCGATGTGAGAGGGTTCTCCACGGCTCCGCTTTGCGTTGAATCGAATTCACAGCCTATTCAGCACAGACAACGATCCCCTTATGCGGCGCTTATCCTGAACATCCTGCCATCCTGTTAGTTGCTGCTTGTTTCTCTGTGTCTCGGTGCCTCTGTGGTGAATGGCCTGCCTTTGCGATTTGCGTGGCCTTCATAGTCTTTTCACGGCGAAAAAGAGCGGCAGCGAGGCCAGTTGCATGCTTATCGAGAAGATGATCAGCGAAGTCAGCGAGACATCATACAGAAAACCCATCAAGGCGCTACCAAAAAACCAAAAAATCCCAAACCAGATATTCATCATGCCATACGCGGTGCCGCGCCTGTCCTTTGCCACCAGATCGGCCACAAAAGCCCGCATGATGGATTCCTGCGCCCCCATGCCAATGCCCCATAGCACCATGCCTGTAAGCGCGTAATAGAAACCGTCCATGAAGACTAGCGGTGCGAAGAATGCCGCCAGCGCCGTCGCACCCATCAATACCACTATCCCGTGGCGGTCATAATATCTGCCGCAGATCAAGGCTGAGATGCCATCGGCGGCCATGGCGATAGAAAAAAATACCGGCACCCACACCATCGGGATTACGGCCGACTTCTCGAAATGAAAGGCGATTAAAGGAAAATCCACATAGCCTGCCGCCACGCAGCAGATCGCGGCCAGATACAGCCAGTACTGACGGCTAAAACCTGCGGCTTTAAGCGGATGGGTCTCCACCTCTAAATCCTGCGGCCGCCGGTACAGCCTGCTGGCACAGGCCAGCACAGCTAAGGCGCAGACGGCCGGAATCAGCAGCACGGCAAAGCCTGTCTGATAGCTGCCTTGATAGTAAAGCACACAGCTGACGATCAGCGGACCTGTGATGGCGCCGATCTGGTCCATGGCCTCATGCAGGCCAAACCCCCAGCCACGGCCGACGGCTTTAGCGGCATAGGAAAGCAGGGCGTCTTTGGCCGGCGAGCGCACCGCCTTGCCAAAGCGCTCCATGATCATCAGGGCAGCAGCCAGCGGCCAATTGCCGGCCAGCGCCAACAGCGGTACGGCCAGCAGATTGATGGCATAGCCGATAATGGTGAGCAGCCAGTATCTGCCGGTACGGTCGCTGAGATAGCCGAAGGCCAGCCTGAAGCCATAGCCGATGAATTCACCAAGGCCTGCGACAATACCCACCACAGTGCCGCTTGCGCCCAGCACGGCCAGATACTGTCCGCTGATGCTGCGGGCGCCTTCATAGGTGATATCAGCAAAAAGGCTCACCACTCCCAGCAGGATGACAAGCATAAGGGCAGTCTTTCTGGTAACGGATGTTGTCATAAAACCACCTATTTAATTCCCGTGTACGCCATCTTCAACGGCTTGGGCGGTAGGTTCCAACGCACTAGCTTCATCCAGCGGCAAAGGCTGGGTATGATGCTTTTTCTGGCGCGACTGCATGGAGATGGTATTCCTCTGGTCGGAAAGGATATCATGCTGGCGGATCAACTCCTCCATTCACTACCTTCGATATTTGCCAGCTTCATCTTTACATATGCAACTTCAAAATTTTGGTTCATCCGGCAAATCGGTACATAAAAGAGGGTAGATAATAAAATGCAGTAAACAATAATTTGTCTCTTGGTTACCACACCGGGAGAAAATCATGTCTACTGCAACTTTATTGTATCTGTTCGGAATTAAAAATGTCGAGTGCCATTCAACGGAGTACGCGGGTGAGAAGATCATTTTTCACGCCGAAAGCTCTCGAAATAATCCCTCTTGTCCAAAATGCGGGGGAAACAATGTATGTTTTCGTGGGCAAAAGTGTAGAAAACTGCGCATGGTTCCTTGGGGAAAAATGCCATGCTTTTTGTATCTCACTTTGAATAGAATTTCTTGTCATGATTGCGGTAAGTGTTCTTGGCCGGTACCGGACTTTGTTCCCGGAAAACAACGAATGGTTCAAGCCTTTGTAGAGTACGTCCTCTGTCTTATTGCAATAGGCACGATTTTAGGAGTTGCACGATTTCTCGGAGTAGGTTGGGACCTAGTTAAAAACATCCATAAGGACCATCTGAAGAGAAAGTATCAAGAGATCCCTTTTGGTGAGCTGGAATTTTTAAGCATCGATGAATTTAGCATACGTAAAGGCCATAACTATATGACGATTTTTGTCGACATTCGAACAGGTCGTATTCTTCATGCCGTTGAGGGTAGATCAAAACATGATGTGACCCCATTCCTCAGAGAATTGGCTGCAAAAGCAAAAAGTCTTAAGGCGATCGCCATGGATATGAGTGGTCCTTATGCATCAGCCGTAACATCAATTCTGCCAAAAGTAGACATTGTATTTGATCACTTTCATGTGGATGCTCTAATAAATAAAGCCTTAGATGAGATTCGAAGGCAGCAGCAGAACAGTCTTGATCAAACATCGCGGAAGGTTGTGAAAGGGAAACGATTTCTCCTACTCAGGAATTACAATGCACTTGACAAGTCAGCACAAGAGGGATTGCAGGCTCTTCTCGATGTCAATGCCCCTCTCCTTATTGCCCATACGCTAAAGGAGCAATTTCGACTCTTCTGGGAACAATCTTCTCAGCAGAATGCTTCGAGTTTTCTTTTGCGTTGGCTTTGGGATGTATTTGAGAGCGGTCTTGAGCCATTAATTAAGGTTGGAAGGACTCTTTTAGGACATGCTAAGGGCTTAGTCAACTATTTCAAGCATCGGATAAGCAATGGAAAAATCGAAGGGATCAATAACAAAATTAAGACTATGTCACGTCAAGCATACGGATTTCGAGATATGGAATATTTTAAATTAAGACTCCTCCATCTTCATGAGCAAAAGCACTCATTAACCGGATGAACCAAAATTTTCCGTTTTCTTTTCCAATATGTCAAATTCTCACTAGATCGTGGTATAGCTTTGTTTTTAAGATTTCAAGTTTTTGATTATCGTCGGTCAGTTGTTGGAAAAGCTGGCTAAAGTATGAAACTTTTAGATCTTGCCCGGCGATCTTTTTATCAATTTTAGCCAGATCATGATCTACCTACCCGATCAGGCGCCCCCCTCACCTCTCAAATAATATTGATAACCATCCTATAAAAACCTGTTTGGTTAGATGAATGTACCGAACAAAGAATTTGCATAATAATATACTATAATGATATATTACATTTATAATATTAAACAACCCATCTAAGGAGTTTCATATGCCAAGCCCAATCAGACCAACCACACCCCAAACCGTCCGTATTGCCGAACTGCCAAATTACTTAGCATCAAAGCCACAAGACGATACAACGACTGCCAAAGTGAAACAACTTCTAAAAAACTTTAACGATGCGGCTGCACTAATAAATGAACGATCAGAGGCTGCCCCGGGCTTTTATGCAGATGACCGAAATCCTAGCTATATTGACGATGTCAATACTAAAGGCAACATCCTGAGTCAGATACAAAATATTTGCCAAGATACATGGAATTTGAACGTTACCGGCTAATATAGAAAATTCAGCCTAAAAACCTCTAAGCAATCAGCATTGTAAACCTGTGGTAAATTCATCAAAGCATCAAGCCGTGGCTACGGCGACAGTCTGCTTGAAGACTCTGTCGCCATACCACGGCTTGATACCTTTACGCTGATTACCACAGGCTTACGCTATGTGGCTACATGCTTCAGCCGTATTCACGGCTAACTTACACTCCTGAACCACGCATATTTAGGGGTAAGAAATCAAGGCGATAGCCAATTGAATGATACATGTTTTCATATCCTGATCATCCTAATATCCTGTCGGGATCTGCTACTACTGTAGCAATCCTGCGGTTCAGTGCCAGAGTTAGCGCATAATTCTTAACAGGTCTTTTTGCTCGGCCAGATAGCCTTTGTCTACTCCGGCATTTACGCCAGCTTTCGCATCGCCGTTGCTGGTATAGCCATACTTGCCAGGATCTTTCACAAACCCTGCTCCCCAACGTTTTTCCATCTGTTTTATGATGGTACCGCATAAGGTTGAAGGTGATTTTTTGTTTTCGGCTATGAAATCCTCGACCCCCTTCAGTGAACTATCGCGCAATTTAGGAAGTCCTTTATCATCGACGCCATCAGTAAACATGCCCTCGAAATTTCCGACACACTGATTAACATCAGCGTTATATTTTTGAGCCAATATCCCAAGATTGGGATCGCTTCCGATGGTGCTAAGCACATCTTGCAAGGCTTTCATGGGCTCATAGATGTAGTGCTGGACCAGCTGGATGCGTCCGTCGGCAAAAGGTTTCTGCTCTTTGGCAAAGTAGTTGGTCAGATGCATGAATTCCTTCATGCCGCCATATTCCTCTGGTGTGATACCACACCGGCCAAGCAGATCTTTTCCAAACGCATCCTCTTTTTTGCCCGATAGTCCATCATGCACGCTAGCAGTGGCAAGACCTTCGTTGAAACCACTATCCATCAGCTTTTTATTAACCTCGAAAAACATGCTGGCCTGATACGGATTTTCCTCGACTATCAATGCCACCGATTCTTCGCAGGCCCAATCTTTCTCACACCCTTCCATCATTAAAGCGCCCAGGTCGGCAACGCCTGTGCCAATATTAGACACCTGCTGCAGCATATAGTCTAACAATTCAGGACCGTTTTTAGTATCTGCCATTAGCTGCTTAGTAAGCGCCTTCATCATCTCATCCTGTCCTATGCCAGCTTTTGTAAGCTGCTTTACCGGATCGGTAAAAGGCGGCATCTCGCTTAAAAAGAACCCCTTCATGCCTTCAAGAAATGAAGGTAGCGTATATCTCGGAATTTCACCTTTCTGTCTTAATTCATCACGCACACCCGCTGCAAGCTTACTCATATCGGGTTTGGCACTAGGATCAGCCATCGTCATTTCTTCGGAACGAGCCTTAGCCAGCGCATCCACCTTTTGATTCATCGTGGTATAATAATCAACCTGAGTCGTAGACCCATCAGTATTGGCAACAGTGACCTTTTTGGTATAATAATCTTTGGTATCATTCATATCCGCCAAAGCCTGGCCGAATGTTGCCACGTCAGACTTGTTGCCCATAACCTCTTTAATGACATTATCCATGACATCTGCCATGCGCTTTTGCATCGCCGGTGGCAGCGAAGCCAGCTGCGCCGGTCCCGGGAAGATATTTACGTTGCCAATAGTGAAGAGCTTATCGCCAAATCCCGGCGGATTAAAGTTGGCTTTAGTCGGAATCGTGCCTCTGATAAGCGTTTCTTGAAAAGCCTCATCCTTGCCAACGCTTTTTTCTACACCGCCCATCAGATCGGAATTTATCTGATCCCCTTTTTGGCTCTCCTTCATAATTCCAACGAGTTCTTTGAGTTGGACTTTCATTTGTTCAAAGCTCTCTTTTTCACTATTTCCTTGCTGCCAGCCGGCATTACGGCGCTGTTCGGAATTGTTTTTTAGATCTTTTAATACGCCGTATTTTGTATCTAGAAATTCCTCTAATAACCCCTTCCCTCCTGCTGCCTCGGATTGCTTTGCTTCCCCAACTTGCGTCCCCTTTGTTTCATCTAGAGTCGTGCGTTTTTGCATCTCTGTATCCAAAGCATTCTGAAAGTTTGTCCGCTTTTCCTGGCCGCCCTTATTATTAGGATCGGTGACGGCTGGCGCTGCTTGATAGTCCATAACGGCATCGTGATTGGCGCCGGCGCAAAAGGCGGCAAATTCTTTGTCGGTGCCTTTGAAATAGGCGGCAGATCCCGTCGCTACGCCTAAAGAGTGCTGCATGCAATGGAACCCCAGCCGGCCGCCGAAGCGCTCTTGCACACCTGTCAAAGCGATGAGCGATTGCGACATAAATGCCAGTTTGGTCATCTTTTGTTCTTTTTCAGGTCCAGTAAGATTACTATCTTTTAGAATGTTGGCTGTTTCGGTCTTGGTATGTTCGATAATGCCATGAACAACTTCGCGGCAAAAAGTTTGATCAGCTTTTTTTTCTCCATCAAGCCCGGCGCGTTTAGCTTGGCATGCTTCAAACAAATTAGCAGCGAAACTATCCACTGACTTAATATCTACATGATCTAAGCGGGTTAGACATGCATGCATTGATTTGATAATGGAGAGTGTATTGCCAGATCCAGAGATTTTAACCTTGGATTCCCCTTTAGCTTCCTCCACTCCAGTTGAGTCGCTGGTAGCTGTGGAGCCGGCAGTCGTCTTAGTTTGCTGCAATTTGGGTTGGGCTACTTTATCAGCGTTTTCAGCCGTTATGGATGGTCTTCTTGAGAGACCCGCCTCAAGGGTAGGGGTATGAGACCCTGGCAAAGGCGTGGCTTCGGCTTTTTTTGCTTCGATATCACTTACTGGACCTTGCATCATAGGAGAGCCAACATCAGCCGCTTTAGCGGCGGTTTCCTTGGGAACAGGAACTTCTGTTGATGCTCTATAACCAGCGGCGGCCTGACCTGTTTGTATTTCTTTAACTTCTGCTGGTTGGCCGATGGTGCTTGCCAAAGAAGTAGATGAGGTTAAAGGGGTTTTGATGTTCGTATCAGAACTCATGTCTGAATTCATAATTTCCATCCTTTGTTTACACAAGCTATTTCCTGCTATAATTCCCCACGAAACACATTAACCAAACAAAATAAAAACACTATCACCATAACATCATTATAAAACTTACATCTCATTTGTATATACTATTTTTTTATTAATTTTTATTTATGTTTTTACGTTTTTTTTAAAAAAAACTCGGTAGAGGAGCAAAAGAAGTAGCAGCAAAAGAAAGCAGGGCTTTTTCATTAAAAATACTTTACACTCTTCATGCCGCCCCTGCGGGTACAAGCTGCGCTTGATGCTCTAGGCCGGCAGTCGTCTACTCGAGCTGGTAAACCTCGCTCCCGCTGCTCACTTCCTTGATAAACTTGTTTAACAGTTCAAGCACATAGTGATCATTCCACATTGCCTTGCGTTGTTTTGATGCCAAACCGCGTCCTTGCACTGTTTCCTGTTTTAAAATGCAATAGGCCATCCGTCTAAAGAGACCTAGATTCTCCGCTGCATGGCCAGTATTGGCCCGGGAGATATCATCACCGAATAACACATCTAAAACCCAATGAAGATTATTCTCAATCCCCCAGTGTGAGCGAACAGTGCTGTTCGCCATCTTCGCAGTCATATCCTTGCTGGAAATGTAGTAGCGAAGTTCTTCTGTAGATTTACCCTTGATCGTCCTAGTGGATTTCACTTCTATCAGCATCTTAAGATCCCGCCAATCACTTCGACAACCCAGCCAATTGAGATTTTTGGTGATTGTCACCTCTCGCTTCTCTAGCCTGCCGTGTCCTTCATTGGTCGCTTCATACTTTTTACACTTAGCCCCCTTATAATCAGCTGCTCTGGCTTGATCAAAAAAATTCTGGGCCTCAGCATGTAGAGTGTCTTGGTTTCCTTTTAAGGCAATCACATAATGCCCTCCGCGCTCCCTGATGTCATTTACAATGCCTTTTTGGCACCCCATCGCATCAATTGTGACCGTCGCATCCTTGACATCGATTACCTTTAGCAACTCTGGAATTGCCGTGATCTCATTGGATTTTTCCTCTGTTTTCACTTGACCAAGCAGAAGCCCACTTCCAGACTCGTATCCGCTCACGTAATGAACAAGATCCTTTTTGGCACCTCTCAGAGTTTTCCCGTCGATAGAGATTTTTTTCTCAGTGCCGCCCAAGGTGTCAGCCACCAACTTAATCCATTTAATGAATGCCTGGTTCAAGATTTCAGGGTTTGTTCGCGTCAGGATCCACCAAAAGGCGGTATAGGAAGGGTGTCGTTCGAGATTAAGTAAAGGGCATAACATGGCAGCTTTTTCCTTTCCATACTCGTAAATACCACTGATGGACTTTGCGCCTGCAAGAATACCCGCCAGAATCGTTAGCAGAAGTCCATAGAATGGATATTGCAGATTATCTGCGACGCGCGGATCCTGAACGTCCGCAAAAGCATGTTTTACAGCATCCTCGTAAGAGTGAATATCGACATTTTGATCGTGTTCGTCGTAGATGAATTTCTTTCTTACTGACATGTTTTCGCCCTCAAAATCCCCCGTAGCAATTTGAAGATCTCCAGTATCGGGATCCTGAGAATTCGCTGTCAACTTATTAGCTTCGACAAGTGAAGGACTGGAGTCACCTGAAGGATTAGGGGCTGTCTGAGAAATTGCCTTGCGCCGTTTTTTTGCGTCTTTCAGCGTCTGACGCCAGAATACGACTTCCTCATTAGTGAGTTTACCCAATTTAAGTACGATTTCTTTCCGGCATGAGCCGTTTGTCCAAATGGATCTAGCAAGGCTATAGGAGACATACTTCTTGCCCTTAGAGGTAAATGCACCCCAGTTTAGATGTAGATCTACCAGATTCATCGACATATTAGACCAGATATTTATTTAAAACACCTTGTAATATACGTGATAAATAAAGTCAATTGTTTTTTTATATATTAGGCTAGATATATGAGAATAAAAATGGCGAAATCGCCTTAGAGCTGGCTGTGAGTGGAATTTTTGGTGTTAAATTTCTTTAATGAAAAAGCCCTGCAAAAGAAAGGGGCCTAAAGACCTAAAAGACGAAAGGGACAATATTACACGTCCTTTTGGACCCTTGGTCCTTTAGGTCCCATTCTTTTTGTTGGACGAAAAATTTGATCTTTAATAGGCGGCTCTAGTAATTTGCTATCAAACCGTAAAATTAAGGAAGGATTCCATGCCCGCATTCAGCAAAATCCAGGAGCTTTTAGGCGACCAGGCCGCATTTTTACTGGGCCACACCTGCAACACCGTCGCTAAAGAGCTGCTGCACCTGCCGAATGGACAGTGCATCGATAACCTCTGGCTGGGTAGTGACCGCAATATCCGCGTGCTGCGCAATCTGCAAGTCCTTTTCCAGCATGGACGCCTCGGCGGCACAGGCTATCTTTCCATTCTGCCCGTCGACCAGGGCATCGAGCATTCGGCCGGCGCCTCGTTTGCGCCCAATCCCCTTTATTTCGATCCCGAAAATATCGTGAAGCTGGCCATCGAAGGCGGCTGCAATGGCGTCGCTTCCACCCGCGGCGTCCTAGGCGCCATCGCGCGCAAATACGCCCACAAGATCCCTTTGATCATGAAGATCAACCACAACGAGCTGCTCTCCTATCCCAACACCTACGACCAGATCCTATTTGCACATGTACAGGAAGCCTATGATATGGGCGCCTGCGCCATCGGCGCCACCATCTACTTCGGCTCCGACGAAAGCCACCGTCAGATTGAAGAGGTCAGCCAAGCCTTCCAGCTGGCCCATGAGCTCGGCATGGCCACCATCCTGTGGTGCTATTTACGAAATCCGGCCTTTAAAGTCGGCGACAAAGACTACCATACCAGCGCCGATTTAACAGGGCAAGCCAACCACTTAGGGGTAACCATCGGCGCCGACATCATCAAACAGAAGCTGCCCACGCTAAACGGCGGCTATTTGGCGCTCAACAAAGAAAAGAAAAACTATGGCAAATACGACGACCGCATGTATAACCAGCTGGCCACCGACCACCCCATCGACCTCTGCCGCTACCAGGTGCTAAACTGCTACAGCGGCCGCATCGGCCTGATCAACTCCGGCGGCGAATCGGGCAAAAACGACTTCGCCGATGCCGTCAAGACAGCCGTCATCAACAAGCGCGCCGGCGGCATGGGACTGATCAGCGGCCGCAAGACCTTCCAACGTCCGATGGATGAAGGCGTAAAGCTCTTCCACCAGATCCAAGATGTCTACCTCTGCCAAGAAGTCACCGTGGCTTAGGCCGGAGGCCTTTTTGATTGGGTCGAAAGGAATAGCGACTACGAAAACAAGACACTTGTGGCTGAGGAGACACTCTTTTTTGTCCATGTTCTCTCATTATATAGCCCACACCAAGGCTCGCGAGCAAAGCGTAGACGAGCGGCAAGTATGAGAACCCGCGAAGCAAAAATTAACCAAGGTATGGTTCCTCTTTTTTGCTTTTTTTCGTTAGACGTTGATAAAAATGAAAAAATTAGACAATCCATAATACTGGGCGTTCTGATTAAAAAGATTTGATAGGTAGTATGGGTATTGGTTTAACTTCGGCCATCATGTATTTGCTGCTAAGCCCCATCAAGGGGCTCTGCAAAAAACACATCATGCAAAATCGGGCGCGCTCTGGCACGGCGAGTTTATATCACTGAATAGCCTATCAAATCTTTTTAATCAAAAGACCCTGGCTCTGACACCCATTCAACCGCATTTTCTTTGCATCTTTGCGCCTTTGCGTTCCTGATTTCTCGCGCAACTAACGAATTTACGGATAGGTTCATTGAATCGGACAATGGTCGGCCGTTGCTGAATTTGAAAAAGAAGGATGATCGGCAATGTTTCCTACTTTAAGTGGCAAAATGAAGTCTTTTTCCGATGAAATTTCATTATTTTTTTTCCAACTAAATTTACGTAGGTCTGTGCCATCGTATATTGAGCACACTTTACCATTCTTGCTAAGTAGTCGGTTTAATTCTTTTCTTCCCTCAGCAGTATCTGAAATCTTCGTGCCTTCAATGACAATCAGATCAAATTGTCCATCTTCTATCATGGGGAAATGATGCATCCCGAAGAAAGCAACAATAGTTGGATTCATTGCAAGAAACGGATCAATTGTTACAGCGCCTTTATGGGTATGTCGAAAATGATATTCTTCAGCTTCTTCTTTATCACAAAAAGGGTATCCACCACTATTAGCTAGAGGTTTATTACCACAAGCTACTATAAGAATTCTATCTGCTGGATTAACAGGTCGCAACTGGATAACACCCGTTTTTTTTGCGATTTCTTCAATCTTTTTAATTGGCACTTTAACGTTTAAGTGTTTCCAATCAAATGGACAATCATCAACTGATTGAAAATCCTCAACTAGAAAATCTGAATAACACGAGGATAGATCTCGATTTATATCGTGATACTGACGATACATTTTAAAGAGATTACTTGCATCAGTGTTAGATAGTGACCCAGCATTCATAAACAACCTTGTTTTAAATAATACACACAGATTAAGTTAATTTGTAATTACAATCAACTGTATATATACGCGTATTATCGTTTTGTTGCTCTCATACCAAGACAGAGCGGCAGCGGAGTCCACAGGTGTGGGCAATAAAAACCCAAAAATCCAGCCCCTGAGATCCCAGGGCTTTTTCATTAAAAATACTTTACACTCTTTATGCCGCCTCTAAGGGTACAAGCTGCGCTTGATGCTCTAGGCCGGCAGTCGTCTACACGAGCTGGTAAATCTCGCTCCCACTGCTCACTTCCTTGATAAACTTTCGAGCAGATCCTGTTTGCGCATGTGCAAGAAGCCTATGATATGGGCGCCTGCGCCATCGGCGCCGACATCAACAAGCAGAAGCTGCCCACGCTAAACGGCGGCTATTTGGCCCTCAACAAAGAAAAGAAAAACTATGGCAAATACGACGACCGCATGTATGACAAGCTGGCCACCGACCACCCCATCGACCTCTGCCGCTACCAGGTGCTAAACTGCTACAGCGGCCGCATCGGCCTGATCAATTCGGGCGGCGAATCGGGCAAAAACAACTTTGCCGATGCCATCAAGACCGCCGTCATCAACAAGCGCGCCGGCGGCATGGGGCTGATCAGCGGCCGCAAGACCTTCCAACGTCCGATGGATGAAGGCGTAAAACTCTTCCACCAGATCCAGGACGTCTACCTCTGCCAAGAAGTCACCGTGGCTTAAACCCTATTTTAACAGAATCTATCGGTCTAACACGATTTGTTGGCTTGTTTATATTATTTAATTTTATAAACTGCATCTTTAGTGAAATATTTACTGCTCCACAACGTCGTTTTTTCGGTGGTTTTCACCTGTTCTGTCAAAATTTAAAAAAAAATAGCAGGATATGAGGATGGACACGATAAAGCCGCATCCTGTCCATCCTCATATCCTGCTACTATTTTTTACCGAAAATCATTACAGCCTTAAGGTGGCCACCACCCTATCGCCATTGGCCATCGCCGTATTTTTAGATGCCGGCCAGAGCCGAGTATTCGCATCTACCTGTGAGCGAAAGTTTCCCCTGCCAGGGTGAACATAGCCGCTCTTACTGGCCAAAAAAGAGGATTTTGTCGTCCCAATATTGCAGAAGAAAAGTAGGCAGACAGAGAATTATTGAAATTTAACAGAATCACTTCATCTTTTAAGATGAAAATGGTAAATATTATCTATATGAACGAACGCCTTGGCATAATGAATACATCGCTAACCAGGATGATCGCCTCCGTCGGCGATTATTTTGTCCTGATTTTAAACGTCTGCTGGATCATCATCCGCCGTCCACCCAACCTCTCGCTGCTGCGCGACCAGATGTATGAAATCGGCGTCATGTCGCTGCCCGTCGTGGCCTTCACAGGCTTCTGCACCGGCATGGTGCTGGCGGCACAGTCGTATTTCCAGCTGTCGGACAAAGGCATCGCCAGCGCCACCGGCATCATGGTGGCCAAAGCCATGGTGGTGGAGCTTGGCCCAGTGCTGACAGCCTTTATGGTGACAGGACGCGTCGGCGCCGCCATGTGCGCAGAACTTGGCACCATGCGCGTGACCGAACAGATCGATGCACTGCGCTCAATGGCGGTCGATCCTTTGCGCCACCTCGTGGCCCCGCGCTTTATCGCCGGCACGCTGATGCTGCCGCTCTTAACCATCTTCAGTTCTGTCATGGGCATTTGGGGCGGCTACATCATTGCCGTGGACTACTATGGTATGGCCGCCAATGTATATATGGATCCCCTGCCGCAGCACATCACCTCATTTGATCTCTTTAGCGGTATCGTCAAGGCCTTTGCCTTTGGCATCATCATCATCACGATTTCCTGCTATCGCGGCATGACCACCAAGGGTGGCGCAGCCGGCGTCGGCCGCGCCACCACCAACAGCGTGGTGATCTGCTATTCTGTCATTCTGATCGGCAACTTCCTGCTAACTTTGGGCTTGAATAATTCCTATGAATACATTGATGCCTTTATCAATCGGTGGTTTTGATGAGCGCTATGCCGGAAAAACGCGATAAGATCATCGTCGCCCATAACGTGTGGAAGAGCTATGATGGCCTGGAAGTGCTGCGCGGCTTGGACATCGAGATCTATGACGGCGAGACTATCGTCATCTTGGGACGCTCAGGTTCCGGCAAAAGCGTCTTGCTGCGCCAGCTGATCGGCATCGAGCGCCCCGATAAGGGCTACGTCGAAATCAACGGCCAACGCATTTCCGAGATGAGCCAGAATAAACGCTTTAAAGTCGCCAAAAGCATGGGCATGCTCTTCCAGGGATCGGCTTTGTTCGACTCCATGGACGTCTGCGAAAATACGGCCTTTTACTTAAGACAGCATGAACGGTCGCTGACAGAAAAAGAAGTCATGCGGCGCGTCGACCAAGCTCTTGAGATGGTCGGTTTAGAAAAAACGCAGAAGAAGATGCCCTCCGATCTCTCCGGCGGCATGCGCAAACGCGCGGCTTTAGCGCGCCTGATCGTCTACCGCCCCCACATCGTGCTTTATGACGAACCGACAACAGGCCTTGATCCAATCACGGCCATGCAGATCAACGACCTGATCAACACCACCAAGCAAGAGCTAAAGGCCACCAGCATCGTCGTTACCCACGATGTGCGCTCCGCCATGACCGTTGGGGACCGCCTAGCCTTTACCTATGACGGAAAAATCATGCAGATAGCCCCTAAAAACGAGTTTTTAAAAATTCCGGATCCGCAGCTGCAGGCCTTTTTTAATAATGCGATCCTCACTAAAGAATCACTTGAGAAATATCAGGAGTGAACACCGATGGTTGACCAATTTAAAAATTTCATGATCGGCCTGTTTGTCACTATCGCCGGTGCCGTCATCGTCTTCATCCTGCTATTCCTACACCCAAGCGTCGGCGATGAAGGCAAAATCTTGAATGTACGCTTCACCGATATCGACAAGGTGACGCCCGGCACGCGCGTAACATATGCCGGCAAGCCTGTGGGCGAAGTTGTCTCCATCAAAGAAGTTGAATTTGGACGCGCCGGCCCAACTGATGACAGCGGACGCGTCTATATCTATGATCTTAAACTCCGCGTCGATACCGGCGTTGATGTCTACAATACCGACCAGATTTCACTGCGCACCTCAGGCCTGCTGGGCGAAAAGAATGTCGAAATCACACCCATAGCCCCTAAAGAAGGCCAGACGCTTGTGGTCATCGATAAAGATGTCATGTTTGCCAAGGAATCAGGCTCGGTGGAAGACACCTTGAAGCAATTTAAAAACATCTCCCAAAAAGTCGAAAAGGCGCTCGATTCGCTAACCGAAATTCTCGACAGCGTACACAGCGAAGAGATCGTCAAAAAGATCTCAAGGACTATCGACAATGTCGAATCCATCACTGCCGCCCTCAACCTGCCAAAAGACCTCTCCGGCACGGTGGAAAATCTGCATACCTTGACAGGACGCGCCCTCAATTCCTGGGATGCTGTCGACACCACCATCCACGACATCGATAAAGCGGCTGTCGGCGCCAATACCTTTGTCGCCAATATCGATGACAGGATATCAAATGGCCGCGGCACACTCGGCAAGCTGCTGAACAACGATGATCTCTACCTGCGTACCAACTCCATCATGAGCAAACTTGAGACGACGCTTGATGATGTCAACCACTACGGCCTGCTATTTCATTCCGATAAAGGCTGGCAGCGCCTAAGGGCTCGCCGCCTGAACCTGCTGCAGCAGCTGCGCACACCGCAGGAGTTCCGCAATTACTTCAATGACGAGATCGACCAGATCTCCACCTCGCTGTCGCGCGTCTATACCGTCATGAATGAAGTCGGCAACGACCCCTACTGCTGCCAGATGGCCGAAAACAAAGAGTTCACCAAGGTCTTTGCCGAACTCATGCGCCGCGTGACCATGATCGAGGAAGAGGTGCGCATGTACAACACCCAAATCGTAGAAACGCAGGTCCACCAGACCGAACTTGGCAACCCGCCCCTTTGCCCAGGCGATTGTCAATAGGGATACAATTGAGGGATGAAATTGAATGGCTGAGACTACCAGGTAGGCAATTCAACGCAGAGGCGCAAAGGAAACGCAAAGAACACAAGCCGAAAAATATGATGGGATAAATGACCGTTATTTGTTGCTGAGCTACTTAGGAGCGGCCATAATTGTAGCCCATGGTGTAACGCCAGTCGGCACAAACCTTGGGTTTTATAAAAAGCAATCCAGCCCCAAGGGGGCGTTATAATTGTTTCTCGGCCATTTAAATTTTAGTTGGAGCTGACGCATGGAACATATGCCCTATTCCCAGATTCAAAAAGGCACGTTTTTGATCTCCACCCCGGATATCGATATGGGCGTATTTTTTCGGGCCGTCGTTTTGGTCTGCGAACACAATGCCAACGGCTCGTTCGGCCTCGTGATAAACAAAAGCCTGGATTTGGAGCTGCCCGAAGAAATTATCAACATCCACAACCTGGCAAACCCAAACGTCGGCATCAGGGCCGGCGGCCCCGTGCAGACCAACCAGATGATGCTGCTGCACACCTCCGACCAAATCCCCCACCAGACGCTGCAAATCTGCGATGGCGTCCATCTGGGCGGCGATCTTCAATTCCTGCAGGAATCCATCACCGACGAAAATGGCCCCCCCATCCACCTTTGTTTCGGCTATGCCGGCTGGGGCGGCGGACAGCTGGAACGGGAATTTCTCGATGGCAACTGGTATATTCACCCAGCCACCGCCCGCCAGATCTTCTATACACCGCCTGAAAAGCTCTGGCCCTCCATCCTGCGCGAGATGGGCGGCAAATACGCCTCCCTCTCCATGATCCCAGAAGACCTCACCGTGAACTGAAAGATGAAAGCTGCATATGGCTTTCAAATTTCAGCCTTCAGATCATCAACTTCGTCCTTAATCCTGGTAGACCGTTCGGTAAAAGGGGCCGGCCCCTTTTATTGCGAAAACCAATCCCGCCGCAGATTAAATGAAAAAAAGACACTCATAAACTCCGGCTAGTCCTCATCCAAGTTGACATCGTCAACTTCATCTTCGCTAACATCATAGTCAACCTTTTCTGCCTCGCCAGACATGCGGAAGGCATGTGCTGCGGCGAAAGGGCCGATAGTCTCAAATATCGCCACCATCGCAAACACAAGGGTGGCCACCTTGTCACCCATTTCCGGCACGAGCGTGGTGGTCGTTGACACTAGGCCGATGGCCATACCAGCCATTGGGATCAGTAAAAGACCGGTTGCCGCAGAGTGCGCTATGGCAATTTTTGTAAAATGAGATATGGAGAATACGCCCCAGCGCAATATCAATAAGAATAGATGATTCTGCCAACACCTCATTGGTGATAAGCTCCAAACCGTATGGTCCGATAATCAACCCAAGCAACATAAATGCTGTGATTGTCGGCATCCACTGGATACGCTTGGCTATCAAACCGCCCAACACACCCAACAAAAGAAACAAACCGAATACGACCATCACGTTTAAGTGAATTGAGGGAATCTGCGTAATAAATTCCTGCAGTTTTACGATCATCAGTGGTGGGTGCCAGGTTCATCAATTTGGAATTGTCAGATCTCAACTCCAATCGGCTGATGATGACACGAGCAAGCCGGCTGATGATTGGGACGTTAATAGCGAAATTAATCTTAGATGCCATTTTCTACAAGAATTTTATCAAGCGCGCCATATCGATAGGCAAAACAAGCGGTGGTGGATACTTTCCCTAGGAAGGCCCCAACACCGCTTGTTTTGCCTATCCGGGTGTATACCATTGACTAAATCCGTAGCAATCAGCCAGCCAAATGCAATGAAGCTGGATTGAGAGTTCTCAAGGGCTGCAGGTTTCTTCTCTTTAGTAACTATGAAAGGCTTCATCCGCACAGGCGAGAGTTTAGAATGTCTATTTAGAAGCAATAAGCCCCTTTCGCTAGCACATGCGATAAAATAATTTATATTTTCACAACTCCCTCATTTGTGTGATGAGCCCAAATTCTCATGAACACCTGATCCAGTGCTGTCAAACGGCGTGGATATTAGCGGTTCATCCGGCAAATCGGTACATAAAAGAGGGTAGATAATAAAATGCAGTAAACAATAATTTGTCTCTTGGTTACCACACCGGGAGAAAATCATGTCTACTGCAACTTTATTGTATCTGTTCGGAATTAAAAATGTCGAGTGCCATTCAACGGAGTACGCGGGTGAGAAGATCATTTTTCACGCCGAAAGCTCTCGAAATAATCCCTCTTGTCCAAAATGCGGGGGAAACAATGTATGTTTTCGTGGGCAAAAGTGTAGAAAACTGCGCATGGTTCCTTGGGGAAAAATGCCATGCTTTTTGTATCTCACTTTGAATAGAATTTCTTGTCATGATTGCGGTAAGTGTTCTTGGCCGGTACCGGACTTTGTTCCCGGAAAACAACGAATGGTTCAAGCCTTTGTAGAGTACGTCCTCTGTCTTATTGCAATAGGCACGATTTTAGGAGTTGCACGATTTCTCGGAGTAGGTTGGGACCTAGTTAAAAACATCCATAAGGACCATCTGAAGAGAAAGTATCAAGAGATCCCTTTTGGTGAGCTGGAATTTTTAAGCATCGATGAATTTAGCATACGTAAAGGCCATAACTATATGACGATTTTTGTCGACATTCGAACAGGTCGTATTCTTCATGCCGTTGAGGGTAGATCAAAACATGATGTGACCCCATTCCTCAGAGAATTGGCTGCAAAAGCAAAAAGTCTTAAGGCGATCGCCATGGATATGAGTGGTCCTTATGCATCAGCCGTAACATCAATTCTGCCAAAAGTAGACATTGTATTTGATCACTTTCATGTGGATGCTCTAATAAATAAAGCCTTAGATGAGATTCGAAGGCAGCAGCAGAACAGTCTTGATCAAACATCGCGGAAGGTTGTGAAAGGGAAACGATTTCTCCTACTCAGGAATTACAATGCACTTGACAAGTCAGCACAAGAGGGATTGCAGGCTCTTCTCGATGTCAATGCCCCTCTCCTTATTGCCCATACGCTAAAGGAGCAATTTCGACTCTTCTGGGAACAATCTTCTCAGCAGAATGCTTCGAGTTTTCTTTTGCGTTGGCTTTGGGATGTATTTGAGAGCGGTCTTGAGCCATTAATTAAGGTTGGAAGGACTCTTTTAGGACATGCTAAGGGCTTAGTCAACTATTTCAAGCATCGGATAAGCAATGGAAAAATCGAAGGGATCAATAACAAAATTAAGACTATGTCACGTCAAGCATACGGATTTCGAGATATGGAATATTTTAAATTAAGACTCCTCCATCTTCATGAGCAAAAGCACTCATTAACCGGATGA
>CAWHMU010000031.1:0-64004 GCA_963830365.1 uncultured Chlamydiae bacterium
TGAAGTCGCTTGGAAATGTGAAGTTGCCTTGGGCGCGGCTGATGGTGACTTTGCGGTCCTCCAGCGGCTGGCGCAACACTTCCAGCACGGTGCGCGAGAATTCCGGCAGCTCGTCAAGGAACAGGATGCCGCCGTGGGCCAGCGAGACCTCGCCCGGACGGGGGATGGCGCCGCCGCCGATCAGTCCGGCATAACTCACGGTATGGTGTGGCGAGCGGAAGGGGCGCTGAGTCACTAAGCTCACCCCATCGCCGAGCAGGCCGCTGATGGAATGGATTTTGGTGACTTTCTAAAGCCTCTTCGATGGTCGATTCGGGCATGATGCCGGCTAGGGCTTTGGCGATCATGGTCTTGCCGGAGCCTGGCGGCCCGGACGGCCACGTTGTGGTTGCCGGCAGCCGTGATTTCGATGGCGCGTTTGACGTGGGCCTGTCCTTTGATGTCGGCAAAATCCACCACCGGGATGGCGTGGCTGAACAGTTCACTTGAGACCTGGGCTGAGGTAGGTACGATGGAGGCTGGCTGCTGCAGGAATTGAACAGCATCTTTGAGATGTTTGATGGCGATGACATCGACACCGGGCAGGGTAGCGGCTTCTTTGGCATTGGCGGCGGGCAGTAAAATACCTTTTTTGCCGCTTTCTTTGGCCAGCATGGCACTGGCAAGCGCCCCCTGGATAGGGCGCAGTTCGCCGCCGAGGCCCAACTCTCCAACTACCAGATAGTCGTTTTGGACACGTGTTTCGATGGCTTGCATGGCGCAAAGCAGGCCCAGGGCGATGGGAAGATCGTAAAGGGCTCCTTCTTTTTTTAAATCACCGGGAGCTAAGTTGACCGTGCAAATCAGATTGGTGGCGGCATAGCCGGAATTTTTGATGGCGGTAAGGACGCGGTCTTTGGATTCTCTGACGGCATTATCGGGCAGCCGACGATAATCAGCGTGGTTTTATCGGAGCGTCCGACGTCGACTTCCACCTCGACGGGAAGGGCGTCCAAGCCAAGTAAAGCCACCGAGTGCATGCGGGAAAGTGCCATAACAAACCGTCTTTAATTTTTATTTTCAGCAGGAAAAGCAAAATATAATTATGCAGTAGTGCTAATGGATATACATGGCTGGCAGCTTTTGGACAATGTGAATTATTAATAGCGAAGGCATCCCTTGCGGGATGCCTTAGGACGAGGATTTGATGTTACTCTAGGCCGAGTACGAAATAGGCCGGGAAGGCAAAGTTGTTGTTCGGCCGCGGCGCAGCATAGACGGTAATTTCTTGACCGACTCTGTCCTGCAGATTGACGCGTGTGCTATAGATGAAGGCGATAGGCAGATGGCTTGTTTGGTTCATCAGCACATAATCGCCGGGTTTGTTTTTGACCACACGGGCATAAGGTTCAACGATCCCTTTGAGGACGATGACTTTTTGGCTTTGCTCTTGATAGAAGTCTTCCTGGGTACCGTTAGCATTTTGATTAGCCCATGTTTCATAAAGGCTCTGTTCAACAGGCATCCAAACACTCATCTTATCGGTGATGCCGTTGTTATTGGTTTTGGGGGCTGATCCTTTACTATTGGCAGGAAAAGCGTTATTGGTTTTGTTTGCCCTTTCCTTTAGGTCCTTCAAGCTGAACCAATTTCTGTTGCTGCGTCTTCATTTGTTCAGACATCGAGAGGAGCCGCTGGCTTTGGCTTCAAGATAGGGGATTTTCTTCTGCATGTAATAAATTTTCTGTGCCGCTTGTTAGCAGATCGCGCGCGCGCGCCACTTGGTCGGGGAAGTCGGCATAGCTGCTGATGACTTTATTGTAGTTGGCATATGCGCCGCTTAAGTCGATGTCAGGAAATTCTTTTTCCATTTCCTTTGGGCGCCAAGCGCGGTGGAATTTAGCAGCAAGTTGACTTCATCGCGACGGCGTTCGATTTTTGCCATCAGTGAAGCATCGCCAATTTTTTCCACATATTCCTTAGCGACATAAAATCTAGTCGAGGATGGCGGGGAGATTTCCAGCCATTTGCTATTAAGCGTACTGACGCTGCCTTCGACATGGTCGCCGCCATTCAGCTGAGCGATGATGGGAGCGTCGACATCGGGTTCAAGGCGAACATTGACCTTGGTGCCTTCAACGACATTATCCAGCACGAAAGTTCGGAAAATATAGGCTTTGGTACCTGCAGGCGGCTGGATGGCATAAAAATCGTCAACCTCATCGAGCACGATGAACATATCGTCTTTATTCATTTCGCGTACGATGGGGCTGTCCAATTTGGCTTGGGCGCGGATGCGTACTTTACTTCTGGCTACCTTGCCTGTGAATGTTTTGAAGGGTTCTGCAGACGTCTGTTGGGTGGGTGGGGTGGTTTTTTGCTTTTGAAGAATGGGCTGTGGAGCCGGTGCTGGTTCTTCGGTGGCTTCATAGGCCGGAGATGGATCGTCGGACGCATCGCCGAAAACTGTTGCAAAAGGCATCAATAGGGTTAGGCTGGATAAAAAAATGACAGTGGGTTTACGCATGGTAAAAATCCTGAATAGTGGTTTTATATTAGTTCGCGATTCTAATGCGTTTTTCTGATTTATGACAACTAGCTTTTTAGGACAGCTAAAATATGTTCGCATCCTTGCTTGCCGCAGGTACATCCCACGGGATAAGCCAAGGAAAACATTGTAGGTCTCATTGGGATCCAACCGGTTGGAGACCAGATAGAATTTTTTTTCAGCCGTCTGCACAATTTCCCATGTTTGGAAGGCCAGATCTTCTTCGGAAACTTCTTCTTCATCCTTTGCCTCGCGCGCTAAGGCCGGGGCTGAGGCCGGCAGGTGGTCATCCGGCAGCTTATGGATGGCTCTGGCAATCTGGCAATGCGTGCAGTTGCAATGAGGCTCGGGCAAAGGCATGTTTTCGATGTCTTCGGGTGCGACGATGCGGGCGACTTCGGCGATTTTGTGTAAGATCTCTTTCGGCAGACTGGGCATGTTGGCTTGCGCTATATTGTGTTGCATGGCTGAACTTATCGAATCCATCGATTCCATGCCAAAGCGCAACGTCGGTCCGCCTTCGACATTGATCAAAGGTGGGGTTCCGTCAGCGTGGGGATTGGGCGCCACTTGAAATAGATGAAAGGGAGCGGGAGATTCAGGCGCGGCGGTAGCTGAATGTGTTTGTGTCGGCGCTTGTCTTTGCTGCTGTGCTTCCAAAAAAACGGCATAGCTGCCGAAGATGGTATCGCGGATTTCGGGCGTTAGGCCGGGGATGGCGATGGTATCTCCATTTAGCAGCGAGACGATCAAGTCGGTTTCTTTAAGGTAGAGTGCACGTACCTGTACCCAACTTGTTGAGAGATGGGGAGGGATATGAAGGATGGTGGGTGTGATTTTTTCATGGGACACTCCTTTCGCTAAAAGCGATGTGCGGCTAATGACTTCAGCCTGTATTGCGTTCTATCTGATATGATTGTACGTGAGCAAGCAGAAAATGTCAACTAATTAGCAGTCGATAGTTGAGAGTGCTGGTGTTTTTTTAATGTTCTGTCCCCAACCACTTACTGCTTATTTAAAAGTCCGCTTTTTCTTCTTTGCGCTTTTTTAAAAGGCATTGTAAGATCTAAAATTTAATATGAATTCCATTTTGAGGGCTAACGCGTGAATAAGATAACCTACGTACTCGATACCAACGTCTTGCTGCATGATCCTGAATCGCTTACCAAATTTCCCAATCACAATGTCGTCGTACCGGTGACAGTGCTTGAAGAACTCGATAAAATGAAACGCCTGCCAAGCGATCTCGGCAGAAATTCGCGCATCGTCTTTAGGATGCTGGACTCTTTCAGTACTTTGGGTAAAGGAGACTTGCACCACGGCGTGCTGCTCGATTCCGGTTCTACCATCCGTATCCAGCTCGAAATCAAGACCGATTATCACTATAACTTCGCTTTGTCGGTCAATGACAAAACATACCGCATTATCATGGCCGCATATTTCCTGCATGAAAAGGGCGATCAGGTCATTTTTGTCTCTAAAGATTTTGCCGCCAGAATCAAAGCTGAAGCCATCGGCCTGCGTGCGCAGGACTATCAAAACCTCAGATATTCTTACGAAGCCATCTACAAGGGCATCCGCAAAATTGAAACCAGCAAACACGATGTGGATGTCTTTTACAAAGATGGCGAGCTGGTCCTGCCCAAGCTGGATTGCCGCCCCAATGAGTACTGCATCGTCACTTCCCCCGAACACTCTTCGGCTGTCGGCAAATACGATAGCCAACGCCAAGCCATCGAGCCATTGTTGAAAACTCCCAATATCTGGGGGATCAAGCCCCGTAACGTGGAGCAGCGCTGCGCCATCGATGTGCTGTTGCGCGACGAGATCAAGCTGGTGACGCTGGTTGGACAGGCAGGTACAGGAAAAACGTTGTTGGCTTTGGCCTGCGGCATGCGCAAGGTGTTTGATGAGGGATTATACTCGCGTATCCTGGTTAGCCGTCCGGTCATCCCGCTTGGCCGCGATATCGGCTATTTGCCGGGTCTTAAAAGAGGAGAAATTGTTCAATTGGATGCAGCCGATCTATGACAACCTGGAGTTCTTATGCGACTCTTCAGGCAACGAGCCCAATGACAAGCGCTGCGCTGGGTGATGGAGAGCAAAAAAATAGAAATGGAAGCTGTCACTTATATCCGAGGACGCTCCTTGCCGAAAATGTATATCATTATCGATGAGGCGCAGAACCTCACCCCGCATGAAGTCAAAACCATTATTTCACGTGCCGGCGAGGGCACGAAGGTGATTTTGACCGGTGACCCGACGCAGATCGACAATCCTTATCTGGATAAGGATTCTAACGGCTTGACATATGCCATCGGCCGTTTCTGCGATCACAAAATCTATGGCCATATCTTCTTGGAGAAGACTGAACGCTCAGAACTGGCGGCTTTGGCGGCTGAGATCCTGTAAAAAACGTGAAGGTAGACTGATGGTTAATTCACACCTTTTCCATTTGAGCCAAATCAAGCCTCAAAATCAGCTGGCCGGAGGCTATCGCCTTGAAGCCACCAAGAGCAACTTCCCCATGCTGCAAGGGATGTCTTTTTACCGACTTCTGCTTGCGCCTCAGGGTGTAAGAGAGCCGCATTGGCATGCCAATGCGGACGAACTGGGGTATTGCCTTAAAGGGAAAGTGCTAATTTCGCTATATGCCACAGGCAACGTCAAAGAGACCTTCTTGGTCAATAAAGGCGAGGCTTTTTTCATTCCCTCTGGCGCGCTGCACGGGATCGAAAATGCAAGTCGTGCAGCCAGCGAATTGATTCTGCAGTTTTCGCATGAAGAACCCGAAGATTTCGGGCTATCATCTGTGTGTGGTATGTTTTCCGATGCCGTGTTGGGTAATACCTGGGGCGTGTCCAGCGACGTATTCAAATCCCTGAAACGGTCGACCAAAGAGGTCTTCATCGCGCTTAATCAGCAGCCTGTGGATATTCCCAAAGATGCTGCCTACGCCTCGGCTTATCGATATAACCTTGCTGGCGCCCCCGCCTTGATCTGCAATGCTGGCGGCATGGCAAAGGTAGCCAGACAGGACGTTTGGCCAATCTTAAAACGGCAGGCCCTCTATTCTTTGCTATTGACCAATACCGGCATGCGGGAGCCGCATTGGCATCCTGAGACAGCCGAAATGGGCTTTGTCGACCAAGGCAAGGGACGCATGTCGATCCTGTCCCCATCGGGAAAGGTTGATACCTACGAGATGAATGTCGGCGATATCTATTTCATCCCCAAGGCCTATCCCCACCACATCGAAAATCTGACGAGTGACCCGCTGCATTTGCTGATCTATTTTGATCAGGCCATGCCGGGTGATATCGGTTTCACCGGCAGCGTGAAGTCATATCCCGATGAGGTGCTGACCAGCATCTTCAATAGTCCTAAGGAATTCTTTGCCAAACTGCCCACCTATTACCAGGATCTATTCATCGTCGAAAGGGTAAACCCGTTGGATAAAAGCTGACTATAAAGCACGTCGTATAAGAAATTCATTCCGGAGACGCCAACAGACAATGAATAAAGTCGGGAGATCTCCGATCATTAAATGATTTTTATTAATTACTTTCGTGTTGAAATTAATGATTAACTCATTTAAAATAATTTCACTAATGTAGTTATTTATTTGTTATCGTGTCGTTGTTTAGTTTTGTTGAACGAAAAATTAACTAAGGTTTTATCGTGAATCGCGCACGCGCCTTGACGTTAGTGGCAGCCTTTTTGGGCCGGGTCTTTGCTGCCATTGGCGTGTTGGGCATGGGCTCTTTAGTCTACGATTTTTCAGGCAGATATCAGGCAGGCGGGCGCGTGTTCAGCTATATTTATGCTTTCGGCATCCCGCTGATCTTTTTCTTGCGAATGAGACTTTTGTAAAAATACATTTAAAGGTGAGATGACGATGGACTTTTGTAATATCACACGGGCCTGCCGCGCCACGCGCTTTATCTTTCTGGCTTTCGGCTTAAGTATTTCCAGCTGGGCCCCCATGGTGCCTTTTGCCAAGACCAGGCTGGGGCTCGACGATGCGCAACTGGGCTTGGTTTTACTGGTCTTTGGCATCGGGGCGCTTGTCACCATGCCCTTTTCCGGCTGGCTGGTACAGCGCTACGGCAGCCGTCTGATCACCTTGCTTTCCGGACTGCTGATGATCACGGTTGTGCCCTCTGCTGGCAATTGCCGATACGGCACTTGCGCTGAGTGCGGTCTTGTTTTTCTTCGGTGCCGGCACTGGCGCTTTGAATGTATCGATCAATGCCCAAGCCGTGGCGGTAGAAGCTAAGAGCCCGGTGGCGCTAATGTCGGGGTTTCATTGTTTGTTTAGCACCGGCGGACTGTTAGGCGCGGTGCTGGTCAGCGTTTTATTGGAGTTTAAGTTTGAATTGCTGTTTTGTGCCTTGACAATAGCTTCAATCATGGCCTTGATATTCATTTTTCAGTGGAAATATCTCCTCAATGTTATCGAAGATAGGCCCCAAATTCAGATCCAGAGCCCTACTGAAAAGCGTTTTGTCTTTCCCGATGCCACAGTGCTGCTGCTTGGCGTGATGTGCTTTATAGCCTTCATGGCAGAGGGTGCGATGCTAGACTGGAGCGCTGAATTCTTGCGTTCTGCGTTGCATTACGAGGCTGCGCTTGCCGGCATCGGTTATGCGCTATTCTCCATCGCCATGGCAGGCGGACGCCTGACAGGGGATCGGCTGATCCAGCGCTTTGGCAGTCTGGCCGTATTCCAGGTGGGGAGTTTAGTGGCTGCCGGCGGCTTTTTGGTGGTGGTCACTTCAAGCTGGGGATATGGGGAGCTGTTGGGATTTTGCTTAATCGGCATCGGTGCTGCCAATATCGTGCCCATTCTTTTCAGCACCTCCGGCCGGTTGCCAGCCACCTCGCCAAGCTATGCTCTTAGTGTCGTAACCACCGTGGGGTATTTGGGGATGCTGATCGGACCTGCCTGCATTGGTTTTATCGCTCAAGCTACCTCGTTGTCCTTGGCCTTAGGCGGTATCGCCCTTTTGCTGGCCGCCGTCGGCTTAAAGGGCGGAGGCGTTTTGCTTGCCTCCCCTGCTATAAGCCAATATGCTGTAATGCCCTCGATTGAAGGTGAGGGGGAAAGGCCTTTACTTACATCCGAGGGAATTTGAGAAATCAAACGATCCGTTTAAAAATCAAATTTCGCCCTGACTGTTAAGCCGGAGAGAGCGAGATCTCCATGCGGCCCAGGGGGGAGGATGGCAGACTGCCACTGCCACTGATTGAAAAAGAACTGCTGTTCCCAGCCGATCAAGAATGCGGCGTGATATTGTCCACACAGCCAGGTATCCCATTTAATTCCAACGCAGCCATCGGCAATGGCTTTGGCGATCCAGTAGTTATCTTTGTTATAACTTAGCAGAAATTGTGAAGGGGAGATGTTTTCAGACACACTCAAGCTATAATAGCCCGGAATTAAAGAAAAAGCCCCATCAACACATAGCGATAACCCATATCCGAAGCCCCATTGCGTTTCCAAGCCAGTCCTCAGACCGACGCCCCAGAAGTTGTTTTTAAAACGCAGCACATCGGGATTGCCAAAGATGGGGTTTTGCAAGCTATAATTCACATGATGGTGTTCTTGTAGCCATTCGGCTCTAAGACCGACATGCGGCTTTAGAATGAAAAAATCGCAAAAGGAAAATTCTTTGCTGAGCTGTAAATCGATGAAGTCAAGATTCAGTTTGAAATGTGAAGAAGCGGCTTCAAGGAACTGGTTTAAAACAGGTGAAGCCAGGATTTCCTGCAACGTGCCACCGGCAGGAACAGTTAAATTCCCTTTGGCATCGGCATTAAAGTGTGTCCAAGCCAGTGACAGGTTAGCACCATTATACGGCAGATTTTTGCCAACGCCCAAGCGGAACCCGCAATCCCAATCAAAATGGGGTGCTTTATCGGCGCCGACATTTATGCGATTGTCCGTGCTTCTAAAGGCATATTCAAGCCCGGCTTGATGGGCCTTCCAACAAAGCAAGTCAGCAAAAATATCAACGGCACATTCACTTTCACAGCCGGCTGCCGGTAGCTGTTCATATTCGCTGCCATATTGATTGGGAGCCACCTCATAGCCGTTATAGTCATAGTCTGTAGCGGCGATAACCGAAGAAAAAGCCAGGGCGGATAAAACGGCGCTCTTTAGAAAAATCTTCATGATCAGCTCCTTAAAATAAAGCGTATGTGTAAAAATCTATTTAGCATCATGCTCCCAATTATTCTCTAACATAAAATGGTTCATCCGAAAAATGAGGACCTCGACTCGTAGAGATAATAAAGCTGGTTTAAAATATTCCATATTCAAGAAGTCGTATACTTGTCTTTTCGACGAAGGTTTGCAAGTAGGCTAAAAGGTGCACTTACCGCGGCAGCGGTCAACAGATTTCAGCCCCGCGTGCAGGTGCTTCCTGCGCCGGAACGTGGGGTTCGCATAAATTTAAAAGGCAACCGCGGCAGCGGTGTAAGAGGCCTACAAAGCTCTTACACCGCTGCCGCGGTTTTGATATTATGTGTATTCTGACCCCACGTTCCGGCGCAGGAAGCGCCTGCACGCGGGGCTGAAATCTGCTGACCGCTGCCGCGGTATAGGCACTATCCAACATCTTAATTTGAGCTACCTAAGTACCTTTGCAATTATCTCAAACGGGGATTGTAGAAGCTTTACTCAAGATCTCAAGCAGTTCATAAAGTTCTGATAATGAAGGTTCATAAAAATCTGAAGACTTAATACTTTTACCTGCTAAAGGTCCTCATTTGTCGGATGAACCTTAATAAACCTCATTGTGAATATATTTCAAAGTTTTTTTGTTGGCGGAGCTTATCTCTTTGTAGCCCATGGCTAAGGCATGCGAGCGCTATAGTCCATATGTTGTCCATATTATCCGTGATTTGATTCTATTTCGACATTTTTGCACAGCAGAGTGTATGCCAAGTGGAATACAGAGGGTCTTCGACCTTTTGGCAAGGGTAGGGCACGGTGTCCTTCTGAATTTTTTGGTGGGAAATTTTTGGCATTCCCAATAGGATGGCTGCAAAAGTTTTAAAGCTAGCAGATAGCCGGTCGAAGTGCTGACGAAAAATACTGATAACAAATATAGAAATTAACGATGGAAAAAATATGTTTTGCGCTCGCGCTATTGATACCCATATTAGCGCCGGCGGATACAATGTTAGATCTTTTAAGGATCGTGCCTGCCGCACAATCACAGGACTATGTAGCCAATAAAAAGCAGTTTCAGCTCCACACGCTAATTACCGAACAGCGCCATCCTAAAACATGGGATTTAAGCCAAATCATCCAAACTGATACGCTGGCCGGTATCCAGGCTTTGCTGAGTGTTGATACCGATATCGCTCAGAAATTTATCGCACTTTCAGATCATACAACCCTATTGGATCAGGCTGCCTCGGCGGTAAAAAAAGCTATTTTAGAAAACAAAAAAGTCTATATCTACGGCTGTGGCGCTACCGGCAGACTGGCCAAACAGATGGAAAGCTCTTTTTGGCGTCCTTTTTGGAAAATGATGCAATCCCTCCCCCATTGGGAAGCTATTAAAAGCTCTTTTCCGGATATTGAAAACCGTCTGATCGGTGAGATGACCGGCGCCGACCGTGCTCTGATAAGTTCTTTAGAAGGCTTTGAAGATCTGCAGCTGATTGGGGCATTACAGCTTGAAGATCATCGCGTGCAACGGGGAGATGCGGTTTTTGCCATCACCGAAGGCGGAGAAACATCCTCAGTAATCGGCACCATCTTAGCCGCCCTGAGACAGTACCCTGAAAATGATGCCAACAGCGCTACCGAAGCCCAACAGCGTCTCTATTTCATCTATAATAATCCCGACCAGGTGCTGCTGCCATATGATAGAAGCCGCAGTGTCATTGAGAACCAAGCCATCACCAAAATCTGTCTTTGCACAGGACCGCAAGCGATTACGGGTTCTACCAGAATGCAGGCCACGACGAGTGAGACTTTTGTCATGGGCATTATCCTTGAGCAAGCCCTCTATGAATTGCTTGAACCTCATCTTTCATCCACCGAGCTGGCAGAGCTGGGTTTCCAGGCCTCCAACATGCAGGAGAGACTGTTGAGCTTTTTAGCAGTGCAACAAGCCGTGAATGCATCCAGGGAGGCGCTCAGTCTGTTGACTGATCTGGAAGCTGCGACCTGCCGCAATAATGGCTTTTCGACATATTTTGCAGAGGCGGCGCTGATGACGGTGTTTACCGATTCCACCGAACGCTCTCCTACCTTCAGGCTCTCTCCACTGGATACTTATGACGCCGCGCCAAGAAAGTCGTGGGTGCAGGTATGGACACCGGCGGTAGATAAGCTTAGCGCCTGGAAAAGCTTATTGGGACGCCCCTTTTATGGTCTGGAGAAGGAATTCTATGCCCAACAATTTTCGCAAGGCATTGAAGATGCCTATTTAAAAGCGATGGCTCTCAAAAGCTTGGATAAAGCAGGTAATGAGCAGCAGTACCTGTATGACTTTTCCTATTCCCAAGCAAACGTAGCTGCGCATGGCCCGCAGCAAAATGATTTGGGCGTCATGGTCCTTTTTGCCGATGAAATAGCTCAATTGACCGATGACTTTTCACCATTTAAGAGCTGGCTGAAAACTTTTGCCGACAAGCAGGCCAAACTGGCCGTGATCTTGCTGCCTGCTGAGCTGCTGCCTGTTGAAAATGCTGCCATGCAAGCTATCCATGCGATGGCGCCGGACATACTCGTCTTGCAATTGCCACTAGATATTAGCCGGGATCCTTTGAAGCTACGTCAGCATGTGGGCTTGAAAATGCTGCTCAATGCCCATTCCACCGGCGTGATGGCGAAATTGGGCAGAGTTGTCGGCAATACCATGACCAGTGTCAATCCCGGCAATTTAAAACTGATCGGCCGCGCCACCTTCCTGATTTTTAGCCATGTGAACGATAAGCTCTCTCCCGTAGACAAAATCTCCTACGCCGAAGCCAATGCTGTGCTTTTCGATGCCATTGCCTACGCGCAAAACACTCAGAAAACAGGCCAGAATAGCGAGGTCGGACTGAGTGTCATCCGCATTCTGGAAGCCTTGCGCCATAAAGCCTATATCTCTTGGGAAGAGACCGAAGCCATCTTGCTACAATGCGGACTCGAGGCGTATTTAAACACATTTTAACTGGTAGACATGTAGAAATGATGAGAATTATTGTTGATAATATAATAGCGAGAATTTTAGCTGATGACGCCACCAAATTGCTGAAACAGCCATTGCTAGCAAATTTGGACAATCGCATAAGTTTTGGGTGGCCGGCTTTGCTGGCATATTTGGGGTGTGGTGAGATATTGTCAAATCTTCCCGCCTTTGATGCAGACAAGCCCCTTTTCCAGGCTTGCCTTGCGACGTTATATGCCAGCCAAGAAAAAGAAGTTTTGTTCCATGTGTATGATCATCTTTTTGCAGAGAATTTGAATCAAATCAAGGCGCTGCCACAAATCAATGCACCGTTCCTGCTCCAGGCTATAAGGGACCAGCGGGCAAAGGCTTCCTTTGTGGAAGCCGCCAAGATTCTATCGCCTGCTTTGGGAGTCAAAGAAACGGCGTTAATATTGAATCCTTCCCAAGTTATGCATGATCTCATCCTTTATCTGGCCTGGGATCGCATGTGCGTGTGTATGGCGCGTATATTTAATCATCAATCGCCAGATCCCAAATTCATCCATGGCATTGCCGTTATGCAAGACTGTCTGGTCGAATCCTATCAGCATATCAAGCAGCATGGACGTACGTCTCCAGGCATTTATCGGCTGCTGGAGGCGCTTTTTTTCTATCATATGCGCGAAGAGCATATTAATAATCATTCAGACGCAGAGTGGGCCTTGTTAAGTCGAAGCTTTAACGCCCTGAAAGCCGATGAGGAACTGATGGATATGGCTTACATCGATGATGCAGTCATCATGCGTGAAAAGTTAGGCATTGAAGAAGAAAATCCGGCATGCTATTTGACCCTAGATTCTGCTGATATTGTCAACGCCAGGCTAGCGCTAACTAACTTCATGCTGGCCAAATTAACCGCTGAAGTCCCTCAGTGGAGCTATGTGCTGCGCCCAACGCAAATCGTCCACTTAAGCTTGTGATGAGTAAGCGTCAAATGAAGCCATATAATGATAAATTCCGAGATGGTATAGAGTTGTTATTTTGAGGGGGATGAATTTCGTGACGCTACCCAATTATCAGGGAGTAATTCGTCGAGTCTGTTTGCACTGTGGCTCATCAGTCTACGCATCACATCCTCGAGATATTCTCGGGGGTTGACACCAAGAGCACGGCAGGTTTGGACCAGTGAATAAATAACTGCTGCGGCATCTCCACCATCTTCGTTTCCAACGAATAGCCAATTTTTACGACCGATAGCCAGCGGGCGAACAGCGCGTTCGGCAACATTGTTGTCCAATCTTGCAAATGGGTGGTAGATATAATTTTTCATATGGGGAATTAGTCCACAGAAATATCCCAAGGCTTCTTTTAGCTTCGATTTTGGTAAAATTTTTCCATTAATGAGTTTTTCTTTGATTGCTTTGATTAACTCATCAATAATCGGTTCTTCTTTTTCTTTGCGGATATTCAGTCTTTCTGATGAACTCCGCTTCCAAGCAACCTTCTCAAACATAAACAGGTAACGAGTCTTTCTTAAAACCCATGCACGGAATTCGGGATTTCCCGTTTCAGCCTCAATAAACTTACGTCGGATATGACTCCAGCAGGGACACCATGTGAATTGCTTTGCATTTGCCAGAGCTTCATACCCTCCATACTTATCTGAGTGTAATACCCCTCGATATCCTTGTAAGAGATCAATTACATTACTGTGTTTTCTATTCTCATAAAACTCATAGATACGGTAAGGAGGATCTTTTACTAGCCCTCCGGCCAACACCCACATGTAACCTGTTTGGGTTTTCCCCGTACCTGGAGCCAACATTCTGACCGGTGTTTCATCGACAAAAACATTTCCGCTTTCCAGAATTTTATGAGCCATTGCTTCATGTAGCGGCTTTAAAGCCATGCCAGCCCGGACAACCCACTGACAAAGGACTTGCCGACTAATCATGATCCCTTCACGGGAAAGAATTTCGCTTTGTCTATATAAAGGTAAATGATCGCCGAATTTCTTAACTAACATATCTGCTAAAAAGCTTTCGTCAGCTACACATCGTTGTAGAAGCGCTTCTGGCAAAGGAGCTGTCATTACCCCTGCGTCGGGTTTTTTTCGAAGCGGCATATTTGGGACGAATGATTTCTTTGATGAAGAAGCTGCCTGGCTTGTGAGCTAGTTTACGAGTTACTTCTTCGCCGATTTTGACCAAAGATTGACCAGTTTCCTGACATATTTTTTCTTCCTCAGAAAGATCTATAACTTGCCGTTCAACTGGAAGATTCTCGGGAAGAGTGATTTTATCTTTGCCGTTGCGATTTGTTTTTTTACGTTTGTGTGCGGGAACATCTTGCAGATCCTCTTTCGTCTGAGAAGTCGGCGATTCCAATCCCGGCAAAGAAAGCTGCTCTTCATTCAAATTTGCAACAACTTTTTCTGAGCGCTGTCCAAAGATTTGACGACGGAACCACTCAAGCTGCTCTTTCAAAACACTGAGTTCGCTTTTTAGCGATTCATTTTCGCTTCTCAATAGAGAAGATTCAGTCAGGTGTTGTTCTAATGTTGATGTAGACGTTAACATAAGCTCCATGTTATACCATAAAGGCACTAATAAGGAACTTATGTTTGCAATACAATGCGAAAAAACAGTTACTTAAAGAGCTCTTCAATTTGTCTTAAAACGTTTTTGCATCCGATGCGGAGTAACCCCTTCAAGCAGCATTAAAAACTCTCTCCGCTCCATCAACGACTTATCAATGTTTCTACTGGGAAATGTTCCTTTTTCAAGCCGTTTGTACCAAATAGCCAGCCCATCACCATCCCAGTACAATACTTTCATTCGATCACGCCGTTTGTTCAAGAAAATAAAATAACCACCTCCAGTAACATCCTGTTTAAAGAAAACTTCGACGATAAAGCATAAACCTTCAAAACCTTTACGCAAATCAATCGGATCTCTGTGGAGGAAAAAACGGGTGTCACCCGCAAGAGCCAACATCAGATCCTCCGCAAGGTTTTCAAACAGCTAAGCAACGACTCTGGATGGAAATCTTTGGCAAGTCGTACGGTAATGCCATAGTAGTCGATAGAGACTCCAGAGGTCGAATCCTCGCTATCAAAAAGCTCTACAAATTTGCTTTGAGTTTGGACTGGATTTATTTTGGAAGGCATTATTTTTTTGCGCCAGTAATAGAAGACATGAATAGCTATTGCTCGTTCTCGGCACCAAACGGCAATAGTCTGACCGCTAGCATGCCATTGTTCAAGCCTGTGCTTCCATTGATTTGTCAGAGCCTCTTTCGCTGCAGGCATGGTACCCTCCTTTGTTTGGAGATCCAACATACTCTATTGATCAGAAGCGAAACAGATGGCTACATTTGACGCTTACATGCCACCAGCAAGCGGATTTCACCACAGAGGCACAGAGTCACAGAGAAGGTCGGGAAAACCTCATAGGTACGTATTTGTTTGATGAACCGATTTTGATTTGTATATTCTCGATTTGATTGGTATGGTGCAACACTAAAGCAGGCATGTTAAATTCATTTTCACTTCAAGAGACCTAATAGATGTCTGCTTCTCTTTTTTCAACCATTTCAAACTAATCCATTTTCCCCATTCTCTAGGACAGGTACTCATTTGCGTGATGAGCCACAATTATGAGGTCTTACGCGCGCGGATGATTTAAAAAATATTATTACTAGACCCCATTCAGCGGCGCATAGAGCGATAAAGCAAAACAGCCAAGGTTATAACAGTCAGCGGGATTACAAACTCTGCCATTATTTTACTAAATGTCGGCAGCAAATCATGGTTTTTTGCAGCCATTACTAAATATGTAGTATAGGCTAGGTAGTACCCTACGAAAAGACCACCTTCCCAGCGTGAAATCTTATGACCTATGAAAAAAATGGGCAGGCAGGCGATGCAAGCAGCGATGGCGATTGGCAGGTCGAATCGTATGACTGCAGGGGCTACAGCGAGGCCATCAGGTGCAACTAAGCCTGCCGCACCGATGTTGCCAAGTACATTGAATATGCAGCTCCCTACGACATTGCCAAGAGCGATGTCTCTTTGCCCTTTGATCGTTGCCAAAATGGAGGTCACAGCTTCAGGAAGGGAGGTGCTGGCTGCAACAATGGTGATGCCTATGACAAGTTCGCTTACGCCTATTGCCCGCGCTAATATAACGGAGCTGTCCAAAAGCCACCCTGCTCCAAGCACACAAAAAACCAACCCTGCCACGACGAGTCCCAGCTGTTTAACGATGGTTGACACCGTTGCTTTAGGCGTTTTTGGTAAAAATGCGTCTTTGTACTCCTTTGTTACAGCTTTGGTTTCTTTGCGTCCCTTGCAGATAGCGAAGTACACATAAGCAACAAGACCCGAGAATAATAGCAAACCATCCCACCGGCCGATCTTGCCATCCAAACACATTGCAAAGAGTAGTAGATGCGCCCCAATCATGATGGGCACTTCAAACCAAATCAACTGTTGATGTACGACAAGAGGGGCTATTAGGGCGCAGCATCCAAGGATAAAAAGTATATTGAGGATTGTACTGCCTATATTGGTGCCAAGGATCAAATCAGGATGATTCGTCAAGGCGGCTTTTATACTCACCGCAAGTTCCGGCGCACTCGTGCCAAAGCCCACAACCGTTAGCCCTATCACCAATGGAGATATGCCGAGCTCCACTCCCAAACGCGATGCGCCCCGGATCAATAGTTCCGCCCCCAATGGCAGAACTATTAAGCCCCCAAACAACATCAATAGGACCATGTCTCACTCCGCTCGTTACAACCAATACCGCAATATACCATGCTATAGTGAGAATTTGACATATTGGACTGCGCGAAAGCTCCCGCGGTGCCTAGCAACTTACGATGATGCAACCCCGGGGCTTTGGCGCGTCCAATATGTCAAATTCTCACTATATCATGGTATATATTCTAATAGCCGTATATCTACATCATAAAACATTAGCCCGAGCTTCCTTGATATTTCCGAGTGTGCTGTAAGGATTTCTGGCTAAGGCCAGTGATATTTTCGCTGTGTCTCGATGTCTCTGTGGTGCAATCTTTTAATCTTTGCTTTCACAGGGTACTAATTATTAGACACCCCTCGACTACCGTTTCTTGGTTAATTGGCCGAATAGGTTGCAACGTATCCCCTTTTGTGAAATAATCACAGGTGATTCTAGACACTTTATGATAATATACCACTTATATGACCCTACTGCTGAACTGCCACTCCCTTTCAAAAGCCTATGGCGCCCGCCAACTATTTACGGATATCGCCCTCGGCATCTTCCGCGGAGACAAAATCGGACTGATAGGTCCTAACGGGGCGGGTAAATCGACACTATTGAAAATCCTGGCCGGCATCGAAGCCCCAAACAGCGGCACCGTCTCGGCGCGCAAATCGCTGCGCATTGCCTATGTGCCGCAGTCCAGCGAATATCCGGCTGAACCAATCGAAGATATCGTACTCAAAGCCTTTTTGCCCGACCATGTGATGCCGTTGCATGAACGTGAAACACAAGTCAGCATTCTGCTTTCCAAACTAGGCTTCAAGAATACCACTCAGCAGGCTAACGTATTGTCCGGGGGCTGGAAAAAAAGACTCGATATCGCCAAACAACTCATCAACGCCCCAGACGTCCTCTTTCTGGATGAGCCCACTAACCACCTCGACCTCGAAGGAATCGTGTGGCTGGAGAAGTTCCTCAAAGGGGAATCTGTGGCCTTCATCGTCACCAGCCACGATAGATATTTCCTGCAGAATGTCGCCACGCGCATGATGGAGCTAAACCCCATCTACCCGCAAGGGATCTTCAGCGCCGAAGGCAGCTATAACGATTTCATCGACCGGCGGGCCGACTTTCTCGCCCAGCAGCTGCAAACTGAACGCGCGCTAGCTTCCAAAGTGCGCGATGAAATCGACTGGCTGCGCCGGTCTCCCAAAGCCCGGACTACCAAATCGCAGGCCCGCGTACAGGAAGCCGGCCGGCTGATTCAGGAGCTTTCCGAAGTGCGCGGCCGCAACAAGCAGGCTACCTCCAAAATCGATTTCGAAGCCACGGACCGGCAAACGCGCAAGCTGCTCACCGTCAAGAATGTATCTAAGTCGCTTGACGGACGCCTGCTCTTCTCCGGCCTTGATTTCAATTTTGCCCCTGGCATGCGCGTCGGCATCGTAGGTCCCAACGGCTGCGGCAAAACGACGCTGCTGAAGATCTTTGCCGGCGAGCTTGCGCCCGATACCGGCACCGTCAAACATGCCGATGGATTGCGCATCGTCTATTTCGACCAGCATCGCCAGCTGCTATGTCCCACCGACACCCTGCGCCAAGCGCTATCGCCGCATAGCGACACCGTCGTCTACCGCGGACAAAATATCCATGTCAACTCATGGGCCAAACGTTTTCTTTTTTCTCCCGATCGGCTCGATCTGCCTGTCAAGCAGCTCTCAGGTGGTGAACGCGCCCGTATCGGCATCGCCCGCTTGATGCTCCAGCCGGCAGATCTTTTGCTGCTCGATGAACCGACCAATGATCTTGATATCGTCACTTTGGAGACGCTTGAAGAAAGCTTGCGCGAATTTCCCGGCGCCATCGCGCTGATTACCCATGATCGGGCTTTATTAGACAATGTAGTCTCCTGCGTGATTGGCTTGGGGTTTCCGGAAGAGGTGCCGATCTTAGCGGACTATCATCAATGGGAGGACTTTGTTAGCCAGCAGCAGCGCAAAGCTAAACAAGCACCATTACCGCTAAAAAAAGAAGAGACTAAAAGCCCGCTGCCGGCTCCTGTTTCTGCTGTTTCTGCTGCGCCGGTAAAACTCTCATACAAAGAAAAAAGCGAACTCGACGGCATGGAAGCAGCCATCCTTAAACTCGAACAGGAAATCGCGCGGCTGGAAAAGACGATGCAAGAACATACTGCCACTAATGATATGACAGCGCTACAGCAAGTGTGCCAACAACTCGAAATTGCGCATAAGCAGTTGGATAGCGCGTTCCACCGCTGGCAAGAGCTTGAAGCTAAAGTTAAAGGTCTACAAAAGTAATCAACAAAGGATGGCACATGGCCGACTTTTCCTCCATTGACCTCACTGCCCTGGCTTATGAAGTGCTGTTGGAAAAGGGGTTTATCCCAGATTATCCCCAGCCGGTCCAGCAAGAAATTGCCAATTTGCAAGCCCCAACACTCCCCCTTGCCGATGTTGCGGCGCAAGAGCTGCGCCATTTGCTATGGTTTTCCGTCGATAATGACGACTCGCGCGATCTGGATCAGCTGACGTATGCCGAAAGCCTGCCTGAAGGCAAATGCAGAATCTATATCGCTGTCGCCGATGTCGATCTGTTAGTCAAACGCCACAGCGCCATCGACGCCCGCGCCGCCCAAAACACAACCTCCGTCTATACCCCCACTAAGACTTTCCCAATGCTGCCAGAAACAGCTATCGACGGATCTGACGTCGCTAAATTCCGGGCAGGATCGCCTGGCGGTGATCTTTGAGGCCACACTTGCGCCAGAAGGCAACCTGCTGGAAGGGAAAATATATTTGGGATATGTCAACAACCATGCCAAACTTGCCTATAACGACGTCAGCGCCTGGCTGGATGGCAAAGAGGATATTCCCCTGCTGCCGGAAATGCCGGAAATGTCTGCACAGGTGCGCCTGCAGGATGAAATCGCCAAACGCATCGATGTCCTGCGCCATAAGCATGGCGCGCTAAGTGTCGAAACCATCGAAGCCATAGCCGTCATTGAGGACGGCATCCCGGTGGAAATCAAAGCCGTCGTCAAAAACCGCGCCCGTACCATCATCGAAAATTTCATGATTATTGCCAACACCATCTCGGCCCAATATGCCGACGCCCATAATCTAATGTCATTAAGACGCGTGGTGACGATCCCTAAACGCTGGGACAAAATTGTCCAGGTGGCCGCCGAACTGAGCGAGGTACTGCCCGAAACCCCCGACGCTCAAGCCTTGGAAGCTTTTCTGGTAAAACAAAGGGCAGCCAATCCCGATACGTTTGCCGATTTATCGCTGATCATCATCAAGCTGCTAGGCAGGGGTGAATATCGCGTAGCTCTGCCCGGCAGATCCATCCCCGGCCACTTTGGCCTGGCTTTGCGCAACTATTCCCATTCCACAGCTCCCAACCGGCGCTACCCCGACCTCATCACCCAGCGCCTGTTACTGGCCGCGCTGGCCAGCCAGCCGCAACCTTATGCACAGAAAGAGCTCGAAGCACTGGCGACCCATTGCACGCAGAAAGAGGATGATGCCGACAAGATCGAACGGCGCCTGAAAAAATCTGCCGCCGCTATCGTATTGACGCCATCCATCGGCAAGATATTTGATGCCATTGTCACCGGTACCGGCGAAAAGGGCACCTGGGTGCGCCTATTCACCCCTCCAGTCGAGGGTAAGCTTGTCCAAGGCACCAAAGGGGTCGATGTAGGCGACCGCATCCAGGTGAAATTGATCTACACCGATGCGCGCGCCGGCTTCATCGACTTCTCAAGAGCCTAGAGCCAAATCATACTAGCGAGTTTAAAAAGCCGTTGATGATTGCCAAAACTAAAGCAAAAGCCAGCGCCCACCAAAAGCCATCCACCTGAAAGCCCGGCACGATGGCGCTAACCAGCAATACCAGCCCTCCAATGATGACGAAGGTGAAGAGCCCTAAGGTCAGAATATTGATCGGCAATGTCAGCAAGAATATCAGCGGTCTGATCAGCGTATTAATTATCGCCAGCACCACTGCCACGATCAACGCCGTACCAAAACCAGCCAGGTGCACCCCTGGCAGGATGTTTGCCGCCACGAAGACAGCTATCGTACTGAGGATAAGAGTTAACAATACTTGTTGCATAAAGCTTCTCCCGAAGTTTTCACTTAATGTTGTGACTATAAAGCATTTCGCGCCAGCAAAATATCCATTTGCCCCACCACACCATAATTCACACCACAGAGACACAGAGGCACAGAGAAGCCAAAGGCATGGCCGTAATTGGTGTTGAAGGTGACTTTTTGAAAATTTTACAGCATCGTTGCGCCTTCTCTGTGTCTCTGTGCCTCTGTGGTGAAGCCTTAAGTTAAGGCACAATGGCCAGCTTCAGCGGCTTGTCGTAAATCACGGTCGAAGCCTGCTCGCGCTGCCATCTTTGCAGCACGCCCGGCAAATTAATGCGATAACTTGACAGCTTAAACCAGCTTTTCCAGTCTTCAGTCTCTGGACCGATATGCTCTGGCGCCTTACCGGGCGGCACAAAAGCCTTGCCGCCATCACCGCGGCCATTTCCCAGGCATAGTTTAACAAATGCCAGCGTAAAAGCCGCCACGCCTTCAAATACGACCTTCACCGCCCGGGATACTGCCCCAGCGACTTTCCCGGCGGCAAGGCGGATAAAATCAGGCAGCACATTCACCATCTGAGACATACCGGCATAGATCATCTGTTTGGCTTTACTGAAAAATGCCGCTACCTCGCCGAGCCAAGCAGGGGCTATTTGTTTGATCAACGATGTTAAACGGATTTCTGTCGGCACCTTGATCCCTGCCACACCCATGGCATAGCGGATATAAGTGGAGCAGTTTTGCCGGGTGATGTGGAAACCGATGGGATTGCCCAAATTCACCGCGCCGCGATGATACTTCATGGTATATTGATTGAGGGCTTTTGCCTCAGCTTGAGAAATCGGAATATTGGTGACGAGGCGCTGATCGCAGGCTTTATATTCCCATATATCCGGTGATCGGAATTGTCCTTGTCCTGAGGCCAATGTGGAGACTTCGTTTTGCCAGCCATAACCTACCTCATAAACCTCTCCCTTATGCGTGTGCATTTCCGGATTGTCTTTGCCTATGATGACGCGCAGATAGGGGTGCTTGGGATTGACCACGAAATTATGCAGATTCGTATCGGCTCCCTTAACGTAGGATGTAACCAGTTGCAGCACATGCGGGCGCTCCCTGATTGCGGATTTGCCGTTCTTCGGCGGTAAGACTCTCTTCTTCTGGGCGGATGAAGAGCTGCGCTTTGTCCCGCACTTTAGCGTAATCGTTATCTGTGAGCAGGCTTGTGGGCGTATTTTCTGTCAGATATGGATGATGCGGCTCCAGTCCCAGCCCATTGTCAAGATAAGTGTAGACTTCAGAAGTCTCTTTATGCACCAGGAAAGTTTCGCGATAACGCTTGGAATAGACAGGCTCAAACTGGGCCTTGAGTTCTGGCCATGTCATCCACTCCCCTTTTACCAATAAGGCGGGTTCACTATCAATTTCCCGTAGCCGATCGCGCGTGACTTTCAATTGACTGTCCAAGCCCGAGGCCTGCATAAATCGACAAAATTCGGGGTGCTTGCGGAAGATTGTGTCTGGCAAACCGTAGCGCTGCCATTTTTGGTAGTCGGCCTGGTTGTCGGCTTGCTCGAAGGTGAATTCCGGGCGGAGTTTGACAATTTCGCGATCGAAGAGGCGCACGATGGCATTATTTGGCTCGCTTTTGATCAATGCTGCCGCAAGCTGCAGATAGCGCTGCTGCTCAACACCTTCGCTTTTAAGCAGTTTTTCTTGCACAAACGAGGTGATCTTTAACAGTTGCTGGTTATGGTGCTCACTGGAAACAAAACGCTTCAGCCTTTCTTTAGTTGAACAAGGTTCAAATATCCCACCTTGCAATTCGACAGCCTGGCTTTTAGACAACCAATCCGTCGCTTCCACGAAATTAACCATAATCCCCCAAAATGTATGCTATTAGCCGGCATTTTAGCAGAAGATTGTTAATTTCCTATAAAGAAAAATGATAAAGCAAAACAATACAGTCATTCTACACGCAATCAAATTTTGAATAACATCCATAAAGGAGCCCCGCACGGGGCTCCTTTAAACTTCCCTTATGAGCCAAAATACAACGAGAATCCTGGCGTATAAGAGTCGTAAGTGTTATAGTACGTGGCATTTGGGTCCGTATAATAGTACGTACTGGTTGGGTAATAATAGCTAGATGGGTACGTGTAATAACTGTACGGATACGAACTATTATTGTAATAGTTATTGTAGTATGGAGTACTATTATAGAGTCCTAATCCATACCCTCCATAGTAACCACCCCAGCCGCCATTCCAATTACCACCGTGATGACCCCAACCGCCACCACCCCAGTGGCCGCCGTGGCCGCCATGACCGCCGTGACTGCTGTGACCGCCGTGGCCTCCATGGCCGGCAATGAGTGTGGGTTGCGATGTATTTAGACCAATATCACCTGCGTGGGATACGGCAGGGAGTAGCAGGAAACCAAGTATAGTTATCAATTGAAAACATATGTTCTTCATATTATCCTCCTTGTTTAACGAGAAAACAATTAGGGCCTTTCAATTTTTAATTATAGACTTGAGTATTTAAAAAGTCAAATTCACACACTATATTGCAATTATAATATTTATAGGCATTACTTTTTAGATGTTTTCCGGTGAGTATGGCTCATCGTGCAAATGAGTACCTAACTTTGTGTAAACTATAGAGACGTAATTTAAAATACTCCATATCTCGAAATCCGTAAGCTTGGCGCTTCATTGTTTTAATCTTGTTATTGATCCCCTCAGTCTTTGCATTGGTGATGGGATGTTTAAAATAGTTTACCAATCCTTGCCAATGCCTAAGCAGGGTTTTTCCTGCCTTCTCCAGCTCATGTATCCCTGACTCCATAGTATCCATTATCCACCAAGCAAGAAATCTAGCCCCCTCTTTCACCGTCTGTTTAGACCAAAATTGACGAATTTGCTCCTTCATTGCATGAGCCAAGGCTATCGGTTGATTTACTTCTAAAAGGCATTCCAAACTACTTTTTCTCTTAGAATCAAGTTTTTCATAGTTCCTTAAAAGTAAAAATCTCATTCCTTTAATGACTCTTAAGCCAACTTCATTGCATTTTGCCTGCTGATCTCTCCGGATTTCCTCGATTGCCGTATTCAATAATGCCACGACATGAAATCGATCAAATACTATGTCAACATCCGGTAAATGATTTTGTACAGCTGATGCATAGGCTGCATTCATGTCCATAGCCATCGCTTTGAGCTGTAAAGCCTTTTCCTTCAACTCTAAGAGGAATGGGATTACGCTTCCCATGCTTTTACCTTCTACGGCGTGAATGATTTCTCCTGTCTCAAGGTTGATGAAAATCGTCATGTATTCATGCCCTTTTCGAATACTAAACTCATCGATGCCCACGTATCGAAGGGATGTAAAATCGAAACTCTTATACTCCCTCTGAAGATATGCTTTATGTATACCCTTCACGAGACTCCAAGAAACCCCAAGGAATTTTGCCACATGTTCTATTGTTGCAAACCCCATAAGATTAATGACAAACTTCTCAAAGGAAGTGGTATAACGCTTTCTGGGCTTGACAAAGGGAATCGGGGGCCACCAAACGTGTAGGCAATTGACGCATTGAAGACGATGTAGCCGCAGGTTGAGAAAAGCCATTTTGTTCCCTAGAGGGGCCATGCGAAGCCTACGTAACTTCAGTCCCTTCGAATATGGATTCACTGTTCCCACAGCAAGGACAAAGTGTTTTTTTGGGTTGAAGAAGCGCCTCGAAAAGTATTTTGTCTTCATGATATTCACGATTCAGGACTTGAACATCTTCGATCTGATTGGTATGGTAAAGCAGTGAAGCAGGCATATTAAATCTCCTTTTTTGTCGAAGGATTTAATAAATTGTCTGCTTCTCTTTTTCAACTAGTTAAACTAGCCCCATTTCTTCGTTCTCCTCGGCTAGGTACTCATTTGCGCGATGAGCCGTGAGTATTGGCTCATCACACAAATGAGTGCCTCGCCTTATGTGAATTAATCGAGGTCGTTGCAAATAATGCATCATAAAAATCCTCAAATTGCACATTCGCTCCTGTGAAGGTAGGAGGTTAGCTCGTACTGCCATATAAGCGACAGGGCGCAAGCCATGAGAACATTTTTAAAGCCTCGATAGAGGCGGAAGCATGTAGCCACATGCTTCAGCGTGTGGTCATGCATGTTTAGAAACAAAGCCGTGAATACGGCGACAGCAATGACTAAAGGATATTATATGGTATAATAATCGCATTTAATTCAACTTTCCTCGAAGTTGCTGTCGCCGTATTCACGGCTCTCTTTTTGCTACATTTCATTCCATAGGTTGACACCTATGGCTACATGCTTCCGCCTCTATCGAGGCAATTGCAGAAGTGTTTTGCGTGTTATACACGATTCTTTGGAAGCCAATCATACCCGGGATCGGAAATAATCGATTATAGAGCGCTGAACTACACAAAAACGCGAGCTTTACCCCAGGAATTCACAATATGTTCAATTTAAATGTATTTACTGTCACTTTTGCAATTGCCTTTCTCTGGGCTAACTAGACCTTCTGTGCTTGAATGTCGATTTGTTTCAAAAAGAACCTTACAAATATATTGTTAATTCTCGTTTTTCAACCAGCCATTATTAAGTCTTTTTAACGAATCCTCTCGGACAGGTACGCGATTGTGCGATGAACCTGAGTATTGACCGCAGCCTATTTTCTAAATATCGACTTTGCTTTGTTCGGCAGGGCGCCTTGCTAGCAAAAGACAACTTCCGGCGCTAATTAAAGCGCATACAATCAGGAACCAGATACCGCTGCCCGGGGCGTTGGTATACTGGATTAAGGCCGTAATGAGAATGGGGGCAGCGCCCATCATGGCATAGGTGATATTATAACAAGCGGCAATGCCTGTATAGCGCACCTTGGTCGGAAAAAGTGCCGCCAACAGGGGAAAATAACACACCGTCAGCAACGCAATCACGGTTTGGTAGATGAGCATAAATGCAATCAATGGCATGCGGCCGCCGCCAGGCAGCAGCTTAAATAACGGAAAGGCACACAATATAAAGGCAAGGCAAGCTCCTACAAACACACGCGCTTTACCCACCCAATCGGCCAGCCAGCCGCTGACAGGCAGTACAAGTGCCGACCAGAGCAAACCCCAGGTCATCGCTAGGTAAATATCGCTGGCTGGATAGCTGTAATAGCTACCCAAATAAGTGGGCAGATAAAGCGCAAAGATCACGAGGGCAGCCACACAACCTGTCATGCCGATACCAAGCAGAACTTCACGTTGATAGCTGCGCAGCAGGCAAAGCAGCGGTTCTTTTATCGATGCCGGCAGGCTTGAACTTTGCTGGCTTGAAGCTTGCCGCTTATTTTCTTGCAGACGCGAAAATTCAGGCGTTTCCTGCAAGTATCGGCGGATGAAATAGTTAACCACCGCTAAAAGGCCGCCCAATAGAAATGGTATACGCCAGCCCCAACTCAAGATCTGCGCTTGGGCTAGATTTTGCGTCAGCAGATAAAGGATGAAGGAGGCTAGCATCGATCCCAGGCTGACACTCGAAATGACAAACCCTGAATATGAACCATGCTTGGACTTTTCGGCATATTCACATACCACCGTAATCGCCCCCGGCAGCTCAGCCCCGAAAGACAGTCCTTGTAATATCCTCAATAGCACCAGCAGGCAAGAGGCGGCCGGGCCAATCTGGGCATAGGTCGGGAGCAGCCCGATGCTGAACGTTGATAACGCCATCAGCAACATCACACTGAGAAAGGTTTTTTTTCGTCCAAAAGTATCGCCGAGCATGCCAAAAAATATGCCACCGAAGGGCCGGATGAGATAGCCGACGGCAAAGACGGCAAAAGCTTTGAGCAGTCCAATCCAGGGCTCATCGCTGGCGAAGAATAGCTGGCTCAAATGTCCGGCCATCATGCCATAGATAATAAAATCGTAATACTCCAGGCCGGCACCAAGGCTGGCAAGGAAGGTGGCTCTTATGGCAGGCTTTGTCATCATTCCCCAAGTGTTAAAGCGGATGTGCCAGCTAGCATAGCCGATTTATCAATATGCTAAAAGCTCGACTTCGCAAGTTGCATGGACGTGGCGGACAGGCTAGGCTAATTTGACACCGACTGCGTACAAATATTTTTATTTTGATGACATTCGGCTGAATGTTGTGCTAAAAAAAAAATGGCATAACTTATCAGAGGCTGGCAATGAAAATTGATTCGGTTCCTATTCAAGTTCACATCTCCCCTTTGCTATCTAAGATCATGACCCCACAGGCGGCAAAATTTTTAGCCGTGCTGCATGAGAAATTCAATCCCCAACGCCTGGCACTGTTGAACCTGCGCAGTCAAAGACAGCAGGCATTAGATGAGGGAATACTCCCCGCTTTTCCAACAAACCATCCTGCCAGACAAGATAGCAACTGGCTGGTAGCCCCGCCGCCGGCCGACCTGCAGCAGCGCTGGGTGGAAATCACCGGACCTACCGATGCCAAAATGATGATCAACGCCTTGAATTCAGGCGCCGATGTCTTCATGGCGGATTTCGAAGATGCCAATGCGCCGACATGGAAAAACATGCTGGAGGGGCAGCATCATCTCATCGAAGCTGTGGCAGGCAGGTTATCGTTAACTACGCCAGAAGGCAAATGCTACCAGCTAAATGATAAACTTGCGACATTGATGGTGCGGCCGCGCGGCTGGCATCTACTCGAAAAGCATTGCCTGGTCGAAGGACAGCCGATCTCAGCCTCGCTTTTCGATTTCGGCCTATATTTTTTCCACAATGCGACAGCGCTGCTCAAAAAAAACACCGCCCCATATTTCTATCTGCCGAAATTGGAAAATCACCTTGAGGCAAGACTTTGGAATGACATCTTCCTCTTTGCCCAGCAGGAATTAAAAATTCCCAAAGGCACCATCCGCGCTACCGTGCTGATCGAAACCATCCTGGCAGCGTTTGAGATGACGGAGATCTTGTATGAACTGCGCGAGCATTCGGCAGGACTTAATGCCGGCCGCTGGGATTATATCTTCAGCATCATCAAGAAATTCCACCACCACAAGAATTTCCTATTCCCAGACCGCGCCCAGATTACCATGTCCGTACCCTTTATGCAGTCCTATACTAAATTGTTAGTCCAAACATGCCACCGCCATGGCGCACACGCCATCGGCGGCATGGCGGCCTTCATTCCCAGCCGCAAAGATGCCGCGCTCAATGCCACCGCGCTGGCCAAGGTGCGCGAAGACAAGCTGCGCGAGTCTGCCCAGGGCTTCGACGGCACCTGGGTAGCACACCCCGACCTCGTCCCTCTTGCCCACGACATCTTCAAGGAGGCTTTACATGGCCAGCCCCACCAAAAGACCAAACAGCTTGACGAGGCACATATCAATGCGGACGATTTGCTGAATTTCAACATCGCTGCCGCCAGCATCACCGAAGATGGCATGCGCAAAAACATCTCCATCGCCCTGCAATATTTGCACGCCTGGCTTGGCGGCATGGGAGCTGTGGCCCTCTTCAACCTGATGGAAGATGCTGCTACCGCCGAAATCTCAAGAGCCCAGCTGTGGCAATGGGTGCATCATCCTAACGCCCAGCTGGCAGATGGTAGGGTGATTACTAAAGAACTGTATCAAAGCCTGGCAGATCAGGAATTGGAAAACATCACCGCATTATACCCTAAAGAACTGTTATCACCAGACCGACTGGGCGCCGCCCGCGGCCTGCTTGATCAGTTGGTATTAGAGGCAAAGTTCGCTGAATTCATGACATCACCGGCTTACGACATCCTGCTAAAAGAGGTTAAAAAATAACTACTTATGTATACAAAACAAGACATCGACAAACTAACTAAAGAATGGCAGTCCAGTCCTCGTTGGCAAGGCATCAATCGCGCCTATAGCGCGGAAAAAGTCGTCAAACTGCGCGGCTCCCTGCAAATCCCCTATCCCCTCGCACAGCTCGGCGCCGAAAAACTCTGGAAACTGCTGGAAAGCCAGCCTTTCATTCGCGCCATGGGCGCCTTGACCGGCAACCAGGCCGTGCAGCAAGTGCAGGCGGGTCTAAAAGCCATCTACGTCAGCGGCTGGCAGGTAGCGGCCGATGCCAATGACGCCCTGCAAACTTATCCCGACCAAAGTCTTTATCCCGTCATGAGCGTACCTCATCTGATCACGCGCCTAAATAACGCCCTGATGCGTGCTGACCAGATCCAACACATTCAAAACCATGAGAACATCGATTGGTTCGCGCCTATTGTGGCTGATGCCGAAGCTGGCTTTGGGGGGCCGCTCAACACCTTCGAACTGATCAAAGCCATGATCGTGGCCGGAGCTGCCGCGGTACACTTGGAAGATCAGGTGTCCTCACTAAAAAAATGCGGCCATATGGGCGGCAAGGTGCTTGAACCCATCTCCACCTTTACCGAAAAACTCATCGCGGCGCGCCTTGCGGCCGATGTGCTTGGCGTGCCGACTTTGATCATCGCCCGCACTGATGCCGAAGCAGCCTCCTACATCCGCTCAAGCCCGGGTGCAATCGATGAACCGTTTTTGACCGGCAAGCGCTCACCAGAAGGTTATTTCCATCTCAAAGGCGGCATCGAATATGCCATCATGCGCGGCCGCGCCTTTGCCCCCTATAGCGATATGGTTTGGTGCGAGACTTCCAAACCCGACCTTAATGAAGCCCGGGACTTTGCCCAAGGCATCCATGAGAAATTTCCAGGCAAATGGCTGGCCTATAACTGCTCGCCATCGTTCAATTGGTGTCGCCATCTCGATGACAAGGCCATCGCCACCTTCCAAGAAGAATTGGGCGCCATGGGTTACAAATTTCAGTTTATTACGCTGGCAGGCTTCCACAGTCTCAATGCCGGCATGTTTGAACTGGCCAACGACTACGCCTCCAAAGGCATGGCAGCCTATGCCTCCTTCCAACAGCGCGAATTTGAACTGGAAAGCCGTTTCAACTATAAAGCCATCAAACATCAAAGCTTTGTCGGTACCGGCTATTTCGATGAGCTGCTGCTGGCCGTGTCCGAAAACTACTTCGGCACTCAGGCCCTCAAAGGCTCCACCGAGGAAGCTCAATTTGGGAAATAAACCCTAATCATTTGTGCCGTCAAGAAAATGAGTGACCACAGAGAGGGAAGCGTTGATTTATTCTGAGCGGGCATTTTCACCGCAAAGGTGATCAAGGCTAATCATTAGACTCACTTATGGATGAAACCAAATAACTTGGAGATTGTCATGGGCTTAGATATTGCCGTTGCTTTAATTCGCCAAAATGCTCCCATAGTGCCACACAGACGTATCAGTTGGCAGCTGGCAGGCATGTTATTGCTGGCGCTATGTTTCTCATCAAATCTTAGTGCGCAGGCAGACGAGCATGGCTGCGGTCTACCCCATCTCACGCAAGCAGAATTCGACCATATCGAAAGCTATTGGCCCAAAATTGCGGCTGTCAGAACCAATAAAATCGGCGCAGCCAGAATCCAACAGCATTTGAAAGCTCAAGGCCTTGACGGCGACCATATTTCCTATGTGCACTCACACCAGGAAGAATTCATCTTCCATAAAAAGTCCCCTGTGCCAAAAATTCCACAGTTGCAAGCCAGCAACGACTTTTGCTTATCATTCAACATGGCTAATCCTCAACACGATAGCGCATTTGCTAATCTGCAAGCCAGCAGCGGCGATGCACCTCTCCCCCGCTTTGTCGACAATAGCACCAGGCCGTCATTCCCACCCATCGGCAATCAAGGCAGGGAAAGTTCTTGCGTTGCCTGGGCCTCTACCTATTACCAGGCCACCCATGAGATCGGCATGCTGAACGGCATCAATAACAAATCAAGCTTCAATGGGGTGCTTTCGCCAAAATGGACCTATAACATCCTTAATGGCGGCGCCGACGGTGGTTTAAACGTCCTTGATGCCTATCAGCTGCTCACCCAAAATGGCGCGGCCAGCATGATACGATTTCCGTACGATGGCAACTATTTGTCGTGGGATCTAAATGTGCAAGATTGGATAGCAGCTATCTCCTGCCGCACCTCCCCACCACAGGTCATTAGCGGCCTCGGCGGGAGCCAGCCGCAGAATTTGCAGCTCATCAAGCAGATGCTGAACAACGGACACATACTCACTTTTGGCACCTATATCGAATCATGGGTCTTTACCAAGGTAAAGCAAGAACCTTCCTATCCAAACAATCCCTTTGTCGGCCAGTTAGCCGCCTCATGGGTCAATGGCAATGCCGGCCCGCACCTAATGACCATTGTCGGCTATAACGACGACATCTGGATCGATGTCAATGGCAATGGCAGCGTCGATAGGGGCGAAAAGGGTGCCTTCCTGATTGCCAACTCCTGGAGCACGAACTGGGGCAATAAAGGTTTTGTATGGATTGCCTATGATGCCTTTCGGGCCTCTTCTGCCGTGCCCAAAGGTCCCGGCCAAGGGCGTGTAGCCGCCGGCGCGGTTTTAAATTCCTATGTCGTCAGTATCGTGCCCAAAGCACATAACTATGCTCCTAAATTGATTGCCGAATTCTCATTAACACAGGCGGCCCGCAATCAGATCGCCGTTTCAGGCGGCGTTTCAACATCAAATCAAACCACTCCATCACAAACTTTTGATAGTTATGCCATCAATTATCAAGGGGGCGCTTTTGGTTTCAATGGTGGCGAGCCGTTGGCTACCACGGCCACGTTTGCACTTGATCTCACAGATCTATTAACCGCCGGCGGCGCCGCAAGTCAGCGCTTTTACCTGTTGCTCAGCGATAGCCAGGCCGGAAATCCGACAACGCTCGCTTCCTATGCGTTGTTTGATCCTGTGCGCAACAACCAGACAAGCTGTCATCAAGCGCCGCTAGTGTGCGATAATAACAAAGTTGCCCCATATATCGATTTCAATATGGTATCAAGCCATCCGAACGATATTACACCGCCGCAAGTTAGCATCACTTCGCCTGTAAATGGCGCTGTCGTGCAAGGCTCCATCGATGTCACCATCATGGCGACCGATAATGTTGGTGTCGCGCGGGTCGAATTGTTTGTGGATAGTGTGCTTTATGCCACTGATACCACAGCACCATATTTGATTGCGCTTGATACGACCAAGCTGACAAACGGTTCGCATACGCTCACCGCCATCGCCTATGACACCTCCAATAACAGCGCCAACACCACAAGCATACTCAATATCCAAAATCCAACCGCCGCCAAAACCAGCAACATGCATGGCATTGCATCACCTTGCCTTGAATAAAAGCGTCCGTCCGGTTTTGTAGGAGTCAAACGCTTGCAAAACCGGACGCACCAGAATTACCTAATCTTTACATTCAATTTATGTGATCTTTATCCGCCTGATGCAGAATCCATATCAGAAGCAAGAAAACCCCTTTTACAATGTGCCAAGAGGGTTTATTGCCAATAATATATTTAAAACAAAATTGCATCAAAGGAGACTTAAGAATCATGGATCAAGTAAGAAATTCCCCATATATCGAAACATGCCAACAGCCTCAAGTTTGCCCACAAGCTCAACCGATGGTGGTTGATTTCAATGTAGCCAGTTCAAGGCAAAACCAAATCGCCCAACTGGAAAAAATCCTGGAAATTACCAAAGCTAAAAGAAGCGAACTTCAGGCCGCTTATCAACAAGAAACCGGAAATTACGCGCTCCCCTTCTCCGCCGGTGTCATCAGCAACATCCCCGTCTATAAAGCCGATCCAAATAAGTCCTATGCTCAATTGATGCATGAGATGGCCACTGAAGCTGCCGTCCGGAAGCAAGGGGCAAGAAGCGACGCCAAAAATATTTTAGAGCTCCAGGAACAAATCCGCAAAGAACAGGCTATTTCTAGCTACCTCGAAAACCTCCGCCATCAAATCCAACCGCCAAAACAAAACGTGGGCGCAGATAGAGCCCGCCTAAGCGAACGTTCAGCCGGCTCGTCTGAACCATCGCTGCTGGATACAGCTGCAAAAATAGCCTTTTGCGCCATCGCTTTAAATGTCATCCCATCGCATGGCATTTCAAGCGGCCTCTCAATGGGCGCCCTTACTTTTGGTTTAATTAAGATCATCGGTAATGCTTTAGAAAATGTTTCGTTCGTATTTCCGCACTATCAACATGCCTAAATGCCGAAAACAGGACCGGGCCTTACAGCCCGGCCTTATGGATTTGGTATACCAAAAAAAACAACAGGTATTTTAAGAGGGACAGGATGAACTAAATTTCAGCCTCGTTCATCCTTATTGGTCAAAAAAGTCAATTGATCACAGAAAGGCTAGAGGTTATTTGTCGTAACCGATCATTTTCCCTGTAAAGATGATCAAGGCCGAATTTCAGACTTTAGCCGAGAATAACTTTTGCGCATTTTTTATCCTGTCAATGCTAAAACCCTGTGACTTTTTACTATTTAAGCCGCCGGTTTCAGAGGTTGATTCTTTTCAACAAGGCCTGTTATATTATTCCATGATCTAGCTCGGAATTATAATTACGTTAATGGAGTTTGTTAATGAATGGCATTTCAGCTACTGCTGTACAATCCTCTTCGCCTGTTTATACGTCACCAGACCAAGCAAAAGCGCCACCAATCCCTGGTGAAGACGATTCGCCGATAGGAGCTGCGGTACATTTGGGTCAAGACCTTGCCCGCGCAGGCATTACCGTTAACAACCTAGTAAGATCATCATCAATTGCGGGGCTGGTCTTTCGGAACTTTGAATTATTTAGCTATATCTCCGCCACGGGCAGCGCCCTCAATGGCATCGCCAATGCCGGCAAAGGCTTGACCGAACGCAGCTGGACGCAAATCAAGAAAGGCGCAAAGCAACTGGCAGAAGGCGCGATGACGGCAACATTGGCTTGGAATATCCAAACAATCGTTGGCTTTGTCGCGAGCAACGTACTGAACGTGGCCCAAGGACCATATCCTGAAGTTCCCGGTAAAGTATTTACCGCCATATGTGGAGCTCGGCTAATTACTACAGGTCTGTATTACCGCTTAACCGGCAAATCTAAAGATGTCAGCGCCCCCTTGATCATTGGCAGCTGGCTGATGTACAAGGGTCTTTACGGCCTGGATCAATCAACATTAGAAAGCAACCGATCGCAAAGGTTTGGGATGTCCTTCGATGAAAACCAGTGCGTCAACTTTCACAACTGGCGTGGACTGAAAGCATAAAGCATGCCTTGTTTTACTAAACGTCATGGATGCAGTGACTGCTGGAGTCGCTGCAAGAAGGCATCGACTTCAGCGGCCGCCGTATCAAAAGATGTGATCAGGCGGATTTGGCCTAGGCTCTCATTCCACACATGGAAAAAAAAATCCTTTCTTAGCATGGTGATGACATCTTTGGGCAGCTGCATAAAAAGCTGATTGGTCTCTACCTTCTGGCTTAGCAAAACTCCAGGAATGTTACTGACCCCCTCTGCCAGGCGCTGCGCCATCGCATTGGCGTGCGCGGCATGCCTGTGCCAGAGTTTATCCCTAAAGAAAGGTATGAATTGCGCGCTGATATAGCGCATTTTCGAGGCCAGCTGCAGCGTCTGCTTTTGAATATACGCAAAATCATCGCTATAGGTTTGGTTGAAAAACACCACCGCCTCGGCGAGCATCAGGCCATTTTTTGTGCCTCCCAAAGAAAGCACATCCACGCCTGCTTCCCGGCATAAGGCTTGCAGAGGGCAATCCAAGGCTACCGCCGCATTATACAGGCGGCAGCCATCCACATGCAGCAATAGAGCGTGTTTTTTACATGTCTCTGAAATGCGCTGCAGCTCTGCCAATGTATAGACGGTGCCGAATTCCGTGGCTTGGGAAAGGCTGACAACTTTCGGCTTGGTGGCATGGCGCCCCCAATAGCTTTCCTTTTCGACCCTTTCGGCGATCTCCTCAGGAGTGATCTTGCCATCCTTGGAAGGGATCAGCAGCAGCTTGCAACCGGTGTGGGCGTAGACGGCGCCGGTCTCTTGCGTATGGATATGGCTGGTATCGGCGCAGATGATGGCGTTTATTGAGCGCGTCAGGCATTTCAGCGCTGAGATATTGGCGCCTGTGCCGTTAAAGACGAAGAACACATCGCAGGCTTGCTCGAATTCTTGCTTGATCAAATCGATGGCAGTTTCGGTGTATTTATCTTTGCCATAACTTGGCACAGGGCCGTGATTGACGGCAAGCAGTTCACGCATCACCTCTTCACACACGGGGGCAAAATTATCGCTGCCAAAACAACCTAAGTAGTGATCATGCGTCATATCCGACCTTATCGATTGCGCTTTTGAAATTAGCCAACATTTTAGTATCGCAAACTATAAAAATCCATTACATTTATATAGAAAGGATTGTCCCTTGCGTCGCTTATGTCCCTTGTATTTGCCGAAAGAGATGCTATGAATGACAAAATCAGACTCCCCGAACTAGATGCCGACCTGATGGCGGAATGCAAATTTACCGCCTTCCGCGCTAGCGGCAGCGGCGGCCAGCATGTCAATACCACTGACAGCGCCGTCAGGCTCACCCACCTGCCGACAGGCCTTGTCGTTACCTGTCAGCAGGAGCGGAGCCAGTATCTGAACAAAAAAGAATGCCTGCGCAAGCTGCGCAAAATCGTCGCCCAGCTGAACTATCGCCGTCCTAAACGCATCTCCACCACCATGCCGAGATCTGTCAAAAAACGGAATGCGGCCACCAAAGAGAAGCATTCCCAAAAAAAAAATCTGCGCAGCCGTCCGCATGAAGATTAGTCATCCATTTTCGTATTGCAGCGGAATTGGGCATTATGCAGGATAAATCCTCTGCCTGCTTCAATATACGCAAAGGAACAGCCATGAAAATAAACCCTTCTGCCGGAAAGCCTGCCCAGCCAGATATCCTGATCGACGTGCCGAAACTCATCTCCGCCTATTATACCGAGATACCAGATCCCACCATCCCTGCCCAAAGCGTGGTGTTTGGCACCTCCGGCCATCGCGGCTCCTCCTTTGATAAAGCCTTCAATGAAAGGCATATCCTGGCCATCACGCAGTCGATATGCCTATATCGTGCCCAAAACGCCATCGACGGTCCCCTGTTCCTTGGCATCGACACCCACGCCCTCTCCTTCCCGGCTTATGCCAGCGCCCTTGAAGTGCTGGCGGCAAATGGCGTCGACGTCATGCTGGCTGATGGCGATGAATACACCCCGACGCCTGCCATCTCACACGCCATCCTCACCTATAACCGCGGACGCAGCCAAAAGCTTGCCGATGGCATCGTCATTACTCCGTCCCACAATCCGCCAAGAGAAGGCGGCATCAAATACAACCCGCCGAATGGCGGTCCGGCCGATCAAACCATCACCAATTGGATCCAGGCCAAGGCTAATGAATTTCTTGCGAATGGCATGGTAGGCGTTAAGAGAGTGTCCTATGAAAAGGCCCTGCGCGCCGCTACCACCCACCGCCACAACTATGTCGATGCGTATGTGGCCGATCTTGTCAATGTCATCGATATGGCAAGCATCGCAAACGCCAACTTAAGCCTGGGAGTCGACCCCCTCGGCGGCGCCGGCGTGCACTACTGGAAAAAAATCGCCGATCGTTACAGTCTGAACCTCAGCGTGGTAAATGAGGAGGTCGACCCCACCTTTCGCTTCATGAGCGTGGACTGGGATGGGCAAATCCGCATGGACCCCTCATCGCCATATCCCATGCAAAGGCTGATCGGTCTGAAAGACCGCTTCGATATCGCCTTTGGCTGCGACACCGACCACGATCGCCATGGCATCGTCACCAGCAGCGCCGGCCTGCTGCCTTCAAACCATTATCTCACCGCCGCCATCTCCTACCTCTTCCAGCATCGGCCAAAGTGGTCAAAAAAAGCCGCTGTCGGCAAGACCGTTGTCAGCAGTCAGATGATCGACCGCATTACGGCAAAGCTTAACCGCCAGCTCTATGAGGTGCCGGTGGGATTCAAATGGTTCGTCGATGGTCTGTACAGCGGAGCGCTGGCTTTCGTCGGCGAAGAGAGCGCGGGCGCTACCTTTGCCCGCCTTGACGGCAGCGCCTGGACAACCGATAAAGACGGTATCGTTCCCTGCCTGCTGGCGGCCGAAATGACGGCCCGCATGGGGCGCGATCCTGGCGAGATCTATCAGGCCTTGACAGCAGAATTCGGCGCGCCATGCTACGACCGCATCGAAGCCGCTGCCACGCCGGCAGAAAAAGAAATGCTGAAGAAGCTATCGCCTGAGCAGGTGCATCTAAAGGAATTGGCCGGCGAGAAGATTCTTTCCATCCTTACCCACGCCCCCGCCAATGGCGCCGCCATCGGTGGCCTAAAGGTCATCGCTGACAACGGCTGGTTTGCCGCCCGCCCTTCCGGCACCGAAAATATTTACAAAATCTATGCAGAGAGCTTCCTGGGTAAAGAACACCTGAAGCGCATCCAACAAGAAGCACAAGACATCGTCAACGACGCTCTTGCTACCGCTGCCAAATGATAAGGGATATATTAAAATAAACCACCATCCAAAAGCCAAAAGGGCTTAGAGAAGAGTATAAATATGACATCCATGGCAACTGCTGCTACATATTCTCAGGACCCAATCGACCTGCTTAACGCGGCTGCAGGTGGGCTTAAAATACTTATCAAGGGCCCAGACATCAGCCTCTACGAGTACATGTCTACAAATTCTTCATCATCACCAGTGGCATCAGCTGATATGCAACAACGCCTCTCACCAAGCTGTACCATTACCTCACATAACTGGTCCCAAATCGCCTCGGGCCAAGAGGAAAAATCCATCCAGCCAGATGCCGATGCAGTAGGAAGCCAGCAATCTCTGCCAGCTAAGACAAAAGCAAGTAAGCGCAAAAGCACCACCGAATTCGTGCCACAAGTCGACGTCAACCATCTCATTGATGCTATAGCCGGTGATTCTACCCAAACCAGCTTGCAACTTAAAAAAGCGCGTAACAGGGAAGCCGCTCAACTATCTAGGGAACGCAAAAGGGAAGAATTTGAAAACTTACAGAATGAAATCGCAGACAAATCGCAAATCATCGCCGACCAGGCAACAACCATAAAAGAGCTTTCCGATAAAGTAAAGACGCTCGAACAAGTGAATGGCATGCTGGCAATAACAAAAGCCAACCTTGAGCAACGTCTAAAAAGGGTAAATTCTTTTCTAATGGATCCCAAAACATAAGTCGTCACCTGAAAGCTTTTTGCCCGGTAAATCCCAATATAGGGGTTTGAAGCCCAAAGAACTGTCGAAGGACTTTAACAATTGAGATATAGTCTATTGAGGACTGATTAGGAACTACAAAGCAACAATTCATTGCACCCAATTAGCTTAGGTTACCACTTGCTTCATTGGTTAAACGTTGCCCAAATCTGTTGCATTGTTGCCGGTATTTGCAACAGGTTTATGCACGATTTATCTATGCGATATACCACGATCTAGTGAGAATTTGACAAAACTTGGTTCATCGCACAATCGCGTACCTGTCCTAGAGCATTCGTTAAAAAGACTCAATAATGGCTGGTTGAAAAACGAGAATTAACAATATATTTGTAAAGTTCTCTTTGAAACAAATCGACATTCTAGCACAGAAGGTCTAGTTAGCCTCGATAGAGGCGGAAGCATGTAGCCATAGGTGTCAACCTATGGAATGAAATGTAGCAAAAAGTGAGCGGTGAATACGGCGACAGCAACTTCGAGGAAAGTTGAATTAAATGCGATTATTACACCATATAATATCCTTTAGTCATTGCTGTCGCCGTATTCACGGCTTTGTTTCTAAACATGCGATGACCACGCGCTGACGCATGTGGCTACATGCTTCCGCCTCTAGCGAGGCTTTAAAAATGTCCTCATGGCTTGCGCCCTGTCGCTTATATCCTCATTTCCCGTAAGAATTATAACTAGGTACAATACAAGTCATTAAACAACAATGCTTTGACACTTAACTTTAAAACTTCTTTCCTTTTTTCATGGTTATAATTATAACCATGAAAAAAGGAAATCATATGACCTATCGAGTACATCAGATAAACAAGAAAACTGGCATTACATATGTTTATGAGGCTGTTTCATGCTGGGATAAGAAAAAAAAACAAGCGCGCAATAAACAGGTGTGCATTGGCAAACTTGATCCTGCCAACGGAGAATTCGTTCCGGCTAAGCGTCTTGCGCCTGAACAAGCTGCTGTTAGAGATCCGATTGTCACAGCATCTGCCGAGATAGTAGGGTCTTCGATTATTCTCGACACCATCACCGACCAGTTAGGTCTGGAAGGGCTGCTAAAATCCAGCTTTCCTAAGGAGTACCGACAGATTCTAACAATGGCTTACTATCTCGTTTCCCAAGGTGGTCCTTTGAGCCATTGTGGGGCGTGGTGCAAAAGTCATGCACATCCTTTTGGAACACCATTAACGAGCCAGTGCATCACTGAGATCCTTCGTGCAATTAGCATCGACAAGAAACAAACTTTTTTCACGAAATGGATGAATAAGGTTTTGGAGGATGATTACCTTTGTTACGATATCACTTCCATCTCATCATACTCAGAACTCAATGAATACATCAAATACGGCCACAACCGTGACTTAGACAAGTTACCGCAGCTGAATCTTGCCATACTCTTCGGCCAAAAGGGACGCTTGCCCGTGTATTTCGAACGGATTCCAGGAAACATCACCGATGTCACTACATTACACAACCTTCTAAAGACCTTCAAAGCTTTGGAGACAAAGACCCTTCACTATGTGATGGACAAGGGGTTCTACAGCAAGAAAAACGTTGATGAACTGCTTGCTTCTAGAGACAAGTTCATGCTATCGGTTCCTCTGAACAATAAATGGGTACAGCACGCTATTGATGATATCTATGAGGTCATTCACGGGCCTGAGGGATACCAAAAGCTTGATGATGAAATCCTTTATGTCCACTCTCGCCTCTACCCATGGGGAAAGGACAACCGTCGCTGCTACCTACATCTTTACTACAATGCACATGCACGGGCTAATGCAGTCGATCGGTTTAGCGAGGAACTGGTTGGATACAAGAAGGAACTGGAATCAGGAAAAGCCATAAATGAGCACCAAGAAGCATATGATACATTTTTTGTGGTGAAGACAACCCCTAAACGGGGAATTCAAGTTTCGTACAACACCCAGGCTGTAAACCAGTACATTAATCGCTATGCTGGATTCCAAGCATTGCTGACCAATAGCATCAAAAGCCCAACGGAATCTCTACAGATCTATCGAGACAAAGACATCGTGGAAAAGTGCTTCGATGATCTTAAAAATCAGTTAGACATGAAGCGTCTGCGTATGCACAGCTCTGCAACTGTTGATGGCAGGCTCTTCGTTCAGTTCATTGCTCTTATCTATGTAAGCGCTTTACGTAGAGAGATGAGAAAGTCTACGCTTATTGAGCGCTACACAGTTCGCGAGCTTCTGCAAGAAATGGACACGCTAACCAAAGTGAAGTATTCCGGCAAGTACGGGCACATTCTCACAGAGATGACGAAACCACAGCGAGATATTTTGAAAGACCTGAACATTACCCTGCCTAGCAAGACCTAGTTATAATTTTTACGGGAAATGAGGTTATATGGCAGTACTGGCTCAACTCCTAACTTCACAGGAACCAACATGCAATTTACGGATTTTTATGATGCATTATTTGCAACGACCTCGATTAATTTACATAAGGCGAGGTACTCATTTGTGTGATGAGCCCAAAACTTCTAGGTCGTATTTAACGACTTCTACTTGGCCACTGCGCCTCGCACCTCATCATGCACACGCGTGAGCCCCCATCATGGCTATGTACAATTCAGGCGCACGCGAGTTATTGTTTGGATACCTTTTTATAGCATAAATCATTAGACAGTTTTTTAAATAAAATTAAATTGGTAACAATCACTAAGAATGACCCACTTGTCGATCACTTAGAATGACCCACCCTCGCGATCACTTAGAACGACCCACTTGGCGGCAGCGCCTGATGAGGTCGTCTGTCGATCACTAAGAATGACCCACCTTCCAATCACTTAGAATGACCCACTTGGCGGTCGTGATCGGCAATACTCGTTCGCGATCACTTAGAATGACCCACTACTATTTTCAAATTAAGGGCTTAACTTCCTTCGATACTGATTTTTACTAACGCGTTTTGATGAAGCCACGACTAAACTCCAGGCCTCAACTTAACGCAAGGCATACACATGAAAGGAAAAGTAAAGACAATGACTCAAATTCGTAGCATCATTCAGCGCCTTAAGATTGGTCAATCTCAAAGACAGATCCAACGAGAGCTCGGCATACATCGGACAATCATCAGAGCAGTACAGGAATTATCTCATATCCAGCATTGGCTAGACTCAGAGGCTCCTATGCCAAGCGATGAAGAAATCACAGATAAGTGGAATGTAAAGACAAAAGACCGATCTCATCCACTTGACGAGCATAAAGAGCAGCTAGAAGCCTGGAATAAGGATGGACTTTCCTCTATTGTTATCCATCAGTTGTTGAAGGACAAATGTATCTGTGATGTGCAGGCAATCAGACGATACCGAGCGAAGCATTTCCCCAATCCAATTGACCCTATTATGGTACGATCAACCACCCCTGGTAGTGATCTAGAACTTGATTTTGGTGAACTTGGACGTTTTCGCGATGACGCTGGAGTCATTAAAAGAGTTTGGCTATTTTCTCTTCGCCTTCGACATTCCAGGCAGGCACATCGAGAGATTGTTCTGGATCAAACGCTATCGACTTTTCTTAAAGGCCATATCAATGCCTTTGAATACTTTCATGGGGTGCCAAAGAAATGTATTCCAGACAATTTAAAGGCCGCTGTTATACGACCTACAACAGATAATGACATGATTAACCGCAGCTATCAGGATTTTGCAGAACATTATGGCTTTGTCATAGCCCCCTGCGCACCACGAACTCCTGAGCACAAAGGTGGGGTTGAAGGAGATGTCAAGTACGTAAAAAGAAACTTTCTCGCTTATTTTCTTGCTAACCAAAAAATACTGGAAATCGAAACGTCTTCTATTAGTGATCTTAAAAATGCTCTTGAAAGTTGGTGTCGAGAGGTTGCTGATAAGAGAATTATCTATGGCGTAGGTCGAACTCCTTTAGAGATTTTTAATTCTGAGGAGAAAATTGCCTTAGGTCCTCTTCCTAAAACTCGCTGGGAACAAACTTCATGGAGACAATGCAATGTGCGAAGAGATTGGCGCATTATGGTTGACGGCGCATTTTACTCTGTTCCATATCAATTGATAGGAAAAACCGTTCAAGTATGTGTGACAGATTCATTGTTGCGAATCTTTTACGAAAGCAAAGAAGTGGCATTGCACGGCAGAACAACCAAGAAGTGGGACTATAAACGTAAATCTGAGCATGCCCCTCCATTCAAAGAAGCTGTTTTGCAATGCACAAGGGAAGGATTGATTGATTTATCTGAAGCGATTGGTCCATTTACCCATCAGATGGTTAAGGAGATCCTCAACCATCCGTTAGTAGACAAGCTGAAACCCGTTCGACGTCTCCTCAAATTAAAAGAAAATTACTCCATAAGAGACCTGGAACTTGCTTGTGAGAGGGCACTAACTTGCAAGCTATTCTCATATGCCAGCGTCAAAAGTATTTTGGAAAAGAAATTGCAAACAGAGGCTTTGGATAACTCAGTTGCAAAAGGAGCATCCTCCATAGAGCCTCTTCGATTTGCCAGAGATCCCGCTGATTACAAGACTACTTACTCATGTTCAGAGACGTTTGAAGAAAAGCTGGTGAGGCTCCATCCTATGTCGACCTCTGGAAACGCAATGATGGGGGCTTATGAAGCTCTACTGGCAGATCAGATCACAAGAGAGGTTGTCCTGTAACAGAAAAAATAATTTTCAATAAAGTGGAGCCTGCCAAGCAGGTGTCATAAACCCAAGGAGAAAAAATGGATTGCACCGAACTTATCGCCAAAAAACTGAGCCGTTTGAAAATGACGGGAATATCAACAACGCTAGCACAACGGTTGGAAGAGGCTATGAAAGAAAAATGGGCCTACTCAACATTTCTTGAGATACTGCTATCGGATGAGATCGAACGCAGAGAAAACAAGCAACTGCTTTTAAGGATGGCTAAGAGTCGATTAGACCCTGATAAGACCATCGAGACCTTCAACTTTGAATTCAATCCAAAGGCCCCTACCGCGATAATTCGGGAGTTATCTGCAGGAGGCTTCATTGAAAAAAAACAAAACATCTTCATCCTCGGCCCTAGCGGTGTAGGGAAAAGCCATTTAGCACAAGGGTTAGGGCATCAGATATGCCGTAGGGGATATGATGTGCTTTTTTACTGTACATACCAGCTCTTTGAGTGGATATATGCAGGGCGAGGTGATGGAACACATAAAAAGAGGCTTGCTCAGGTAATTAAAACGCCCCTGTTAATCCTAGATGATTTTGGCTTACAAGCCATTAACGAGGCACAGCAGCAGGATTTATATCAATTAATTGCCGAAAGGTATGAAAAGAACTCGATGATCATCACAAGTAACAGAGATTTCGATGAATGGCCTAGCATTTTTGCTAATCCATTGATTGGAACAGCTGCTTTGGATAGACTGGTTCATAGAGGGGTACAGGTCATTGTGGAAGGTGACAGCTACCGATTGGCCGAGTTCAAAAAAACTTGCGCGAAAGTAAAGAAAACGCAACAATAACAAACCAAATTGGACAACTAAGTAGTATTTAGGATTTTTCGTTAGTTTGAAGGACCCTTGAAGATAGAGGGTTGTTTTGCGTGTTTTTGGAGGTGGGTCATTCTAAGTGATCGACACCGAGCACATCAAGAGCAACCGCCAAGTGGGTCATTCTTAGTGATTGCAGGGTGGGTCATTCTCGGTGATCGACACTTCAATTTTCAAAAGAAACCGCCAAGTGGGTCATTCTAAGTGATCGCGAGGTGGGTCATTCTTAGTGATTGTTACCATAAATATGCTATATACTAAATATTTAATTCTGTGATATTCTAAATATGTGCATATTAAACGAATCTAACCAGATAAAACCAAATATACCATTTGGCAAGTCTTACCAACAATATGATATACAGGAGGTGGATATGACTTCTATTCAAGGACGTGGTCCTGTCGATAATTCGGCTTTAGTAAATTTGATGAACGCAGGAAAAAGCGAAAATGATGTTGACGGATTACCAAATCGTTCCGCCATTCAATCGATGTCTAGCGATGGTATAGAAAAAACTTTTAAAAACCTGGAGGCTGAAATAGCAAAGGGGCCAGCAATTCATCCACTTCAATTTTTGGCAAAAGTCGCCATTGCCGGCGAGGAAAAAGGTTATGACACTAAAGAAGGAAGATCGTTAATCCGTTCATCTGTAGAATTATATGCTAAAAATCTCAGTATTGATCCTTCGAAATTAAATACTGCGAATGAACAATCAGAGGCCAAAAAGCATGTGTTAAGCGACCTTCTTCTGCGGGCACAGGGTTATAGTGAAGGTGGAAAAGGTTCTATGGATAAACTCAAAGAATTATACAAGCAAACGTCTGGTGCATTCGATGCATGGGTTTTTTGTGAGCAAATGATGGCTGGCGAAGGCAGAGCAATGAAAGAAAATCTTTTCTAGTAAAGCTGCATGGTGTTGGGGAGTTGAGCCGCAATGGAACCGAAAGAAGTCTACCTAAGTGCTTTTATTGTACCATTGCATCTGATGCCCCATATATAACTCCCGGCTAGGTTGTGCTCATTTTGTCTGCGTTAAAACCCCGCAGTTGACCGCTCAAAAGTGCCCCAATATGCATGGTTCTTGCCTACCACACCTGCGCTGCGCTTAGGTATGGGCTACAGAATGAGAGAAAAAGGGCAAAAAAAATATCCCCTCTGCCACTCATAATTATCTTAGAAATTGCAATTATCATGGGTAACTACCGTTTCTCCTTAGCACATAGCAAGGCTTTAGTCTCGCTACATGCGAAGAGATAAAGTTAAGTGTATGGTAAAGGCTCAATCTTTAGGGAGATTGAAGTGTTCCTTCAGCACCGCTTGAACTTCGGAATCATCAAATACCATGGTAGTTATATCCACAGCAATCGCACAATCGCTTTTATCGAGTGCGCAGAGGCTGAATTTTTTTGTTTCTGAACCATCCGCCCACGTTACTTTATCACCCCACCTTGCTCCGATCGCTTTTTTTGATTCGCTATCGTCTATCTGACCAAATTCTTGTAGCGTTTTTTTATATCTGGCAACTTCATCTACTGCAAGCGCACTCTGGAAAAACGGATTTGTTTTTTTCTCATACCGATCGATAAATAGCCTATCGTTTTTAAGGTCTATGAGTCTTCGTTCAACATCTGTTAGAATTGGGTATTCCTTGTTCTCTAACATTTGGATCATCCTACTACTATTATCCCAATTTTCCGCTGTCACGAAGTCCTTGAAAGTACGCGGATCAAGATCAATTTCCTCAACACGATTTCCTTGTTCTTGGATTTGCTTTTTTAATACTTCTGCGAGACCCTTTTGGCAAGTAAAAATCAACTTTTCTTCATGTTCCTGTACGAGTGTGTTTAGATTTTCTGCCATCCAATTCACTGTCAGCTTTGTATCAGAAAGTTTGAATTTCTTTGATGCGATGATTTCAAACATTTTATTTTTCAAAGCATCCACAAGTTGGTCGTACGTTATCATATCCTTGACTAACAGGTTTTTGAATTCTACAGAAGAACCTAGCTGGTGATAGGTCAATGCGCCTGATATCTCTTCTTTTTCGTCATCACCAACTGTCTTGTTGTCATCTATTTTAAGAAAGCGCCTCACAGATTCTGAATTCCCTGTTCTTACAAAATATCCTTTTCTGGATCCTTCAGGATCATTTCTATCATCAAAATTCGTTTTCATTTCACTTTCAAAAAGGAATTCAGTCCTTTTCCCCTCATCTTGAGGATACGCTTCGCCTTCATGCGCATTATATACTTTAACTTTTGTTACTTTATTAAAACTTAAATTCTTTTTTGATGGCTGTCGGCAGCAGAAGGTTTTTAAAGCGCAAGCAGCGATCGTTGTGGCGATGGCACCAAGACCCCACTTGGTATATGATTGTCTATTATGTGGCTCTGCTTGTGCATCTTTTTGTTCAGCTGCCTTGGTATCTGTATTAAAGCTATGATCTGCAAAGTTGGCGTCAAAAATCAGATCCGTAAAACTAGTATCAATTGTTGGGATTGGATTCAGCCAGAGGGTAGAATTAGCAGTAAAATAGGAATCGTCTGTACCACCGGCAATGGCAGATGTGTCTAAAGCTGCCAATAGTTCGCTAGCAGTATCAGCAACAAATGGATTAGCCGTACTGTTGTTGTCGGTCGCAATTGAATCAGGTAGCTTTGTAATGGGGCTATCAGCAAAAAGGCGAAACGAGGCTATACCCACGCTCGAGGCTAATAACGCCGCGATCGAGGAAAGTCCAATGAGCTTATACCAATTCCGCGATGAAGACTTTTGGATCGATTTAGGGGTATTAAAGATTGGCTTGACTATAGAGCCAACAACTTGATGTGTCTGCGCATGGGTGTTTGAAGCGTGAATATTTTGAGGTGGCAAATTGCCTGTTTGCGTGGAATAAGAAGCACTAACGGGTTGCATAGAATCCTGAATTATAGAATTGATAGTGAAATGTTAATTAACAGCTGTCAATGAATTATAAAATGTAGGCTATAATTTTGATAAAATATACAACATTTATGTAGATAATTACAAGACTAATTTAATACATCACTTAGATGGCTACATCGTTTTGGTGGCTTACGCAAAATGCGTTGATGAGAAGTCCCCCCTTAAAAAGCATGCTCAGCTGCCATTTTATGGGTTAGCCTGCTTGGGCTGCTGGGGGCGCAGCAGGCTATCGATAATGACATCGGTCCATTTATACAACAGGTGTTCCAGTGTTTCGGAGTGGATATTCTTAATGATGTCGTCGGCTTTTTGATAGATATAGATCCTTTCTACCACGAACTGCAAGACTTTAATCAGTGGCGTGATCATAAAAGAGATGATCGCTCCCAACGCATCAAAAAATATCCAGTGGAATATCTTATCGAGATAAGCCTTTACCTTGGGCCCTGTTTCCGGAAATTGGCGCTCGATGAAGTCGTTTAATTGTGCCTGCAAACTATGCCACATGGCTTTGACAAATTCCCAAGCTTTGACGCTTAGCTGTGAACTGATCGTGCGCACGAATTCATCTCTCAGCATCTTGTGCGTGTGGTCGGCTTGGATCTTTTTGTCGTCATTATCTGCCTGCTGTTGTGCGGCGTTTTTTGGAAAATGGAACTTGAAGTATTTGGCAACTTTTAATTCCTTTTTACCATCGGGACAAAGCGCAGTTTTAAGAGGCACAAGCACTTCCCGGCCGACTTTTCCTTCCCATTTTGAACGGTGAAAGCTGGGCAAACCGCTGAATAGCGCGCCATCGATGATTTGGAGCAGTGTATTTCTGGAAAGGTGCGGCATCATCGCCTCTCCAATGGCGGCGGCGCTCATGCTCTTGACTTTTTCCTTCATAAACACATACTGCACCATATTGTCCGGGATGAGTTTGACAAGTTCCAGTACCAGGGCGCCGCAGGTCTCATTGAGATGCTTTTGCTTGTCGGTAAGTTTTTTAGCCTCTTCGGCAAGGCCTTCCTTAGGCTTGGCATCCATGCCATTTAAGGCGGCATAAAGGGTTTGTACAAATTGCAGCATCATGGCATCGCGCACATTTGGTTCTAGCAGCTTCATATTTGCTTGCAACAGTGCAAGCGGGATGATTTTCTCCATCATCAACTCACCCACAGCGCCTTTCATAGATGAAGGCATGGGGAAGTTGTCAACAGTCAAATCTGCCAATTTGAGGATTTTTGCCGCCAATGGAATAAAGCACCCCTCGAGGCGCACGCGTTGCTTTTCCTCCTCAGAGGCATCAGGATTAAACGGTACGCCATCATGCAGGCGTTCGCCAAAAGCTGCCAGAGCTACAGCGGTTGGGACGCGATAGCCGTGCGCTTCGCCAAGTTCTTCAGTGATTGAATTGACAATTTTGAAGTATTCGGCTGTATCTTTAAGCATCGCAATAGCCATATCGATGATTAAATCGGGATTCTCTGTCTCGACCGTTTGAATCTTGGTTGAGATTTGGACAAAAACCTTGGCGATGGCGCCTTCTAAATATTGATTCAAAGCGGGCCAAAGGGCAACGATCTGCGCGTCTTCGCTCTCGGCTGATTGGCGCACATTTTGGGCGATCATGTTTGTGATGGAACTTTTATTGGCCTCCAAGGCGACTGTGACAGCCTTTGCTGTTTTATCCTCGGCAAAGGCAAAAAATTCACGGCCAGCGCTCACTAAACTTTCTGAAACTTCGCCGCTGGCTGTGCTTAGATGATTGCGTATGAAATCGGCAGCGTATTTGGCCACCACATGGCTGGCCCATTTCGCATGTGTGGTGCGGTAGCAGTGTTCCAGCTTCTCTTGCAGGACCGGCAATTGGTTTTTCCAGGCCATTGTTTCGGCATATGTCGCTGCAATCACATCAGGCAAAATATTTTCCCGCACGGCTGTCCAAAGGACATCTTTCAACTTGTCCGCCGATGGCAAACCGTCAAGAGGCAAATGCTTAAATGGATTGCTGCCTACCATGGCATGCAACTCCTCTGCTAACGGGGCAAAGATTTTTCGCAATTCTTGCGTATAAAAACGTGCATCCCCTTTTGCCTGGCTCTTAAGTTCCTTTAGCTTTTCGTCGACATTTTTTAGTCTTCGTCCGAAAATATTGCCAAGTCTCAGGTATAGATGCATAATAAACAGCTGTTTAGCATGCTCATCATCAGTCTCAGGTCGTTTATTTTCGGTAGTTTCAATGATATGACCAAGCATGCCTAGCAATACCGATTCCACCCATTTCTTGAGATAGCTCACCGTTTGCCGCATGAACGGATTAGCCTCAGGGATCAGCGCTTCCTGCTTAGACACGCCTAAATGGGTCATGACACCGCTGACAATTTCGGAAGAAAATACGGCACATATGCCTTCCAGTGTTATTACAATATTTTCTGTACCCGACACTTTCCATAGGGACTGATAAAATTCTTCAAACATGTTGGCAGAACAGGATATACCTTTTTCGTGCAGCGACGAGACAACTTTCGTGGTAACGACAGGATCATCCAGGTTCTTATCATCAAACAGCAATGCGCGCAGCTTCGTACGCGTAGCTTTATCGTCAAGCTGGCTTTCCGTGATGGCTATGTATTGCTTTATAAGGAATTTAGGCAACGCTGCCTTCAAATGCGCAGCTGCGATCTCTTTAAGAAAATCAGGCAAGGGCCAATATGCGGTCTGATCCAATCCCATCATCTTCAGCAGATCTTCCCTAAGGGGGTTAAACAAGCTAAGCACCTGCACATCGCTTAGCGGGTCGCTATGCGACGCCTTTAAAATGGCGATGCTGTCGTCGATAGCCTTGCGGTGGGTGTTAAAAAATCTGCTGCATAGACTGAAAAGTTTTATAGCCATGATACCCATGACATCCGGCACCCGTCCTTGTGTTTGGTTGGGTGGGGCCGGCAGCTCAGACATATGATACAAAACATGGGCCAAAATAGGCTCAAGATAACCACCTAAGAACAGCCACAACTTCTTGATCTCCGGATTGGCGCTGTTGCCCAGGCTGACCAATTGCTCTTTCAGCCAATTACCAAGCCATTGTTTCTTGGCGGCAGAACCGGCAAAAAATAAAGACAGCTTGTCAGTAACAAAACTGGTTAATGGTGTCGTGGCTTCGTCCTTGCTATCCCCACCAGACAGAAGGGTCGGCAATATTTCGCCGGCATTTTGCGCCAGCGCTTCGGCAAGGGAAGCTAGCGATTCTCCACCGGCAAGGTTTGCTAAGGCCTCTTTGTGGTTGCTGTTAAGTGGCCCTGCCAACTGCGAATACAGTTCCAGAAATAATCCGGGCAGCAGTCGTTTTTGCACTTTCGTCCATACACTTCTAGATAGCCACGGCACATGAGTCACAGGAAGCTCTTTTTCCCCTTCAGGCAGTGCCGTGACTAAAAAATCATCGATCAGCGGATAGATGAGTTGATTTAACATCTTTTGGCGCTTAAGCAGATTGGGGTTGTTCTCGATGGCCTCTATATGTGTGTTAATATGGGATAGATGCTTATTGACAATTTCATATATGCAGCTGATCACTTCTATCAGACGCACCGGTTTATTGGCGCCGCCATTTGCGCTATTGGCATCTCTTATGTTGGTAGCAATATTGATATACATTTTCGAAAGCAGCGCATCGATAAGCTTAGTAAGCGTAGCATGCTCACCTTTAAAAAATGCCATTAGGCTGGGCCTCACAGCATCCGGCCAGTCTGAATTTATCAGTTTCGGCTGCAGCCAATGCGCGATCACAGGCGCTAGGGCATGAATAGCCTGCGCCAGATGTATGGAACCGCTGAGATCATTGATGGCTACATCGGATTGCCTTCTTGAATTTTGCCAGGATAGCTGCCAGGTCAACAATAAGCGCGTGGTCTGCAAAACAAACGTAGTCGGGACAACGACCATGGATGAACTTGCCATCCACTTGAAGAATCTCGCAGCGCAACTTTGGCTCTTTTGCACCGTTTGTGCCAGCTGGCCGCCGTTATCCAATACCACGACAGAGCGCTGCGATGATAGGTCATGCGTCAGGATCTCGTCTTTCTGCTGCAGACGCCGTCTGGCGACTTCAACTGCCGTTTGCGGACGGTCATTTGCAGTGTCGGCAGGATCTAAAAATACAGGTGCGGATAGCGTTCTTGTAAGGGATGTGGTGTGATTCATGAGCGGCTCGGTATCGGTTTAATAAAGTAGATAAAGAGCTAACAATGTTATGGATAGATTGTCAAGATGATTTACACTTAAAAAATCCCGCCTTGCTGGCGCAGCGACACATAGCCTTGTGCGCCGATGATCAGGTGGTCGTTGACAGGGATGCCAATGACATGTCCCACATCGATCAGCTTGCGTGTCAATTCAAAGTCTTGCTTGGATGGCGTTAAATCACCGCTGGGATGATTGTGCACAAGGATTAGGCTGACGGCCTTGTGGCGAATGGCAGGATAAAAAACTTCCCTGGGATGCACCAGCGCCTGCGTGAGGGTGCCTATGGCGATGACGTGGTGCCCCAAGGAACATCCCTTGACATCCTGCAAAATAATAATGAAAAGCTCCCGTTTTTCGGCTTGCAGCTCGTCTTTGACAAGATTGTAGGCATGCACGGGATGTTCGATTTTGTATTTGGCACCGATATTGTTACGTGACAAGCGCAAGCTAAGACTGAAGGCGGCTTTCAGCTGAATCGCCTTGGCAAGCCCTATGCCTTTCACCTGGCAAAGCTCCTGCACGGTGGCCTCCGCCAGCTGTTGTAAACTGCCGAAGCGAGTGATCATCACCTGTGCCAGCTGCAAAACGGGGGCGCTTTTGGTGCCGCTGCCCAAAATAAGAGCTATCAATTCTGCCGCTGATAGAGCTTCTGTGCCATGACGCAGCAGCCTTTCTCTTGGGCGCTCGGCTTCAGGGAGCTGCTGGATGGAATATCGCTGTGTAAACTCATCCATGAATTTCACCCATGACTTTCACCCATGACTCACTGCCCTGTCTATGCCATGTATTTGCTGAGTCTTTGGGCCACATTGGCCGGCAGATCGACCTTTAAAATCACATCATTTTCCTCATAATCCTGGCTGATGACATTCCCGAGGCTCATCGCCTCGCTTACCACCCCGTAGTCGCTCTGAGGGATGCGCAGGTTGACAATAGCACGATGCTGGATGAGTTCCTGGATCATCAGTTCATACAGATCATCAAAGCCTAGGCCGTTCAGGGCCGATATCGTGACCACCTTTGGATATTTGATCTTCAGGCGGCTGATTATGGTGGTGTCTTGGCAAAGATCAATCTTATTGAGCACTGTGATGATCGGCTTGCCTTCGGCATTAAGCTCTTTCAACACTTCAAAAGTCGTTGCCGCCTGTTCTTCCGCCATGGGGTGGCTGGCGTCGACAAGATGCAGCAGGATGTCGGCTTCAAAAGCCTCCTCAAGAGTGCTTTTGAAGGCTGCGACAAGCAGGTGCGGCAGCTTTCTGATGAAGCCCACGGTGTCAATGAGTAGAATCTCTTGATTATTGGGCAGCAGGAACTTGCGCGTAGTGGTATCAAGCGTGGCAAAAAGCTTGTTTTCGACAAAGACGCCGGCCTGGGTTATGGCGTTGAGCAAAGTGGATTTGCCCACATTGGTATAGCCGATGATGGCAAAGACCGGGATTTCAGAGCGCTGGCGTGAGGTGCGCTGGGTTTCGCGGATAGCTTTGACCTCTTCAATCTCCCTTTGCAAAAGATCGATCCTACGCTTTAAAATACGGCGGTCGATTTCAATCTGTTTTTCCCCCTCCCCCTTGGTATATCCTCCGCCCGAACCAGAGGAGCCGCCGGACCCATGCTGGCGCGATAGATGCGTCCACAGACGCTTTAAGCGAGGCGCCTGGTAACGCACCTGGGCAAGCTCGATTTGCAGTCGCGCCTCTTTGGTCTGGGCGCGCTGGGCAAAAACCCCCAGAATGACTTCTGTGCGGTCGATGACAGATAGGCCGAAAGCTTTTTCCAGATTGCGCTGCTGGCTGGGGGCGATTTCATCATCAAAAATGATGATATTAGCGTTATGTTCCTGCGCCAGATCGACCAGTTCCTGCAATTTCCCTTCAGTCACATAGGTAGCAGCATCATAACGGCGAATGATACAAGAGACTTTATGCAACACTTGGACACCGAAAGTTTCGGCCAGCAATGCCAATTCCTGCAAATGCTCGGCGCAGATGGCGCGTTGGAGCGGTCCGCCGCCTTTAATGACAGACACCAGCAGGGCGCGCAAGGGTTCTTTTTCAAAGAATTGAATCGATTCTTGCCCGGCAGTTATTTCAGTTAGCATGTTACCTCATAGAAATTGAGTATTGGCGTTATCGGTTTGAAATTCAAGTTTCAAACCATCATACGCCATGCGGATATTGTCAGGCAAATACGCATTTGTTTTGTCGTAATCGAGTTCATGCGAAATATGCGTCAGCCATGTCTGCCGCGCGCCAACGCGGCCGGCAAAATCGATGGCTTCGTCCACGCTAAAATGCATATGCGACGATGGAAAGCGCAAGGCGCTTATAATCAATGTTTTAACACCATCTAAATCTTCGAAAATCGTTTCCGGATAGTGGCGGATATCAGACACATACGCCAAGTCGCCCAAACGGAAGCCATCCACGCGCATCCCCCCCTGGCCATACGCAAAATGAGTGAGAGTTATGCCCTGGAAATGGCACTTTCCCCTATCACTCTCAAGCACATGTATATCAAAACGGGAGAGTCCTTTTCCGTTGGGGTCCTCATCAGGGAATAGGTAATAAAAGCGCCGTTTGATATCGGCCAGCGTTTCCGCCGATAATAGCAAAGGCAGCGTTTTTTCACTGCGGAAATAGATCGCGCGCAAGTCATCAATGCCTGCTGAATGGTCACTATGCGCATGTGTCAAGATCACCCCATCCAGATGATCGATGTGATGCGTCAATGCCTGGATCCTGAAATCAGGTCCGCAATCAATCAAAATGCACTTCTTGCCAAAACAACATAAGGCCGAGGATCGCAGGCGTTTATTATATGTCGATTGGGAAAGACATACCGGGCAAGTGCAACCAATGACAGGCACGCCCATGGAGGCGCCGGTGCCTAATAAAGTGAAATGCCCTCTAATATTCATAAGGATGGTACAAAAAGTTGCTGGATTTGCTGGTAGATGCCCTGATGATGGAAATAAGCCCAGCCTTCACTATCACGATGCTCCCTCAGTTGAATGCGATAGTAATTGCCTTCCCCTGCAAAGTCCACATTTAAAAAATCCATTGACGCTACCTTTCCCGCTTCCCCCTGCCTCGCTTTCAAGATGATCGTGGCGGCATGGCCGCGGTTGAATGCATTTTTAACATCATCCGACACATCGGTTAAACTGGCATCATCGTCAATCAACAGGTAAAAATCTGCATATTTCAACATATCGACCGCAATGCGCTGCCATTGCTGCTTGGCTGCATCGAAGTATGAAAAATCGATGCCGTCAAAAACAAATGGCAAATTATTGGCGCCGCGTATCGTAGCTTCGCTATAACGCATTGACAACAGGTTGGCTGGTGCTAACAAGGCGTTTTTGGCCAGATATGCACCCGGCGGATTGTAGTAATAGAGCATGCCGAAGGCCAGCGCCAAGGCCGCCGCAATGCCGGAACCAAAAACCAGCAGCAAATTGCGTATCTGCGTTGGCTTTGAAGAATCGTGAATTTCAGCCATGCGTTACATACCTTTTAATGAGTCCCCTTAAGATACAAAAAATTGCTGTAAACGCAAAGCACAAAGATTCTAAAACCAGCGCTTAATCATCTGATTTAAATAAATTGATGATACCGCCGGCCAGCAGGATCTCCACTTGGCGCTGGCTAAGGGCGTGATTGGTCTGGTATTTTTCGCCGGTCGTCTTATTGACCACCTCGATGCTATTGCCATGCTTTAGCGTTTTGCGCAGATTGGCAATGGCCAAGATATCGCCTGGGCTGATTTTTTCGTAGTCGTTACGCTTAGCAAAAGACAGCGGCAAAATGCCGAAGTTGATGAGGTTCTGCCAGTGGATGCGGGCATAGCTTTTGGCCAGTACGGCTTTTACCCCTAGATAGCGGCAGGCGATGGCAGCGTGTTCGCGGCTGGATCCTTGACCATAGTTCAACCCGGCGACTATAAAATGTCCTTTTTCATGCAGCTCCCAGGCGCGGTTATAGTAGCCATCATCGACCTGCGAAAAGGTAAACTTGCTGATTTCAGGGATATTGCTGCGGAAAGGCAAGACTTTGGCGCCGGCAGGCAAAATCTCATCAGTCGAGATATTGTTGCCGAGTTTTATGACGACGGCGCCCTCCAGGTGTTCCGGCAGTTTCCCAAAGGTTGGGATCGGCTTTATATTTGGGCCTTTTTCCAATTCCACTATAGTACCGGCAGGTGGTGGCGGCTGCATCATATCCATATTAATGGTTACTTTGGCAGGTTCCTGCACTTTGGGGTAGGGCATACCTAGATCACGCGGATCGGTGATCACGCCTTTTAAGGCGGAAGCGGCAGCGGTCTCCGGACTGCATAGATAGACGGCATCTTCTTTCGTGCCGGAACGCCCAGGAAAATTACGCGGCACGGTGCGCAAGCTGTTTTTGCCAGTCGCCGGCGCCTGCCCCATGCCGATACAGCCGTCGCAACCGGTCTGGTGGATGCGGCCGCCGGCGTGGATCAGCTTTTCCAGCATGCCGGTATGGGTCAAGTCTTCCAAGATCTGGCGCGAGGTAGGGTTTATATCAAACGACACGTGACTGTCGATCTGTTTGCCATCGACCATCATGGCCGAGATGGCGAAGTCCCGGTAACCGGGATTGGCAGAAGAGCCGATCATGGCCTGATAGAGCTCTCGGCCGGCAACTTCCTTGACCGGCACCACATTATCCGGACTGCTAGGGCAGGCAATAAGCGGCACAAGCTCTGCTAGATTGATCTCTTCATCTTCGTCATAGCTGGCGGTGCGGTCGGCCACAAGCTCTGTCCAGTCCTTTTCGCGGTGCTGCGATTTCAAAAACCGCTTCACCTCGCCATCAGAAGGAAATACAGACGTCGTGGCGCCAAGTTCTGCACCCATATTGGCGATCACATGGCGGTCCATGGCAGACAGGCATTCCAGGCCCGGACCATAATACTCGATGATCCAGCCCACGCCCCCTTTAACACCATGGCGGCGCAAGAGTTCCAGAATGATATCCTTGGCGCTCACCCACGCAGGCAACTTACCGATGACTTTGACACCCCAGACCTTTGGCATCTTCAAAAAGAAAGGCTCCCCTGCCATCGCCAGCGCCACTTCCAGTCCACCTGCGCCTATGGCCAGCATGCCGATGGCGCCGGCGGCCGGCGTATGGCTGTCTGAACCCAGCAGTGTTTTTCCCGGGATGCCAAATCGCTCCATATGCACGGGATGGCTGACGCCATTTCCCGGCCGGCTGTACCATATGCCAAAGCGCTGACAGGCCGACTGCAGAAAGATATGGTCGTCGGCGTTTTTGTAGTCTTCTTGCAAAAGGTTGTGGTCGACATATTGCACCGAAAGCTCTGTCTTGACCCGCTCGAGACCCATGGCCTCAAGCTCCAGCATGACCAGTGTGCCGGTGGCATCCTGCGTCAGCGTCTGGTCGATCTTGATGGCGATCTCCTCACCGGCCACCATCACCCCTTCGACTAGATGCTTTTCTATTAGCTTTTGTGTCACATTTTTGCCCATACGCCCCAACCTTTGTTAGATGTATGTTGTATAACAAATATTTATTTTAATTGCGAATCAAGCGAAATTTATACCACAGAGACACAGTGATAAAATGAGTGATATGAACGCTTTACTGTCGTTCCAAGCACCGGAATTGTCCGCTTCGTCCGCTCTGTCTGCTTCGCCGTATCGTCCGTCAATTTTGGGTTATCGAACCATTTAGCACGGCCGGGCAATTTTTTACTGGCCACAAACGAAGTTAGTGTCTAAAATTTCATAACAAACACATAACCAAACGATTATCTATGCGCATAGCAGTCATCGGCGCCGGTTTTTGCGGCCTGGCCACCGCCTGGCACCTGTCCCAACATAAAGATAATGAAGTGGTCCTCTTCGATGCCAAAGGCATCGGCAAAGGCGCCTCGGGGGTGGCCGCTGGCCTGCTGCACGGCTATGTCGGCGCGCATGCCAAACTCAATTGGCATGCTGTTGAAGCCATGCAAGCCACCAAAGAGCTGCTGGCGGTGGCAGAAAAAGCGCTCGGCATGCCCGTCGCAGAGGCCCAAGGGATGCTAAGGCCGGCCCTCACGCCGCTGCAAGTATCCGATTTTCAACTTAGTGCCAGCGCATATGCTGATGACGTCCACTGGCGCACGGCCGCCGAATGCCAGGCACGGATGCCCCTACTTGTGCCCAATCCCGGCATTTTTATCGATTCGGGGATGGTGGTGGACTGCCCCGCCTACCTGCAAGGACTTTGGCTGGCCTGCGCCGCGCGCGGCGTGAGTTTGGAGCTGGCCTCTATCACTTCGCTTCAAGATTTGGATGGCTACGACCGCATCGCAGTCGCCATCGGCGCAGCCACGCTCACCTTGCCAGAGCTGGCCCATCTGCCCTTAAGGCTCATCAAAGGACAGGTGTTAGAGCTGGCATGGTCTGAAAGTATGCCGCCGTTGCCATTTCCGGTAAATTCCTTAGCCTATCTATTAATGAATCCAAATGGCGGCAGCTGCATGGCAGGCGCCACCTATGAGCGCAACTTCACTAGCAGCGCCCCGGATCAAGCCTTCGCCGCACAGGATATCTTGCCAAAGATTAATGCCTTCACCACAGGCTTAGACGACGCCGCCATCATAGACTGCCGCAGCGGCGTGCGCGCCATGTCGACCCACCGCAAGCCCATCCTCACTAAAGTTTTGGACAACTGCTGGGTGCTGACCGGTATGGGTTCGAAAGGGCTGCTCTACCACGCCCTCTATGCCAAGGAACTGGCCGCGCAGATCATAGCTTGATAGCCCTGAGGCTTTTCTGCACGAGCACATGCGCTTCGGCGGCGAAGTTGAAGAAGAAGACGACCGTTGGCGATAAAACGGCAGTGAATGGGATCATGATAAAGAACCACTGCATCACGTTGTGCAGGGGGTTTTCACACACATAGCACACCGATCCCGTCAGAAATGCCGCCAGCACCAATAGGGCTCCCAAAGCCAGCATGGGCAGGATGGCCAGCATTGACAACAAGAGGTTGGTGAAAATATCCTTTTTCAGCCGCTTGACAAGCGTCTGCGTGACGCGAATGCGGTTGAGCCCTCTGAGCGCGATGATGGGGGTCACATAGAACAGCATGGCAATATTTAGCAGGCAGAGTACAAGAGTTGCCAAATTCAATATAAACGGCGCAAAGGATAACAGCACCCCGACAACCTCGCCAATACCGGGCGTCTGTCTCAGCAGCACAAAGATACCCAGCATGATCCACAGCAAAAGGTAGCTCAGGATGATGGGGATGGAGAAATAGGAAGCGCCGATGACAACATCCAACGAGTTGCTCAAAATCTCGCGATATTTTACCGGCTTCAGCTTCACCTCATCGTGATAGATGCGGGTTAGCACGATACCGAGCGAGAGCAGCACACCGGCACAAAGGAAAAAAGGCAAAAAGGTGAGGCTCATCACCACCCATTGGCCGGCACCAATGGCGGCTCCGCGAAAAAAAACGACCAGCAGCCCGCATAGCGCCAGCACAGTAAATGCCAGCAAAAGTTTTTTCTTGGAAAATGTCAGGGAAACAGCCCGATTAAAGATAAATTGGATATCGCTTAAATTCATTAACTTACCACCTCGCGCGGCTTAAACAGGTACTTGGGTCTCACAATGGGCGTGCCTTTGCCGCCGCGCGCTTCGCAACGCTCATAGACAATCTGAATGGCGATGCCTACCACCCGCGCCAGACCAAACAGCACAGTGAAATATTCCGGATAGGGGAATCCGGCAGCCGTCAATAGCACCCCAGAAATCGCATCCACATTAGCATAAGGATCGGCAATCTTGGGATTGTCTTTAAGCACTTTAGGACCCACCTCCCGCAAAAGACCGGCTATTTTCACCAGCGGGTGATTAGGATATTTGCGTTGCGCTTTGGCGTACAGCACGCTCGCGCGGGGATCTTCCACACGTAGCACGGCATGCCCAAAACCATAGATCAGCTGATTGTCTGCTATGCGCAGGCGCAGCCATGCTTCCAGCTGTTCAGCTGTGACCTCAGCGCCCAATTCCTTGAGGATCAGTTGCACCAGCTCAAGGCTGTCTTGGTTCGCCCGACCATGCCTTGGGCCTGCCAAGGCGCACATAGCCGCCGATATCGAGCCATACATATCCTCAAGCCCGGAAGCTACCGCTTTGCCAACAAAAGTCGATAAGTTGCCCCCGCCATGATCATAATGCAGCACATTGAAAAGCTTAAAAGTCTTGGTCAGTTCTTCGACATCGCCATTGGGGACATTGAGCATCTGCGTAAAATTTTCCATATAGCCGAGTTCTGGGCGCGAAGGCTTTGTTTCACCCCAGCCGGCATGATGGTTGATGACGGTGGCGGCAATTTCCGGGATTTTGGCGATTAGATTCAGGCAATCCTCGCGGTAATCGTCCTTGCCTTCGAGCATACCGCAGATGAGCAAAGCCGCACAAAAAAGTTTCATGGCATGTCCGCGGCTGGGCAATAGCTGGATATGCTTAGTGACATCGGCGGAACATTTGGCGCGCTTGCGTAAATCGGCCGCGAATTCCTGAACTTCGCTTTCAGAGCCTTCTTTCCCGTTATAGAGGAGATAGATGACGCGTTCCGGCGCCCAGGCGGCAATATCTGCCAGGCAGTGGCCAACATAAAACAGCCCCTTGACGGGATCTACAGTCGATGTTGTGCAATAGCCAACAGGAAAACCTCTCAAACCAGTCTCTAGATGCTCTTTCTTGATTTCGAAGAGCACTTCAGGATTACTATCGGCCATATGATTCTCTCCTAACTATGGAAAAGCTGTTTATATTTATTACCGGCTGCCGAGCATCGTTGAGACAAAGGCACGCTCGTCGATCAATTCCTTTTCCGAGGCTTTGATCTTATCGCTAATGAATGCATTTAACGGTACATCTTTCACGATCTCATAAGCGCCATCGCCTGTCGAGCGGCAGGGAAAGGAAAAGACCAGCCCCTCATCGATATCGTAGGGATTGCCGCCGCTATAGACGCCGCTTGAAAACCACTCGCCAGGTGGTGTTGGAGTTTCCAAAGCCTTGATGGCATCAATCACGGCATTGGCGGCCGATCCGGCCGACGATTTGCCTCTAGCGGCAATGACTTCCGCGCCGCGCTTCTGTATTTTGTAAATAAATTCCCCTTCCAGCCAGGCGCGGTCGCTAATGACCTCTATCACCGGACGCCCATGGATGTTCGCGTTGAAAAAATCGGGTACCTGCGTAGTCGAATGGTTGCCCCAGATGGTCATCTTGGTGACATCGTTGACCTGTACTTCAGCCTTGCGGGCTAAGAAACCGACAGCTCGATTTTGATCCAAACGCATCATGGCATGGAAATTCTGCCGCGGAATGCGAGGCGCGTTATGCATGGCGATCAGGCAGTTGGTATTACAGGGATTACCAACCACCAGCACCTTGACATTTTCATCGGCTACAGCATTAAGCGCCTGTCCCTGCTGCACGAAGATTTTGCCGTTATCTTTCAGCAGGTCGGCCCGCTCCATGCCGGGACCGCGCGGCGTGGCGCCAACCAGCAGAGCATACTGCACCCCTTTGAATACCTCCATAGGACTGCTGCCGATATGGATCTCTCTCAGCAAAGGGAAAGCGCAATCTTCAAGCTCCATCTTGACGCCGTCGAGCGTTTTGAGCACTTCGGGCAATTCAAGAATATGCAGCGCGATGGGTTGATCCTTGCCAAACATCTCTCCGGCGGCAATGCGGAACAGCAAGTTATAGGCGATCTGGCCGCCACCACCTGTCACCGCAATGCGTTTTAGCGTCTTGGCCATAAAATTAATCTCCCTTTGACGTTATATTGCATTCTACGTATCAAAAAGATATTAGGCAAAAAAAAGTTTATCTTTCGCTAAATGTCAGTTCTTACGGCCGTCAAGGTGGAAGATATAATCTCCATCCTGCAGATCGCCATAGAGATAGGTGCCGAAAGGCTTGTGCCCTTCATCGATACCAAGACTCCAGACAGACTCCCGCAAAGCCGGATTTAGCATCCCTTCCATGAAACAATAGGAGCATTTGGGCAAAACGAAGTCCTTATAATATTCCACCGACGCCACATGCGCCTGGTCGGTCCAGCCGCATGAACGGCATAGCGGTACGAAATGGATGCCGTCGATCACCTCGTCGACATGCAAGGTGTACCAACTAGACTCCCCGTTTATCCCCCCCCATAAATTCACATATTTGATATTCGGATTGGCTACCATGGTGGCGACGATCCCATTGAGATCAAAGTCCTTCTTTAGAATCAGGTCATGCTGATGCATATATACGAACGGTGTATCCACATGCTTTAAAGCTTCGGCCACAGCACCGCACAGATGCACCCAGGAGGGACAAATAACAAGTTCGGTATTGGTGAAATAGGGGTCCGTTTTCGTCAATTCCAGCACATTCTGCTTGAATTTGATATAGTTCTGGTGCTCTTTTGAGCCCACATGTTGCGGCCAGACATCGTCAAAAACAATAATTTTCTTGCACTGCGCCAATACCGGGTTGCGAAATAAGCTCGACTGTGCCGTATGCAGGCATTTTGTACTCGGGTTGGAGGCTATAGGACTTGTGGCCGTAATGACCGTGACTAATTTGGCTACAGTCTGGTCATCGTAGCTGACCCCATGCCATTCAACCGCCCCGGCAGCGCATGTATTGGCATATGTAAAAGTCATCAAAGAGAGGGCCAGACCATAAAACGCTTGTCTTAAGTTAAGGTTCATGCAGGACTCCTAATATTTGCGTCGAGAGATTTCAGCAAAATTGAAAAAACAAATCGATAAAATATAAACATCCACCGATAAATGCAATGGAATAAATGTTTGATCAGCCAGGAATGGGACAGACAGATATACCAGCATCTAGTTGAAATTTGTTAATTAGTATTCAACAAGCACGCGTAACATATTCAGCTTAATTACTTATACAGCATTAGTTATTCTTGATATTTCTATGGAAGGCGCAACTAAAAACACAACAAGCTAATATTTCCTTGATTTTTAATAGCCATGCGCTCATAATCTTGGCATAGATATTATTAAGTTATTAAAAATCAAATATTTTCATCCCTTTTCCTGGAGTCATAAATCCCATGGCCAAGCTTACTTTTGATCATAATGGTGAAGAACACGAACTTGAAGACAACTCCCCTATCGCCGAAGCGTGCGAAGAGGGCGGCGTGCCTTTTGCCTGCACCGAAGGTGTATGCGGCACCTGCGTCATTGAAGTTAAAGAAGGGAAAGATAATCTTTCCAAACCGACCCAAGAGGAAGAAGACTTCCTTGGTGAAGGCACTTGCGATGAACGCTTAGCTTGCCAATGCAGGATCAAATGCGGTAACGTAAGAATCTCTTTCTAATCCCCTCACACAAAGTTAAGGAGTTTTTCAAATGACAGCAAAAGAGCAAACCAAAGAAAAAGTAAAAATTCATCCCCAGATGACTATTGAAGGGATCTTATCACTTTTCCCATACAAAGCGCAGCGCCTGTCGCAAGAAATTACCAATGCCGGACTGCATTGCGTGGGCTGCCATGCCGCCACCTGGGAGACCCTGGAAGCCGGTATGATGGGACACGGCATGGATCAGGCCGCCATCGACCGTCTCGTCGACCGCCTGAATGCCCTGCTCGATGAAGAAGTCGATGCCACCACCATCACCATCACGCCGCGCGGCGCCAAGAAATTCCTGGATATCCTGGCCGAAGAAGGCAAACAGGGGTGGGGATTGCGCTTTGCCGAGCGCATGGCAGGCTGCAATGGCTTCGAATATGGCCTGGACTATTCTGAAAAAGCTTTGGCCGATGACACCGTCTTCGAATCCGCCGGCATCCATATCCATGTCAACAACGCCATGGTCGGCCGTCTGATCGGCTCTGAAATCGACTACGTCGATGGACTGCCAAGGATCTGGCTTTAAAGTCAGCAACCCCAACGTACGCTCAGCCTGCGGCTGCGGTACCTCGCACGGCTACTAAGCGCCTCTTGCAAGCAGTCCATTTCGTCGGAATGGACTGCTGAAATCCAATCAGCCCCTCTCAAAGCAACAAACAGCAAATTCCACCACCGAGACATAGAGACAGAGAGAGAGACACAGAGAATGTCCGCCTTCCAAAAGAACAAATCACACGACTTTTATTTTTGGCTGGCACTGCCAAATTAAGAGAGGCTTCTCCATGCCCTTCTTTGCGCGCTGTGCGTTGAATCGCAGGCATATAGGAAGATATTTGGGAAGGCGGACTTTCTCTGTGTCTCTGTGTCTCGGTGGTGAAATTTGTTGTTTCGTTTTTTGCGCGCTTTGCGTTGAATCGCATGCACAGACTCCTATACAAGCACATTTGAGAAGGCATTATCTTCTGCGCCTCTGTGTCTCTGTGGTGAAATTTGTTGTTTTAGCCGTGGATGGCGAAGCCTAGGGCTTGCTGGCAGGCCTCCATGACGGCTTCGGAAAGCGTCGGGTGGGCGTGGCAGGCGTTGGCCAGGTCGGCAAGCGTCGCCTTCTTGTCAATGGCGATGACGCCTTCGGCGATCAGTTCCGACGCTTTGGCGCCGATGATATGCATGCCGATCAGGCGTTTGCTGCCGGCCTCGCCGATGACTTTGACGAACCCTTCGATATCGCCATTGCAGCGTGCGCGGCCGTTGGCGCGAAAGAAATTGGTGCCGGTGATGATATTTAGACCTGCGGCACGGGCTTCCTCTTCGGTGAGGCCGACGGCCGCCACTTCGGGATGGGTGTAGATGACATTGGGGATGCCCATGTAGTTTATCGAAGGGTGCTGCCCTGCGATCAGCTCGGCCACGGCTATCCCTTCGTGTGTCGCCCGGTGGGCGAGCATCGGCCCTTCAATGACATCGCCGATGGCGTAGATGTGAGGGTGGGCAGTGCGGAAGTTGCTGTCGACGGGGATGAAACCTTTAGGCGTCGGCGCAATGGCTATCGCATCAAGTGCCAGACCCTGCGTATAGGGACGCCGGCCGACAGCCACCAGCACGACATCGGCCGAAAGGGAGAGCGCTTTTTGCTCGTGCTCGACCGCCAATTTCACCCCCTGACTTTCGATGGTAGCGCCCGTGACTTTGGCGCTTAGGAAGAATTCCATGCCCTGCTTCTTTAGCGTTTGTAGCAGGGCTTTACTGACGGCGCTATCCATGGACGGCACGAGGCCGTCCAGCATTTCGACCACGGCGATTTCAGCGCCGAGGCGCTTATAGACAGAGGCCAGCTCAACGCCGATCACGCCACCGCCGATGACGAGCAGGCGCTTGGGGACGGCAGCCAGGCTTAAAGCGCCAGTGGATGACACCACCTGTTTCTCATCAAAAGGCAGAAAAGGCAGCGCAATCGGTGCTGAGCCTGTGGCGATGATGATGTTTTTGGCGTAGATGGCGCGGCTGTCGGGGCCATTGGCAATTTTGACCATATGCGCGTCGGTAA
>CAWHMU010000032.1:0-32316 GCA_963830365.1 uncultured Chlamydiae bacterium
TTTTCCATATTGCAAACGGCGATGGCATTATCATCGCAATCCCTGACGATCTCATATTCGATCTCTTTCCAACCAAACAGATACTCCTCGATCAGGATCTGCGGGGATTTGCTGAGCGACGGATGCGCTTTGGCGCGCAACTCGGTTTCATTATTGACACGGCCCGAGCCGAGCCCCCCCAGCGAAAATCCCGAGCGCAGCATGATCGGATAGCCTAGTTTGCGACCGGCGGTCACTGCCTCATCAACCGTCGCCGCGGAGAAGCTGTTGGCGGTCTTAACACCGATGCTGTCCAAACTTTGCTTGAAGAGCGACCTGTCTTCGGTAAGCCTGATGCAGTGCGTGGTCGTGCCCAGCACGGCCACACCGAAATACGATATTTTGCAAGAATGCCCTCCTCATCTAAAGCCAGCCCCAGATCGAGTGCCGTCTGTCCGCCTACACTCAGCAGGATAGCATCCGGACGTTCCTTTTCGATGATGCGCGCCAATGACGCCACATTGAGCGGTCGCAGATAAGACCTGACGGCATCGTGGTCAGTTGGACGGTGGCGATATTGGCGATATCGACGATCAACGGTGAAGATCTTTTCCTTCTTCAAGCTCTCATCGCTGTCAGCCGGAACAACGAAATCCCCCGCCTGGCCGATTCTATATCGGCTGAACTGAGAAGAGTGATTTTTGCAGACCCTGCTTCTTTCATAGTAATTGCAAAAATTTATCGAATAACCACATGGTATCTGTTGGTCCAGGGGTGGCTTCAGGATGAAATTGGACCGAAAAGAATGGTTTGGTTTTATGGGAAATCCCTATACAGAGGCGTCATTGAGATTTTTGAATGAGACGGCCCAATCCTTTGGCAACGAGGCCTCGCTGACGGCATAGCTATGATTTTGGCTGGTGATATAACAACGCCGGTCTGCAACACTGATGCAAGGCTGGTTGTGGCCGCGATGGCCAAATGGCAGCTTATAGGTAGAACCGCCGGCCGCAAGCGCCATCAGCTGCATCCCAAGACAGATGCCGAACATAGGCTTATCCCGCAGCATCGCTTGGCGGATAATCTCAATGGTTTTTGTACAGGTGGCCGGATCGCCCGGTCCGTTGGAAAGGAAAACCCCATCGAAAGTATCTTGCGAGAAGTCATAATCATATGGCACACGCCTGACGGTAATTGAAAAACTTGGCCAACAAACGGATGATATTTTCCTTCATGCCGCAATCCACCGCGATCACCACCTTGCTGCCATTGGCATAGGTGGTTTCCTTTTTAGGAGAGACTTCCCCCACCCAATGCTTGTCTTTGACAGCCGGAAAATGCAGGGGGGCAGAGAGCTTATTGACGATAGCGCCGGACATCGTACCGGCATTGCGCAGCATTTTTCGTCAACGCCCGCGTGTCGACACCCACAATCAGCGGCACCTGCTGCTCTTTGAGCCACTCTTTAAGCGCTTTCAGACCGCGACGGTGGCTCCACTGCAGCGTGTTGGCGCCTATCACAGCACCGCTGGCATGCACTTTAGGGGACTCCCAAAGATCAGCCTTGGGAATGCCGTAATTGCCGATCAGGGGGTAGGTGAAGGCTAGGATTTGACCGGCATAGGAAGGGTCTGTCAACGATTCAGCATACCCCGTCATGCCGGCGGCGAATACGATTTCGCCGTAATAGTTCCCTTGCTGCCGACTGGGCGAGGCACCATGAAATATCGCACCGTTTTCAAGTATCAACGCGGCGGGCTCTCAAGCTTCAACATGCATTGGAAACCTCGGAGTGAACGAAACTTACATCACTATACCTAAAGTTTGAAAATAGGCAAACCCGCAAACTTTAAATCATATTTACTTTACTTTTCCTTACACGCGCCAATCGATCGGATTGTCCCCGCGTTGCTGCAAGATTTCGTTGATCTTGGAGAAATGACGGCAGCCGAAAAAACCCTGGTGCGCTGATAAGGGCGACGGATGCGCCGCCATCAGCACCGTGTGGCGCTCATGGCCGGCAGAAGCGGCAAAGTGAATGCACTTTTCTTGCGCAAATTTCCCCCATAATACAAAAATAACCGGCTCCGGCCGTTCGCAAAGAGCTTTTACCACAGCATTGGTGAAGCGTTCCCAACCTTTACCCTGGTGTGAGCCTGCCTCCCCCTGCCGCACTGTCAGCGATGCATTCAACAACATCACTCCCTGTTCCGCCCAATGCAATAGACAGCCATGCGCCGGGCGCTCGATCCCTAAATCGGCCTGCAGCTCCTTGAAGATATTTTGCAATGATGGCGGCTGCGGAATTCCATGTGGAACACTAAAGCTTAAGCCATGCGCCTGGTTCGGACCGTGATACGGGTCTTGCCCGATGATGACCACTTTGACGCTATCGAAAGGCGTTTTGTAAAAAGCATTGAAGACCAGTTCGTGTGGAGGGTAGACCGGCAGGGCGCCGGCGCGCTCGCGCGCCACAAAAGCCGCCAGCTGCGTCAAATAAGGCTGGGTCAGCTCATCGCCGAGCGCCTTGCGCCATGAAGCTTCCAGTTCGAAAGGACAAAATGAGGTGTTTTGTGCGACAGCAGACATGAGTTTTATACCGGTTAAGCAGTAAATGAGGTTGTTGAAAACATGAAAACAGCAAGGATAGAGCATTCTTCTTTATAAGCAAAACAGAAATTCGCGTTGACGAGAATCGTCAAAACCCTTTATGCTCTGTACTTACTTTTTAGGATTTACACCATGAAAAACATCGCCGATAATAACCTCATCCGCTTTATCAACGTCACCAAGAAGAAAGATGGCATGTTTGCCAACTTCAAAGTTAAAGGCATCAAGGGCGGCACCTCTTTTAGCGCCTCGATTGCAGTTGACCTTTCCTCAGTGGAAATCAATATTGCCGAAGACAATTTAGAAAAAATCATCGAAGACTGTGCACGCGTAGCTGTCAAAGAATTCAAAAAAGCCGAATTCCAATTCGAAGGCATTGCCGCTATCTAACTCTTTATATCTGGGTGTAGCGCAGCTTGGCTAGCGCACTTGCCTGGGGGGCAAGGGGTCGGAGGTTCAAATCCTCTCACTCAGATTCTTTTTACTTAAGGACTTATGCTCAAACCTTCGGTTTGACCATAAGTCTTTTTTTTGCCCTGTGGCAGGTATATGACAGGTAATGTACTATGAGTAAAAATAAAGAATCCTCGGATAAATTAGAAATCCCGCCCATTGCCTAAAAGATCTTCAATCTTTTATTTATGCTTTACAGTATGACAGCTTGGCTCATATTAACCTCTCGGACATACCTACTCAATTACAATTGCTGGATTATTTCATCCAAATGTTGGACTGCATCACTTTCCTGTATAAGGGTGAAAGAGTGGAGGTGAATTTCCACCCAGAGTTTTTTGTCTTTTCAGAAACTGAGGCATTTTTCTCTCAATTGTTTACATCATTAGATCAAAGCTTAAGCCGCAAAGTCGATGTAATATTTCAACATTCCTGCACTTTCATTGTTAATTTTTTTGGCTCTCCAGAGACCATTCTGGTTATACAACGGCTAATAGAAAAACTCAAAACTCACTTCCCTCATATGAATGAAACTTTTGAACAAGCTATTGCTGCTATCACGACGGAATTTTTAAAGCCTACTATTGGAGATTTTATTGATTCGCATGAAAAGGCTATAGATGAACTTCAAGCTGTGTATCCAATTGTCTACTCGCTATTCATTTTTCCTCTTCGGACAGCGCCTTTCCGAGAAGGCAAACTATTTAACTTCTTTTGCAATCCCTGGATTTACCAGAGGATAACAATCTATTTAGCATACCACGGACATCCAGGGGTACTTCATGAACGAATTGAAGCACCTTTAAAATGGCTCGAAGAATCTGTTCAAATCATTCGCAACCAAACGGACGATGACTCATGGAAGGAATTTTCCCAGAAAGCCCACGCATTATGCAATCATAGAAATAACCTGGAAGCCTTCGCGACGCAATCTTCTGGCTTACTGGGGGAAATTAAAGCTGCTGTTCAATTTATCAAAAATCACTGCCATTCCAAAGATCTATTGATGTTTTTGCCTGAGATGCAGAACGATGGAAAGAACTGTGATTTGATGGTTATACTCTCCGAAACGGGACACGGTGAGCTTATAGAATGCAAAGCCAAATCCCCACGTCATGGATTGGATGTAAAAACAGCAGGAGATGCCCAAATATGGGATGATTTTTTTGATAATTTTACTAGCGCAATCAGCTCGTATCTTCAGTATCTCCAACGCAAAATACAGCCTGTATTGGGCTTACCATTGGATAAATGTTATCCTCTTTTTTCCGCCTACAAGGGAAGTCGCTATGGCGTAGCCCTTCCGTTAGTCGAAAATATCCTTATCTATCAGACTACTGCCAATATCTCATCAAGTAAATTTTCTTCTGAACAGAAACTAGTCTTTTTACTTCGCGCCCTGTTATTGCGTCCTTTAACGCTCGACCCTGCTTGTGTACCACTGGCATCTGATAGTCAGCGGCTAATGCACAGGCAACAAGCAACAAAAAATACTCTCCAAAAAGAATGGGTCTCCTCACTTCTAAAACAAGCGACTGATCAGCTAGAGGAAACGCGTCAGCGTCAACTAGCCGAAGGACAGAAAATTTCAAAAATGCATGTTGCTCTTGACCTCAGGGCTTTTTCATTAAAAATACTTTACACTCTTCATGCCGCCCCTGCGGGTACAAGCTGCGCTTGATGCTCTAGGCCGGCAGTCGTCTACTCGAGCTGGTAAACCTCGCTCCCGCTGCTCACTTCCTTGATAAACTTGTTTAACAGTTCAAGCACATAGTGATCATTCCACATTGCCTTGCGTTGTTTTGATGCCAAACCGCGTCCTTGCACTGTTTCCTGTTTTAAAATGCAATAGGCCATCCGTCTAAAGAGACCTAGATTCTCCGCTGCATGGCCAGTATTGGCCCGGGAGATATCATCACCGAATAACACATCTAAAACCCAATGAAGATTATTCTCAATCCCCCAGTGTGAGCGAACAGTGCTGTTCGCCATCTTCGCAGTCATATCCTTGCTGGAAATGTAGTAGCGAAGTTCTTCTGTAGATTTACCCTTGATCGTCCTAGTGGATTTCACTTCTATCAGCATCTTAAGATCCCGCCAATCACTTCGACAATCCAGCCAATTGAGATTTTTGGTGATTGTCACCTCTCGCTTCTCTAGCCTGCCGTGTCCTTCATTGGTCGCTTCATACTTTTTACACTTAGCCCCCTTATAATCAGCTGCTCTGGCTTGATCAAAAAAATTCTGGGCCTCAGCATGTAGAGTGTCTTGGTTTCCTTTTAAGGCAATCACATAATGCCCTCCGCGCTCCCTGATGTCATTTACAATGCCTTTTTGGCACCCCATCGCATCAATTGTGACCGTCGCATCCTTGACATCGATTACCTTTAGCAACTCTGGAATTGCCGTGATCTCATTGGATTTTTCCTCTGTTTTCACTTGACCAAGCAGAAGCCCACTTCCAGACTCGTATCCGCTCACGTAATGAACAAGATCCTTTTTGGCACCTCTCAGAGTTTTCCCGTCGATAGAGATTTTTTTCTCAGTGCCGCCCAAGGTGTCAGCCACCAACTTAATCCATTTAATGAATGCCTGGTTCAAGATTTCAGGGTTTGTTCGCGTCAGGATCCACCAAAAGGCGGTATAGGAAGGGTGTCGTTCGAGATTAAGTAAAGGGCATAACATGGCAGCTTTTTCCTTTCCATACTCGTAAATACCACTGATGGACTTTGCGCCTGCAAGAATACCCGCCAGAATCGTTAGCAGAAGTCCATAGAATGGATATTGCAGATTATCTGCGACGCGCGGATCCTGAACGTCCGCAAAAGCATGTTTTACAGCATCCTCGTAAGAGTGAATATCGACATTTTGATCGTGTTCGTCGTAGATGAATTTCTTTCTTACTGACATGTTTTCGCCCTCAAAATCCCCCGTAGCAATTTGAAGATCTCCAGTATCGGGATCCTGAGAATTCGCTGTCAACTTATTAGCTTCGACAAGTGAAGGACTGGAGTCACCTGAAGGATTAGGGGCTGTCTGAGAAATTGCCTTGCGCCGTTTTTTTGCGTCTTTCAGCGTCTGACGCCAGAATACGACTTCCTCATTAGTGAGTTTACCCAATTTAAGTACGATTTCTTTCCGGCATGAGCCGTTTGTCCAAATGGATCTAGCAAGGCTATAGGAGACATACTTCTTGCCCTTAGAGGTAAATGCACCCCAGTTTAGATGTAGATCTACCAGATTCATCGACATATTAGACCAGATATTTATTTAAAACACCTTGTAATATACGTGATAAATAAAGTCAATTGTTTTTTTATATATTAGGCTAGATATATGAGAATAAAAATGGCGAAATCGCCTTAGAGCTGGCTGTGAGTGGAATTTTTGGTGTTAAATTTCTTTAATGAAAAAGCCCTGGGGACTCTGCACATCCTTTACTAACTTTTCCAATAAGGTTTGCACCAGCAAACATTACGATCACAAAAACCGCCTTATCAAACAGAAAGAGAATGGCGTAGACAATATCACCCACACTACATCGTACACTTATGATTTAAATGATCGCCCCATCCAAAAAATCGATACATTCAATAATACAACTCAATACGAATACGATCACATCACACATCGAATAACTAACACAACTTCACCACCCATCATGTCCGAAGGACAGATACTTTCAGTCACAACAACATCCACCTATGATGCCTTTGGACGGGAAACCACTAAAACAGATGCCACTGGCAATCGAACAACATTTTGCTACAATGCCTATGGCTCTCCTACAGAAATCATTTACGCCGATGGTGGCAAACAAAGCTTCCGCTACACGCCAGGCGGAAGGCTGCAAAGCCAGATCGATCAAGATGGCCTAAATGTTGTATACAGCTACGATGCCCTTGGTAGAGTGATTTTAAAAAGCTGGTTTTCATCAGGCGAATTAATTACCAAAGAAACTTACAGCTACGATGGCTTTAATCTGCTTCAAAAAACGGATAAAGCAGGCAATGTCACCGTCTATGCATACGATGGGGCTGGCCGGCTAACCAGAGAGATTTTTGCGGGAAAGGGGATACGCTATGACTATGATTCCCTTGGAAGGGTATGGCGCATTGTCAAAGAAAACGAACTAAACACCCTATGTACTATTTATAAATACGATTTGTTGAATAGGGTGCTCGAGAAAACACATACAGATCTTACCGGAACCACTCTTTCCAACATTCTGTATAGCTATGATGCCGATGGCAACATGGCCACTATTGAGCAAAACATCGTAAGCGTCAATTTTAGCCATCTTTTTACAATTCAACCAAACTGGTAATCTTCCCTTAGATTTCATTTTAAGGAGAGATATGACCAAAGGAAAACCGAATCCCAACTGGAAAAAATTAGTCCACGAATGGAGAGACAGCGGAAAAAGCGCGTGCGTTTGGTGCCAAGAACAACAAATTCCCATGAACACTCTGTCCGGCTGGAAAAAGCGTCTTAAACGATTGGAAGGCGATAGCGATGGCAAAGGATTCCAAAAGCCTTTTGTTGAGTTGAAGAATTTACGCCCCCTTGTAGATTCTGGAGTTCTCCTAGAGATTGATGGAGTGAGTATTCGCTTGCAAGTTGATTTTGATGAGACGGTTTTTAGACAATGTTTGGATTGCTTGAGAGGAGGTAGATCATGATAGCCCTCTCAGGTAGCGCCCGTATCTTCTTTTTCAAACAGCCGATCGATATGAGAAAAGGCATAGAAAAATTGTCTCAGCTTGTCGAATCCTGCTGCTCCGGAGAGTTGATGAGCGGTGCTTATTTTGTTTTCGTCAATCAGACGAAGGATAGGATGAAGGTCTTGTACTGGGATAACGATGGGTTCGCTATTTGGTGGAAACGCCTTGAAAAAGGAAGCTTCCATCTTCTTGGAATCGATAGATTTCTCATCGATCGCAAGGAATTTTTCATGCTCTTGGAAGGGATCACTCCAAAGAAAATCCAAAGCCGTTTTAGCGTGCGCTAAAACAGCGTTTTCCTGATTTTTTTTCTTGGAAACTTTTCTGTTTTTTGGTATATTTTTGCATATGAACACAGCGGAAATATCACTAGAACAGCCCTTGCAAGAAGTCGAAATCTTAAAGAAAGAAATCGCCTTTCTAAACGAGCAAATTGCTTGGTTTAAGCGACAACTGTTCGGTCAAAAATCCGAGAAACTGGTCGATGCGCAAAACTCTGAACAACTCTCCTTCGAGGGTTTGGAAGAACCTTCCTCCGCTGAAGAAAAAAAACGGCTCGTCCCCGCTCATCATCGTTCCATTAACAAGACCAAAGGCAAGGACAAAATCGTTCTGCCGGAAGATCTGCCTATAGAAAAGCAGATTCTCGACTTGCCAGAATCTGAAAAGATTTGCCCTGAAACTGGTAAACCTTTAGTGAAGATTGGCGAAGAAATTACATCCAAGCTGGCTCACAAACCGGGCAGCTATTACATCAAACAAATCGTCAGATCTAAGTATGGCCTTCCTGAAGGCGAAGGCGTTGTGACTCCTGAATTGCCTGCAAGTCTTTTAGATCGCTGTCTTGCTGACGACAGCCTACTTGCCGACATTGCAGTCAAAAAATTCGCAGACCATCTTCCCATCTATCGTCAAGCTGAAATCATGTCCCGTCAGGGCATTTTTATTAGCAGACAAGTTCTTTGTCAGTGGGTGACCCGTGCCGGAAAGGCCTTAAAACCTCTCTATAACGAGATGTTGGATAGAGTGTTAAGAAGTGGTAACGTTTTCTATGATGAGACTCCTATTGCTATGCTAGAGCCCGGTAGAGGAAAGACCCGTCAAGCTTACATGTGGGTCTTAGTAGGGGGAAACTCGGCAGCGCCTTCCTATCGAATCTATGATTTTTGCAATAGTCGAGCTCATGATAATGCTGTAAGGCTATTAAATGGCTATGACAAAGTGCTTCATTCCGACAAATATGGAGCTTATGAAGCATTGGCCAACAAGAAGCAATTCACCTGGTGTCCATGCTGGGCGCACATCAGGAGGAAATTTATCGAAGCAGAAGTGGGCGATCTTAAGTTTCGAAACTGGGTTTTGATGAAGATTAGGCATCTTTTCATGCTTGAAAGAGTCGCATGGGCGCGATCGGAAAAGGAGCGGCTTCAAATTCGTCAAGAAAAAGCAGTTCCCATAATCGATGCTCTTATTGCGGCGATCAAAGGCAAGTTAGTTGACGGAAATATTCTACCCAAATCCAAATTTAAAACAGCACTAGGGTATTTCTGCGGTTTGATTCCCTACTTGAAGAATTACACTCTGCATGCATTTGCCAGAATGGATAATAACGTGGCTGAGCGCGCTGTGCGCCCCCTCGCAATTGGTCGCAAAAACTGGCTTTTTGTGGGCAATGAGGACGGCGGCGAATCTGCGGCAGTGTTCTACTCTCTGATTCAGACCTGCCGTGCGCTCAAAATTAATCCGAGAGACTATCTTGAATATGTGATGATGCGGTTGAACGGTCATCCTGCTTCAAAGCTTCACGAGCTCTTACCGGATAACTGGGCAGAAGCGCGCGCTTCGTTCGCTCAAATCGCCAAAGAGCCAGCCTTCCAATAATTATCACTTCAGGCTACATGGCCTTAATTGACGCTTACAAAACATCAATGGAAACATTGCCATCGAATCCTTTTCATACGACTCCTTTCAAAGACAAATAGAAAGTCTTGACGCCTATGGCAATAGCAACAAAACTCTTTATGATGAAAATGCGATTAATGACTTGGGACAACGCGTCCTACAAACCAAGCATCTGGATAGCAACAATATAACCTCTGTAAAGACCTACGACCCTTATGAGCGGGTTGTGAAAAGGGAAACCCTTAATCCTGATGGAAACGTCATTGCTGGCGAGGAAATGGATTACGATGCTCATGGCAACCTCTTAAAGCAACAAAATCATATCTATAGCAACGACCGGCACTTAAGAACTTTAGTGACGAGCCACTGCTACAACAACCGCAATCAAATCAAAAGCCATACACGAGCCTTTGATACTCCATTTGCGAGAACCACGCGATATACGTATACGCCGACAGGTCTGCTGGCAGGCAAGACAAAACCCGACGGGATTACCCTTTTGTATAGCTATGATCCATTGAGCTATTTGAAAACCATAAGCTCTTCGGATGAAAATCTCTCTTTGAAATTTAATTTCAATCATTTAGGGCAGCTGATTCAAGCCTCAGATGGCAACAACGCGATCCAACGAACACTTGATCTGTCTGGCAATATCCTGGAAGAACGATTTTCTACCGGACTTGTAATCAATAAAACGTATGATGCTTTTGATCGTCCCTTGTCGCTTAGCCTCCTGGATCAAGGACAGGTATTGTATGGTTATAACCCCTTGTTTTTGAAAAGCGTATCACGTCTTGCTTCAGGAAACATTCTGTATACCCATCAATACAATGACTATGATTTATCAGGCCATTTGGAGACAGAAAGCCTGATAGGCAATTTGGGCCAAGTCCGGCACAAGACTGACCTGATGGGACGCAATACCTCGATATCGAGTCCTTATTTCACCCAGACCTGTGCTTATGATGCTGAGGACAATTTAGTCAATACAACCATTAACGGCGCAGATTTTCAATATGGCTATGACGACCTTTATCAACTTACCTCTGAGGCTGGAACAGACCATTCAGAGTCTTATGCCTATGATTCGAATTTCAATTGCATCCAGGAGAATGGCGATTCCCGCAAATATAATGAGCTAGATGAACTCCTGTCTGCAGATAACATAGAATGCACCTATGATCTGAATGGAAATCTGACATCGAAAAAAACACCCAAGGAGACTTTCAATTTCGAGTATGATACCCTAAATCAGCTGGTGGAGGTAAGGAGTCGAACATGCAAGCTAGAGATGGGTTATGATCCGCTGGGACGCAGGCTGAGCAAGACTTGTTATAAATCAGTTTCTGCCGGTTGGGAAAGAGCGTATGCAGAAAATTATCTGTATGATGGTGAAAGCGACATCGGAGCCTTTTCACCCGATGGAAAAGCCTTGCAATTGCGCATTTGTGGATTGGCCTCGCATAAAAATGTATCAACCACTGTGGCGATGGAGTTGGAAGGACAGGTTTTTTCACCCCTGCATGATGTTCAGGGGAATATTCGCAGCTTGGTTGATCCTGCCACGGGACAGCATGTTGCCGATTATAGCTATACAGCCTTTGGACAAGAGCAAAGGCTGGCTGAGGGGCCATTTAATCCTTGGCGTTATGCTTCAAAAAGAATTGATGCCGAAACCAATCTCATCAATTTCGGCAAACGCTATTATGATCCCCAGTTGGGGAGGTGGTTGACGACGGATCCGGCAGGATTTGTTGATGGCATGAATCTTTATGCCTATCTTCAAAATAATCCGTTTCGTTATGTTGATCCAGATGGTAGGTTTGCAATTCCTCTGGTTTTTATACCATTATTAGAAATCGCCTTTGATGGCCTGCTCACATGGTTAACAGCTGAGGTGGTTGTAGGTGCAGTGACTGTAGCAGCCGTTGGCGTCGCCGCATATGAACTAGAGAGACATTTCGACGAAAGCAACCGCTCTGAATCATTGATGCATAACGAATCTGTTGGCGAAGAAGTTGTTAAGGATGAAAAGAAAAAGGGTAAGCGTAAGCCAGTAATTCAAGACCTACCCTTTCCGGTTAGACCACTTCCCAAGGATAAAAATGGAGTACCAATCCCTGATACAGATGCTCCGCATACACAACTTGGAACGAGGCATTCAGAGTCCGGAAAGTATCCTCAAGCTCGAGAATTTGATAGTACTGGAAAACCGGTTAGAGATCTTGATTTTACGGACCACGGAAATCCGGGTAAACATCCAAGCCCTCATCAACATATACATGAGGAAAACATAACTGGAGGGACACGGGAAAGAGGAACCGCTAAACCAATTCCCGAATGGAGGTATGAATGAGGACAAGGGGAATACGAATATTAGATGACGTTGGCGGTGTGCTTAAAGTTACACTAACGGATATTTTGGAAGAGATTTGGTATGGAAGCAATTTAAGTTGGTTAATTACATTTCTAGACGGGATGCCGAATCCAGAACAAGGAGAATTTCTTACAAAGTATGAAGATTTGATTAACAAATCTGAAAATGGGGTTTCGATTAAATGGAATGAACTTGTCGCTTTGTCCAGTAAATATTTTCAAATATACGAAACTAGAATTTTAGGAGCTGTCGACCCTACTTTTCTGCAACGGTTTGATTATGAAGATGAAGAAGAAATGATTGAAAAGTGCGATATTGTGATCTTTCTGAGTGATTGTACATATTGGGAAGTCTATGCAAAAGATCAAAATCTTATCGATAAATTGAAGTCAAAATTTAAAAGATTTGAAATGTTAGAAAATGAGGGGGATTAATAAGTGGTGAAAATATAACGCCTCTTGTAAAATAAGGGGTTTTAAGTATGTTTATACCGAACGTGTTTCAAAATTTGTTTTGCGGAAAATTCAGCTCTTGTGTAATGTGTCGTCCATGACGCTAGACGACGCAGAACGAGCAAGACTCACGATACAACATAAGAAAGAACGAGATGGGCGGATACGCGATCGAATCAAAGCCGTCTTGCTTCACGATAAGGGATGGTCCCTTCGGCAAATTGCGGAAGCTTTATTAATCTCTGACGAGGCTGTTCGCAATCATATTCACGACTACGACACTGCTAAAAAATTACAACCAAAAAGCGGTGGTTCTCAAGAAAAATTATCAAATAAACAATCGCAACAACTTGAAGCCCACCTGCTAAAACACACCTATCTGTACGTCAAGGATATTGTTGCTTATGTTGAAATAACTTTTGGTATTAAGTATACCGTTCACGGCCTGAGAAGCTGGCTCCAAAGGCATCTGTTTTCTTATAAAAAGCCCGCAGTCGTCCCGGGAAAGGCCGATGAACAACAGCAAAAAGAATGGATAGCTGAATACGAAAAACTACGTGCAGAACTCCCTGCGAATGAAACGATCTGCTTTACAGATGGGGTGCATCCTACGCACAATGTGCAGCCTGCATACGGATGGATCAAAAAGGGAATTAGGAAAGAGATTCCAGCCAATAGCGGACGATCCAGGCTAAATTTGTCAGGAGCTGTGGATGTAATTTCTCATAAGGTAATTGTCCAAGCGGATCAGACCTTAAACGCCAATTCAACCATTTCTTTTCTGCAAAAAATCGAAAAAGCCTATCCTGACAATGATAAAATCCACGTGTTTTGTGACAATGCCAGATATTACAAAAATCAAGACGTCCACAATTATCTAAAGACCTCAAAAATAAAACTCCACTTTTTGCCGCCTTATAGCCCCAACCTAAACCCTATCGAGCGACTATGGAAATGGATGAAGGAAAGGGTTATTTACAACACGTACTATCCAGGATTTGACGAGTTTAAATCGGCTATTTTTGGATTTTTTGCTCTCATATCATCTCTTGGGGAAGAGTCAGAGCTAGGAAAATGCTTCAGGAGCCGTGTCAGGGATAAATTCAGGCCAATTGGTGCCCCTGCTGCCAACTTTTGAATTTACTTCGGTATATCCGGAAAGAGAAAACTCGCCAAATCAAGCTTATATAACACATCAGCTTTAAAAAATTATTCACCAATATTACCTTAAAATTCACGAATACCGAACGAAATAAGATCCTTTCTCAATTTGCCGGGCACCAGTCATTCTATGGCCATTATCGGGCAAAACTTGGAGTCGGGCTTGGCATTTTGGTATTATCCGAAGAAAAATACCAAAATGCCAATCCAGGCCCGAAGCCTGACCAGCGGCAAAAAACGCTCTTAGGATCCTCAGTTGAGCAGGCAGTCGACGACGGATCCTGCAGGATTTGTTGATGGCATGAATCTTTATACTTATCTTCAAAATAATCCTTTTCGTTATGTTGATCCAGATGGTAGGTTTGCAATTCCTCTGGTTTTTATACCATTATTAGAAATCGCCTTTGATGGCCTGCTCACATGATTATCCGCTGATGTCGTTGTAGGTGCTGTGACTGTAGCAGCCGTTGGTGTCGCTGCATATGAACTAGAGAGACATTTCGACGAAAGCAACCGCTCTGAATCATTGATGCATAACGAAGCTGTTTGCGAAGAAAGTGTAAAGGATGAAAAGAAGAAAAAGCCTGCCTATTCTGGTACTGACTTAGGCAAAGATCCAACAAAATGCCCGGGAGAAGGGTTTGAATTGAAGGGTAGAGGCCCACCCGGTAGTTGGGAAGGAAACTGGGTTAAAGGAAAGGGTGACACACAAGAAAGTCTGCATCCTGATTTAGATCATGCACCACCTATTGGTCCCCATTGGGATTATTCCGGGCCAGGATTTAAAGATGATATAAGATTATATCCAGACGGAACATGGAAACAAAAAATGGACAAATTATATAAACATGAATTGAGTTTGGAAATTGCAATTCCTTATTTTCAATACAGTCTAGATGGTACAAACAAGCTTTCATCAATGTTAATGAAATTAATAAATTTTAAATCAAGAGTTTTTTATACTTTATTACAAGACACCGCTGATTTACAAAAAACCAATGAATTTAAATATGGTGGAATGGCATGCGGTGTAAGAAGTCATTTAAAATCACTCATCCTGTCCAAACTACATTTAGATAACAAACTATCCTGTATTTTTGATGACACTAAATCAACTTGTGCACCTAGATATGAAGAACCCGTTTTCTCTGCTTGTGGCTTATCTTATGAACAATAAATTTATTATATAGTTACAAAAAAAACAGCATCGGATGAGCTTGTCGATAAGTGCTTATATTTATCAAATGCGACATGGCATTCACTCTGTGTGTTATCAAAAATTGATTTAAATCATAAAACAGACAAAAAATTAACCTCAAAAGATATCGAAGACATTTGTTTGAAAGCTCACTTAGTCATAGTAGGGGCGTATGACGCTGAAGGATATGTTTTCTGGGAAAAACGAGAAGAGGGTTAGTTGGGGGGTAGATATTGACCAATTCCCAAACCCCTATCCCTATCACCAATTTAAAGCCGATCAAGGCTTTGCCAACAAACGCCAGTATTCTGTAAAATCTCACAAACACACCCGTTGTCGCCTAAACACACCAGCTACTGGTGTGTTTTCAGTCAAAACACACCGGGTATCTAGAAATAACTAACGAAGATCAAGGACCCCATGAGATGGGTTTTGGATTATCGGTTAGAGCCCCTGTGAAAATGGAATAAGACTTTGCATCCAAGACGTTGGTGCCAGAGCTGGAAAGTTTTATGACAATAGATACGATTCCGTCACCTACCACTTGCGTGCGGTGATATCTGCGACAGTTTCCAAAACAGGAGCTTGGGGCTATATGCCGACATCTATTTCATGAGCGATAGTTTTTTGTAGCCACTTCTTTAAGCTGTCGGTATCTTGCAGGTTGCCCGGATATTTGATATCGGGCACATAAGGTTCCCGGCTACCCCTTTTACGATGGCGGTAGACTTTGGTAGGAAACCAGATTTCGGCAAGGCCGCTGGGCAGCTGCAGCGGCCTCACCTCCATGTATAACGTGTCGGCAGCAGTGGTCTCGCCCACCAGCAAGGTCTTATGCTGCATAGCCTTGATAAGGTCGATGAAGTCCAAACAAGCGCTGCCGCAGCGATGGTCTATCACAAGTACAATCTCGGCTTTTACGGGATCTTGAATACTCTTGTTGGAAGGCGCGCTTTGAACAGGCGCTTCATGATAGTAGGGCTGGCCTTTTACTTGCGCCGCCAGCATGCCTAAATAGATTTTTTGCATGTCCTGATATTCTTTACTACCTTCTCCATAACTCTCTTTCATCATCTTAACGATGTCTTGGGTATTCTCGATATTACCCTTGCTGATACGCCAGTCAACCGACAAATCCTTATCCAAGGTTAACAATTTTTCATCGGCATATGCCTTGGTAAACAGGGCCGTCACCAGCCGGTGACCCCAGGCCGAACTACCACCGGTATTGCCGCGCAGATCAAATACGATGACTTTTTTGGTGCGATATGAGGGCAGTTTTTGAATAAGGTCATCAAATAGCTTTTGCTGCTCCGCATCGATCTTAAAAGTGGGAATAGTCATCCAAACACCGTCTGCCATAGGGCCTTCACTGATAGTAAAGGCGCGCTGCGGCTGTTGCTCTCTCGCCCTTTTTTCGTTCATAGATCTTATCCATAGATGTCCATCATCGAATAACGCTGCGTAGGTTTGCATGACGGCGATATAGTCATCTTCCGATTTTATCCCCTCAACTTGTGTCACGGCAGATGTGTAGCCATCATTCACCAGCTTTACAAAATCAGGATCATCGCTGTTATAAGTTCCCGGATGATTCTCAAGCAGGGTTTGTTTAACAAAAGCCAGGTCTTTACGTGCACGTGCTTTTAAATCGCCGGCATCGCAAGACCTATCCCCAATAGGATCTGCTCCATTTCTATCAACCACAGGTCCGATCGCTAAAGCATCAGGAGTTGTATGATTTTGGGCATATCCCAAGGCCGTAAAAAAGAAGACGCATACATAGAATAAAATAAATTTCTTCATTAGAATTACCCTTAATTTCTATCAATTGCCATTTTGATTTTCGTTGCGTCTCTGCACCCTCTCTGCGTCTCTGCGTTGAGATGGATTCAGAGGCTACATACCAATTACAATGATTCAAGTTATTTACCTATTAAAGCATTTATGAAATTTCAACGCAGAGACGCAGAAAAAGCACACAGACGCAACGAGCATAGGACATAAAATTAAGAAAGACCCTTCTATCGTGAAAATGTTCGCCAAAATCCCTCTCACCTATCGAAGACGGCGAAGGTCTCCAGGTGCTCGCTGCCGGGGAAGAACAAAAATGCCTCCGCCTGAACTATCTTCCATCGGCCTGCAATTAGCTTTTGGCAGTCGCGCTGGAAGCTTTCCCAGCCGCAGCTGATATAGATCAGTCGCTCGACATTTACGCTCTGACACAACGCCTCCAAAAGTGCAGGTTCAAGCCCTTTGCGAGGAGGGTCTACCAACACAACACCTGCGCCCTCATTTAACAGATGGGTGTGCGAAGCTGACGAACCGCACACAAATGAGATCTTCCTGGACAATTCCTGCGGCAAATGCCTCACAGACTCATCAAAACACTCTTTTGCTAAAGGCACCACCTCGCTACAACACACACTGTCGCATTTGTCGAGTAATGATAAACCAATCGCCCCGACGCCGGCGTAAAATTCGATAAGACGGCTTTTTTCCGGCACGACATCGGCAATGCGCCGCAAAAGGCGCTCAAACATGTCTAGATTGGCCTGGGCAAAGCTGGCCGGGTGAAAACAGACTTGGCGTCCACACAACTCCTCCCATAGCCATTTCTCGCCATAGACGAGTTGCCAATGGGGAGTAAAAATGACATTGTCGCGCCGCTTGTTGAAATTGATCCATAACGAATGCCATAGCTCTGGATATTGCTCCCACAAACCTTGCAAAAAAGCCTTCTGCCGGGTTGCGTCCCAATCTGCCAGCATTTCATTGACCACCAGTACCATTTGCACGCGCCGGGTCTTTCTTTCCACCGCCAGCTGCACATAACGCAAGAAACCAGCGCCTGTGCGCTCATCATATAGCTCAACGCCTTGTGTTACAATCCACGCCTTTAAAGCCTCTACGCTGCGGTTAATGGCCGGGTGGTGGACCTGGCAAAAAGGAATGTCGACCACGCGATGCGACCCCTCTTCGAAAAGACCAATTAAAGGGTGCGCTGAAGTCCCGCGTGTGGCAAGCTTGGCGCGGCAGCGCCAGCCTGTAGGGGTGCCCACATTTAATTTTAAAGGCGAAATGCCGCATTCGGCAAAGAATTGCTGCGCCTCATGCAGGGCTTTAAAATGTTCAATATTTTTATCGCGACTGCAACCGGAACAAAAGTCAAAATGCAGGCAATTGATATCCATGGAAGAACCCGATGTATGTTTTTTTGTTGTTCATAACCCCCCTAAATCCTGTCGATGAAAATGATCGCAACAATGTGCATAACACAAAAATGTTCGTAAGCCGTCGTTTATAGACAAGTCATGAACCGATTGCAAACAACCGAAAAGAGCTGTGGGAATAGGGGGTATTATAAACAATCCCACAATATAAGAAGAAGAAGAGAAAGCTTATATATAAGATATATTCTTTAAGAGCATGTGTGGGAAAGATTGGCTTTTAAAAAAGCTTGTAAATATTTGCAAGGAAGCATAAAAATAAACATTCAGCAACCCCCAAAAGCAAAGTCGAAAGAGTTAATGCAAGAGCTGGCAGCAAGTTATTTCTTTGATCTCTCCACCTATCGGCATATCGCCCTATTTAACACTCAAGACTATGCATGGAAAGCTTTAGAAAATTTAGAGCCTTATTTAAAAACTCTAGAGCTTGGCAAAATAGAGGTCTCCATTCCCGCAGGAGCCTTTCTTATCGACTCACACCTTATCTCCATCGGCAAAGGAACCGTCATTGAACCCGGAGCTTATATCAAAGGCCCTTGTTTCATTGGAAACAACTGCACAGTGAGGCATGGAGCTTATATCCGCGGAAACGTCCTTACCGGCGACAAATGCATCATCGGCCACGACACTGAAATAAAACACACAATTTTACTTGATGGGGTCCATGCGGCCCACTTTGCCTATCTTGGAGACTCGATTCTCGGCAACCGTGTCAATCTGGGGGCCGGCACAAAATGCGCCAATCTGAAGCTCGACAACAAACCCATCACCGTGCATGGCCCGAGGCAGCGCCTCGACACTGGTTTGCGCAAGTTTGGCGCCATCATCGGCGATGACACGCAAACCGGCTGCAACTCAGTAACCAATCCAGGCACACTTTTAGGCAAGTCTGTCTGGTGTTATCCGTGCCTCAATGTCGGTGGCTTTATACCTACGGATTCTGTCGTGCAAGGTTCGGCTAATGTGGTGATAAAGCCGAAAGCGCAAACTAAATAAAGAATTGCCTTTATTTCTCTTAGGCCTGTTTTTCTATCCGGTTGCATTTTTACTTTTTTCTTTCGACGCGCTCGACTATACTATTCATAAGTAATTTGGAGATAAATAATGGCGACCCATTGCACCGAAGATGTTGTCAAAAGAGTGCCGACAACCATTGCAACCCTTTTGAAGCCCTATCAAGAGCGTTTTGAAACGGCCATCAAAAAAAACCTCTTCCTTTTCGGCGAGAAAGGGAAAATGCGCGAAGCTTGCGAATATGCGCTGATGAATGGCGGCCGGCGCTTCCGCCCTTCCATTGTCTTTATGGTAGCCGAAGCGCTTGATCGCCAGGCTGACGTCTCTTTTGCCGCTCTCGGGGCCGAATATATCCATACCGCTTCCCTCATCGCCGACGATTTACCCTGCATGGATGATGATGATGAACGCCGTTGTAAACCCGCTTTACATAAAGCCTATGGCGAGGCCGTGGCGCTGCTAGCCAGCTACGCCCTGATCTCGGCCGGCAACAGCTGCATTCCGGCCTGTGTGGCCGCTATTAAGTCGGCTAAGCAGCCTGTTTCCGATGTCGATGCCAACCTGCTCGGCATTCTGGCGCTGGAAAACGCGGCTGCTAATACCGGTGTGCTGGGTACTACCGGCGGCCAGTTTTTGGATATTTTCCCGCCAGACCTGTCTTTAGAAACTTTGCGCGAGGCTATCCACAAGAAAACCGTTTCGCTTTTCGAAGTGTCGTTTGTTTTCGGTTGGCTTTTCGGCGGCGGCCATCCAGACAAACTGTCGCTGGTTAAACAATGCGCCTCCCATTTCGGTATGGCTTTTCAAATTGCCGACGACCTCGATGATGTCGACCAGGACGCTAAAAACGGGCGAAAGGTCAATCTGGCCGGCGTCTTCGGCATTGCATCTGCCCGTGACATGTTCCACGCGGAAATGCAGGGCTATTTCAATAGCCTTAAGGCATTAAATATCGCTTCCAAAGAATTGATGGCGCTCGGCCAATGCATTCAAGCGCAGGTGAGTTAACAAGCTCATGGCACGCGCAATGCAAGCTTTTTTGAGGTGATATAGCAATCGGTGCATATCAACTTAACAAGCCTTGTTTCTGTGAGTTTAGCAGGTTCTTTTCTTAAAACCTATCAAGAGCTCTGGGTGCCAAATTTGGCTTGTAGACGCGAGTGGCATACGCCAAATGGGAACAACTTTCCACGCCAATATTTCTGGCTCATTCACGCAAGAAAAGACCGCGTTTCATACATGTTAAATATTAAAAATGTCATGGTTAGCCGCGAATAGAAGCGGCAGCATGTAGCCACAGGTGTAAGCTTGTGGGCACGAAAGTATGCCATTGAGTTGCGATAACGGCGACAGTTTCATGGAGATGTTGTCACCGTTATCACGGCTTGGGGATTTTGGTGGCATAATCACAAGTTTACGCCTGTAGCTAAAGGTTGCCGCCGCTATTCGCGGCTAACAACCTGGCTTCAAAGAACCAGGGCTTTTTCATTAAAAATACTTTACACTCTTCATGCCGCCCCTGCGGGTACAAGCTGCGCTTGATGCTCTAGGCCGGCAGTCGTCTACTCGAGCTGGTAAACCTCGCTCCCGCTGCTCACTTCCTTGATAAACTTGTTTAACAGTTCAAGCACATAGTGATCATTCCACATTGCCTTGCGTTGTTTTGATGCCAAACCGCGTCCTTGCACTGTTTCCTGTTTTAAAATGCAATAGGCCATCCGTCTAAAGAGACCTAGATTCTCCGCTGCATGGCCAGTATTGGCCCGGGAGATATCATCACCGAATAACACATCTAAAACCCAATGAAGATTATTCTCAATCCCCCAGTGTGAGCGAACAGTGCTGTTCGCCATCTTCGCAGTCATATCCTTGCTGGAAATGTAGTAGCGAAGTTCTTCTGTAGATTTACCCTTGATCGTCCTAGTGGATTTCACTTCTATCAGCATCTTAAGATCCCGCCAATCACTTCGACAATCCAGCCAATTGAGATTTTTGGTGATTGTCACCTCTCGCTTCTCTAGCCTGCCGTGTCCTTCATTGGTCGCTTCATACTTTTTACACTTAGCCCCCTTATAATCAGCTGCTCTGGCTTGATCAAAAAAATTCTGGGCCTCAGCATGTAGAGTGTCTTGGTTTCCTTTTAAGGCAATCACATAATGCCCTCCGCGCTCCCTGATGTCATTTACAATGCCTTTTTGGCACCCCATCGCATCAATTGTGACCGTCGCATCCTTGACATCGATTACCTTTAGCAACTCTGGAATTGCCGTGATCTCATTGGATTTTTCCTCTGTTTTCACTTGACCAAGCAGAAGCCCACTTCCAGACTCGTATCCGCTCACGTAATGAACAAGATCCTTTTTGGCACCTCTCAGAGTTTTCCCGTCGATAGAGATTTTTTTCTCAGTGCCGCCCAAGGTGTCAGCCACCAACTTAATCCATTTAATGAATGCCTGGTTCAAGATTTCAGGGTTTGTTCGCGTCAGGATCCACCAAAAGGCGGTATAGGAAGGGTGTCGTTCGAGATTAAGTAAAGGGCATAACATGGCAGCTTTTTCCTTTCCATACTCGTAAATACCACTGATGGACTTTGCGCCTGCAAGAATACCCGCCAGAATCGTTAGCAGAAGTCCATAGAATGGATATTGCAGATTATCTGCGACGCGCGGATCCTGAACGTCCGCAAAAGCATGTTTTACAGCATCCTCGTAAGAGTGAATATCGACATTTTGATCGTGTTCGTCGTAGATGAATTTCTTTCTTACTGACATGTTTTCGCCCTCAAAATCCCCCGTAGCAATTTGAAGATCTCCAGTATCGGGATCCTGAGAATTCGCTGTCAACTTATTAGCTTCGACAAGTGAAGGACTGGAGTCACCTGAAGGATTAGGGGCTGTCTGAGAAATTGCCTTGCGCCGTTTTTTTGCGTCTTTCAGCGTCTGACGCCAGAATACGACTTCCTCATTAGTGAGTTTACCCAATTTAAGTACGATTTCTTTCCGGCATGAGCCGTTTGTCCAAATGGATCTAGCAAGGCTATAGGAGACATACTTCTTGCCCTTAGAGGTAAATGCACCCCAGTTTAGATGTAGATCTACCAGATTCATCGACATATTAGACCATATATTTATTTAAAACACCTTGTAATATACGTGATAAATAAAGTCAATTGTTTTTTTATGTATTAGGCTAGATATATGAGAATAAAAATGGCGAAATCGCCTTAGAGCTGGCTGTGAGTGGAATTTTTGGTGTTAAATTTCTTTAATGAAAAAGCCCTGTTCAAAGAACGAGCCTATCATTAACACAAGGCTAGGGTGGTTTTATAAATTTTTACAAATCGTCTAATGATATTCTCGTAAGAAAAAGAGGGGAAATAACAGGATTTTAGGATAGTCAGGATAAACCCAGAAAAGTTTTTTTCTTTATCCTGACTATCCTAAAATCTTGTTGTTTTTGTGTAGTACCGATCAAATCTTTCTCATAAAACCGTCCTAACACAAGACGAGGTGCTCATGATATTAGTATAATATTAATTGTTTAAAAATTGAATTGATGGTTTGTTTAATAAAAAAAACATTAATTAAGGCTTTGTTTATAATAAATTATAGAGTGTTTCATTTTTGTAATGCACTCGCGCCTTTGGCATAGAATAAGGATATTTTATGATAAACCGAGCCACGTCTACACCGGAAGAAATTAAGTTTCACCAGACTTTAGAAACGCTGGCGCAGCCAAAATTTGGCCAAAGTCTGCTCGTCGATGCCAGCGGCGAGATCAAAGAAACGCATTTCTTGCGTGCTATTTTTGAAAAACTCAAAGGTTTTTTCGGGGGCTATGACCGCACAAATAAGTCGCTGGTCGAGCTTAAGATTATTCACTTTTTAGCCCGTGGCATCTCAAATAACTGGTTAAAAGCCAATGATTTAAAACTTGTCAAACAGTTGGCTCTGCGGGTTGGTTTGACAGCATTTGACAGTCAAACACCCGATAAACACCATGAACTGCGTCTGTTGGTGGGGTTGATTGACGCGACCGTGCAAAAGAAAATGGAGTTTTCACTGAAAGATATAGGTTTGTGCGATAAACTGATTGAAAAATACGCTGTCGCCCACCAAAAAGCGTTGTCCCCTTTTCAGCTGCAGATCACTAAATTTGCGCCTGCGCCGACAGATCCGGCCGTGATCGTCTTACCTCCTCAACTTCCTGGTCCTGTAGTTGTTGCAATTCCGCATACAGAGGGCGAAGCCTATGAAGAAAAGCGGGATACAGCCAGCCAAAGCCAAACAGAGCAAGAAGCGCAGCCAGAAGCCGGTTTAAATTCCCAGGCAGACACAGCTAGGGACAATACGGCCGAGACTGGCGTTACGACTACCGAGGAAGAGGCGCCGCCGCAGGCAGAAGAGCAGAATGCAGAATATGCGCAGCCATTCGCCCCAGCCGCGCCGCCCAAAGAGCCTGCCGTCACAATAGAGGTTAAAACAGCGCTGCGTGAGCGCCAGATCACCCAGATAAATCCTGTAAAGCTAACCAAACCGGCCCCTTTGAAACAGCGCCTTTCTGCTGTGCCGCGGGAAGGGTTCTGTTATAAAGTGACCAAATTTGTTACTGGCGCATTGGCGATCTTTGGTGGGGCATTTGCCGGCGTTAACGCGCAGCCCATAGCCTCACACACCTATGCTGTTGTGCCGGCAAAGGCTGCGGCAGGCGTGATGCAAACGACGGCCAATTTTGCCAATGTGTTTTTTGGCAGCACGCTTATCGATAGCCACCTACAGCTATATAAAGAGGCACAAAGTCAGGAGATTCCAAGCTATGCATCACTTGAAACAATTCATATGGCTCAAGCCGAGCTTGCGACCTTGTCCCGTCAATGGCATGAGTTGGAGGTAGAGCTTGTGCATTTTAAAAATTATTTCGTGGAAGGCGGGCTAAAAAATCATCCACAAACGGGGGTAGGCATCTCTGCTTGGATCAAAGAGCAGGCAGCAGCTCTCAAGCGTTTGGGGCAAACCATCGAAGATTTACAATACAATACTCCCCAACCTAATGAGCCCATGGACATCTTCCAAGCCTGGCAAGATGAAATCGAGGTCCGTAAGACAGCGTTTGCCAAGACAAAAGCCGAGATTGAAGCCATGCATACCTCTCTAAAGGGTTTTTTGAAAACGCCATTGCAAGCGCTGCTCGATGCCCCAACAATCCCTATCGATGAACGAACACTATTGCACGCCATCGGCGATGTGTTTGGCAAGCACAGTCTGTTGGAAGGTTCCACGCGGGGCGAAATGCTGGGCTATTTACAACAAGTGGTGAAGTCGAAAATTGATGCTTTAAGACAATCCGGCCTATGCGATGATGAGGCCAGGCAGGCTTTCTGCCGCGATCTTTTTGGCAGCGGCCTGGTTATATCAAAAGCACAGCGCCAAAGCAATTTAATGCTCTTTGAAGATCTGGCGAAAAAGCTGGACAAAGCTGTTGAGATTGATCGCGTCTTTCAGCAGAAAAGTGCCGCGCCATTACACAACAAATTGAAGACTGAAATAGATGCCTTGGTACCGGGCAAGAGCTTTTTCTTTTCGGGCGGCTGGGAAGGACATGCCATCGTCCATGAAATCATCAAGCAAAGCAATGGACAGCTGACTTTTCGTGTCTATAATACCGGCGAAGGGCTTGCATATTACCAGCGGGCGGTGATCGAAACCGACACGCTATTTGCCACCTTTATTGAAATTGTCGATATACCAACCGAAAAGCTACTCGACTACGGTATCCTTAATGCCTTGCAGGAACTGCAAAAAACCAGCGGTAAAGGGCTTGGCCCGCGCGATTTCTATGCCCGCATACTGCCGTTCATCGGCGGCAAGATCAGCCAGGCCGATCACAAAGCCGATGAATTGCGCGCCGCCCAGCAAAGCGGCACCTGCGGCTATATGTCGCTGATGGCGGCCTTTTCCCAACAGCTGGGCGATCAGACCCTGCCGCGCCAGTTCGACTTTGAAGTCCAACTTAAAGCGCTATGCGATTACGATGCGCTGCATGGGGCAAAATATGGCGACAACCAGCAGGGTTTAAATCTGATGGATAAGGGCACGGCAGCTTTCGCCGTGGCGCTGGACAAATGGCATAGCCAGGGCGTCGTATCAGATGCCGATAGGGAGCTGGCGCTGCAAAAGATACAAGGCATCCGTCAGCGGCTGCAGACAGCCCAAGCTGAACTGGCCATCAAGGCGGTAGAGGTACAGCCTAAGCTGGAGATTCAATCAATACTTGCCGATGGGGTCTTTCCGCTCAGCACCATCAAGTATAATGTCGTCAACAACTTGCGAGAGGTCTCCTATAAAGCCAAAGCTCTTGAGAGTAACGATGAAGTGTTTACCACTGGAATTAAAGACTGGCAGCCTGTCGGAGCATCTTTTGCTGTTGATGCCAAAAAATTCCTTGATAACTTTCAAAATATCCGCAAGCCAGGGCATCTAATTGCCACGCAAGAGGCCATCGTGGATTTTGCCCGTAAAATTCCTTTGCATGATGCAGCTTTCTGGCTGCAATTGGATGGCCGTCAAGCCGCACCCTTACTGGAAACGCTGGCAGCCTTTAGCCGGGAGTTTGTTTTCAACCAGGCCGAAATCGGTGGACTTGATGCCAATCGTGCCATGCAGGTCAAACCCTGTGACTATTTAGCCATGGTAAAAATAGTCACGGTGTCAGATAAAATCGCCCGTCAGTCTGCCAAAGAACTAGGGTTCGAGCTGCCCAGTCTCTACCAGCAGAATTTTGGCCATTTTTTAGAAAGCGAGTCGCTCTATTTTACCCTCTTAGACCCAGCAGCGGTAATGGAGAGTGTGGCAATTAAGGAGTATTGGTCACAACGCAATCCTAAAGGTGCGATCCCTGATTTTTTCGGCCTCGAAAAATACCCGGCAGGAATAATAATTAAAGTTTGGACTTTTCCCATTACTCTAAAAGATTATAACCGTCTTCCAGCCGATAAGAAACATCCGGTAGTCAATTGGTTGGTGGATTGGATCAAGCAAGAACACATGCAAGCCAAAATTAATGAAAGCTATCCTGAGCTGCTGAAAGAAGATCCCTTAAAGCGAGCCTTGAAGATCTTAGAAAAGAATGAGAGAAAAAAAGTAATCTTGCCAGACTCCTTTTTTGTCTTACTTGAAACCTCCTTCTTCACTGATTATCTGTTGACTGGTTATCTTAGTGAATTTAACTTGCGCAATAATATCAAAAGCGAGTTACGCAGTTTTTTTTCGGTTGATTTTGGGAGAGATGACATTTACGTTTCTCTGGGAAGTTCTTATTTGAAAATAGATCCTCGCGATAATAGAGATGGTCCTGAAAAGGATTATGATATCGGCTACGGATCGGTTTGGCCAGAAGCTCATTTGGGATTTACTGCGCCAGAAATTCATGATAAGACGTTATTAGAAATATCCATTCGCGATAAAGCGTTATCAGGAGAATTCAAAAGAAAACGAACTTATTGGAGTGGTCGTAAAGTTGAACTCCCACTAGGAGAACGGCGGCGCGTAGTGGCTAATGAGATCGGCATCAGTACCCCGGAGAGACTTGAGCTTTCTGATGAAGCCAGTCAAAAACTAAACCTGCAGCAGATGCGCCGGTTACTGGGCTTGTCCAGCGACGCCAAATTGCAGGTCCAGGCAACGCTAGGTTACTTTAAGCAAAATCCTCATTTGCTAGCTAAACAAAATTATCGCGATCTCTTCAATATGTTGTTGTTCGATGGCGGACTTTTATGGGAAGAAATGCAGACGCCGGAACAAACGGTCAGCTTGCTGGATCAGCTTGCCATTTACTGCCAGGAGGGGCTGAAAACAAGTCTGCAGCCGGCAGCGCCCGATGACGAAGCGGCAATTTTCTTTATCCAACTCAACCGGCGCCTGGTCGGTTATATAGAAGGAGTGCAAAAACAGGCGCCAGAGCGCTTTCCGGAGGGCTTTAAAGCCGTTTTTTTCGATACAGTGCGCGAAATTAAAACGCTGCTGCAGGAATCACATCCCCGAATGATCCAGCATGCCTTATACCGGGAACTTGTGGCTTACTATGCCGCGCAACAGACGTTGACTGCCGATGATATAGTAGATTTCCTGATAAGCGACATTCAGCTATCGCTATATGGTCCACATGAAAGGCAACCAGATACACTGGCAGACATACATGAAACGCGCGATGCCCTGCTCAGAAAGAGGGAGGAGCTTTATCGTATGATCGCTCAGCCTGAAGGCGGCGCTATGTTGGATAGGGTTGTGCACGCCTTCTATCCGGATGTTGCGAAACAAACGTGGGACACCTCCCATATGCCCCTTTGTGTGACGACTGATGGAGAATATACGGTCGATGTTGCGAAAGGCAGTGTATATGCCAAAAGCATCAAGCTTAGCTCCCTGCCGGCAGCGATCACCACCCATAAAACATATAGGGAGCACTTCAACGATCAGATACCATCGACGGTGCTGCAAATTGATAAGGACAGCTTCGAATTTCGCGACAACAGCGGCCGCCTATGTCGCATGCGCCACATCTCAGCAAAGGATAAAAATGAGGTGATCGTGCAACGTCAATTCGGTGCCCAGTGGTTCCAAGAAGTCCCGTTATCTGTTTTGCAATTTAAGCCAAGCTGTATCTACCAAAACGCCAAGGCTTGGGGTTCTGTGTTTGCTGAAGGCAAAAATCCCGAGGTGGTGATAACACATAAGGAGACACATGCGCTGCTCTATCGTATTGAAAGGACACCTGCCGACAAATTAGTCATTCACCATCTTGATGAAAACGGCAACAAGACGGGCTTGGTGGTGTCTAATTTAGCTGCTAGCCAGGGGGCGCAATCCTTCCTTAAGCGCTTTGAAGACTTTTCGCATATAGTCATCTTGCAAGATGCTATTACCGGTCTGCCAAGTCGCATCGAACTGCCGCGTTATGCCTTTGCATTTAGTGTTAAACAGGTGCCGGGCAAAACAGAATGGCGGGCTTATACTGCGGATGGGTATGCACTGGCTGAGACGCAATATATCGCTTCCCTTGCCAAATTAGATAATTACCTCGTATTGGAAAAAACGTCTTCCGATGGCAAACGTCAACAACGCGTCATGTTGTCAGATTCTGTATTTGAGACGATTAGACAAAGCAGTCTAACCCCTGATGCGATCAGGAAACCCGAACCAGACAGCCGAGCGAAGTCGCTATTGGTCTGTGATGTCAACCCCGTCAGCGGCGAGTTGGAACCGGGCAGCGATGCGGCCCGGCTGATGCTGGCAAGGAATTACCTTTGGGTGCAGGACTACGCACGAGCCCAGAAATATTTGCATGGCTTAGGATCTCTCCTGCAGCCCTTATCCGAGCAAGAAAAGGCTATTCTGTTTGAGATTACAAAATTAAACGAAGGCAACAAGGATCCTCACCCAAAGGCAATAGCGCTGCGCTTGAAAGCTCTGGCATTGCTATTACGCCATCTTGAAGATATTGGAACGCCTGCCTCCATCGGTAGCGATGCAAACGATCCATTGCAAAAACAAATTTATGCGATGCTATATACCGATTATCCAGATTATCTCGAAGATCTGGAATATCTGGGAGATCTGGGAGATGCGAAATTGTCTGTGGGGGAAGAAGTATTGCTGCTGAAACGTCTGGATAGCAAAAAAAATGCCGCACAGCCAAGCCATATTCAGACCGTGCTTACCAACCGCCTCAACCGCCTTGCAGCTGAAAGCTACGGTATTTTGCAACAGAATCCCCCAAACTCCAACATTTGGCAGCCAGTGATCGCCTTATATAATTGGTATATAGGCAATGATAAGTTTCAAAAGCCCGCCGCCTTAGACTGCGACGAGGTTACTTGGATAGATGGGCTCAGAGGCTATAAAGAGGTTGTTGGAGGGATCGGAAGGAGAGAATCTAAAGCAGCCGTAGATAAGGATTCAATATTACAGGCAAATTTATATAAAGACTTTCCTCATTATTACAGCATTTTAAGTAAACCATCATCGCTGAGCCGCGAAAATTTGCTCACAATACTTGCTAAACTGTCAGGCACTGACTACTCCCAGGCGGATCTCTCGATAGAAGCGTTGTGGCAGTCCCTACGGACAACGTTTAATATCAAACTCAGCAGTCAAATAAAAGATGAAAGCATGTCGGCATTGATTTTGCTTCAACTGATAGACCATGCGTCAGACTTTCCGGGCGAAGTGGAAGTTGTTCAAACACTAAAATTATTTATTAATGATCTTCATAACAGTTATAGCAATTTTGATTTGAAACATAAAGCAGTGATCAGCAAGCTGCTGGCAATTTCCAAAGGCTATTACAAGGCAACAGTGTCGTCATTGCCTTTAGATAGCATGATGGAGGTAAAACCCGCCGCAGCGCACACACCACAAGAGATCGAAGGACAATGCCTAAAGTTTGTGAACCATCTGTTTGGATTTAAACCGGTTTTCAAGATAGCGGATTTTTTTATAAAAGTTCCTTCTGAAATAGCGCCTGCTGAATCTTTCAAAGATAAGCCAGCGTTAACGGAGGCTTTGTCTGTGCATGCCAAAGATAAGGCTGTGCAACGGCAGGTGGATGAAATCAAAGCTTCGATTGACGGTAGAAAGGCACCTGCCGGGAAAGCGCCTGTCACCTATGCCGTCAAAGACTATGCCAAGCTGCATAGCTTAAAGCTTAATTTGATGCGCACGCTTGAGCTAGGCCACACCCGTCTGGTCAAGCAGCGGCGACAAATAGAGGCCGGCGTCAACCGTCCCTATGCTGACCGCCGCCTGCAGGCCGCGCGCGAGGTGCGCTTAGCGTCCGGTGTTGAGCGTCCTGTCGGTATCGATGAGGCGCTGCGCCTGTTCCTGCATGCCGACACCGCCTTTTACCGCCAACGCAATCCGGCCTTAAGCGATAACGATGTCGCAGTCTTGGTAAAAAACATCCAGACCTATCTTGAAGACGCTACTTACCATCAGCATTTGGCACGTGTGGCAGCCGCCATCGAGCAGCTTGAGAAGTTAAAGACTGCACTGGCTCCTGAAGAAGATATCCGGCAGGCCGTGCAGGAGGTAGCATCGGTAGCGGCGGCTTATCGCAGCTATGACGTGGCCAAACACCCCCAATATCTCGTCTTTGAATATTACATGCATGTGTTGATGCGTCAAGACCAGGTGGAAAACCTTGACAAGCTGGGGCTTAAAGAAGGCAAGATCGGAGCGCCGCAGCAGATAGGGGCGGTGCTTGAGATGATCATGGGGGCGGGCAAGACCTCGGTGCTGCTGCCTCTGCTTAGTCTGCTCAATGCCGACGGTAGCAAGCTGGCCATCGGCATCCTGCCAGATACGCTGATGAGCTCGATGGCGCCTGAACTGCAAAAGACGCTGGGTCAAAGTTTCAAGCAGGTGCTGGAGGTGCTGGAGTGCCGGCGCGAGACCAAGCTTGAGGCAGCACAGCTGCAGCGACTGCTGGAAAGATTTCAACGCAGCATCGATGAGCGCCGGGTGGTGCTGATGAGTAAAAGCAGTCTGCACAGCCTATATCTTAAATTTGTTGAAAAGCTGCATAGTTACACTGCCAATGCTGCTTCTGGATCAAAACAGGAGGCGCTGCTGGCAGAAATCAAACTTTTCCAAAAGCTTTTTGGAGTGCTCAAAGCTTCGGGCAATGCTTTGGTGGATGAGGTGGACAGCTTGATGAACCCCTTGCAGTCGTCCCACTATACCATCGGGTCAGCCACACCGCTGGCAGATGTTTATGGCGAGGTGGCAGCCGATCTTTCGGCTTGCTGGCCGGCGATGCCGTCATCAATCAAAGCATCCGTCTGGCATTTTCTAAATCTCCAAGTGCCGTTCCATTTACCAAAGACCATTATGAAAAAATCGTCAAACCGATGCTGGCCAAGGCTGTGCTGGAAGGCAAGGTTGGCGCAGGAAATAAAGCCCTGCAAGCCTTTTTAAAGCCCTTGTCTGCGCAGGCGCGGCAGCAGGTCGAGGATTTCCTGCTGGATCGCCCAGAACAAAAGGGCAGCGAGCTCCTTAAGCACCAGGCGGAGCCTGCTGTGCAGGACCTGTTGGCGCTTTACAAGGAACAGTTCAATGAGTTGCTGCCGCTGACGCTGACAAAGAATCTCAACGAACATTTCGGCAAAAATCCCGATAATATGAGTGACCACTGCGCCATCCCCTACAAAAATGGCGAAGCGCAACGGCGCGAGGATTTTGGTACGGCTTTGGAGAAGCTCAATTACACCTTCCTGATGTATTTAAAAGCCGGCCTGCCAACAGACATCATAGCTAAAGAGGTGCAGCGCTTGGCCACGCTGTTTACCGAAGAGGGGCTTCAAAATCCTACCATGAAGCTTGAAGAGCTCCCCAGCTACCGCCAGTTTGTAAAAATGGGAGGCAGCGGCTATAACATGCGAAAACTGTCTGCGGATGATCTAAAGGCCATCACCGAGGCCGTCAATCGCGATCCCCAGATGCAAGCTGAGCTCATCAGACGCCATGTCATTCCTGAGATTAAGGTCTATCAAAACCAGCTCAACGCCGATGCCCAGGTGTTCGGTTTCCTTTTCAAAAATATCGATGGCATGTCGGGCACGCTTTGGAATAAAGACACCTTCCCCATACAGATGGGGCGAGCATATCTTTCCGGCACAACAGCCAAAACGCTAAACCTTTTATGGGAGCATACGCCGCCCCATGTCGATACCCTGGCAATACTAGGGCCGGCAATGAGATAAAAGACCTCTTAAATCAGATCTATAGCCGCTCAGTAATTCCCAGCGGCTCCATCATCGATGCGGCCGGGTTGCTGCGCGATGTGGCCGACCGCGCCGAGGTGGCAGCAGCCATACTGGGCATGGAGTGTTGGCCGGACACAGGCATTAAGGGGGTAGTTTATTACGATAAGCAGGATCGGCTGATGGTCATGACGCTTGTCGATGGTCAACCAGCGCCGGTTGAACTCTCTAAAACCAATCTAACCAAGGATGAGCTCATCGCATTCTGGGATCAGCAGCATACCACCGGTTCCGATATCAAATTGGGCGCGCAGATGACAGCAGCAGTCTCCATAGGACGCCATACCCTCTTGCGCGATCTGCTGCAGGCGGTGTGGCGGCTGCGTGGCCTGGATCAATCTCAGCGTGTGAATTTTGCCGTCGCTGCCGAAGACGCCGAGATCATCAAAGCCACGCTAA
>CAWHMU010000033.1:0-118088 GCA_963830365.1 uncultured Chlamydiae bacterium
TTTATGTCACTTGATCCTGTTATGCGACAAGTTAATTTACTTGCTCAAGCTCCCAATGTAACTTATGTTGTTCTCGGTGATGGTGATGGCGCTGAGATTCAAAAGTCAGGACTAGCCAGAAGGATATTCGAAACCATTCGAGGATGGCTGGGTTACGCCAATCGGACAAATCGAAAAATACTTGAATGTCAATTGATTAAAGTCATAAAAAAAGGTGTCGATGAGGGGAAATTACAGTTAGATCATTTAGGAAAAATCTTGAATGCCGCAAAAGCGAGGAATTGATCCCCTTAGATAAAAAAAGTGTGGCTCAGCATCAAGAGCTTTACACCCTCATTCAATCGATCGTTAAAGGAAGCTCCTCATTTCAAAATCTCGGTGTTAAGATTCATGCGTCGCCAGGTGGAGCTCATGATATTGTAGAAATGCCAGCACCTTGTGAGTCTTTAGGGGGATCCTCATGGCTGTCTCAGGTTATTCAGGCACCCTCCTCCAGCCAGGCCATAACCTCAACTGCTGACATGGCCGATACAGTTGCCCTTAACGTTATAATGAAAACGCAGGATGACGGCGATAATGAAGACAGGTTGCCTTGGTCTGCTGGCTGCCAATAGCGCAACTGTTTTGGAGTCTGAAGTTAAAAAAAATGCGATTGACGAAAGCGACTCCTCCCAGGGAAGCCCTGCTGAAAGGAAGAATTTTCAAGTTCCTTGGCGGAAAGTTGAACAACTGGCCTCAAATGCGCTCTCAGAGGCGCTTAGTGAAGAGAATGATTCTGTCAACTTTTCAAACGGTAACCAAGAAGAAATGCATGATAAGCGCTTAGACAAAACTCCACCTATAAACCGGACTGCTAAAAAACAAACAAGGAGAATGGCATCCAAAGCGAAAGTGATCGGTACACTTTTTTGTTGCTTGCTAGGGGCGGGATATCTCATCAATCAAGGTTTACCGGGAAGCAGTCCCGAGCATAGCCATGGAGGTTTGTTTGGGCAGCCAAATAGCCTCAAGTTAAGCCACAATCTGACCAGTATTTGTCCACTGCGTAGCCAAAATCTGGCAGCATACGATCAGCTACTGCTCGGCGCCAGCAACCAGGCTGGAGGAAAGGCCAACATTCAATCTGTGGCTGAACATTTCGAAAACCTAAAAACTGCTACCACTAAAGAACAAGTCGTGCAAGAGCTGGATGCCCTTCGATTACAGGGGGATTTGCTTAACCGCCGCTCGAATCAAATTGGACAAAGCAAACAATGGCCTTACAGTGCTAAATATTTAACCCAAAAGAGCCTTGCTTTTCTGGATGCCATTGAGCAGGTCACAGAAGATGTTCGCCAGTTAAAGCCCCAAAAGGATGCGGGGTGGTCTCTTTCAAGTATCACAGATGTGGCCCTCAAGACAATAGGCATGGGGAAAAGGGGCTATCTTAGTAAATTTCCCTCCATCAGCCACGCCGAAAGTCTTTTGAAAGAAGTCACAACCTTTCAAGACTACCTCACAAAGTTTCCTGATGCAGCGATTGCCGATCTTTATTTTCTAGGGAGTGAATCAATCGATCCTATAATCCAAAAAGATGGCCAGCATTTCTAATGGGCCTTGAAGAACAAGTGCAGGAAGGGCAAGTGTCTAGGGGACGTGCCGATGAGCTCTGTAAAAAGGTTCTGGGAATGAAAGAGGCTGGAGACCTTCCGACATGGTTAGCCTTTTATTTAAAAGGTGGATTCTGTCGATGATACAATCAAGGCGATCGAATCATTAGCTAGCATGAAGGGTAGGAGATCCTGATCTGCAAATCGCAGAGCAGCTGGAACTGCTTCCTCAGTCAAACCTCCCATCGCTCCTTAAGAAATCCCTGAAGGCCGTCGGGGAAATGCATAAAATGGATAATAGATTGTCTGGGGGGATTGAAGAGACGTATTGGACACTGCATGGACTGGGATTTAAACCGAAATTCATAGGCTTAAACGTTACTGGGAAAGGAGTTTGAAGCTTCATATGATTTTAATCCGCCTGTTGAAAAGCCTATTTTCGCAATTGATGGTTCTAATGGCGGAATAATACAACTGGGCGTTCACAAATATGCACGTTTTAGTGCGAACTTGACGCTTTCACACACCATTGATGGTGGAATAAAAATGCAACTTTCGTTTGTTGCTGAAGACAAAAGTAAGTTCTGGAAGGGCCTAACTGAAAATGTACGTTATCTCGACAAGATTGGCGCTCTTCCTTTAGACTCTTACACTCCCTCTAAATCAAATGAGTTCAAGCTAGTGTGGTTGGTCACAGACCCTGCAAGACTAGAGATCATGATGGAAGAAATTGGCCACATTGTTAGGCGGCCTCGACTAGGATATTCGATTGACAATACGGTTGCATCCGTAATGTTAAAAGAAACATTTGAGAGGGCGGAAAAATTTCATAGATATGATGTCTTGAATAAAATATTGAACTCACAGCGACAGACCTCAAAGATATAGAACAAATGTCAACAGCTGTAGCTTCAGCGGTTCAAGGTAAGCAAGCGTGGAACTCCAAGATGGAACCATGGGGCATGTATTTCAGGCGCCATTTGGATCGACTAGCAATTCCTGAGAGATAGGGGGCCGGGCCCTCCTTTCAGTTCAATTTCGCCAAATGCGCTTCAAGGGCCTGTAAAGTGATGGGGCTGATATAGTGTTCGATCCCTTCTACATCGGTGGCCACGATGTGTGCCGGAATGCCTAACTTGAGCAGAAAAGTCGATAGGGTGAGATGCTTCTTTTTCGAATAGGCCGCCATCTCCTTGCCTTTGGCTGTCAGCTCAATCAAGGGATTGACATGATCTATCAAATAACCGTCGCGGATAAGCTTTTTGATCGTTTTAAGGACGCTGACATGCGAAATACCCATTGCGCGTGCCAGATCGCACACGCGGGCCTTGCCCTGCACAGCTATTAAATCGGCAATCATCTCAGTGTAATCTTCTGCCAATTCACAAAGGCGTTGCAGTCTAGCCTTTCTAAAGTGAATCGCGCGCGCTGCCTGCTTCTTGATCTTCCATGTTCACGACGATGCCATAGCCCAAATAAAAAATAAATCCAAATATGATTGTCAAAAAGTGAAGACATATGTAACTTCGGTTACATGTAACCAATGCTACATATCTAAATATCTATTAAAAATGGTTTAAGCATGAGTGTCGAAATGAATGCCTTAATTGTTGCAGGTTCGTGGCCGCGGGATCACAGCCATTGCGATCTTGAAAATCAACTGACGCTGACTATGGCTGAAGAAAATAAAGCTGAAAGCGACGAGAAGATCATCCGTTTAGCTGGACAAAGCTTGAGTTTTCCCGCGCATGGAAGTCAGCTAAAAACAGCAGAGCTGACAGAAGAAAATAAAGATGACATGGCCATTATTGGTCAACAAAGCCTTAAACAATTCGAGATGGCACAGCACATGCAAAAGCTGTTGGATGAGATTGATAAAAATTCACAGTGGTCAGCCATTGTTCTGGCCAGCCGGGCATATTGTGAGGAAGCCAAAAACAAACCTTTACTGACGATTATAAAAGGTATTGTTTCACTGGGGATATTAAGTGCGGTTTATCCCGCCATCATCGGTAGCTGGGCATGTTTAAATTCTAATCGCGTGTATGCGGTAAGCGAAATCGGCTCGGCTGATTTCGATACTGCCAGCAGCGCCGTCCAAGGACTTAGTAACATGGGCATGGCTGTGACTTATTTGGAACAGTTGAAACACTTTGTGGCGCTGCCGATGGCGGCTTTGCTATTTAGAAGACCTTATCACCAGAAAATTTGTGAGAAAATTATCGCCGCGTACAACCAAATGCTTTTGGAAAAACGCGCGCTTTTGAGCCATGAAGAAGTGGCGTTTCTGATCGAAAGAGAGAATATGGCTCTGTCTCGTTGGGGTGGATTGGCGGTGGGAATGATTGCTATCGAGTCCATTCAACAACAAATCGATCAAGCCAAGCATGATAAACTCTCTATCAGAAACTTAGTTTGCTTAATCGGCAGTCAAATCGGGAATGATATGAGAAAATCTTCATGTGGAGAAATCATAACAAAAATTGTTAAGTCGGCGCTGCTGATTTCTGGAGTTGTGGCAGCGCAATATCCTTTAGCTATTGGCACTTATGGCAGTTATGCCTCATTTATGGTTCAGGATGCTACTGATTTAGCCTCTGCCAATGCCACAACCATGGCGAACGCCACCTCAACGCATTCCAATGACGGACATGGTCTTGAATATATCGCCGTAGCGCTCTGCTTGAACGTTGCCGCCCTTAAGTCTTTACTAGGAAATCAATATAAAGCTCTCATGCTTAAGGGTATAGAAGAGGCTTATAAGCCCTATCTCGAAGATAAAAGCCTGCCTCAAGAAGCCAGCGATCTGCTTTACAGGCGCAGGCGGCAGGAGCTGGCCCCTTACCAACCTTAGCGACTTAGGGGTTGAACTTTACTGCAAATGTTAATTTGTGTTAATATTAAGAAAGCAGGAGGCATTTATGAGACAACAACCACAAACGCCCAGTCGCCTAAACTTTGAATTTCCGGAAGAGGCACGTAGGCATCTAAAGATACAGGCCATTAGATTAGGGATAAGTGTGCGCGAATTAGCGACACAAGCAATTTTGGAAAAGCTTGCCGAATTAGAATTACAAGAGGATGTTGAAGCTGCAGAGCAAGCCTGGGATCGACATGTAGCAGATGGAAGCAAAACAATTCCCCACGCCGTGATGATGAAAAAAGTAGGATGGGATGAGTTATAAAATTGACTACGACATCAACTTAGCGAAAGCATTAGAGAAAGTACCCAAACGCGACGCCAAATCAATCAAAGAAAAAATAGAAAGTCTGGCTGATGATCCTAGGCCACACGGATCACTCAAGCTATCGGGCAAGGAATTATACCGCATACGATATGGTATTTACCGAATAATATATAGAATTTTTGATGGTAGGTTGGTTGTGCTGGTCTTGGATGTTGCTGGCAGAAAAGACGTTTATAACAGGCTATAAAAGCAAAGACCATCAGCCTCGTCCTTCCAATCCACCCTGCCCGTTAAGTCAGCCTCACCCTCTTTTATGGCTCATCACACAAATGAGTGGTTGAAAAGTGGTTCATCATTTTTTGCAGGCATGGACAAATCCATCTCTTTGTAGCCCGTCAGCTAAGGCTTGCGAGCGAAAGCGAAGACAGCCGCAGCTACGGGAGCAGAAAATTGACTGCTTAACCCCATCGAGACAATTGCAGAAGTGACAATAAATTGTTCTAAATTGAAGTTATTGTGAATTCTTGAAGTAAAGCTCGAGTTTTTGTGTAGTTTTGAGCGTTCTAGCATCGATTCATTTTGATCCCGGGTACGATTGACTTCCAAAGAATCGCTGTATAACTCGTGAAATACTTTTGCAATTGTCTCCATCGGGGTTCTTCTCTTTTTAATCTATTAGGGTGTAAGGACATAAAGAGAAGAACCCCGATGGGGTTGTTTTTTTGTTTGTAAAACCCGTAGCTGCGGCTGTCTTCGCTTGCGCTCGCAAGCCTTAGCTGACGGGCTTCCGAGTAACAATAGGTTGAATGCTTACGAAACTTATGCCGGCGTTATTGGCGGATCTTTCATCATTTCCCCTGCTTTTGGAGTCGAAGAGCATTAATCATTAAAAAGGCGGAGGAAAGAACATAATGCCAGGCGATCTTCCGAACGGGATAGCTATGCTTCCCAATGATATTATCGCGATTCTTTCCGACCAAGCTACAAAACGGGCACTTAGCACCAGTGCTCGATGGGTCAATTTTTTCCACGAATTTTTGATTACTGCTATTCAACCGGTCTTGCTTTTCTTGTCTTCTTTACGCTGTTACGGCAACTAGTTTATAACCTAATTTTTCAGCTTTTTTGTGCAATCCGATCAGGCTTTTCATTGCATGCATTTTTTCATTATATTCTGCTCCTTTTTCATAATATTGCCAGCCTTCCTTACACATGTGATATACCATAGTCGCTAGCTTATGCGCGCCGGCCTTAATCCCTTTAGAGTTGTCCGTTCGGCCGCATATGCGCCTGATATGTGCTCCTAATGCAGCATCTGATTTTTTAGCTGCCACTGCAGACATTCTTAAAGCCTGTGAAATATAATTGGCACTTGGTTTTTGCCTTTTGCTTTTACGTCGTTTACCTCCTGAAACATTATTGCCGGGGGACAGTTTTAGCCAGGACGAAAATGCTTTTTCGCTATTCCAGGCGCTTACGTCAGTCCCTCCAAGTTCTGAATAAATGAGTAGTGCAGTACTATCTGCTATGCCTGGCAGCGCTGTCAGGTCTATTCCTGTTTTTCTCCAGAGAATGGCTCTGACATCAAAACAAAGATCATTTTTCTTAGGTTTTTTGAATTTAGAAAACTGAGGACGCTTTTTTATATCTTTATGGTTCTTTGGTGGAGGCGTATTGACTACATCTGGAAATCGCTCAAGCTCCTTCTGAATGCACTCGTCACACTCGTCCAGCTGTTTATGTGCAAAATCGTATTGATCTAGGGCTTGCTTTAGCGAAAAAATATGTTCTTCTTGATAATTCCCTGTCAGGGCTGCTACAAATAGGCTCTCTTCCTTTTTGCAAAGCTTATTCCTCATTGCAGCTAACTTATATGGATCTCTTTCACCGGCTGCTATTGCTCGTGTTATATTTAATCCGGAGACTCCCGCTATATCGCTTACAGCGGTGCTCAGCTTGATATTCATTAACTGCAAGGCTTTTTCCATATGCAGAAGTGCATATTGCTTTGTTTTGATGACATTCATGCGCTGCCTTACATATGCCCGCAATTTTAAGCGATCGCGTGGTGGGCGATAAGCAGCTCTTAATAGACCACTAGAATATAATGTTTGAATCCACTGAGCATCCACCACATCAGTTTTTCTGCCAGGTGGATTTTTGACATTTTTAGCATCGACCAAGACTGGTTTTAAGCCTGATTCTTCCATAATTTCATACAGGGGAATCCAATAAACACCCGTAGCTTCCATAACACCAATTTCCACATTAGCCTCTTTAAGAACTTTGACTATTTCACGGAGTTCAGGTGTCGTTGTACCAAATTCCCTCACGTAAGAACCACCTTTACCATCGGGAATAGCTATATGGATTCCCTTATCTCCTATATCGATGCCAGCAACAGTAGGATCGATGTATCCAAGTTTGTTTTTATGTTGTTGTTTTTTGAAATGATTGGAATTGCTACTATTAGACATGAACGATCTCCTTATTAGCTTTTGTTTTGGTAAAAAGAAAGCTTATAAGAGATCGTTCTTTTTCTGAAGATGGCATCTAATGACACCGTTACTTTTCAGATATCAGCGGTAAACCGCTTGGGCGCTACAAAGAGATGGGCTTCGCCTAGTAACATCTCTATACTCTACTTCACGTCTTTGGCCCCAAAACTGGATGAATCTCTTTTCTTGGCGCCTTTTGGTTGTTCTTTGTGTTTAATTTTATGCCATAGAAGCACTATTTGCAGCCTTCATCCCTTATCATTCATCCTTCAGCTTTGCCCTCGGATGGGCTTGGTGGTAGACCTTTTGCTTAAGCTGGTTCGATACTTTAGTGTAGATGGTGGTGGTGGTGAGGCAGCTGTGGCCGAGCATCGTCTGGATGGTCTTTAGGTCCATGCCGTTTTCCAGCCAGTGGGTAGCGATGGTATGGCGGATGGTGTGGGGCGTGGCGCGGCCTGCCAGGCCGCTTTGTTTGAAATAGGCTTCGAAATGGCGGTCGATGGATCTGGCGGAAAGCCTTTTGCCCAGCTTGTTGAGAAAGACGGCCTCGCCATCGGCTTCGGCGCGATGGCCGTCCATATCGCGGTAGCGTTCGGCATTTTCCAGATAGGTGGTGAGCCAGTGCACGGCATTTTGGGTGACGGGGACAATTCTTTCTTTTTTGCCTTTGCCTTTGAGTTTGATCAGGCAGGCGCGCGTATCGATGTCGTGGCGGTTCAAGGCTACAAGTTCGCTGATGCGTAGTCCTGAGCTATAAAATAGCTCCATGATGGTGCGGTCCCTAAGTCCGAGCAAGCTTGTGATATCGGGCAGTTCAAACAGCTGTTTGATCTGTTCGTAGGTGAGGGGGGAGGGGATCTTTTTGTCGATCTGGGGGGTGTCGAGCATTTCGGCGGGGTTGGCCGGGATCAGCTTGTTTTCGAAGGCATATTTGAAGAAGGTGCGCAGTGTAGAAAGTTTTCTCACGATGGTTTTCCTGTTCTTCTGCGCGGCATGCAGATGGGCCAGGAAGTTGCGGATGGCTTTGCGGTCTATGGCCGCTAAAGCAATGGGGGTGGCGGCAGCGTGTTTGTCCGGCGAATTTTCGTTCAGCAGATAATTCCGGAAGCTTTTCAGATCGATGGCATAGTTTCTTAGCGTATGTTCCGAAGCGTTCTTGATGATTTTGAGATGTTCTATGAATCGCTTAGCGGCGCAATCGTACATATCATTTGTCAAAGGGGAAAGTTTTGAAGTCTTCGGCGATGAAGACATTGGGAAATACCGTTTTAGCTTCGATTTCAAAGCTTTCCAGGTTCTGGTAGCGTGCGGAGAAGTGGGTGAGGATGAGCTGTTTGACCCCGGCTTGCTTGGCGATGGTGGCGGCCTGCTTGGCTGTCAGGTGGAAGTGGTTATAGGCCAGTTCCTGGTGTTCTTCCTGATAGGTGCTTTCGCACAGCAGCACTTTGGCATTTTTAGCGATATCGATGGCATTTTGGCATAGGCGCGTGTCTATCACCACGGCGATGCTGTCGCCCTGGCGGATCCAGCTGACATCGTCCAGCGTCACGCGCTGGCCGTCGGCGAGGGTGACTTCCCCCTTTTCGATCAATTCGCGCACCAAAAGGCCGCGTATGCCGCGGGCGGTGAGGGCTTGTGGGTCGAATTTGCGCGTGTCGGGTTCGGTGATGCGCCAGCCGATATTTTCGACGCCATGTTCCAAAAAGGTGGCCATGATGCGGAATTTGCCATCATCTTCCACCAGGCCGGCCTGGGTGACGGGATGTTCGACGACGTGGATCGTTTCGTGATAGATGGTGCCGTAGCGCAGGCGGTCGAAATATTTTTTGCCACTGGCAGGGTAGTAGCAGTGGATCGGATGGGTAACTTTGTCCAGATTCAGGCGCATCAGCATCGAGCCCAGGCCCAGGCAGTGATCGCCATGGAAATGGGAGATGAAAATGCGCGTCACCACGGTAGGGGCGACATTGGCAAAGATGAATTGCCGCTGCGTCCCTTCGCCGGGGTCGAAAAGCAAGCCCTCATCGTTCCAACGCACGAGGTAGGCGCCGTGGTTGCGAAAGCGCGTGGGCTGCTGACTGGAGCAGCCTAATATGGTGATGTCTCTTACGCTCATATGCTTGTCCTATGTTTTCCAGGAAAAGAATGATAGCCGCCCCAACAGGGCGCCGAAGGCGGCGCCGGCCAGGTGGGCGGTATTGGCAATGCCGGGGGAAATGGACATCTCGTGGTTAATCTCCAAATAAAATGAAACCAGCTGGATTGAAAGCATGGCGAGGATGAAAAATATCATGAAGTTAATCGTCGCTTTTTGCAACGGATATCCTTCCCAGGCGGCAACTTTCTGGCGCATCCAAATAAATGTCAGCATGCCGCAGATGATGCCCGAATAGCCGATGAAATCAGGGCCGCTCATCAGATACTGGCAGGTGTTTGAAAAAATTCCCGTCACCAGCGCAAATAGCAGGTAGCGGCCGGCGCCGAGGCGCTGTTCCATCTGCTGGCCGAGTACGATCAGCCATAGCATATTGAAGAGTAGATGGAGAATGTCGTGGTGCATGAGGCAAGGGGAGAACAACCGCCAGAACTCGCCTTGGCGGATCTTTTCGAAAAGCGTGGGAGTGATCTCCTGAAGTGTGTCTGCCTGTGTGCTGGGATGCATAAAGAGGGCGTAGGCCCCATGCCAATAGGGTGTTTTCTGTAGCTGTGCCAGCAGGTATTTGCCATGGGCTGGCAGCTCTTGAGGCTCTTGCAGCTGGCCGATGCCATAGAGGTTGACCAGCTTGTCGGCAAGCTCGTATGTCAATGGATAGTCGTAGAGGGCGGCCTTCTCCACCGGTGATGCCATCTGGGGGAGGGCTGGCAGATTTGTGGCGATGGCCGTTATGTGGGGGGCTGTCATCATATCGATGAAAAATAACAGGCTGCAGAGCAATATCAAATAAATCGTGGTGCTCTTTTGCGGCAGATGCTGGGATATTTTGCTTGTTGCGGCCGCATGGCCTGCGGCCGGCAGGGGGGCATTTACAGGCGTAATGACGGGCGCCACATGGGATATCCTTTTTAGAAAGACGGGGTTGTCGGGCTGGGCTTTAAAAGCTGAGATCCACTTCTCGGCTACCTCGACCTGGTCCTCGTCATAAATCCATAGATGGCATACGGCATCCCCATATTGCGGGCTGCCCCAATCGGTATTGGTGGTGATTTCCAGCTGATTTACCACGCCTTCGGCAGTCAGGAAGGTCGATAAGATGAGCGCCTGCTTTTGGTCATTGAGGGTGTAGATGAGTCGCATATCATTTTCCTTGAGACGGCAGTGTGGCGATTTTTTTTAGGATCTGTGAGGTGGATAGCCCCGGCACTAGCTTGACGATGTGAATTCGACCGCCATGCTGCTGGACGGTGTCGGCCTCCAGACAGTTTTCCCCGTATTCGGCGCCATTGACATGCACATCGGGCTTGATAGCACCCAACAGGCGGCGGGGGTCGGTCTCCTCAAACCAGGTGACGTAATCGACGAAGCCCAGGGCTGCCATCAGCTGCAGGCGGTATTCCAGCGGGATGATCGGTCGGTCGGGGCTCTTATAGGCTTTGATCGACGCGTCGCTATTGAGAGCCACGATCAGCACATCGGCCACCTGTGAAGCTTCATAGATGATCTGCAAATGTCCGGCATGCATCAGGTCAAAGGAGCCATTGAGCGTGGCGATGGTACGGCCTGAAGATCTGATGCCGGCAACTTTCTCGCTCAGGCAGGCGGGGTCAAGCAGCTTGCGCTGATAGGCTTCGGACCATGCTTCCATAGATTTATATCACCCTTTCGTTTTATTGCGCGTGATCCGGAAATGCGAGGCTGAAGACCTCATCATAATGTTCTACGAAATGCAAAGTCAGCCCTTTCTTGAGGTATTCAGGCAACTCATCGCAATCGCGCACGTTGTCTTTGGGGAAGATCAATACTTTCAGCCCTGAGCGACGGGCCGCGATCAACTTCTCCTTGACGCCGCCGATGGCCAGGATTTTGCCTGTCAGGGTAAGCTCGCCGGTCATGCCCAGGTTGTCGAGCACCGGGGTGTCGATCAAAAGGGACAGCAAGGCCGTGACCATGGTAATGCCGGCCGAGGGGCCGTCCTTTGGCGTGGCGCCTTCCGGAATATGGATATGCACCTGGGCCTTTTCAAAGAAGGTATAGCCGGCAGCATATTTATGCACGGAGCTATGCAGGTAGCTCCAGGCGATTTCGGACGATTCCTTCATCACCTGTCCGGCCTGTCCGGTGAGCTTCATGCCGGTTTTTTCTCCGGCCACCTTTATGGCTTCGATATAGAGAGTGGCGCCGCCCATGGCGGTCCATGCCAAGCCCATGCATACCCCGACCGGTGTGCGCTCATAAAAGCGGTCGGAGGTGAAGATGGGTTTGCCCAGATATTCGCTGAGATTGGCGGCCGTGATGCGGTATTTGATATCCGGGGCGGTGATGGCTTTGGTTTTGCTTTTCTTTGACGGCTTGGCTTCCGCTGCTTCCTGCAGACGCACCACTTTGATGGCGATTTTGCGCATGATTTTCTTTATCTGGCTTTCCAGGTTGCGCAAGCCGGCTTCGCGCGCATAGCCATTGATGATGGCGCGCAGAGCTTCATCGCTGATCTGCACCTGACTGGCTTTCAGTCCCATCGATTTGCGCGTGCGCGGCGTCAGATATTTCTTGGAAATCTGCACCTTCTCCTGGATGATGTAGCCGGAAAGTCGCATGATATCCATCCGGTCTTTGAGCGGCTCGGGGATGGTATCCAAGACGTTGGCTGTCACGATAAAAAGGATGTCTGACAGATTGCAGCGCACATCGATATAATGATCGAGGAATTCCACATTCTGCTCGGAATCCAACACTTCAAGCAGCGCTGACGCCGGATCGCCATGATAGCTGCTGCCCATCTTGTCGACCTCATCGAGCATGATCACAGGATTCATCGTCTGGCAGTATTTCAAAGCCTGGATCAGCTTGCCGGGCATGGCGCCGACATAGGTGCGGCGATGCCCTTTGATTTCGGCCTCATCGCGCATGCCGCCGACGGAGAAACGATAGAATTTGCGGTTGAGGGCGCGGGCGATGCTTTTGCCGATGCTTGTTTTGCCTACGCCGGGAGGGCCGACGAGGCAGAGGATGCTGCCCTTGACAGTGCCTGAGAGCTTGGCGACACCGATGAATTCCAGGATGCGCTGTTTGATATCCTCAAGGCCATAGTGGTCGTGTTCGAGGATTTTTTCAGCTTCGGCAAGGTTGTGGCTTTCGCTGCTGTAGATGCCCCAAGGGATGATGGTCAGCCAGTCGATATAGCCGCGCACTACGCTGTATTCGGCTGATTGGACTTCAAGCACGCTCAGTTTATCCATTTCCTCGTTGATGACTTTTAGCACGTCAGGCGGAACTTTGCGTTCTTTGAGTCGCGCTTCGAATTTCTCGCGGTCGACCAGTTTGTCGTCTTTCTCGATGCCCAGTTCTTTTTTTATTGTCTTCAGCTGTTCGCGCAGGAAGAAGTCTTTTTGGCTCTTAGTGATGGTGGCATCGATTTTTTGACTGATGCTATTTTGCAGGATGCTTAAGTCGAGTTCTTTTTTTAGCAGGATCAGGGCCTTATCGATGCGTCCCTGGATGTCGAAAGTCTCCAGCACGCCCTGCAATTCTTCCCTTGAGGCTGTCGTCAAAGCCACAGCGAAGTCTGCCAGCTTGCCGGGTTCGGTGAAATCTGAATGGCCGAGGAAGATTTGCAGTTCCTCTTTAAAGAGGGGATTGAGTTTTAGCAGTTCTTTGATGGTGGAGATGATACTGATGGCATAGGCTTTAAGCTCATCGGTTAGTGTTGGCGCATCTTCAGAATATTCCACTCTGGCATGCAGGCATTTGGCTTTTGGCAAAGGCTCCAGCACGCGCATGCGTTTTTCCATATTAAGGATGACCTGCGCCCCCCCTTGTTCGGTGGGGATGATGCGCAGGATGCGCGCCAGCACCCCTACTTGATAGAGATCGTCGAAGCCGACTTTATAGGCATCGGCCGATTCCGATTTCGTTAGCAGCAGGCCAACGCATTTGTGTGTCGATTTAGCTACCTGCTTAAGGATTTCGTAAAAAGGACCGGGTTCGATGACGATCGGGGCTGCCATGCCAGGGAAGAATGGGCGGCGGATCAATGGGAAGATATCAATCTGATCCGGTGCCGGGGTGATTTTTTTAGTGTTCCGATGTTCTTCGTCAAGAGAACTCAATACAGCATTTTCAAGTTCTAAATCAAAGCCGTTATCGCCTTCAGTGTTCAAAGGTGCATCCTTTTAAAGGTTATAAGTCGTATACCATGATCTAGTGAGAATTTGACATATTGGACAGCGCGAAAGCTCCCGGGGTTGCATGATCGTAAGCCACCCAATATTAGCAATATGGGGTGGCTTACAATCATGCAACCCCGGGGCTTTGGCGCGTCCAATATGTCAAATTCTCACTAGATCATGGTATAATATAATGAATCTTATTCTCGCGTTGAGTTTAAGGCTTTTTGCCAATCATTTCAACCCCAACAAAATTTTGAAAGAACATTTCATGGTTTTTTATCAACAGCCCAACCATATAATTGCATTGAGGAACATTCTGCGATAGGCTACAATCGTCGTCGAAATTGAAATAAAATCCTATCGAATCGCAAATTCATAGAATAATGCATAGGACAATTGAGTATGGCAAATCCTTGCAGCACTGCCACACAAAAATCCGTGTTTGGGCTTCTCATCACCCCCGTCAAAATACCACCCCATCCGATTGGCCATGTACCGCTAACAGCCGATCCCCGGTTACTTGCCTCTCGTGCCGAGCAAGAGACCACAGTCAGTAAAAAGCCTGGCAGTTTGCGTGATAAAGCCGTTACAATCAATGGGATAGGTGTTGGCGGCGGCTGCCTGCGAGCCTTCAACCAACAGCTGTCATTGATACCCAACTACACCAGGGACATGGCCAAAAAAGTCATGAGGCTTGCCTTAAGTACACTTAGTCTGGGTCTAACTGTAGCACGGCATGAAAAATCAGCGCAGATAGGCCCCATGGGGATAGCGGCTGATGCGCAGCCGCCAAAAGGCAGATGTATCCCGCTGAGGTATGTCTTATGGATGCCTTTGCGAGCCACAGCAGCTGTGGCGAACCTGCTGCTGCACCGGTTCGGTGCAGCTTTCAACATAAGGCCTCAAGCCGACCAGCCTCCTCTACCGATGTCTGTTTCATGCCTTGCAATAGCGCCCAGTAGCGAAATACAAAGCGAAAGCCCCCCCCAAAAAGCTGCTGATTTCAATAAACAGGGTTTTGTAGCCAGGCTGGATGATTGGGAAGAGCCATTAGCTGAAGAGTCGACTGATGACACCGCCGATGTTGATGAGGCTGCCGTAGCCGGCTTTGATGAGGGCGAAGCTGAGTTTGGCGATGCCGAAGAGGAAATGCCCTTGCCAGAATCAGGCCCCGCCGACGTTAACGTGCCAAGAGCTCCCGATATGCTCGCTGAGTTGATGGCTTTCTTTGACTGCGGAAAAAGGGCGCAGGTGAGAAATTCGCTAGCTAAAGCTTTTCGAGGCCTGGAAAGCCCGCTACAACGCACAAAACTGCTTAAGGCTTTGCTGTGGCTGCTTAAAGAGCAAAACACCGATGGCTTTCTTTACATTCTGCAAACCTTGAGGATCATGCCTCCCCGTCAAAGGAGTGCTGCGGTGGCTTTCATGTCTACGCTATTTAGAAACGCTTCTGACGATGACCGTCAAAAGGTGCTGGCGGCATTGGTGGCTGTGGCGGCAGGGCAGCGCTTTGCGTTGATAGAAAGCATCTTGCCTCTTCTCAAAGATGCGCCTGAAGCGGATATGCGCATCCGGTTGATTGTGGCTATGGCGAAGGTGCCTGAAAGCGGCAGGGGAAAGGTTGTTGAGATATTGGTGTCAATGCCGCCTGCGCAAAGATTAAAAGCCTTGATAATGGCAACAGACATAGCTGCCAGCCCGACACCTAAATATATCGATATCATCCTTGCAATGAGTTCGATGGCATGTTTGGAAGATAGGGTCAATGTGGTGAAACTTGTTGAAGCACAGCAAACGGGCATGGGTGAGAAAAAACTGGTGATAAATGAGTCTCATGGCAGTTTTTTGATGCTCATCGCCTTGTTGACAAAAGAGCCGTTGGGCTGGCTTGTGCAAATATTACGGCACCTGCCCGAAGAAAAAGTCCAGCTCTTTGCCCATTTCATCGCTGAACTCCTTAAAGAAGTGTCTCCTGAAAATGCCTATGCCCCCCTCATCAAGGTGGTACACAACATGCTGACAGAAAGTGATGTCGGCGTCACTGCCAAATTCATAGAACTTATGCTTTTGCTGCCGCCCCAGCAAAGAGAGAGTAATATCGAAAATATAATGATCATCTTTAATGGCATATGCCGCGAACTGCATGATAAGTCGCTTGTTGATAAGTTGGCTGCCATTGATGAAATGATTCAAGCATTGCTGCATACGGCAGATGAAAAGAAAATATTCATTCTAAAATTTTATGTCGAATGCTGGCAGCCTAGGAGCAACCAGCCCGGATCCTATTTCATCAATGTTTTAGAAGAAATGATTTCAAACCATGATGAAGATGATGGCGATCATGGACTTGATAGGCCTAGTCTCGGCCTTTTTGATTCCTATGTATCAGTGCCGCACTTGCTGCATAGGTAATATTTGATCCTAACTAAAGTGTACAACAAGCCACAGAGTGTAAATAGTATGAATTTAATAACCAGCTCAACATCAACACTGACGCCAGCCGATACTGCGATGTCGCCATCATGTCGGCAGGTATCAATTCATGGCGGGCGAATTTATTCTTCCCCATGCCAGCAGACTCTTTCCCCTGAATCCAAAGCCTGCGCGATATCAGACGAGCCTTTTGATAATGATCGTGAAAAGCCTGCCAAATCGATTATCATAAAGACTGCTTCAATACCTGATATGGAAGCCCATATTTTTAGCTTCTTTAACAGCAAAAATCTAGTGCAACTGCAGCGCGAATTCGCTGCCGAAGATGTTTCGGCCTTGGCGCCAAGTGAGATCGTCATGAATCGAAATTTAGTCAAAGCTCTACAAGCGGGGATTTTTAGAGCAAAACTCGACATGCTTGCAGCCACCAAAAATTGTGTGCTGGCTGGTTTGATGAAAATAGAGTCGTCATCCCAGCAGCATGCAGATGTGGCTGGCGCATGCTATGCTGAGAAACCGCTAAAATATGCCAAGGAAATCGCAGCCATAAAGGCAATAGACAAAAACGAGGTATTTAAATGGCCTGCTTTCAGCGACAGTGCACGCAGCGTGAGTGATGCCGAAGCTAAGCTTTGTATCGAAATCGCCAAAATTTGTGGCATTCATGATTTGCCAGAATTTAAAGCCCAATTATCACAAAAGGAACAGGAATTAATCAGCATCAAAGAGATATTGCTTGTGTTGATCACTTTTGAAGCCTATTTCCTGAGCTTCGCTCCGCTGGAGTTGAGAGCCAACACCGAATTTATGCTGGCGGTGGTCAAGCGCAATGGCATGGCCCTTTGCGATGCGCCAGCATGGTTGCAAGATGATGAAACGATCGTCGCAGCGGCGGTAGCCCAGAATGGCAGAGCGCTTCGGTTTGCCTCTGAAAGATTGCGCGATAATTTTGAGATTGGGTTAAAGGCCGTCATGCAAAATGGTTTTGCTTTGGACCTTGTATCCGAAAGATTGCGAGATAATGAAGAACTCGTATTGGCTGCCGTCCGGCAAAACAAATATTCGCTTGACTCGGCATCACAAAGATTGCAAAAGGATAGCTATCTTTTGGCTGCCGGCGGCTAAATGGCTAAAAACGGCACCAGCTGTCAATCAACGTTTAGAGGGATATTTAAACATTATGATGGCATCTTATGCGACTTCATCACCTATGATAAGTGTAGCTGCGGCAGATCCCATGCAGGCCAGGCCGACCGATAATGACGGCGACAGTTTCTCCACTGTCGGTTCCTTTCAGTCTATTCAGAAAACAAAGGAAGTTGCTCATTCAGCCCTGACTTCCACGGCCACATCCTACGCAGGGCACATCAACCCGCCTGTATTTTGTGGTGGGATTGAAGTCATTATTTCTAAACCGAAAGCTGCGGATGGCCCAGACGCAGATGTCCCAGACGCAGATGGCTCAGACGACGAAGTCAAAAATGAGATAGGAAATGAAAAAGCCGCAAGTCTTCGCACATTAAAAATCCTGCGGCTTGACGAGCTTCAAAACAAAGTAATTGATGCGTTGATGGCGATGGGAAGGCAAATCGAGGGTGAAGAAAGTAAAGGGGTAGCGGGAGCAGCATATCAATACGCTAATGAAATTAGCGCGATAGGCAACTGTGATGTGCCGTCAATAGATGCTTATTTGGATAATAGTAACATTGATCTCAGACAGGCCGAAATCGAGTTCTGTCGCGTCATGGCAGAGATTCTAGGGCTTGGTTACGATGAGTTGTCTGCAAAAGCCAAGCTGTGTGAGTCGATTTCAGAAAGGGAATGGGCGCTATTGAATAATGCAGAAATCGGCAAGGTGCTTGTTACAGGCTTTCCGTTTATACTGCAATTCTTAGCCGACAAATTACAAGATAGTATTGAAGTTGTGGATAGCGCTTCCAAAGCCGATCCCTATGCTATGGAATTTGCTTCTAAAAGAATACAATTTGAAAGTCTGCGGCGGTATGGGACAGCGATTAAATTTATGCCGAATTTACAGCATGATCTGCAGGCTGCTAAAGTGGCTGTCAAACAATCTAAGGAGGCTTATAAATATCTCTCCTACAAGCTTAAAAATGATCCGGCCATCTTAGATCTCCTGCCGCAAAATTAAAAACAGGATAGGCCAGATAGTCAGGATAAAGACATTAAGCCCTGGCTACGGCGGTAGAATCTCCTAACAAGTTGTCGCCATAGCCACGGCAACAATCACCTCACACATGCCCTGTCTGCGCGAAATACGGCATTTGCGTTTAAAGAGACATATTAGTTAAGATATAATTCTCTTTAAGTCTTAAATTAAGTGACGCATAATGAGCCGCTTGCCACATAAAAATTCCCATCCAGCCGCCGACAAGCCAAAGGTGGAGGACATCCTGCATGCCTACCGCCAGCGGGCCGAGCAGCAGGAGGACGTCAGCTTGCATCCCAATGCTGCCCATTCCAGCCGGCATAGCCGCTATTTCGGCGCCGAAGAGGACCACCGTTTGCCCTATAAGCGGGATGTGGACCGTATCGTGCATTCCAAGGCCTATGCGCGCTATATCGATAAGACGCAGGTGGCCTATCTGATTGCCAACGACCATATCACCCATCGCAGTTTGCATGTGCAGCTGGTGAGCAGTTTTGCCCGCGGCATTGCTGAGATTCTGGGACTCAACCTCGACCTGGTAGAGGCCATTGCGCTTGGTCATGATGTGGGGCATCCGCCATTTGGCCATGAAGGCGAAGGGTATCTGTCTGAGTTGTCGCAAGAATTCGGCAATGGCGTCTTTGCCCATCCATGGCAGTCGTGCCGGCTCTTCACCGCTATCGAACCGTTAAATTTGGGACTGGCCGTCTATGATGGCTTCTTATGCCATGACGGGGGCATGTGCGGTACTAGGCTAATGCCGCATTTCGGCAAAACCTGGGCCGAGCATTTTGCGGAAAAGCAGCAAAAGCTAATTGATCCCGACAAAAACATCTGGCCGGGTACGCTTGAAGGCTGCCTGGTCAAACTCTGTGATACCATGAGCTATCTTGGACGCGATATGGAGGATGCCATCAGCCTGGGCATTCTAAAGCGCCATGACGTGCCAAAGACCCTGCTCGGCATGACCAACCGCGAAATCTTGAGAGTGCTGTCGCAGGATGTAATTAAAAATAGCTATGGACAGGATTTCATCGCCCTTTCAGATGATGTGAACGCAGCTTTGAAGGTGCTGCGCAAGTTTAACTTCGACGCCATCTATACCCACCCCAAATTGAAAGTCGAATCGGACAAAATTCGCCGCAGCTACCGCATTCTTTTCGAGTTGCTGCTGGATGACTTTGAAAAACAGCAGCAAAATAGCTACCTGTGGCGCAATTTCTTGCATAACAAGGCGGCATCTTATCTGACAGACACAAGCCCTGTACAAATGGTGGTCGACTACATCGCCGGCATGACGGATAGTTATTTCATCAGGACGTTAGAAAAACTTATTGTCCCTCAAACGATAGAATTGCGATGATACAAACTCTAGTGCTAGACACTTCAACCGAACGGGGCATGCTGGCTCTCATTCAGAATGGAAGCGTTCTGTTTCATAGCAAGCTGCCCTTCGGCCTGCAAAATTCCCAGTTTCTTTTGCCCGAACTGCAACGAGGATTTCTGGAAACTGGACTGGATATGCGCCAGCTGACTTTTATTGGCGTCGGCATAGGCCCCGGCTCATACACCGGTATCCGCGTGGCTGCCACCGTCGCCAAAACACTGGCCTTTGCCTGCCATCTCCCTTTAATCGGCGTCTGCACACTAGAAACTTTTGTGCCAGAGCAAGATACCGCCTTCGCCGCCATCATCGATGCTAAAGTCGGCGGCGTCTACCTGCAAAAAGGCGCATGCACGCGCGGCGTCATCAGCTACCATTCCGCACCCCAGGTGCTGCCGTTGGCAGAAGCTGTGGACCTGTTGTGCGATGTGCCTGTGCTCATCACTCCCAATGCCGTGCAGCTAAAGGCAAAGCTTGGCGCAATGGCTCCAGCGGCAACTTGGCAGTGGCAGGAATGCTACCCTTCACCGCTGCATCTGGCCGCGTTGGCGCAAGCCAAATTTAAAAGCGGCGCCTATGATAAGGAGGGCGCGCTCGACTTGCTCTATATGCGCAAAACCCAAGCCGAAATCGAACGCGATCTGCGGCTAAATCGCTGAATTCCCGCCTTGTTAGCGCGCAGGATCTAAACTGAAATTACGTGCCCGCGCCTGCGCCTGCGCCTGAATTCCTGAATGCTTAGGCCATACCTTTTTCGTGTCCATACCCGAATGTGCGAATGGTTAAGCCATTGCTCTTTATGACCGAAGCCTGCTGGAATCCGGGCTCGGGCGCAGGTACGTAATTTTAGTTTGGCTCTCGTTCACTAAGAATGCGAGGCACAAACATTATGGAATTCGGGCACGGGCGGCACAATTTTCGACTTATGCTTGATTTATAATACGAGGAGCAGGTATGATGTTACCATCGACGCAACGAAGCTGTTGTGAGTGATCCTTGCGTAAGCAAGATGTTAATTGAAACTATTTTTAACTTGTAAAATCAGGATCTTAGCTAGATGACAATCGTTAAAGTTCGAGTCGGCGATTCGATTGATAAAGTTCTGCGAGCCTTGAAAAAGCGCTTAGATAAAGAAGGCGTCATGAAGTCTGTAAAAGCCCATCGCTTTTATGTGAAACCTTCGGTTAGGAAGCGCGCTAAATCTAAAGCTGCTCTGAAATATCGTAGACAGCGTTAATTAAGAAAACAGGCATTTATTGCCTGTTTTTCTTTATTTGCTGCTTTTCATTATCGGTTTTTTTTTGCTGCAATTAAATAATTTTGAATTTTTTTCAATATTCTTTTTATCAGAATTGCTTTTAATTCTGATTTTTGATAATTTACTTCTTTTTACGCTAATAAACTATGTAAACACTTAATATTTGATGGATGGTTGTGATGGCTGACTACTATGAGATACTGGAAGTTCAACGTACCGCCACTCCTGATGAAATTAAGAAAGCTTACCGCCAAAAAGCCATAAAATTCCATCCCGATAAAAATCCCGGCGATAAAGCCGCTGAAAACCGTTTTAAAGAGATTTCTGAAGCCTATGAAGTCTTAAGCGACGAAAAAAAGCGCCAAATCTACGACAGGCACGGCAAGGCAGGCCTCGAAGGTGGCGCTGGTATGCACGGCGGTGGTGGTGCCGGTGGACACGGCTTTGCTTCCATGGATGAAGCGCTGCGCACCTTCATGGGCGCTTTCGGTGGCGGCGGTGGTTCCGATTCGATTTTCGATAGTTTCTTTGGCGGCGGCGGCAATGGCGGCGGCGGGGCTGCGGCACGCCGGCAGGGCGCCAGCAAGCGCGTGAATATTACCGTGAGCTTTGAAGAAGCCGCCAGAGGTGTCGATAAAGAACTTGCCATCACCAACTATATCACCTGTAATACCTGCCGCGGCAAAGGCTCGGCTTCTGCCCAAGGCATCAAAAAATGCACCCGTTGCAGCGGTTCCGGTCAGGTTTTCGAGCAGCGCGGCTTTTTCAGCATGTCGATGGCGTGTCCACAGTGCCATGGCGATGGACAGGTGATCACCGATCCCTGCAAAGAATGCCGCGGCGAAGGTGTCGTCAAAGAAAAGCAGCATGTCAAAGTGCATATTCCGGCCGGTGTCGATAGCGGTATGCGCTTAAAGATGGGCGGTCATGGCGATGCAGGGCAGGGCGGCGGCCCGGCAGGGGATCTGTATGTCTTCATCCAGGTGGATGCCCATCCTTTCTTTGAAAGGGAAGGCGATGATGTCATTCTCGATCTGCCCATAAGCTTCACCGAAGCTGCCCTTGGCTGCAAGAAGGAAGTTCCCTCGCTATTCAACCACACCTGCCGATTGACGATCCCCGAAGGGACCCAAAATGGCAAAATTTTCCGCGTCAAAGGCGAAGGCATGCCCAATGTGCATGGCCACGGCAAAGGAGATCTGCTGGTCAAGCTGTTTGTCGAGACGCCCACCAAGCTTAGCGAGCGTCAAAAAGAGCTGCTGCAGGAATTCAGCCTGCTGGAGAGCCCTGCCAATATGCCCAAGCGCAAAGGCTTTCTGGACAAAATCAAAGGCCTTTTCACCTAATGTAGCGCAGACGTTAGTCTGCGCATGTTTTGTTACCCAACCTCATTAATATAAAAAACATTTTACATTTTTCATTGATAAAGATCTAGTTTAAGCCGAAACTTGGTAGCTCCTTGCGCCATCGTGTTTCCTCTGCGTCTCTGCGTTGAAAAGGATTCAGGGTGTTTTTGACTAAAACCGCGAAATGTCAATTAGCGGTTTTTCCTCCATCATTAAGGAGGAAAAACTACTCGTTCGACCTGCCATAATGTGGAAGTAAACGAATGCTATAGAGGCTTTCTGAATCAAAATATGATTAAATGAAAAGGATGATTGGAATGTCGCCCATAGTCTGCCTTTATCCTTCACTCATACTCAGGCAAGACAATGGCATTTGATACAACTTTTATCTCGTGCAAAAACCTATGTGATCGCTCCTCTGCAATTTCTTGGGAAACGTCATCTGAGACAAGAAACGACTCGCTTACAGTGACTCCAAATTTTTGGGTAGCTTCAACGAATGGCTGTAATAGTTCGTTATAGCGCTTAAAAGCGCGAGCATGATCCCCTTGCGCTTTTTTCAATTCTCCTGCAAGAATATAAGCGCCTACCAGTGCTAAATTATTACCTTGTCCTGAAAGTGGAGAGGCACAGTAGCCTGCATCCCCCAGCAATGCGACCCGACCTTTAGTCCACGATTTCATTTTCACTTGTGTGATTGAGTCAAAATAAAAATCATCACAGGTAGTCATAAGCTCAAGTATTTTTAGCGTTTCCCAACCAAAATTCTGATAAGTAGAGCGCAAGAATTGCTGCTGTTCAATTTCATCACGAATGTTTTTTAAGGTGTGCTGTGAGCGAAACATAAACCCAGCTCTCGCCATCTTTGGATCTTTGTCGCTAGCGATAGATGCCAATTTTTGATTGGTCTCACACAACACTTCGATGTGACTTAAATTAAGATAATTCGGAATGCTAAACGTACTCAAATAGGAACCGAGATGGACCAATTTATATTCTTCCTTATCAAAAACCATGCGCCTTGTTGCAGAGTAAATACCATCGGCGCCAATGACTAAGTCATAATGCTCGTTTTTGCCATTATTGAAATGAACTTTTATGCCCTCATCATTCTGTTGAATGCCAGCAACCATTTGATTAAAATGACAGGGGATACCTTCAATAGCCTCCATCAGGATTTCGGCTAAATCACCACGCAGAATTTCAACATCTTCTCCTTGCCTAAAGCCAAACCTTTCGCCCATTTCTTCATGCAAGATGTTGCCCTCAGCGTCCACATAACGGCCCACCTCGACTCGCGTGCGCATTTCGCAAACTTGTTTATAAATCCCCATTTTTTTAGCGAGATCGATGGCAACGCCTCGAAGGTCTAACGCCTGCCCCCCTTTTCTTGTAGTAGCAGATTTTTCAATCAAAACAGGCGAAAAGCCAAATCTTTTGAGCCAATAACATAGCGCAGGTCCAGCAATACCTGCTCCGATCACGAGAATTTTATTTATAGAACCCATTTTTGTATCCATTTAATGTAAAAGAAGATCTAAATTCGGTGTATTTGGTAACAATCACTAAGAATGACCCACCTCGCGATCACTTAGAATGACCCACTTGGCGGTTTCTTTTGAAAATTGAAGTGTCGATCACCGAGAATGACCCACCCTGCAATCACTAAGAATGACCCACTTGGCGGTTGCTCTTGATGTGCTCGGTGTCGATCACTTAGAATGACCCACCTCCAAAAACACGCAAAACAACCCTCTATCTTCAAGGGTCCTTCAAACTAACGAAAAATCCTAAATACTACTTAGTTGTCCAATTTGGTTTGTTATTGTTGCGTTTTCTTTACTTTCGCGCAAGTTTTTTTGAACTCGGCCAATCGGTAGCTGTCACCTTCCACAATGACCTGTACCCCTCTATGAACCAGTCTATCCAAAGCAGCTGTTCCAATCAATGGATTAGCAAAAATGCTAGGCCATTCATCGAAATCTCTGTTACTTGTGATGATCATCGAGTTCTTTTCATACCTTTCGGCAATTAATTGATATAAATCCTGCTGCTGTGCCTCGTTAATGGCTTGTAAGCCAAAATCATCTAGGATTAACAGGGGCGTTTTAATTACCTGAGCAAGCCTCTTTTTATGTGTTCCATCACCTCGCCCTGCATATATCCACTCAAAGAGCTGGTATGTACAGTAAAAAAGCACATCATATCCCCTACGGCATATCTGATGCCCTAACCCTTGTGCTAAATGGCTTTTCCCTACACCGCTAGGGCCGAGGATGAAGATGTTTTGTTTTTTTTCAATGAAGCCTCCTGCAGATAACTCCCGAATTATCGCGGTAGGGGCCTTTGGATTGAATTCAAAGTTGAAGGTCTCGATGGTCTTATCAGGGTCTAATCGACTCTTAGCCATCCTTAAAAGCAGTTGCTTGTTTTCTCTGCGTTCGATCTCATCCGATAGCAGTATCTCAAGAAATGTTGAGTAGGCCCATTTTTCTTTCATAGCCTCTTCCAACCGTTGTGCTAGCGTTGTTGATATTCCCGTCATTTTCAAACGGCTCAGTTTTTTGGCGATAAGTTCGGTGCAATCCATTTTTTCTCCTTGGGTTTATGACACCTGCTTGGCAGGCTCCACTTTATTGAAAATTATTTTTTCTGTTACAGGACAACCTCTCTTGTGATCTGATCTGCCAGTAGAGCTTCATAAGCCCCCATCATTGCGTTTCCAGAGGTCGACATAGGATGGAGCCTCACCAGCTTTTCTTCAAACGTCTCTGAACATGAGTAAGTAGTCTTGTAATCAGCGGGATCTCTGGCAAATCGAAGAGGCTCTATGGAGGATGCTCCTTTTGCAACTGAGTTATCCAAAGCCTCTGTTTGCAATTTCTTTTCCAAAATACTTTTGACGCTGGCATATGAGAATAGCTTGCAAGTTAGTGCCCTCTCACAAGCAAGTTCCAGGTCTCTTATGGAGTAATTTTCTTTTAATTTGAGGAGACATCGAACGGGTTTCAGCTTGTCTACTAACGGATGGTTGAGGATCTCCTTAACCATCTGATGGGTAAATGGACCAATCGCTTCAGATAAATCAATCAATCCTTCCCTTGTGCATTGCAAAACAGCTTCTTTGAATGGAGGGGCATGCTCAGATTTACGTTTATAGTCCCACTTCTTGGTTGTTCTGCCGTGCAATGCCACTTCTTTGCTTTCGTAAAAGATTCGCAACAATGAATCTGTCACACATACTTGAACGGTTTTTCCTATCAATTGATATGGAACAGAGTAAAATGCGCCGTCAACCATAATGCGCCAATCTCTTCGCACATTGCATTGTCTCCATGAAGTTTGTTCCCAGCGAGTTTTAGGAAGAGGACCTAAGGCAATTTTCTCCTCAGAATTAAAAATCTCTAAAGGAGTTCGACCTACGCCATAGATAATTCTCTTATCAGCAACCTCTCGACACCAACTTTCAAGAGCATTTTTAAGATCACTAATAGAAGACGTTTCGATTTCCAGTATTTTTTGGTTAGCAAGAAAATAAGCGAGAAAGTTTCTTTTTACGTACTTGACATCTCCTTCAACCCCACCTTTGTGCTCAGGAGTTCGTGGTGCGCAGGGGGCTATGACAAAGCCATAATGTTCTGCAAAATCCTGATAGCTGCGGTTAATCATGTCATTATCTGTTGTAGGTCGTATAACAGCGGCCTTTAAATTGTCTGGAATACATTTCTTTGGCACCCCATGAAAGTATTCAAAGGCATTGATATGGCCTTTAAGAAAAGTCGATAGCGTTTGATCCAGAACAATCTCTCGATGTGCCTGCCTGGAATGTCGAAGGCGAAGAGAAAATAGCCAAACTCTTTTAATGACTCCAGCGTCATCGCGAAAACGTCCAAGTTCACCAAAATCAAGTTCTAGATCACTACCAGGGGTGGTTGATCGTACCATAATAGGGGTCAATTGGATTGGGGAAATGCTTCGCTCGGTATCGTCTGATTGCCTGCACATCACAGATACATTTGTCCTTCAACAACTGATGGATAACAATAGAGGAAAGTCCATCCTTATTCCAGGCTTCTAGCTGCTCTTTATGCTCGTCAAGTAGATGAGATCGGTCTTTTGTCTTTACATTCCACTTATCTGTGATTTCTTCATCGCTTGGCATAGGAGCCTCTGAGTCTAGCCAATGCTGGATATGAGATAATTCCTGTACTGCTCTGATGATTGTCCGATGTATGCCGAGCTCTCGTTGGATCTGTCTTTGAGATTGACCAATCTTAAGGCGCTGAATGATGCTACGAATTTGAGTCATTGTCTTTACTTTTCCTTTCATGTGTATGCCTTGCGTTAAGTTGAGGCCTGGAGTTTAGTCGTGGCTTCATCAAAACGCGTTAGTAAAAATCAGTATCGAAGGAAGTTAAGCCCTTAATTTGAAAATAGTAGTGGGTCATTCTAAGTGATCGCGAACGAGTATTGCCGATCACGACCGCCAAGTGGGTCATTCTAAGTGATTGGAAGGTGGGTCATTCTTAGTGATCGACAGACGACCTCATCAGGCGCTGCCGCCAAGTGGGTCGTTCTAAGTGATCGCGAGGGTGGGTCATTCTAAGTGATCGACAAGTGGGTCATTCTTAGTGATTGTTACCATTTACCATATCTTTTATTCCACACACCCATCAAATTGCTTCTTAACAGAATTGGCGGATCCAAGCATCTGCGTTTAATGGTTGGTCAGTAGCAGAATAGACTAATTCATTCCAATCTATACGATTACCTTTGTAAAAAATTTTTTTCTTCAACCATTCCCCGACCTCGTTAGAATCAAGATTTTGAACTCCAGTCTCCCTAACTAGGCTTTCTTCTATAGCTGAGGCGAACATTTCTCCTAGTAAATAACTAAATGAATAAACAGGCGCCAAACCAATATGAAATTTCGCAGCCCAATCATTTTTGCCTTCACGTCCTTTAGGTATACTAATTTTTTGATATTTATTCACTAGGTTCCACCAAAGTTGATTCAAGTCTTGATCCGGTTTGCGATACAACTCTCTTTCAAAAAAAGTTAGAACTAGTACAAAACGACTTAAAATGAGCTGACGACGTTTAAACGACTCTTCGGCTTTTTTCATCAAAGGTTCTTTTCCTATGGTATTAACAATAAGTTGGCAAAGTGAGTTATAGCGATAGGCCTGACGGTTCAATAATAATGCTACAGCTTCGGTAATAATACTGTTTGGTGGTGCACGAAGAAGCCAAGGCAGCTTGTCATCAAAACCTAATTCGTATATGGCATGACCAAGCTCATGTAAAAGACCATCAAGCCAATTTAAATAGGGTTTTATATTTGCAAGTATACGAACATCTCTAGCGCGATCAATATTAATACAGAATGCATGTTGATTTTTTCCTGGACGTTCAAATAAATCACTCCGCTGAAGAATAGGGTTCACATCAAAACCTATTTTTTTGAAATAACCTTCGCAAGCAGCAATAATGTCTACATCGCTTACCAGTCCATCAAGAGTACCATCGTCTAAAGGATCATTTTGGCAAAATGGATCACTCCATGCCCAAGGACCTAACTCTTCTTTTTTAACACCAAATCTTTGCACTCTGTTGTTGTTCGATTTCATTGCATCATTTCGGCGTAGGCACTTTCGGACTGATGGATCAAATTCTCAAAGGTACTAATCAGCCATTCTTCATTGACTTCCTCAATTTCAATTTTCATCTGAAAGTAATTTGTGTACCCTAAATGTTGAGCTTGCTTGATTGCGTAGAACAACAAGACCCAAAATTTGAGAAGCTAAGTTATCTCCTATAAATTTAGAAGCTTCCCAGACTTTTTGACGGCGCAATGGACTTAATTTCATCCTTAAAAATAGCTAGAATATCATTTTCTGATGGTAGCTGAACTTCAAAATTAGGACGAAAATTAGCATAAGATTGGCTAAGCATTGCCTCTTTTTTAGTAATCTCTTCTATTAATGATTTAGGTACTTGGTTATACTTAAAAGCACGTATTAACTCATTAAGTTGACGCTTTAAAAGAGGATCCTTTAAAGATTCATCCTGATCCCAAGTTAATAACTGTTGATATATTTTACTATCTTCGTAAAAGAGCTGTTCTTCCGCCGCCTAATTTAGCCGCTAAAGCGACTGCATCAGGAGAATTTGTTGTCTCAAGCAACCAAACAGCTTCGCAATGCTGGTGTCTTTTTTCAGCTACTTTTGGAATAAATGATTTTAAAAATACTTCGAAGTAGTGTTCTTTGTTATTCGTAAATTTATTGATCATATTAATTTAAACACTTCATTAAAAAAAACAATTTTAAATGAATCACAAGTTGTTTTTAACTATCGTTATCTATACTGTCTATAGTTCTTCTATTGGTTTTAGAATTCGATAAACAGTGGCTTCGCCTATTCCAAGCTGCTCAGCAACTCGTGCTTTTGTCATACCACTGTTAACAAGACGTCTAACCTCTTGTTGGACTTCTAATGCAATCGGTTTTCGCCCCTTATACCTGCCTTCAGCCTTTGCTTTGGCAATTCCCTCTCGCTGACGTTCTAGCATGATTTCTCGTTCAAATTGTGCAATACCTCCCAAGACCGTCAGCATAAGCTTTCCAGTAGGGGTATTGGTATCCATTCCAAGATTGAGAATACGCAATCCAACTTTCTTGCTTTCCAAATCTTGGATAATCACCATTAAGTCTGATACTGATCTCGCCAATCTATCAAGTTTGGTAATTACCAAAAAATCACCTTCTCTAACTAACTCAATAGCAGATTGAAGTTGTGACCTAACGTCAACAGATGAAGCCTTCTCTCGGAAGATTTTTTCACAACCAGCTGCTTGAAGTTCTCTTAGCTGAGCTTCAAAACCTGCAATTTGATCTGCTGTTGAAGTTCTTGCATAGCCAATAATCATTTGCAATCACTAAGGTTTAGATGTTATGATCGATCGTCGATCATAATTCATTTTGGACTTTATTGATAGGTCTTTCGACGATTATAATCTCTATCTTTAGAGCTTGGCCTATTGGTAGGCCTTGTCCACTAAAAACAGACACCGGCTAACACTTTGTCGAAAAATCAAGCCATTCATGACCAAACAATACAAAGACCGTTTAAAGATTCTCGAAGACCATGAAATCGACGAACTGTATGGACTGCCTCGTTTCGACCCTGACGAGCAATCGTATTACTTTTCCATGACGCAAGAAGAGCGAGATCTTGCCAATAGTCATCGATCAATTGAAAACCGTGTGTTGTTCATTTTGCAGGCTGGGTACTTCAAAGCCAAGACAATGTTCTTCTCGTTCGAATTCAACGATGTTAAGGACGATATTCGGCATATTCTGCGGCAACATTTCCCTCTTTCCGCTGATACTCACATGGTTGAACCGGTTCTTCGGCAAACTAAGCACGTCCAGCAACAAAAGATTCTGAATCTATATGGCTATCGCGCTTGCAGTGCAGCAGAGCGAGCCAGCTTGATGGAAAAGGCTCGCCATGTAGTCAAGATATCTGCCAAACCGATCTATCTATTCCAAACATTGATTCACTATCTGGAGGCCCAGAGGATTGTCACGCCTGGGTATAGCTCCTTGCAGGATGTTGTCAGTCAGACTTTGGCTGTAGAGCGTGAGCGGATCTCCGAGATTATTAAGCAATCGCTGGACGACAAGACTCGAACTATACTTGGCGACCTGTATATCAGTCGCGATGGCGTTTATGCAATTACAGCGCTGAAACACGAACCCAAGGATTTTTCTCTCAAAGAAATGAAATCCGAGATCACAAGATGCCGATCAGTGGCAGCCTTGTATCAGACTGTGCATAATCTATTGCCAGCGCTAGGCATCTCGAATGACAGTGTAGCTTACTATGCAGCGTTAGTCGATTATTACACGGTTCAAAAGCTGCAGAGAATGCCTACAGACATGGTGTATCTGTATTTGCTGTGCTTCATCTTGCATCGTTACCACATACTTAATGATAATCTGACCAATGCTGTGATTTTTCATGTTCGCAAGGTGATCGAAGCCGCCAAGGCTGCGACAAAAGAGAAGATTTTTTCGCGACAATTGGAAACTAAAGAGAGCATTCAACACGTTAGCCAAATTCTTGATTTGTTTTTGGATGAATCCATTGAGAACAATGTTACATTCTGCGAAGTCAAAATGCTGGCCTTTGACATTTTGGAACGAGATAAATTTACGCTGGTATCGCAATTTTTAAAAAACCAGTCAGTCGAGGACGCTGTTTTCGAATGGGAATTCATCGCCGCTTTTGCACCGGCATTTAAGCAACATATCCGTCCGCTAATCATGCAGGTGTCATTTGCAGGCCATCGTAGCGATGATGGCTTAATAGAAGCCATTACATTTTTAAAGGCAAGTTTTGAGAAAGGAAAAAGTTTGAACCGATACCGGTTTGATCAAATTCCAAAAGCCTTTATTCCGACAGGCATGAAGACCTACATATACGAAGAGGATGAATTCGGCAAGAAGCGCATTCACCCAGATAAATACGAATTCTTAGTCTATCGTCTATTGCGCAATTACCTTGAAGCAGGAGATATTTATGTGAGCGATTCCCTGCGTTTCCGTAGTTTTGAGGATGATCTGATTCCCATCAAAACGTGGCAGGCCAGCAAGGAAAAAATCCTGAAAGAAATTGATATACCTGACTTGGCCAAGTCGATGAATGTGCTGCTGGTAGAATTGGAAACAGAGTTGGAGGCTAAATATATCGAGGTAAATCGGCGCATTCAGTCTGGTGAAAATGCGCACATCAAGCTCACTAAACGACGCGGCCAGATTACTTGGAGTCTGCCTTATGTTCGAGACGAGGATATCGTCAATAATCCTTTTTTCGACAGCCTGCAACAAATCAACATTGCGCACCTACTACAGTTCGTCGATTCCAGATGCCAATGCCTGGAATCTTTCACCCATATTCTTAACCGCTATGTGAAGACGCCGATGGACAAGCAAGCGATCATAGCCTGCCTGGTTGCGTATGGGACGAATGTTGGACTTGGCAAAATGGGTGAAATATCGGATCTGAATTACCAAACCTTGTTTGCTGCTGCCAACAGTTTCCTACGCCTTGAAACGCTACGCGAATCCAATGACCGTGTAAGCAATGCGATGGCAAAATTGCCAATCTTCCGCCACTATGATATCGATGATTCGATTCATTCATCGAGTGATGGGCAGAAATTCGAGACTCAATTTTCTACCATAGGGGCTCGTCATTCACCGAAATATTTTGGTTTGAAGAAGGGCATTAGCCAGTACACAATGGTAGCGAACCATGTACCTGTCAACGTTCGCATTTTTGGCGCGAATGAACATGAAAGCCATTATGTATTTGATGTGTTGTACAACAACACCACGGATATTCAGCCGACTATCCACTCCACAGACACACATGGCGCCAATCAGGTGAATTTTGCCATTCTGTCACCATTCGGTTATCAATTTGCGCCGCGCTACAGAGATATTAGGAACAAGATGGACACTTTGTATGGTTTTAAAAATCCTAGCGATTACGATGAAAAATTTTTATTAAAACCCACTAGCAAAGCCAATACTCGCTTGATCATTGAGGAAGAGGATAATATTCAGCACATCTTTGCCTCGCTTGCACTCAAGGTAACCAGCCAGAGCGTTATTATTGGCAAGTTGAGTGCATATGCAAGGAAAAATCATACAAAAAAGGCGTTGTGGGAGTTGGATAATATCCGACGAAGTTCTTACTTGCTGACTTACGTCGATTCCCTGGCGATGCGCCGAAACGTCCAGCGCGCACTAAACCGGGGCGAATCATATCACAAGCTCAGGCGTGCAGTGGCCTACGCATATTCTGGTCGTCTCAGGGTGAAAACGGATTTGGAGCAACAGATTTGGGCCGAATGCTCCTGATTACTTGCCAATTGCATCATCTACTACAACGCTTGCATACTGTCAGAATTGTTGGAGCGCGCAAAGTGGCGAGGGGATCACGAACAAGCCGATCAAATCAAGCGCATTAGTCCTGTGAGCTGGAAGCATGTTAATTTTTATGGGCAATACGACTTTCTGAATGCCGCTAGCAACATTGATCTTTCTGCGATTGTGGATTGGTTGGAGGAGATCAACGGCGGTAAAAAAGCCCCTAATTGACATTTCGCGGTTTTGGTCAAAAACACCCATTCACAGCCCATTGACTAGGTACGATGATTCAAGTTTTTCTACATTGCTACTTTCTAGAAAATTTAACGCAGAGACGCGGAGGAGACGCGACGACGCAAGGAAATACATGCACATTTTTTTTATTTTGACGACGTCGGGTTTTAACCTGCGCTTGTTTTTAAGGGTTTTGACCCACTGTCAAAAGGCGATGGCTTTGCTGATCATATCTTGGGGGGCCACGCACATATCGACCGAAATGCCATTTTCCTTAAGGATATCTTGTACGACCTGCAGGGCGACTTCCGGCGTGTTGCATTCGCTGGATAGGTGGGCAAGATGCACATGCTTCAAATTGGGATGCGCTACCTGGCTGAGCAGCTGTCCGCAGGCCTCATTGGAAAGGTGGCCGCTGCGGCCCAAGACGCGTTGCTTGTAGATCATTGGACGGGCAGAGGCATGCACCATAGAGGGTTGGTGATTGGCTTCGACATACAGATAATCGCACTCACGCAGCTGATTGGCGACAAGCGAGGTGACAAAGCCTAAGTCGGTGCAGAAGCCGAGCTTCAGGCTGTTTGTGCGGATGGTGAAGGCTACGGGATCGACGGTGTCATGCTGGATGCTAAACGGGTGGATTTCCAGATCACCGAATTCAAAGGTTTCGCCGGTGGAAAATATTTTGAATTTGGGGCAGTCGTGGAAGTGCTCCACGATGGCTTTGGCCGTTTCGGTGTTGGCAAGCACCGGAATTCCTAAACGATAAGCGAGGACTTTAAGACCTTGAATGTGATCGGTATGTTCGTGGGTGATGAGGATGGCGTCGATATCGCCGATATCGACATTGATTTGGGCAAGCTTAGCGGTGATGGCTTTGCCGCTTAAACCTGCATCGATCAGCACCTTAGTCTGGCCGGTTCCCAAATAGACGCAATTGCCTTTAGAACCCGAGGCTAACGGACAAAATCCTTTCATCATTCCATCCCTAAATTTGGCCCTATTTATATAGTGAAAGGGAATAATCAGGAAGGGAAAAAACATCTAAAACATAATGTTGATTGACTGGAATGATTTCTTTAATCACAATCGGCTAATATGTCGCTATCAAGGGAATATGATGAAAAAAGCTGAAGTAATTTTGGTCCAGATGGATGAGCTTCTCAACCTGCTGATCGACAATGCCAACAAGCTGCTGGCTCTTTCGCAGCAGGTGATTGCAGAAGAGGAATTGGCTCCTTTGCAAACGAGCCAGCAGGAACTGCTCGATGAACTGGTGGCGCAGGATGAAGCTTTCCACAAAACACTCCCAAGCCCCAGCCACAACTATCAGTCCCCACTGCGCAGTCAAATCAATGCCAAGCTCGATCAGTTCGAACAGTTAAATGCCAGCTTCATCGAAAACATCACTTCCGCGCACGGTCTCATCCAATTTGAAAAAGGCAAACTCAAAAAAAGCCTTAAAAAAGTCAGCCCTTAGGCCCTAATATCAGGGGTATTCGACTGGGCAAAGGCGTTACTAGCGATGCTTATATTTTTCATTTTGCAGCCTGGGGTGTTAGCGCTGCCATTCAAGCTAACATTTTGAATTTTTACCATCTTCCCAGACTGCTTACAGTTTACAACGACCGAATAATTAAGGCTTACCAAAATCTGAGGACTTATATCTGCCAAGGGTTCTGATTAGTCGGATGAACCTTTTAAAAGCTAAATGAAGAAAACATGGATGTAAAACTACTTTTTGTCAAAAGTAGAACAGCTTGTTGATTCTTGCATTTTTCAGCAATGTCTTGGGCTGTGCCGGAGTTTTTTCCGCGAGCCGAGATGTCGATCTTGAGAGAGGATTTGTTATCCAGTAAAAATTCGAGTAGTTTTAGATACTTTGGATCGGTGGCGGACTGTCGCAGCAACAGATTATAATCTCGTTTTGCGATAGATTGTTTTAAAGTCAATTCGTTGGGATAAGTTGAAGCCATCAAGTTGTTAAGTTCATCAGTGCTGCGATGATTTTTTCCTTTTCCGCTCTGAATTCCATAAAGGGAGTTGAAAATCTCCTTAGTGTCGTTGATATACTCGCCGGTAATGCCTGAAAAAACACGATCGGAGTCTTTACATTCCGGGAAATCTTCAGTTGAACCATGAGCTCTTTCCAATATTTCGACAGCTTTTTGATTGCTGCATTTTTTGGCAATGTCCAAAGCTGCGCCGGATTTTTCGCCTTGAGAGGAGACATCGATATTGAGAGGGGTCGTATTATTCAGCAAAAACTCAAGTAATTTCATGTATTTTGGATCGGTAGCAGATTGCCTTAACAACAGGTTGAAGCTGTTTTTTGCCAGTGATTTTTGTAGTGTAATATCGTCAGGGTAATTGGAGTCGATCAAATCGCTTAGTTTTAGGATTGCCAGCTGTTCTTTGCTTAATGGCTGCCTTCGGGCTTGAATAGGCAATTTGAGTAGTCCTTGCTGTTCCAGGGCTTGCATTTTTGCAATGCTGTCGATTTCAAAGTAAGGAATATCATGTTCGGAACGGTTGGCCTCTCTCATTTGAAATAGAGGAATTTGATTTTTTAACAAACCTGTTTCGAGACTGTGATTCCAATCAGCATCTTCTCTAAGCTGCAGGTATTCTAGTCTGTCATTGATGAGATTCTCCTTTAAAAGGCGCACATCTCCGTCACGGGCATTAAAGGAAATTTGTGATGGTTGAGAATCATGATCGTTGGATAATGCAAAGGTCTTAAAGTTAATGCCGAGCATTTTTAGGGTCTTGAAAATTCCAGCTTGTAGATTTGTAGAAGAGTGGTCGTTGGCCGGGCTGAAGACCTTTGCCGTAAACATAGAAGGATATATTGAGCTGTCAAATTTCTTTTCGAAGATTTCGATGATTTTGGGCATGACAGAAGCGATGGCTGTATGTTTATCAACATAGGCAAAGATACCAATTTTAGATTTGGCATCATGCAGAGCGATCACCACCGTATTTGCCTTAAGGACCGGTGTCTTGAGCATGTAGGCTTTAGTATTATCTCCGTTAACAACGGCTAGTTCTCCCGGCAAAACGATACGCGTTTGACATATTGAGCTCATAACAATCCTAGGTTCGATTTATGCATCAGCGCAGGTTATTCATATCACCTGCAGAAATAAATTTCGTTTAGATTTTTACTGGAGATATTGAATATTGTCTATGCTTTTTTAAAAAAATAAATGAAGGGTCGCGTGCTCGCATGAACATAGACAAGATGGACATTTATGAAAGTCTATGCCAGGGTCTTAGGGATAATTGGAGCGGTCGTCCATTTAGTCAATGTTGTCCATGCCTATTTCACGGCGCTTAGGCAAAAGGCTGCCATGCAGACCAGCATGGCGGAGATCATGTAGCAGGCTTGCTGCTGGCTGGCACTTTCTGGATAGGCGTAGGCCAGGTAGGCGTAGCTGCTGAACAGCAGCGCGAGAGCCAGGAAGACGGTGCCGATGGCGCGCAGCTGGCGTAGACGCGCCTGGCGGTGCTTATCCCAATTGTTTGGATAGGTCATTCCAACACTTCCTCAGCCGCAAGATCGGCCAGGGCGTCTTCGACATCGTCTTTGGGGCCGCCGCGGGCAGCCAGCACCTTGCGCGCCTTGCTGCCGTCGGCCGGGCCGACGACGCCCTTTTGTTCGAGCACGTCGATGAGGCTGGCGGCACGGGCATAGCCGATTTTCAGTTTGCGTTGTAAGAAGGTGGTAGAGGCGTTGCCAGTGCTGATGACCACATCAAGGGCCTGCGAATAGAGGGCATCGCCTGAGCTATCATCTCCAGCGGTATCAGAAAGCTCCATGTTGCCGATCTTATCGAACGATTCGATGACATAGCGCGGTGGGGCCTGTGCACAGATGGCTTTGACGACGGCATTGATATCTTCATCGCGGATGAATGCGCCCTGGGCGCGCATGAGGTGGGATGAGCCGGGAGGAAGGAACAGCATGTCGCCGTTGCCGAGCAGCGATTCGGCGCCGTTATCATCCAGCACGATCTGGCTGTTGACGCGGCTGGAGACTTTAAATGAGATGCGCGTGGGGAAGTTGGCTTTGATTAGGCCTGTGATGACTTCGCGCGAAGGGCGCTGTGTGGCCAGGATCAGGTGGATGCCGACGGCTCTTGCCATCTGGGCGATGCGGGCGATGGGGGTTTCGATATCGCTGCTGGAGACCATCATCAGGTCGGCCAGCTCGTCGATGATGCCGACGATATAGGGAAGGCGTTCGGGAATATCGAAGCCGAGGGTGGCTTCAAACTCTTTATCGACGGTGCGGCTATTGAAGGCATCGATATTGCGTGCGCCGATGATTTTCAAAAGGTCGTAGCGGCGTTCCATCTCTTTGACCAGCCAGTTGAGCGCAGCGCAGGCGCCGTGCGGCTCGGTGATGACAGGCGCCAGCATATGCGGCAGGCGCGTGTAGGGGGTGAGTTCGACTTTTTTGGGGTCGACCATGACGAGTTTGATCTCATCGGGCTTGGCATTCAGCAGGATCGACATGACGATGGTATTGATGCATACCGATTTACCGGAGCCTGTGGCCCCGGCGATGATGCAGTGGGGCATTTTGGTAAGGTCGCTCATCACATAGTCGCCATTGACGGCTTTACCGAGGAGAATGGGGATGTGGAATTTGCGGCCGGCCTGCTGATAGGCTGCCAGCATATCTTTAAAGCCGACTTCTTCAGGCTGGGCATTGGGCACCTCGATGCCCACCACGGCTTTGCCGGGAATGGGGGCGATGATGCGGATGGATTTGGCTTCCATATTGAGGGCGATGTCGTTTTCCAGCGCTTTGATCTTCTGCACTTTGACGCCGATGGCGGGGTGCACCTCGAATGAGGTGATGGTCGGTCCGCAGTTGATCTGGCCGACTTTGGCTTCGATGCCGAAACTGCCCAGCGTTTCTTCCAACACCTCGGCTTTGCGGCGCAGGTCTTTTTTCAAGGAGGAATGATCCATCTTCTTGGCATTGGTCAGCAGGGAGGTAGAGGGGAGTTTGTAGTTGCTGAAATCGCCATTATGCACCCTTTGGGCAGCGAGCGCAGCTTCGCGGCGCTGTTTTTGGGGGTTCACGGCGGGTTGTGCGGGGGAGGCTTCCTGCGGCAGGGCGGGAATGAGGGCTTTTTCCAAGACTTTGCTGGCAAAGACTTTGTCTTCGAAGGGCTTTTCGGCAGCTTTATCGGCAGTTTTCTCGTGAAATTTCTCGTGTGGTTTTTCGGCTATAGGCGTTTCAGTTTGGGCCTTGCGCGAGAGGGAAGGGCGGGCGGTGGGGTTGCTTTCGGGCTGGATGGCCAGCATCTCTCCTTGCTGCGAAGGGTGGTGTTGGTCGGTGGACAGCGGGGTCATGCCCTGAGAGCCGGGGATGCGCAATTTGACATACCGCAGGAAGTCGCTGACGCTATCTTTTGGGGGTTCCTTTTCCTTGGGAGGCTCCACCACCTTTTCTTTGGGGAGGGGAGGGAGTTTAAAGGGTTCGGTCCTAAGCGGCGGCTGTTCAGGCGCTGCGCGCGGCTGTGTTTCATATTCAGGGAATGAGGGAAGTTTTATCTGTTGCATGAGCTGGCGCAGACTGCCGATGAGCATGAACGGGTTGATCTTCAGCAGAAAGAAGACGCTGGCCAGCCAGGTGGCAGAGAAGATCAGCAGCACGCCAAGGGCATTGAAGATATACAGCAGGTTGAAGCCCGGCAAGTCGTGATACAAATAAAAAAATGGGGCTCCACCCAAGTGAAAGTGGACTTTACGTTCCCAGGCGCTGGGGTAGAAGGTGCTGCCCAGCCAGGCGATATTGGCAGGATAGCGGTCTTCAACCAAGCTTAGCAGAATGCAGGTGGAAGAAACGCATAGCACCAGCCAAAAAGCTTTGCCCAGCAAATTGTCGATGGGTTTGCGCAACAATAAGCGCCAACCCATCCAGCCCAGAAAGATGCAGATGAGGTAGCTCCCCAGTCCAAACAGCGCCGTAAAGCTCCAGCCGATGGTGTTGCCGACGACGCCCAGCCAATTGCGGCTAAAGGTGCCGTGCAAACCGAAGCTGATTAAACTTAAAAAGATGGCCAGCGCGAGCACAAAAATGATCAGGCCGCGCAGTTCAGAGGTGTCGGGGTTTTTAGCGCTATTGCCGCTAGGCTTCTTCTTGGTGGTTTTTTTTGCCATTGTCGTTAAATAGTTCCATAGCGGTGAGTTTTGTTTGTTATTATGAATAAAGTAAAGTTAAATAGTTGTCAATAGCTTTGCAGAGCTTAATATGCAGTTTGCCATGAAAAATAGGCTGTGGTGGCAAGTCCCAAAAACAAACAATACCAGGCAAAATAGATGAATTTATTGTGGGTGGCGACAAAAACAAGCAGACGCAGCGCTGCCACTCCGACGATGAAGGATGTGAAAAAACCGATGAGATAGTGGGCGGCAGCCACGCTGGCTACGGCTTCAGGATGTTTCCACAGCTTAAAAAGTTCTAGACACGTGCCGCCAAGCACGGCCGGAATGGCCAACAGGAAGGAGAAGACAACCGCATCTTGCGCGCTCCAGCCGAGCAGGCGCGCGCCGGAAATCGTCGAACCGCTGCGCGAGACGCCGGGCAGGATGGCCAGCGCCTGCCAGGTGCCGATCACCAAAGCATCGCGCCAAACATGGCGGCAGCGTTGGCTTTCGGGGACGGTCTTACCATAAAAGACCCCAAGGAAAAGGATCGAAGCTGTCAGCAGAAAAAAAACACCCAAATACGCCGGCTCGGCATAGGCTGCCTGGATGGGCTTCATGATGAGCACCAGCGGAAAAAGAGGGAGGGTAGCCAGTGCCACCTGGCGCATGTGCGTCGTCTGGCCGACGAAGAGATTGGCGATGGCGCGAAAGAAAATAAGCGCAATGGCCAGCAAGGTGCCTAAGTGGCAGGCCAAATCAAACAGCAGATAATGATCGAGATTTTGCAAGCCAAGTAAATGCTGCACAAGTTTTAGATGGCCGGAAGAACTTACCGGCAGAAATTCCGTCAGGCCCTGCACTATGCCGAGGATGATAGCGTCGAGAGTTGTCACGCGGCCATTCCTAAATTGGGATATCGATTTGAATGAAAATAGTAGTGGGAAAAATGGGCGATCGACGGGATTCGAACCCGCGACATTTGGAACCACAATCCAACGCTCTAACCAACTGAGCTACGACCGCCATAAGAGGGCTTGTTAACATCAAGACCCTGCAAGAAGTTACTGATAATCTGAAAAATAGGCTTTTTCGTCAAGCGCAATTCTCAGCTTTCAGCATTTTTCTCTGACGGTTGTAAAAAATGTGAAAAACTCCCTGAATGCTTGTCACCAAAGGTGGCAATTTTAGTAGCGGAACAACAGCCTTGTCACTAGGCTGAAAGAAACATTCTCTGAAGAGGCATATGCAAAACTAGGAAAAGGCGGTCTTTTGGATCTTTTTCGATTGGAGGCAAAAACATGGCTCATCACACAAATGAGTGGTTGAAAAGTGGTTCATCATTTTTTGCAGGTTAAAGATGTGAAGCAAGGCATGGACAAACCCATCTCTTTACAGCTCGTCAGCTAAGGCTTGCGACCGAAAGCGAAGACAGCCGCAGCTACGGGCTGCAAAGAGATGGGCTTCGCCTAGTAAAATCTCTATACTCTACTTCACGTCTTTGGCCCCAAAACTGGATAAACGTCAACCACGCATTTGTGTGATGAATCTTTTATAGGATCTTTCATTGTTAAACTAGCTATTTACAAATTAATTAAATAATAATACAATTAACATGGAAAAATATTTAATACATCAGGAAAAGTTTAAAAAAAGGAGTTTTTCATGTCAATACCTAATAACTTACCCCGCAATGACCTTCTTTATGCAGTGGATGAGGCAATAAAACAGGGAGCATCTCCAAAAGATGTAAAGATAGTGAATGCGCTCTTTTCTGCAGTTCAAACGGGAAATATGGCCGCTGCTAAATGCCTTTTAGACTATAAAGTTGATGTCAATTTGCCACTCAGGACAGGACAGGCTCCTCTTACTTATGCGATGAACTCTTTAAATCCAAATATGGTTAAGCTGCTTTTAGAAGCAAAAGCTCATCCAGATCATAAGTATGGGATTGATAGACTCACCCCCATTGAATTGACTATGGAAAACCTTTACCCTGATAACATATTGGCAGCGCTTTTGAACGGTAATGCTGACCCTAATAAAAAAAGTCACCCCATACAGAACCCACCACTGATTCAAGCTGTTTGGAAAGAGAAAGAACACGCTGGGAAAATAAAACTCTTACTCGATTCTAAGGCCAATCCAGATAGTACTAGAATTGAAGGCCTTGCCCTTGCTTCCTCGTTTCCAGACGAAACTGCCCTTCATTTAGCAAGGACCCCTGAAGTACTTAGTTTGTTGCTTGATGCCAATGCCGATCCTCGCAAAACAGATGCAAAGGGCCGTACACCTCTAGAAGCAGCGGCTCAGAGTGATGATTATCAGAAAATGGTGTGCCTATCGGATGCGTCAAAAGACGCCCATGACCGTTTGCTTAAGGCGTTGACGGCTCAAGTACAACCTACCTCTACCTCATCTCAAAGCGCTTCTTCATCTAATCAAGAAAACGATGTTGTTTCAAAAAAGAGATCTGTACTCCCCTTGCGAACCTCTGGGGGAGAGATTCGAGTTTTTGAGTTTGTTGCTGAGTATGCCTCACCAAACAGCCATTGGCACGTCACGCGACGCGAAGATGAAGCGAAGCGCATCCAAAGCCGACAGGAGAACTTAGATACAACTCAAAATCCGATCAAAATTTCGGAAGAAAAAAGTGAAGAGGTTAAATCCGACGATCCTAGTAGAGCTCCACCACATCCCGAAAACCCCGACGAACCTAAGAAAAACTGCAACAGCAACTGCGGAATTATGTAAATAAAAACAACCCCGAGGGATTACCTCGGGGTTGGAAAAAAATCTGGCGGCTACCTACTCTCCCAGTCTCTTGAGACTAGTACCATCGGCGACGAGGGTCTTGACTTCTGAGTTCGGGATGGGATCAGGTAGTTCCCCCTCTCTATGACTACCAGAAAAACTTGAACTTACTGCGGCTTCGATAAATTGATGCGGCAGCTAAGTCGTCTAAATTACAGGCATTGTTCATTAATTTGAATCGGCTCTTGAAGATGGCTCGAAAAAAACAAGTCAAGTCGTTGGACCGAAAACATTAAAAGGTAACAATCAGGTGTTTACCATTTTTATGTTTTTTGCCTCCAATCGAAAAGCCTTTCAAAATCCCGCTGTTTTCCTAGTTTTGCAAAAGCCTCTGAAATGTACCAAAAACTACGGCCGCAACGCACGCCGTATCGATTGCCGTTGAGACTAGTACGGTGATGCTGGCGATGCCTGCTACGCTGGCTGTGCCGGTAGCTGCTGCTAACGCAGTCCCTCCAATCAATGCCATACCTGAGGCTACGCCCCCCACCGCTGTTAATGTCATGTCGACTGCTCCCACGGCCCCACTAATCTTTCCCAGATTGACCAGGTTTTCCGCTGCTGTCATCACACCTATGGCCCCAGGTATTAATGCTGCCGCTCCTTTGACGACGGATGCGGTAATGGCCGCAATCATGAGATCTTTTACTGTCGAGGTTATATTTCTAACGACCTTTTCACTCCATTCGTTTGGTAGAGGCTTTCCATCAGGACCCATGGCAACTTCGTTTCGACAAGAAGGGCATTTACTTGAATTTTTCAGACAGTTAAGAGCGCATTGTTCATGTATCGGATGCTTATGTCCTTCATCGGCATGCACCACAACTTTTTGACCATTTCGTAATTCCATAAGACAAACAGGGCACGTGTCATCTAAACGTTGATCAGCATCGTGATCCCTGTAAGGAGAAACTCCGGAAGGATTCATAATAAAACATCATAATATAAAGTTATGCCGGTATCTTTAATTATAATTAACTGCGTTTATAATAAGCAATAGTGTGATTAATTAATAATTGTGTGCGTGGTTTACAGTATCCAAGGAGCCGACAGGCTGTGGCGGTCGGTATTTTCTTTGTAAAGGATGCCGATGGCAAAGAGGAGGGACAAATAGACAAATAAAAGGGTAGCCGGAATTTCAGCTACATACCACACGCTGTCAAAGGCTTTGGGCAAATGGAAGGTGAAATTAAGCAGGAATTGGGTATAGTGTTCATTGGCGGCATGTAGCCAGGAGCTTAGCCACGAGCCAACCCACGGCATGGGAGTCACTAGCAGCGCAAGTAGCAGTAGCAGCATGGAAAAGCTGGCCATCAACGGAAAAAAAAGATTGTAGGCCAAGCTCATCAAAGGAAATTTGTGGAAATGGTAGAGCGTTAGCGGCAGCGCCACCAGATTGACGGCCAGTGTCAATGCCAGGCCCTGGCGCAAAAAGCATAGTACACAGTAGGCATGCTGGTTCAGCCAGCCGATATCGACGACCTGGCTTAAGGTTCGCTTGGGAAATAGCTTTTGCATGAGGGCGTCGCAGGGGGCATAGCCCAGTAATATCGCCGCCGTCACGCCGAAGCTGAATTGGAAAGCCAGGGACTGGATCAGCAATGGGTTCCATAAGGCAATGACTAAGATGGCCAGGCCAAGCGAATTTAGGGCCTGGCTGCGTTTGCCTAGCAAAATCCCGGCCAAGGCAATGGTGATGGCCATCCAGGCGCGCAGCACGGAGGCTGAGTGACCAAGGAATAGAAAATAGCCGCTTAGCAGGAGTATGACGATTAAGGCCGACAGGCGATGGGAAATGAAGGCGCAGAGGAAACAGCCTAAAAAGGCGGCTAGAAGGGAGAAATGCAAGCCCGATATCGCCATGAGATGCTGCAAGCCAAAACGCCCAAGTTCAAATGAAAGCTGATGGTCATCGAATTCTCCGGTAGCCATGCCGGATAGGAAGGCGGCTACATGCTGGTTGCTGTAATGGCTTTGGATATGATGTTTAAGAACTGTCTTGGCTGTCAGACGCCATTCCGCCAAGCTGAAATGGCTGTCTAGTGACTGCCAGGAGGCGTTTTTCAGGGGAGACAAGGTGTAGTTGTTATGGCCGTCGTCTTTAAGGCGGCCTTTGATCCGGTAGCGCCGGTCGGCTTGCGGCCGTTGTCCTGCCATAGTCAAAGGCAGTATAATGCGCACCGGGATATTTCTCGCTATGAGCTGCGCGTGGGTGTTGTCCTCCACAAATGAAAGCAAGGTGGCTTTATAGTTCCAGGCCGTCCCAAAATGCGAAGTCGAAGTAGAAACTGCCGACATTTCGACTTCAGCGAGGCCAGTGGTAGCAGCCTCGCCGGGCGGAAAGAGATAGCGGCTGTGGGTTAGATAAAAGCTCGTCAAAGCTAGACACAGGGCTAGTGCCAGCCGCATGTGCACATTTTGCAGCGGCTTTGCCAAAGTTATTGCCGGCAGCATCAGCAGGGCCGCGAGGAATAGATAAAACGCCAGCCAGACCGGGTAGAGCGCAAGACATGCGCCAATCAGGGTAAATAGGCCGTATAGCAAAGCGGGATGGCGATACCAAAACTGGTCGAGGATCTGCTGCAGCATTTCAAGTGCCGGTTTTAGGTTCAAATGTCAAAGCTGGATTTCGTAGAGACGCTTATTCAACGCATTCAGATCAAAGCTGCCAGAGATTGACCCTGCAGAGTCTGCATTCGGCTGCACAAATTTCTCGATGTAGGGGAAGATGTCTTTTTGCGGCGCCGCGCAGCATTTAGCAGTGTTCTTTTGGAATGGATTGCGGTCGAGCATGGGAAATGAGGGAGGTATTTTTGTTTTGACGCGCAAAGCATCCACTAAGGTTTGCAGTCCGACGGCAAATTCAGGTTCCTGAAAGGTCAAAATTGGCTTTGAGCCTGACACAATGACCAGATACTGATAAGAAACGGTGTTTTTGTTGGAAAGCTGGATTTGCTTTTTTTTCTTATCGATGGTTGTCATTTCGCCAAGCAGCACAAAGGCTTCACCCGAAAAAGAAAAAGCATTGGAGTTTATCAAAGGTGGCGGACTGTCTGACAAGGCGGAGTCTTTCAGTTGGTAAAGGCGCGGCTTTGCCGAAGCATGGGTTTTGTCGAGAAAGACGACTTCGGCAAATATCAAAGATTCCCAGTTGGTAGAAGATCTTCTATCCCGGTAGTCACCACTGATGCTTTGTGCTTTTGAAATATCCATCTTGCTCTTTGAAAGTTGATTCAAGAAAATTTTAATTCCTGGATTCATTTTAACATCTTCTTTCTATAAATGCTATTAATATTTTTAGCAATATTTATAGAATCTTAACAATCGATAGCATCCTGCTCCCAAAGAAAACATATAACGCCCCTTGGGCTCTCTATTACTCACATCTTTTTGAACATTTTGAGCATCTCCGCTGTTGAAAATATTCAAAAACAATTAGCTACAAAGGGCGATATCATTTTAAAACTTGCTGTGATGACCATCGCTAAGGTAAATAACTGTCTAGTCCAATAGAAAATGGTGCCGGACGTTTCGGGAACTTTCGAGGGGAATTCGCGGATTTTTAGGCGATACCCTTCTCCGAAGTCCCAGTTCCCTCATTGATTACGGCTTGACGGAGCACAAGTCCAGACATAGCCTCTTTTGTATTTCTATTTTATAGTGGCTTTGCTAAAAGTTTATCTAGGGTTGCATTTCAGTTCGAGGAGTTCGCCATGGATCGTCACATCAAAGAATATTACCATCAGTCTTCGGATGAGGCGCCGCATGGGAATTTTCATTCGATTATAACCCTGCACGAAGCCCCCGATATAAAATGGGAGGCGATCAGTGCCAAAGTACCCAATCTGCCGCGCGGCTGGTATGAACTGGCGTATCTGCCCACTAAAGACCGCATCGAATTTATTCACGACTACTGGCAGGTAAAGCTGCCCTATCGGGCAGGTTTCACCGAATTCATCGACCATTTTTTTGCTTCGCTGGATGATATCGGGGTGTTTCTGAGACAAAAGAAATTCGACGACCCCTATGACGTAGATTTAGTTTATAGTCTTAAAGAAAATCGCGGCTTTTATCGCGGCAATCCCCCCGTTACGCCAAAAAATCTCGAGCAGATGCTAAAATATTTTGCCAACTTCACTTTGCCCAGCGATTTTCTAGCTTTCTTGCAGATTCATGACGGTTTTTGCAAGACCACCGACTGTACCGGTGTGACGCGTACGATGGAAATGCCGAACTCTTATAAACAACTGCAAGCTTTGATCCAGCAGCATGAACCGTTGATTACCAGTAAAGGCACGATGGTAGATCCCAAAATGTTGATCCCTTTCTATGAATCCTTCGGCATGCCGTTCTACCAATGCTTTTGGGGGGAATGGTATCCGGAGCAGGAAATGGGCAATGTCTATTATTCCTATGAAGCCAAAACTATCTCAGATGTGTACGGTCAGGAAATCAGTTCGGCCAGCATGGCATTTCCAACTTTCGTTAATTGGTTGAAATTTTATCTCGAACGTATTGTATAATGCCCGCATATCCTGAATTTACGCGACTGTGTGACTAAATATGTACCTAGTAGAAGACCTCTATAAGCGCCATGGCAAACGCTTGGGCCTGGAGCTTATCGCCGGCGAAAAGGGCATGCAACGCCGCATAAAAATTCCCGAAGCGCATCGTCCGGGGCTCAGCCTCTCAGGCTACCTTAAGGGACATGCCGGCAAGCGCATCATGATCTTCGGCAAGGGCGAAGTCGAATACCTGCGCGATCTGCGTCCCGATGTGCGCATCAAACGTCTTGAAGCTATCCTTGGAGATTCCTCACCCACTCCCGCCGTCATCATCGCCAGGCGGCTGCGTCCTCCCAAAGAGCTTGTGGATCTATGCGAGGAGTATCAGATTCCGCTGTTGCGCGCCAGCATGACGACGATGAACCTGCTGAGCAAACTGACCCTGCTGCTGACTGAAGAGTTCTCCCCCAGCATGAACTGTCACGGCACACTGGTGGAGGTGTTCGGGGTGGGCGTGCTCATCCAGGGGGATTCGTCGGTGGGCAAGAGCGAGGCGGCCCTCGGCCTGATCGAAAGGGGGCACCGCCTGATCACTGATGACGTAGTCAAAGTGCGCAAAAGAGAGGGCGACTATCTGGAAGGCTTCGGCGCCGAACTCACGCGCCACCATATGGAAATACGGGGCATCGGCATCATCAACGTGGCCCACCTTTATGGCGCCGTCTGTGTGCGCGACCATAAGAGCATTGATATCGTCGTAAAACTCGAGGCCTGGGATGACCATAACTTCTATGACCGCGTGGGTATTGAAGAGAAATACTGCGATATCCTGGGCATGAAGCTGCCTTATCATATCCTGCCCGTCAAGCCGGGACGCGATGTGGTTTTGCTGCTGGAGACCATCGCCCTCAATCACCGCCTGAAGCGCATGGGCTACAACTCTGCCAAGGAATTCAACTCCAAGCTGCTTGAAATGATTGCTTCAAAACAAAAGAAAAGGATTAAAGCTAGTGAAATTAGTTCGTAAGGTCAGAGTCAAAAACACCCTTGGATTACACACACGGCCGGCGACAGTCATCGTCAAGCTGCTCCAAAATTGCAAAAGCGATGTGACCTTTGCCCTTAAGCGCGAAATTATCAACGCCAAAAGCATCCTGAGCATCTTGATGCTCGCCGCCGTAAAAAACTCACAGATTACCATGACTGTGGAAGGTGTCGATGCAGAAGAAATCCTGGAAAAACTAGTATCTGCCTTTGATAGCGGATTCGGAGAGTAATATCCATGCCCCAATGCCAAGAAATCCTCCTTGCCGGTACGCCCATCTGCCGCGGTATCGCCATCGGGCGCCCGTTCTTTTTTACGCTGGTCGAAACGGACGTGCCCGAATTTTCGATCGCTGACGCTGACGTCGAGGGTGAAGTCACCCGCTACCAACGCGCCATCCACAAAGGCCTGGAAGATATCAAGCGCCTGCAAAAAAGGCTGCACAACGAACGCATCCTTGACGGCGCTGCCATCCTCGATGGGCACCTGCAGATGATGCAGGATGCCCTCCTCACCACCTGTGTGGAAGCGCAGATCCGCAGCCAGCGCAAAAATGCCGAATTCGTCTTTCAAGGCATCATCAGGGAATGCCAGGAAAAATTTGATTCCATTGCCGATCCTTTCTTCCGCGAACGTTTTAAAGATATCCAGGATATATCGCAGCGCGTCTTGGGGCATTTAAGAGATAGCGTGCGCATTTGCCTGGCCGATATCCCTAACGATTCCATCATCTTCTCCAAAGACCTCACCGCTTTTGATACCGCCGAAGCCAATAGCAGCTGCGTTTGCGCCTTTGTCACCAAAGACGGCGGCGCCACCTCGCACGCCGCCATCGTCGCTAAAGCCAAAGGGATCCCTTATGTCAGCAGCGTGGAAATCGAAGGCCTAGCCGTCGATAAAGACGCCTGGGTGATTGTCGATGGCCGGACCGGCGAGATCATCCTGCACCCGTCGGCCGAGACGCTCAAGAAATATCAGCAATTGCGCAATCAGCTGCAGATGCATCTTTTGAAGCTTAAGCAGACGGGGAAGCTTTTGGCAGAGACTTATGACGGCTACGCCATCCAGTTGTCTGCCAATATCGAGATGGCGGGAGAGCTTGACATGCTGCACCAGGCCGGCGGCAGCGGTGTCGGTCTGTTCCGCACCGAATCGGCATTTTTAGACCGGGATGAGTTTCCTGCCGAAGAGGAGCAATTTAGGCTCTACCGGAGTTTTGTCGAGAAGATGAATGGCCTGCCCATCGTCATCCGCACCTTCGATGTGGGCGGCGACAAGTATTTGCGCAACCAGCAATCGTTACATGAATGCAATCCGTTCTTGGGCTGCCGGGCCATCCGCTTTCTTTTGCGCGAGAAGGAGATCTTCAAAACGCAGCTGCGTGCCATCTTGCGGGCCAGCGCCTATGGCGAAGTGCGCGTCATGTTCCCCATGATCTCGGCACTTTGTGAACTTATGGAAGCCAAAGAGATTTTGGAAGGCGTCAGGCAGGAGCTCATCGCTCGGGGCGAAAACATTCCGGCCTACATCCCCATCGGCTGCATGATCGAAGTGCCGTCGGCGGCCATCATCGCCGATCTGCTGGCCAAAGAATGCGACTTTCTCTCCATCGGCACCAACGACCTGGTACAGTATGCCCTGGCCGTAGACCGCACCAATAACGCCCTAAGCCACCTCTACACACCCACCCATCCCAGCGTCATCCGCCTGATACGGCTCATCGTCAATGAAGCCAACCACCACGGCATTCCCGTCACCGTCTGCGGTGAAGTCGCGGCCGACCCCAGGTTCACCCCCCTGCTGCTCGGTCTCGGCGTGCATGAGCTGTCCGTTGCCTCCCGCTATATCCCCATGGTCAAAAATGCCGTGCGCAATACCAGCATCGTCGCTGCCAGCAAGCTGGCCGAACAGGTGCTGACATTGTCTTCGGCAGGCGAAATTGCCGAGCTGCTGACGCGCGAATACCGCCGCAACGTGCCCGAAGACTGCTTCTACAACTGCTGAAAAGCAGGCCCAGCGCTATAAAAATGGACCATATGGACAGCGCGTCAGACCATGATTTGTCCATATGGCCCATGCTGTCCATTGCAAGCAAAATCAAGTTATTTTGAAATTTTCTGGGTAATTCTCACCCCTTTTGAATTTGTGCATAAGTGATCGAATATATGTAAAAATAAAAATATAATTTATTAATTGTAAAAAACTTCTTCTATGTTATAATCAAAACAGTCCGATTAGACTTGTGTTGATGTTTTTATTGTTGTTACATATGCAATATGGAGGGTGTTATGAGCATACCAACCGGCGGCAGCCCTGGTTTTCAGCCCGTTCCCATGGGACAAATACCCGTGGGAGGCCAAGAAAGTAAAGGGGCAACTGTTTCATCTGGTAAAATCGATACCCAAAGTGCCAAGATTCAGCAGGATATGAACGAAGTTATAAACTATTTAGATAAGCTGTGTTCCGGAGGCAGCGGGTTTCGAGAACAAGATGCCATAAATAGCCGACTCAAAGATTTGAATATTGAAGGTTTACAATACTTCGCTAGCCCCGATACTTATTTTTTCTCAAAGCCAGATGATGCTGGAGGTTTTCTCATAGGAAGTGGAAACTTTAATGTACCCATAGATTTTGATAAAGGTGCCGAGAAGATATATGATATCCATATAAAAGCGGATCAAGTGCAGAATTTTATAGATTCAGTATATGGAAAAACTCCGGCCACAAACTCACCCACCACAGCGTCAACCTCAACGCCAAGCCCGCCAGCGGCAGGTCATGGCCCTTCCAGCGCGTCCTTGTCCTCGCCCTTGAAGAATCCGGACGCCACCCATGCTTCATCAGGAGCCGAGGCAAAAGTAAAGTATGAAGCCGCCTTAGGGGGCTCAAATATAAAGTTTATAGAGAAACTTACGAAGGGTGATTTAACCTATGGTGAATTTAAAAATAATAGAGCTGAAGCCCAGAAGGCTTTAAATAGTTCGTCTAAGCTAGGGTTTGTATTATATAAAAGTTCACTATCAACGCCAGATGCACCAAAGTTTGGCCTCTTATTGAACGAAAAATTGCAAGGGGGCGCCGACCCAACGTTACTCGACGGCAAGCAAAATCTTGAAAAGCAAATATATGATAAGGCTGTCTTTTTAAAATCTAAATTAGCAGGATCGGATAAAGTCTATTCAGAATTTCATAAATTTCTTTCTGAATCTAAGGATGTTATCACAAATATTAAAGCTGGATTTAAAGACGAAGGTCTGTCGGCCGGTGTGGCAAGTAGCGAGAAGTTTCTGGGTATGGCAATGGGTAAGGTGGTTGATAATTTAATCTCAAATTTTGGTAAATTAAGTCCGGAAGCGGTCAAGAACATGACCAATGATGACAAAGCTGTTATTCAAAAGATTGTCGATAATTGTGATAACGTAAATTATTATAGTCCAAGTAACGATGATGTGAAGAGTTTAAAAGGCATATGTATGGCTTTAAAATTAGATCAAACAAACTTGCCTGATATCGATTAGTCGCAAGCTTATAATTCTGATGATGGTTAGGTTGGAAGATCGGCGTCAAGATCGGGTGTCAGATCTGACATCCTGACATCCGTGTGATAAAAAAATCCCGGGAAGAAATTCACGGGATTTTTTTGTTTTATGGGGGGCTCTTAAACGAGAATTGCGGACGATGCGGACAGGAGCGGACGAGGCGGACAATTGATGGACTGATGCGATGTCCATATAGTCCATGCTTGGTCCATTTTTCGTCCGCTAAGTCTGCCTGCCCTCCGCTGTTCTGTTTTAGTTGAGCGGGTGTCCCCATGCTCCCGAAAAGAAATTGTTTTCCACAGGCAGGCGCGTGCGCGGCTCATCGTCAGTTGCTGCCTGGGTATCTTCATAGCCGATGGCGATGACGGCCAGCGGGGTGTAGCCGGCGGGTAGCTGGAAATCTTGCTGGATGGCTTGGGCGTCAAAACCGCCGATTTGATGGGCCATCAGGCCGATGTCGGCGGCTTGCAGCGACATGGCCAATGCGGCCGCGCCGGTGTCGTAGTGGGCCCACTCGTTAGCTTCGCCATTATAGCGGAATTCGGTGCGGGCGATGACGACCACAAAGAGAGCGACATTCTCAGTCCAATCCTGGCCGTAGATGCTGTCGGCAACTTTTAGATAGGCTTCGGTATTTGCGAACCGGTCACAGAAGATGAAATTCCAGGGTTGGTCGTTAAAGCTGGAAGGGGTCCAGCGGGCAGACTGGATGAGGGCTTGGAGCTGCTCTTGCTCCACAGGGTGGCTGACAAAATTTTTGCCGCTATGTCTTTTAATGAATATTTCCGATAGCAAGTTGGAATTGTCATATAACGCTCTTGAGGCTGTGCCGCCATCCGTCGTGGTTGCAGCGGGCAGTGTAGCAGAGCAGGCTATTGCTAAACAAAAGAGTATTTTTACTATAATTTTCTGCATTGTCTTTCCTTTATTATATGGATTTTAACAATCATCGATTACTTTTTAGGTTTCGTCGCTTTGCTGGCACAGTCGAAGAGATCATTCATTTTAAAGCTTTTGGCTTTCGTAAACGTATCGTAGGCAGATGACAAGATGGTTTTGTTGGACGCACTGAAAAGAGAAGTTGAAATAAGGCCGGCACTGACGATTAGTATTAGATAAATTCTGTTCATTAGATTAACTCCAGTTAATATTATTAAGGTATATAGACTGTAAAAGCTTATATATTATTTAATCGCGGAATTAAAATCAATTTATTTATTATGGTGAATGTGTTATGCTTGAAAATTAAACTAACAAAATGGTTTGCTGATGATAGATTCAAAGATGTTTAAGTTTGTGGTTGTTTGCATTTTATTGCTGCTGATTGTGAGCAAAATACCTGTGCACCATACAGACATAAGTCAGGTGCATACTTTTGACGGCCGTGAGATGACCATCGACTATCGCATTATTGTCGGGATGAATGAAGATGACCGGCCTGAGCTTGATGGGATCATCAGCCGCACCTTTGGGGAAATCGACCGCATTTACAATAAATGGAATCCCCATTCCGAAGTTTCGAAGCTTAATCGCTTACGTGCGCATGAGGTAGCTGCCATCTCGCCCGAGCTTGAGACTTTTTTGCAGATGACAGCAGAGATGGTTAATTTGAGCGGCGGGCGCTTTGATCCGACTATTGAACCGCTGCAACAAATTTGGAAGGATCACCTGGAGCTGGGAAAAATCCCTTCTCAGCAAGTCATTCAAGACATCTTGCCAGTCGTTGGCTGGGATAAGCTGCATTTTGGTCGGGGTGAATTTTACAAGGATCATGATATGACAAGCTTTGATCTTGGCGGCATTGCCAAAGGCTATTGTGTCGATCTGCTCCTCGAAAGGATCGTGGCGGCCGGTTTTGACAATGTCCTGGTCGAGTGGGGAGGGGAGATCCGCGCTCACGGCAGGCATCCCGATGAGCGCCCCTGGCGAGTTTTTGTCGGGCGCTTTGATGACGGCGACCCACAGCATGCCATCACCCATCTCGGCTTAACTAATCAGGCCATCGCCACTAGCGGCGATTATCTGCAAAATTGGAGTGTGGTCGAGGATGGTGCTGAAACCGTCTATTATCACATCATCGATCCCTTGACGGCCCAGCCGCTGTCATCGACCATGGCAAGCGTTGCCAGCGCCACGGTCGTCGCCCCCACCTGTGTGCAAGCCGACGCCTTGGCAACCGTAGCCATGATGCATCCTTCCCTCGCTGTCGCAAGAGCATGGGCCGATAGGATCAGTCAACAAAACCCCGCCATCAAATTCTGGCTCATTTCACGTGAGGAACAGTGAATGATACATGCTGAATAATGTAATGTATTGATAATAAGCTGTTCGGGTGTTTATTTAGCAGGCTTGCCAGTCGGTCGGTGGTTTTATAAACTGTCATGGATCAACGGGTTGCGCAAATCGTGCATATTGCGTGCATTGTTGGTTTTTCGAAGGTAAGACGCTAAACATTAACCACTAGACGCTATTTTCAATCGTTCTACCCCGTAGTTATTAGTGCAACTGAAAAGTACAGGATCTAATCATGCCGAGCATAAAATATTTGTCTAATGACCGTCGGTAATGACAAGTTATTGTTTCCTCTCTAAATTCTTATCAATTTTTATGATTAATTAAATAAATCATTAAGTGAAAAGTTAAGGTTTTAAAATATTCATAAATTTATTTAATTTGCTTTTAAGCTGTTTTTTTTCATATCTTCTTCCACAACCATCTCTAACCCTGTTTAAGCCTAGGAAATCTATGATCAATCTCGAAGATCTAATGCCGAATACTACGGTTCCGGGACTCTTGCCAGCTAACGTGCAACCTGGAGGCTCGGTTTGTGAAGGCGAACCATATCAGCAATTTTCACAAAATGATTCAATCGCCGCCGCCGCTGTTTTCTTGCACCGCATGTTGGGGCAAGACGATCTTGTATTTCAGTGCGCAGAGAAATATGTGCACAGCCGGATCTACGCGGATATGAACTTTGTGGAGTTGCGGGAAGCGCTGGTTTCTTGTGAGCCAAGAGAAATCGTAGCGCAGGTGCTAGGCTTTGCACCATTCCAGGTTAATGTGTTGAATGGAAATTACGATCAATCGATGATGCAATGGTGGCCAGGACATTTCGAAAAAATTTGTGCGACATTGGCGAAAACTTCTGATTTGCCGATCAAACGCTTTTGCTTTATGGACGATACAGAGCGCGAATTGGTGGTTAATACTTGGAACCAAACACAATGGGATTTTCCCGACTGGAAAATGCTCCACGAATTCATCGAAGAGAAATGTCAAGAGGCGCCCCATCGGGAAGCTGTGCGTTTTGCAGGTCGAGGGATTACCTACGAGGAACTTAATGCCAGAGCAAATCAACTGGCACATAGCCTACGCTCCGAAGGGATAGGTAGAGATAGCCTAGTAACTATCTGCATGGACCGTTCGATCGAATTGGTGGTCGGCCTTCTTGCCATCTTAAAAGCCGGCGGCGCTTATGTCCCGATGGATCCAAGCTATCCCGAAGAGCGACTGCTCTATATCCTCGCTGATTCCCAATCGAAAGTATTGCTTACGCAAAGATCCTTTGCGCCCCGCTTCGCTGATACAGCTGAAAAGGTGATCTTCATCGATCAGGCCGAAGATCTTTCATGTTACAGTAAAGAAAACCCGGAAATCATTAACACTGCTGACGACCTCTGCTATGTGATTTACACATCAGGGTCCACAGGCAAGCCAAAGGGGGCTGGGAACATACATAAAGGCGTTGTCAACAGAATTTTATGGATGCATGATCAATACCGTTTGGATATTTCAGACCGCGTGCTGCAGAAAACACCATTCGGTTTTGATGTGTCGGTATGGGAATTCTTTTGGCCTTTGATGGCAGGGGCGACATTGGTCATGGCAGAACCTGAAATTCATAAGGACGCAGAAGCCTTGGCCAGCTTGATCGAGCGGGAAAAGATTGCCATCCTGCATTTCGTTCCTTCCATGCTCGATCTGTTTTTGGAGGCCGATGTCTCTGCAAAATGCGGCTCTTTGAAAAAGGTGTTTACTAGCGGAGAAGCTCTTTCTAAAGATATTGAGAAGCGTTTTTTTAATATACTGTCTGCCGAACTGCATAATTTGTATGGCCCTACGGAAGCCTCAATTGATGTGACTTATTGGCGTTGCCAGCCGCATGATGCACACATGACAGTCCCCATCGGCTATCCAATAGCAAATACTCAAATCTATATTCTCGACGAGTTTTTGCAACCCGCACCGATCGGTAGTCCCGGAGAGCTTTATATAGGCGGTACGGGGCTTGCCAGAGGCTATAGTAACCGTCCGGAATTGACGCAAGAGAAGTTCATTGCACATCCGTTCCAAGCAAACGCGCGTGTATACCGTACAGGCGATTTATGCCGTTTTCTAGGGGATGGCGCGATAGAATATATTGGCAGAATCGATCATCAGATTAAGCTGCGAGGGTTCCGCATCGAGCTTGGCGAAATCGAAACAGCGCTTCGCAAACACCCCCAAGTCAAAAGCGTGGCTGTCATCGCACGTGAAGATGTCCCGGGGCAAAAGTACTTGGCTGCTTACATTGTATCTTTGGATCAATCTATAGAGGCTGAGCTGATTTCACGGCTCCAATGTTCGCTGCCTGAATATATGGTGCCAAGCGCCTTTGTTTTCCTGCCAATTCTGCCCCTGAGTCCAAATGGAAAATTGGATGTCAAAAATCTACCCAAACCAAAAGAACAAGGGCACAGATCGGAAGTGCCCGTCGTCTTACCCAGAAATGTGTTGGAGTCGACCCTGCGCGAGGTCTGGCGCGAAGTGCTTGGGATTCAAAATGTCTGCATTCGCAACGGCTTTTTTTCACTCGGCGGCCACTCCCTGAAAGCCATGCAACTCGTATTGCGGATTAAACGGAAGCTTAACAAGCCGATCTCGTTGCCCGAAATTTTCTCCCACCCAACGATCGAACAGCAAGCCGAGCTGCTCCAAAGCAGGGAAGAGAATGATGCCAAGGAACAGGGATTGCACAGCGACCCTGTCAATCGTTGGGAGCCATTTCTTCTGACAGATATCCAAAAGGCATACCTCATCGGCAGAACCGAGGCTTTTTCGCTAGGCGGTATCTGGTCCCATGTTTATGCCGAGAATGTCCGCGGCCAAATAGATCTTCCCCGTTTGGAAAATGCTCTCAACCTGTTGATCCAGCGCCACGATATGCTAAGAGCCGTCATTCTGGAAGATGGCACGCAGCGTGTGCTAATCCAAACTCCGCGCTATCGGATCAGAGAGGAACAAAAGGAAAAAGAACAGGTCCGCGAAGAAATGAGGTCAAAGCAATGGCGATCAGACGCCTGGCCTCTTTTTGATGTCCGGGTTTCAAACGATCGAGTCCATTTCCTGTTCGACCTCTTAATTGCCGATGGAACAGGGTTGGAAATTATTTTTGAAGAACTTTCCAGGCTCTATGATAACAAAAAAATGGATCTTCCTCCGCTGAAAATCACCTATCGCGATTGCATTCTGGCAATGGCAGCGCAAGAGCATGAAAAAGCCAGAAAATATTGGTTTAACCGTATAGACACCCTTCCGGATGCGCCGGAACTTCCTGTACGCAATTCTGCTCAGGCAGGTCCATTTATGCGCCACAAAGGAGAGCTTTCAGCCAAGGAATGGAAAGCTGTCCAGCAACGGGCTGCCAATGCCGGTGTAAGCCCTGCGGCCTATCTTGTGACACTTTATGGCGAAGCTATTAAAGCTTACAGCCGCTCGGCTCACTTCACACTGAATGTAATGTTCTTCAACAGGCCTCCACTCCATCCCGATATCGATCAGGTGGTAGGGAATTTTAGTACCACGCTCCTTCTGGAAATGGACTTAAGAGATCAAGGTTCCAAAGCGCAAAAGGTACAGCAGCAACTCTTGGAGGATCTGGATCATGCTGCTTTCAACGGCATCAAGGTCTTGAATGAAAAGAACCGCCGGCAAGGGGGCTCAACGGCAGTTGCCATGCCCATTATTTTTGCCTGCGCGTTGAATTTAAGGCCTGAAAATGGTTCGTGCCGTGTGGGTCAGCGTTTCGAATGGTATGGTAAAACCGTTCCCTACAATCATCTGGAGACTCCCCAGGTGTTGCTCGACCACCAGGTTTTTGAGGAAAAAGACGGCAGCCTGTGTTTTCACTGGGATGTCCGCGACGGTCACTTTTGTCATGGCGTCATTGAAGCGATGTTCCAAATCTACCTGGATCTCCTCAAAGAAGAGAAAAATAGCAAGAGACTTCCGCTGCATGGGCATAAGGAAATAGATCGTATTTCTCCGGCTCCGGCAGAAAAGTGTCTGCATGAGGCGTTTTTCGAGCGGGCCTTACAGCACCCTGAGCGGGCTGCCGTTATATCCCGTAAAAAATCATTGACTTACGGGCAGCTGGCGGCAACCTCCCTGCATCTTTCGGAACGTCTTGAAACGCTCTCACTGCAAGCCGATGACCACATAGCGATAATCATGGAAAAAGGATGGGAGCAGACTGCGGCCGTGTTAGGGATCCACGCAGCAGGGGCCGCCTATCTGCCTATCGATTCAGCCCTTCCTGAAGCAAGGATCCGTAATATGCTTTCAATTAGCCAGGCCCGGGCGGCGATTTTGCAGCAACCCCTTCCTTTTGAAATCGATATTCCATGTTTTTTTATCGAACTGAAGGAAAATGCAAAAGCCTTTACATGCAAGCAAGACCCTTCCGATCTCGCCTATACCATTTTCACCTCAGGCTCGACAGGAGTGCCGAAAGGCGTCATGATCGAGCATAAATGTGCTCTCAATACTATCGATGCCATTAACCGTAAATATGGTGTCAATGAAAACGATCGTTGCTTTGCTTCGGCATCCTTATCATTCGATCTCTCGGTCTATGATATTTTTGGGTTTCTCAGCATCGGGGCCTCCATGTATATTCCTGGAAATGAGGAGGATCCGACCACATGGTTGCAAACGATCCAAAAGCATCAGATTACCATATGGAATTCCACACCTGCACTGGTGCAAATCCTGGCCGACCGGGCCGATCTGTATCCGCCGGAGAAGTCGACGGTGCGTGTTTTCATGATGAGCGGCGACTGGATCCCAGTTCCTCTCCCTGATCGCATCCGCAAGCATTTCTTGGCTGATGTTTATAGCTTAGGCGGCGCAACGGAGGCGTCGATCTGGTCAAATGACTATCCAATAGGTAAGGTCGATCTCTCTTGGCCAAGCATTCCTTATGGCAAGGCACTTGCCAATCAAACGATGGTGGTGCTCGATGAGGAACTTGAACCGCGGTCTGTTTGGGCTACAGGGATGATCTATATCGGTGGCATAGGTTTGGCAAGGGGATATCTCAATGATCCGGAAAAAACAGCCAAAAGTTTTATCGTTCAACCGCGGACAGGACAGCGCCTATATCGCACGGGAGATCTCGGGCGTCTGCATGAGGATGGCAACATCGAATTTTTAGGTCGCGAAGACTTGCAAGTTAAAGTGCAGGGATACCGAATCGAACTGGAAGAGATTGAATCTGCCATCTACCGCTATGAAGGTGTCAAGCAAGCTGCCGCCCGTATTGTTGGAAAAAAGAGCGAAGCTATAAGGATTGCAGCCTTTTTTACGGCCTCGACAGCGATTGAATCCTCTTTATTGGAAGGGCATCTTGCGCAGCTGCTGCCCTCCTATATGATTCCCCATCAGCTGCTTCAGCTGGAAAGCTTCCCACTCAGCCCAAACGGAAAAGTCGATGTGCAAGCGCTTGTTTCCAAATTTTCCGGTTCGGCTGCCACTTCGAGAGTCTATGTGGCCCCAGAAGGGGCTCTTGAAGAGAGCATGGCCGAGATCTGGTCTTCGCTGCTCAATCTGCCCAACATCGGCCGAAATGATAATTTCTTTGCCCTGGGAGGAACGTCATTTCTCGCCTTTCGCATGGTATTCCTTATGCAAAAGGAACTGGGGCTTGCCATTCCTATCGCGGCCCTTTTCCAAAAGGGGACAATTGCGGAATTGGCCCATCTTGGAGAAGTGCATGACGACCCCTCGTTTGTGCCGCTGCAGATGAAAGGGACAAAAGAACCTGTTTTTCTTGTCCACCCATCCGGCGGAGGGGTGCTTTGCTATACAGAACTCGCTTCACTTTTATCCGGCCGCCCCATCTATGCATTTCAGGCGCCCGGTTTGCTTGATGGGCGGATCGCCTTATCATCGATAGAAGCCATGGCGGAACACTACCTCAAAATTCTCTTAAAAAAACAACCGAACGGTCCCTACTTTATCGGAGGGTGGTCCTTAGGGGGAGTGGTCGCGTTTGAAATGGCGCAGAGGTTGCAGAAGATGAACAAGGAACTTGCCCCTGTTCTCTTGATTGATTCACCTTCTCCTTATACTGGCAGCAATATACCCGATGCTGCTATGCTCTATCGCTGGTTTGAAGAAGATTATGGGGAAGCGTTATTAGTGTTTGATAAGGATACGAAGGAATCACTCTTCAAGGTCTTCTGTGCGCACTTGCTGGCGCTAAGAAACTACGGCCCGTCCAGGGCCCCCATCGATTTGATTCAGCTGAAGGCTGAAGTTGCCTCGGTGGAGCATTTAGAAAGGCATCCAGACAAAATGACTGCCGATTGGGGATGGAGCAGAATCAGCACGGGACGTATTGAACACTATTCATTTGCGGCAACCCATGCCTCGATTCTCCAATCACCATGCGTGCAGGAGATTTCGGCAAAAATCGCTTCTATATGGGGATGAGGACAGCCATAAGTTTTTATGAGTTTGATCTTTCCTTATATTCAATGGAAAGTGCTTTGCGCCTATTAGCTGCGGAGGAACTGAAGCGCCTTGCGGAATATCACCCTGGGGTAATTCAGTGCAGATTTGCAATTGGACGAGGTCTGCTGCGTGCCGTGTTGGGGCAGTGGTTGGGTGCCGATCCAAGGGCTGTGCAAATTCGCCATGGAACCTATGGAAAGCCGGAAACCAATGGGGTTTTTTTCAACCTCAGCCATGCGGAGGAGAAAATGATTTTGGCTCTTAGCCACCAAGGACCTGTTGGCGTGGATATGGAAAAATATGATGAAAGCGCCTGGTCAGAAGAGCTCGAGGATGCTCTTTTGTCGACGGAGGAGAGATTGAATCTTGCTGCCATGCCACCGCAGCAAAGGAAATATTATTTTTTTTCTCTATGGACAATGAAAGAAGCATATCTAAAGGAGAAGGGGTGTGGGTTGATTTCAGATTTAAAAGAGGTCGATACAAAGAACCTCAGTCAGCATACACACTGGATGTCTCTTCCCGTAGAAGCTCCCTATATAGCCTATTTAACAACATCTTATGAGGTATCACATGTCATCAAGTTTGAGTCTTGCAACCCATACATCGAAGCCAGAATGGCCTAAAATTACGATTCTGTATGACAACCGCAAAGCAAATGCAGAGCTTAAAGAAGGTTTTGGATTTTCCTGCTTCATCGAGTGGAATGGACGGAAGATCCTATTCGATACGGGAGGCAAAATCAACGCCTTTTTTGATAATGCCGAAAAGCTTAAAGTTCCTCTTGAAAAAGTGACAAGTGTCGTTTTCTCTCACCATCATTGGGACCATACTGCCGGGATCGAGCAGGTGTTAAATAGAGTCCCCTTATTGACCAAAGTCTATCTCCCCGATCCTTTTTCTTCTACGTTAGAGGGGAAGATCCCCCATCAGGTCCAAGTCAAAAAGGTCGCGGAATTCGAAAAGATTGACGAGGAGGTCTACCTGCTTGTTCAAAGTGGAGGTTATTGGCTTAGCACGATTTATGAACAGGCAATCCTGCTGAAAACACCTAAAGGTGTGGTCATCGTAACCGGTTGTGCACATCCAGGGATTATCAACATCATCCAAGAAACTCAGAAGAGGCTCGGCAAAGTGCATATGGTCATCGGCGGCTTTCATCTCCATCACAAATGGAGCTGCAGCTCTGCCAAAATTGTGAAGAAATTTCAAGAACTCGGCGTAGAGAAAGTCGCGCCCTGCCATTGCGCTGGTGATACAGCCATCGCCCAATTCGAAGAAGCATACAAGGTTAACTTCCTCCGGATTGGCACAGGCAGTGTTATTGAAGTTTAAGTTCAATGAGGCTGGATAAAATTACGAGGCCGCCTACATGCTCGAATGCTAGAATGCTTAGCCCCCGATGGAGAGAAGACCTAAGTCTCCTAAAATTCGGGCGCGGGAATGTAATTTTAGTTTGGCTTCTGAATCCAAGCAATGCTCGGCGTCGGGCTCTGTGGTGTTTGACTATGTCAGCCTCTACAGCCTGGCGAAGCGCCAGCCGAAGAAGGCGAAGAAACAGCTGAAAGGCAGCCAGATGGCGATGGCCGGGGCGAGCACCTGCCGTTCGCCCAAGACGACGGCGGCATCCATGGTGAGGTAGAAGGCCACCAGGCCGAAGAGGCTGGCGGTATAGATGAAAAATACCGGTAGGCCGCGGCTGAAGCGTGTGCAGAAAGGGGCGGGGGCAATGACGGCCAAAAGGCACAGCCAGGGAAGGGCTAGCTTGTAGTAGTAGGCTGTGAGCAGGCGGGCTTCCTTTTCGCTTAAGGGCTGGCCGTGCGCCGGCAGCTTCTGGCTTAAGGTGGAGATGGCGTAGTCGCCTGGCGAGGTGACGGCATCAAGCAGCTTGGTCCGGTTGAAGTGGATCTCGGGAAAGGCTTTTTGATCCAGAAATTCCGTCACCAGCATTGCGCCTTCGGCATTGCGCTGTAGATGTTCGATAGAAGTTCCTAGAGGTGTAGCTGTAGACAGCGAAAGATTCTTAATGCGGTAGATATCGTCGATGGAACGCACCCAATAGGCGTCGAAAAGGCTTTCGCTGCTTTCGTCATAGTTTTGGAAGATCAATGAAGAGTTGTCTTCAAGCGCCAGCTGCTGGATATAGGGATGGTGGTGTTTTTTTTGCTTGGCTTTGGCGCGGCTTTGGTCGCGCTGCTTATGGTATTTCAAAGCCTTGGGCTGCAGCACTTCGCTATTGAAGTAGATCAGGGCGGTGAAACATAGGCCGAAAGCTACGAACGGCCAAAGCAGGCGCTTTAGCCTGATGCCGCCGGCCATGAGGGCGACAAGTTCGTTATGGGCATTCAAAGTGCATAATGTCTTGATGCAGGCGATCAGGATGGCAAAGGGGATCAGCACATCCATGCGCGTGATGAATTCATAGCCGTAGAAACTTGCCACATCGAAAAAGGTGAAGCGATAATTCTGGAAGCTGCGCGAATGCGTGGAGTAGTCGATAAGCACATACAGGGCATAAAATCCGAACAGAAAAAGAATGAAAACCTTGATGATTTCTTTTAAAAAATAGCGTTCCCAAATCGTTTTAAATGGCATGGATTTTTTTCCCTTATTCTATTCCATGCGCTATTCTGCGCAAGGCCAGCATTGAAGCTGTGCAGATGATGACGTGGGGCACAAGATATAGCAGGCTGGCGCCAAGCAGGGCATGGTCGAAGCTTTTGGCGGCAAAAAAAGTGATCAAATACAGCGATGTCAGCACGATCACGACCAGCAGGCCGCGGCTGGAGCGCTTTCGGCTGATGCTGATGCCAAAGGCTACGCCCATCAACGTAAAGCTGAATACGGCCAGGGCCACCGAAAAGCGTTTGAGGATCTCTGTATAGCAGCGGTTGAGGGTGTACAAGGCTTGCTTAATTTGGTCTTTGTCGGCAAAGGTGCGCGCATGCGCAAGTTCTGCGCGCGACTCGTCAAGACGCACCAGTAGCCGCGGCAGGGTCAAATGGTCATTGTTGATCGACCAGATCTTTTTTTCCAGCATCTGCGAGAAATCTTCGATGGTGGTGGTGGATTGCTGCATGTTTTCCACGATGAGATTTTCAAAGTCCTGTTCGGATGATTGCTTCTGACCTGTCAGCAAGGTGACATACTGTCCGGAAAACATTTCCGGCGTAGCCTGCAATTGCCTGGCGACTAGCAGGTTGAGACGGTTGCTGTGCTTGCCGGGGGAAAGGAAAATGATATCTTTGGCAAATTCTCCTACGCGCGATGGTCCAAGCGTATCGAAATAAAACCCTTTGATTTGCATCACATGTTTATTCTGCAGCAGCAGCAGGGGGTTAATGGAGCGCAATTGGTTTTTCATCTGCCCCGTATGCAAATGTGCATTAGGGGAGAGCTCCGACATAATATAAAAATTTGCCGCCGAAAGAAAGCATGCCGCTAGCAGGACGGGAGCCAAAATATCGCGCAAAGCAAAGCCGCAGGCGCGCATGGCCGTCAGTTCATGGGAGTGGGAGAGATGCTGGACGAGCAGGATCGAAGCTATTAAAGCCGCCACGGGCAGGGCGATGGGTAGGATATAGGGGATCTGCTGCAGGATGAACCATACGATGTGCTCAGCTTGCGGACCGAGTGTTGCGAAATAGGCGATTTCATCCAGACGCATAGTCAGCAAAATGGCGATAAAGGTCACCACGCATAGCACGAAGGTCTTCAAATAGTGACTGAGTAGATAGCGCCACAGCAGGGGCATTTGTATTGTTCCTAACTTCATGCATGGTTTGGGATTAGACTTCCAGCCAGTCCCAAATCTTTATATTCCATAATATTAATCTAGTAATACGATACAATAAATCGCCTATTTGTTACAATGCAACTCATTGGATCTATAGGGTGTGCTGAGTAAAATTAATGACAATGGCTTGCATTATTAGCCTAAGTTTGACGCAAAGGAACTAACAGCCAAGAGGTGCAAAGGTGCAAAGGCGCAAAGAGCGCCCATATAGCCAAGTTTATACCTGGTATACATGAGGTGTGGCTTGTCAGCTAAATTTGTTTTGCCGCTGGTTACTTTGCGTCTCTGCACCCCTGGCTGTGCCTTTGCGTGGAATTTATTTTATATATAAAAAATATATGCAAAAAATCTGGTATATCAAAATTGACGGGCAGCGCGAAGGGCCGCTTTCTGTCAGCGACCTCAAGCGCGACCGCCGGCTTACTCCCGATACGCTCGTTTGGAAGGAGGGTTTTAAGGACTGGCAGCCCATGCGCGAGGTGCCTGAGCTCAAAGAAGTCTTTGAGGATGAAAATCCGCCGCCAAAACTATCCCCCCAAGATTTATTGCAGGGCAAGCCTGCGCTGCCTGACGATGAGTTGATACTCGATTTCGGGCAGGAACCGCCCTACCTGTTCTGGCTGCTTGCCGCCCTGCTGGCAGTGATGTATATGCTGCAAAAACTGTATTGGCCAAGATGAACGACGTCTTAACACCGCCTGTCTTTGGATTCCTGAAGCGCCATCATGACAAAGCACGCCCGCTGCTGCTGGCTTTTTCCGGCGGTCCCGACTCCTTGGCCTTATTGCATGTGCTGCTAGCCTATCGCAAGGCATATCCGCTTTCACTGGCATTGGCGCATGTCGACCATGGCTGGCGCTCAGAAAGCGCCCATGAGGCCGAGTCCATTGCAAAGATGGGCAAAGAACTAGCGGTGGAGGTGCATATCAAGCGCTTGCAACCCGATGCCATGAAAGGCAATCTGGAAGCTGCCTGCCGGCAGGAGCGGTTGGAGTTTTTCGCCGCCCTTTGCCAAGCGCATGGCTATCAGGCGGTGCTTTTCGGTCACCATGCCGATGATCTGGCCGAGACAGTACTAAAACGTACGCTGGAAGGGGTTGCCTTGCCTTATCTATGCGGTATAAGGGGCGAGACGGAAATGCTGGGCATGAAGCTATGGCGCCCTCTGTTAAGCGTGCCAAAGAAAGCTATCCTCGCCTGGCTTGAGGCACATGAGCTAAAAGGTCTGCAAGATAGCACCAACGAAGATACCCGTTTCCTGCGCGCCAGGTTCCGTCAAAACATCATCCCACAGCTTTCACAAGAGTTTGGCAAGCAGGTGTGTCAAAGTCTTTGTCATATCGCTATGGAAGCTGCCGAGCTAAGAGGCTATCTAGATAAGCAGCTGGCACCCTACCTGACAGGCATCAGCCGAAATAAGCTTGGCTCCTGGCTAGATTTAAGTACTGATCTTCCCGCTTCGTCGTTTGAACTCAAACACCTGCTCCGCCGCTGCTGCGATTTGGAAGGCTTTGCTTTGTCCCGCGATGCGCTTGAAAAGACTGCTGTTTTGCTTAACAGCGGGGCCGCCGATAAACAAATCATGGCAGCAGGTAAATGCATCTTTATCGACCGCCGCCGGCTGTTTATCACCACACAAATGCAGCCTTCACTACCGGCACAGGGAAAAGTAATCTGCGCCGAAGAAACTTTCAGCTACGGCGCATGGAGAGTCTCCGTCAGCAACGAAGATGTCATCTCAGCCAAAGGCAATAGCGGCTGGCAGTCCCTTTGGCAGGCAGGGATGGAGGTCGTCCTTCCACCCGGCAGTTATGAGCTGGCCCCGCCGCAGCTTAACACTCCCTATCCCCGCAGCCAGCCACTTTCTAAGTGGTGGACAGAGCATAAGGTGCCGGCTTTTTTGCGTTTGCTAATCCCCGTCGTTTATCAGCAGGGGAGGATGGTGCATGAATTTCTAACCGGTAAAAGCCCCATGCCGCCTATCGAAAACAGCCGGCCAGGCACGCGCATCCACCTGAAAATATCATAATAGGCGCAGCCAAACTAAAATTACGAGCCCGTGCCCGAAATTCTGAAATGCTTAAGTCGTCATTATTTAAGGAAAGACCAGGCTGGAAGCCCTAACCCAAGTCCTGTCATGGCACAAGCATGTTGGAATTCGGGCACGGGCACGTAATTTTAGTTTGGACTCGGCACAGAAGTGCATCACTCTGTGAAGTTCGGGGTTGATGGCGAATGGGGGTTCTGCTAAACTGAGAAAAGTCAGCGCTATAAGGGCTGGTAAAAATGTAAATAACTAAGAATGTGTTAATTAGCGTTTTTGAAATCTTGATGTTTTTCTTTTTAAATCTGATTTTAAAAACGTGTCCTTATTAGATTTAGAAGAAAACTCACTACTTATAGGGTTGGTATGGGAGACGATAAAAAACAGGATCTCAAGAATAATTTTCCAAATAGCTTCATCTGGTTCTTGATGGCGGCCTTTTTTATGGCACTGATGGTGCAGAATTTCCTCGATACTAATTTTGCCAAGGTGTCCTTCAGCTATCAGCTCGAGCCGCTGGTGGATCTGCAGTTGATCCAGCCCGAAGACAGCCGCAAGACAGCTATCAACGACAACCTGGTCACCTTCAGCGGAAAATTTCGCGACCGACTCACCGAAGAGGGCAAAACCCGTTATAAATTCCTGGAACTCCTCAATACCAATCATGAGCTTGCCGGCCAAAAGGAAAGATTGGAAAATGAGTTAAATTCTCAGAAAATTAAGATAGCCGATGCTGCCGATTGGTATCTGCAACTGGCCGGCATTTCGATCCCTAAAAATGGCTATATTGTCGTCGATTCCACCTACAGCACTCCTGAAAAGGACAACAGCGTTACCATCAACGAGCTGTCCAAAAAGAATATCGCCAGCCTTGCCAGTCTGCAGGCCTCTTTCGATGCGCTCGGCACAAGACCGACTGCGGCAGGATTGCACGACTTAGGCAAGCAGCTTGGCGATCTGACCAGCGCCTTCCGCTCGCCCATGCTGGGCATCGGCAATGAAGCCATCAAGCAAAAGCTAAAGGCCATCGACAAAAGCATCGACGAAGCCAATAACAATGACAAGCAGCCGCTGGAAGCCAAGTTGAGCACCTATGGGGTGGCATTGACCGATCTTAAAGCTATCGCCGAAGACATCAATCAATTTGAAGACCATGCACGCCTGTCCAAGCTGCGCAGCGTACGCAACTACCTGGACTCAATGCAGGAATATTCACTGCTGGCCACCAAGCTTGATGACAACCAAGCCCAGCTTGAAAAAGCCCGCCAGGCTGTCGCCAACGTCATCTGGTTCTACAATAATCAAGAGCTATCGACCCGCGCCCTGGAAAAACAAGATTCTGAACAGTACAGCCACTGGTTCATGACGGCCAAGGAAGAATGGGACGGCTTTGCTGCCAATAAGGGCGGCATCTTCAAAGCCCCGGACCAGCCTCTTAATACCGTCCTTGAAAAGACATTTAAAAGCGAAGTGCCGGCGCCCAACTATTTCAGCTACCTGCTGACGGCCATGCCCCTTATCTTGATTGCGTTGGTGCTCTATTTTGTCTTTTCAAGACAGATGAAGGGCATGGGCACAAATGCCATGAATTTCGGCAAATCGCCAGCCAAACTTCTAGTCAAGGGCACCAATAAAATCACCTTCAAAGATGTCGCCGGTATCGATGAGGCCAGAGAAGAATTGCAGGAAATTGTCGACTTCCTAAAAAATCCCCAAAAATTCACCGCCCTCGGCGGCCACATCCCTAAAGGCGTACTTTGCATCGGACCTCCAGGTACCGGCAAGACATTGATCGCCAAAGCCGTAGCCGGCGAAGCCGACCGTCCTTTCTTCTCAATCTCAGGCTCAGACTTCGTCGAGATGTTTGTCGGTGTGGGCGCAAGCCGCATCCGCGACCTCTTCGACCAGGCCAAAAAGAACGCCCCCTGCATCGTCTTCATCGACGAAATCGATGCCGTCGGACGCCATCGCGGCGCTGGCATCGGCGGCGGGCATGATGAACGGGAGCAGACGCTCAACCAGCTGCTGGTGGAGATGGACGGATTTGATACCAATGAAGGCGTCATCCTGGTGGCGGCCACTAACCGTCCCGATGTGCTTGACAAAGCCTTGCTGCGTCCCGGCCGTTTCGACAGGCGTGTCATCATCAACCTGCCCGATATCAAAGGGCGTTTCGATATCTTAAAGGTCCATGCCCGCAAAATCAAGATGGACCCTTCTGTCGACCTGATGGCCATTGCCAGAAGTACACCCGGCTCTTCCGGTGCCGACCTTGCCAATCTGCTCAATGAAGCCGCCCTGCTGGCCGCCCGTAAAGGGCGCACGGCCGTCACAGCCCAAGAGACCGCCGAAGCGCGCGATAAGGTGCTTTACGGCAAGGAACGGCGCAGTCTTGAGATCGATGAGAGCGAGAAGAAGACCACAGCCTATCACGAATCCGGCCATACCATCGTCAGCCTGGTCGTCAAACACTCAGATCCCGTCGATAAGGTCACCATCATCCCGCGCGGCCTTTCGCTGGGAGCTACCATGTTCCTGCCTAAAAAGAACCGCGTCAGCTACTGGAGGAATGAACTGGTCGATCAGCTAGCCGTATTGATGGGCGGACGTGTGGCCGAAGAAGTCTTTGTGAAGGATATCTCAAGCGGCGCCCGCCAGGATATCGAACGCGCCACCCAGATCGCCCGCAGCATGGTCTGCGAATGGGGGATGAGCGATAAGCTCGGTCCCGTGGCCTATGACGACAATTCACAGAGCGGTCAATATATGGGCATGGGCGGCCACTCCGAGAAGAAATATTCCGAAGAGACTGCCAAAGCCATCGATGACGAAGTGCGCCGCATCCTGGACGAAGCCCATGAAGTGGCCGTAAAGATCGTCAATGAATATGGCGAGCAGGTCGAATTGATGACGCAGATGCTTATCGAATTCGAAACTCTCGATGCCGAAGATGTGGACAAAATCCTCAAGAAACAATGGAGCGTCGAAGAGAAACGCGACCGCCTCAAAAAAGCCGAAGAACTGCATAAGAAATTGGCGGTCACACCGCCGCCATTGCCGCCAGAGGCTTTAGCCCCAACCATGCCATCGACCGTCTCGGCTTAGCGGGGGAAAAGGACCAAAGCGACCTAAAGGACCTAAGGGACAGCCCAGAGTGACAGCCAGCGGGTTAGCTCAGGCGGCGCTAAAGCGCAATTTGACGCAAAGGCCCAAAGATACAAAGAAGGATGATTTTCCTTCGTTGTATCTTTGGGCCTTCTCTTTATCTAGGATAAGTTCTTACAAATCACAGCTCCGGTTTGCGGCCAATGTCGTTGAAGTAAATAAAGTTACATGTATCAATCGCTTTGCTTTTCGCCGCGTTAGGAAAATGTCGTAATGGCGTAAAATTCAACACAAAGAACAGCCAAAAGGCGCAATGGCGCAAAGGGAACAAACAGCAAAATGAAAGGGCAGGATAAGGCAGGATGGTCAGGATATCTTGCTCATCTTGTCGTTATTTTCTTATATTTTGCAGCTTGTTTCCTTTGCGCCTTTGGCTGTTCTTTGTATTTAATTTTATGCCATAGAAGCACTTAGGTTTGCGGCTGTCGCCGCAAACCTAAGTAGTGAAGACTTTATTTTTTTGCATGCTTAGGAATCAAAAGGAAGGTATGTTCCACGCCGTAATAGATGCCGACGCCCACGATGTATCCATCATTATTGATGGAAGATGCCACAAGCAGCTTTTTCCAGCCGGTATTTGGCGGGATCAGTTTTGTCAAATCGCGCATCCCGTGAACGGCATCCCAAATGAAGGCCTTGGTATTCCATGAGCCAACACCCCAACTTCCTACAACCTGCTTCTGATCGTTAATATCCATGGCAGATTCACCTATCAGAACAGTTTTGCCGGTATCTTTATTATAGATAAATGCCATGGGTTCAATAGTATTGCCTTTGGCAGTTTCCACCACGAATTCTAAATTTCCAAGTACATCACCTTTTTCATTTGCGGCAATGATACTAACGGGTTCATCTTCGCAATCTTTTGGGCTGCTAATTTGGATTAAGCCACTTTGAAGACTCCAAAGAAATCCTTTAATATTATGCTGAGAATCGTATCCTGTTCCTGCCACATAGCCACTTTCGGTGAGTATGACCGGTTTGACAGGCAAACGATTGTATGGATCAAGCGAGCCTAACCCGAGGTAACCTGCCATTGGATCAAAAAACCAACTTCCGGCAACTCCATCCTTTCGATCTCCATTCCTGTCGAGGCCGATCATTTGTCCTTGCGTATTTATACCTTTTACAATCCCTCTTGAATGGACAGAAATCGTCTTTTGATGGTAGTCATATATTAAAGTTTCATCCGGATGCCAATCCTTATTACCGTAAAAAAATTGATATAGAAAAACTTTTCCATTTGCAGCATGTGTAGAGTAAATGAAAGGCTCTAGAATGCCCATTGTATCAGCATTTTTGATATCAAGAGCACTAATGTTGTGCATCGAGTTGTGGTTCAGGTCGTAGATGTCATATTTACTTTCATTACTGCAAAATTGAACAATGCGAATGCTATCTACAGTTATGTTGAATTGTGCACATATGCTTGGAAACTTTATTTCATCAAATAGTTTGAAACCGGTTGAAGGACGAAAGACGTAAGGACTGTAACTCTCCCGACACCAATCGGAAGGATCTGATTCTCCGTTGGTGATAATGCCAATAATATCGCCGTTATTATTAATCTTAGGTGGAGTATTCCTTTCGGCATGGGTTTTAAGTGCCTGGCCTGCCGGCGCCAGCAAGACGATGTCATATTCCGGCTCTGCATAGGCCATCGAGTAAGATAATAGCAGTGAAAGCATGGTAAATGATATTTTTATTAGCATTTATAATCCTTTGGTTTTAAAATGCGATTAGTAAAAAAAGTATATAAAACATAACCAAAAGTGTCAAAGCCAAAATAGTAGAAAAGCCCCTGGTCTTAAACCGCTGCCTTTAGTATACAATAATTTTGTCATAAGGAAGACCGACAGCTGTCCTTTTGGTCCCTTCCTTTGCGGATGAAGTTAAAAATGAAGACATGGGCGATGGCGTATGCATAGCGAACAGCTTTCTCTGCAGCACAAAGAGCTTCTGGCGCCGCGTTTGCGCGGTCTGGGGCTTAACATTTCGGAATACACCTTTGCCAATCTCTATTTGTTTAGGAACATCCATCAGTATGAAGTGGTATTTGCCTTTGACATCTTCATCAAAGGCAAAACACGCGATGGCTTTAGCTATCTCATGCCTACCACACCAATAGCTCAGCTGGATCAACAGCAGCTCATCGAACTGCTAACCGGCGTCGATTTCCTCTATCCGCTGCCGGAGGAGTGGGCAGGGTGTTTCGATCCGCAATTGTTTAGTATAGAAGCAAATGAAGACGACAGCGATTACCTGTACAGCACAGAGAAGATGCGCACCTATCCGGGTAGGCATCTAGCCGGCAGGCGCAACCTGGTCAAGCAATTCAAAGCCCATTACACGGTCCGATCCTTCCCACTGACCAGTGAACATATAGCCAAAGCCCAAGAGGTCTTGAAGCAGTGGCTTGAGGATAGCCGGCAAAGGCCGGAAGAGACGGATTTCGAGGCCTGCAAGGAGGCGCTTCAGCTGTTGGATATCTTGGGCCTGACAGGCTGCATCTATTATGCCGATGAAAAGCCTATCGGGTTTATGCTCGGCGAACCGTTGAATGCAGAGGTCTATGTCATGCATTTTGCCAAAACGAATGTGCTCTATAAAGGCATCTATCAATTTATGTATCAGAGTTTTGCGTTGAATCTTGACGTGCGCTACCATGCGCTAAATCTTGAACAGGATTTGGGCGAACCGGGTTTACAGCAAGCTAAGCGAGCTTATCTGCCTGATAAATTGCTGCCAAAATTGCGCATACGCCGCTTAAGATGAAAATTCCATCATTTTATGCGGTGGGTAATCATTTTGCTTGAGCGATAACAGCATCTATGATACGCTTACCGTTTTCATATGAAGAATTCTACTGGAGAATGTCATGTCCAAAGTTTGTCAAGTGACCGGCAAAAGACCTGTAAGTGGCTATAAATATGCCATTCGCGGTATTGCCAAGAAGAAGAAAGGTATCGGCCTTAAAATCACCGGTAAAACAAAGCGTCGTTTTCAGCCTAATCTGCTGAAAAAGCGCATTTGGTTCGGAGACGAAAACCGTTTTATCACCCTGCGCCTATCAGCGGCAGCGCTGCGCACCATCGATAAATTGGGAATTTCGAAAGTAGTTACCAAGATGCGTGCCGAAGGGACTTCTGTATAAAAGGGACTTCTGTATAAAATATATAAAGCAAAGATCCTAATCGCTTAGGATCTTTGCTTTTTCTTTCCTATCTCAAGGGTACCCATTTCTCGTTGATATTGAAGCGCTTTGTCTTGTGCTTCTTCATTTCCTGCTTTACCAGTTCTTCATCGGTGATATGTGGAAGCTTTTCCAATTCCTTCCTGAAGGCTTCGATTTTTGCCTTGATTTTCTTTATTCCTTCCCAGTCCTCTAGGCTCAATGCTGCCGGATTGTCGAGAAATTTCTTCAGTTCTTTTCTATCGATATCCAGCTTCGTATAGGGATCATGCCCTAGCTTTTGCAGGTGCTTAAGCTCTACATGCACCGCTGCCAGCAACTGTCCTTCCGCCGTACTTGCTCCCTTTTCCGGGCTTTTAATAGCCTTGTCCGGCTGAGCGGCAGCGCCGGCTTGATCGGCGCTGTCCAGCAGCTTGTTGACGCTGATTTTGCGCAACCCTTCGGCCAGCGCTTCTTCAACTTTGGTAAAATTCGTCTTTGCCATAACCCACCTATGTCTAATGCTATTATGCATGAAAACTATTTTTAATTCAAGGCGCAGCTGACCTGCTTCGAGATAGGTGGAAAATCCTGCCAAAAAATCTATCCATGTAAATTGTGGATATGATAAAAAATTTTCTGTGAACTATAATTCTCTTCAATATCGCGGTAGCGATAACAGTGGGGAGCCCCGCGTGAAATGAAAGGGCGGTAGCCCTGAAATGTAACGTGGGGTCTACAACCACAAAACATTGCAGTCGCGGAAGCGACGGTAGAGGCTTATATGACGCATTCTTACAGATTGCATTTCTTTCACCTGATCTGGTCAACAAAACAACGAAGACCTCTCATTACATCAGATGTCGCATTGCGCCTACATCCATATATGGGAGCAATTACAAGGAATCACTCAGGAAAACTTCTAGAAATTGGTGGAATGCCTGATCATATTCATTTGTTAGTAGAACTCTCCAACCTTGATGAATTTTCCCCGTTCATTAGAGATATCAAAGCTTCTTCATCATTATGGATTCATAAAAACTTTGCCAATCTTGCCGACTTTGCCTGGCAAGAAGGTTATGGGTCTTTTTCTGTTAGCTATTCCTCATTGGAACAAGTGCACAGATATATTCAAAATCAGGCACAACATCATGAGACAATGTCATTTGAAGACGAATATCTCAAACTATTGCGACTACACAATGTTAAATATGATGAACGCTTTGTGCTCGGTTGATAGTCGCATGCCTATCGCTGCTACCGCAGCTTTATATATTTTACTTGACACCCCCACATTCCACTTCAGGCCTGCCGGCCTTTCGCTTCATGCGGGGCTCCCCACTTTAATCGCTACCGCGATAAATAAATCCAATTTGTCCGGCGGCATTACGTCTATGAATCCTCTGCGTCATAGCATTTCCTCCCCAAAAACAGTGCCTAATTTTTTGAGGAGTTACGTCAAACAGATGCTCTCATAGATTGATTTTAGAAAGATCGTAAGATATAATCCGATTATATTGTTTATTATTAAAGCTATTTAATAAGTGAGTTAACGAATGGCACAGGAACAAAAGCTGCACTTTTATCCACTGAACGTGCATACCGCTCAACACACCCTGTTTGTTGAAACGCTTGGGAACTCTTCATTCCCAGCCTGCATATTGATTCCTGGTTCCATGCAAGGGGCTTGGGGATGGAGCGACGACTTCTGCCGCAAAATAGCGGAGGCCGGATTCTATGTGGTCAGATTCGATCACAGGGATATCGGCCGCTCATCGGCAACACCTGAAAATCAGGTGTATTCGCTCGTTGATCTCGCCAAAGACGTGATAGCGATTTTGGATGAACTCAAGGTCAGGCAAGCCCATTTTGTCGGTCACTCCATGGGTGGCCACTTGTGCCAGCAGTTGGCCTTGGATTATCCTGCGCGGGTGCTTAGTATTTGTCCAATTGCTTCAGGACCGATCGGTGATACCGCTGAGACAGGCAAGCCCTTGACCGATAGCGAACAGGCGCTGATGAATAAAACCTGGGAAGTCTTTCTCGCCAGAAAGGATGCCGAGGATCCGGAAGCGCACCTTCAAGGTTTCATAAGCGTCTATAAGCACCTCAATGGCACCATTCCTCTAGATGAGCCGCTAGCGCGTTCCTATGTGTCTAGCATGCTAAATTGTTCTCCAAAGCGTTACCTGCAACCAGGAAATCCGCATGAAAAAGTCATGCAGCACTTAGCTGAGACGCTGGAGAATCGCAAAGGCGCACTCAAAAAAATTAGATGCCCGACTTTGATCATCCATGGCGAACTAGATCCTCTTTGTCCGCCACGCCTTGCCGCCTCAATGGCCAAGGAAATTCCCGGCACAAAGCTCAAAATTATTCCGGGCATGGGGCACATGTTCCTCAGTCGAAAACTTGAGGATGTTTTGACGGATGCCATCATCGCGCATATGCGATCGCATCCTATTCTAAGATGACACTAAAATATTGACTATGGTATACAGTGTTGAAAAGGGTGTCACCATGGAAGAGTTATCTACCGACCTAGTCGTCATAGGTTCCGGGCCGGCCGGCCAAAAAGCGGCTATCCAGGCTTCTAAACTTGGCAAGCAAGTCATTGTGGTCGATAAAATGCCAAATCCGGGCGGCGCCAGTCTTTTTTCGGGTACCATCCCATCCAAAACTATCCGTGAAGCTATCATCGACCTGACGCGCTTTAACGAGCGCAGTTTTACCGACGTGCAGTTTGAAGTCGCTGAGTTAACGCTGCCGACGCTTGGCAGCCGTTTGAAAAAAGTCGTCGAAGATGAAAGTATTATGATTGGGCGCCAGTTCAAAAAAAACAACATCCGGTTCATCCATGGTGTAGCGCATTTTGAAAATCCCCACGAGCTGGCGGTTGTCGATGATGCCGGCACACTCGTTTACAAAATCAAAAGCGCATCGTTCATGATTGCTACAGGTTCCAAACCGCGCAATCCGAAAAATATTATCTTTGATGATGAAGTCATTTTTGATTCAACGCGCCTCTTGAAGGCCTCTAAAATCCCCAAAAGTGTCATCGTGCTGGGAGGCGGCATCATCGGTGCCGAATATGCCAGTTTCTTTGCTCCTCTCGGCACTGACGTCACCATTATCGATAAAAGAGACCATATTCTACCCATGTTGGATGCCGAAATCGGCATCCATCTGCAGACGGCTTTGACCGATATCGGCCTGCGCTTTATTGGCAATAAAGAGCCCGACATCATCGAACGAAGGGAGGGGAGGGCGTATGTCAAATTTAAGGACGGCACCTCGCTTGAAGCCGACGCCCTTTTGTATGCCTTGGGCAGGACGGCCAACGTTGAGGAGTTGGACCTTGCCAATGCCGGTCTGCAGGTCAATGATCGAGGTTATATTCCCGTCAATGACCTTTTCCAGACCGTGGTGCCGACGATTTACGCCATTGGGGATGTTATCGGCGGCCCGTGCCTGGCATCCACCGGCATGGAGCAGGGGCGCCTCGCGGCGCTGCATGCTTGCGGCGTGGAGACACACCGTTTCCCTTCGCTTTACCCCATCGGCATCTATACCATTCCCGAAATTTCCTGCATCGGCTATACCGAAGAGGAATTGCGCCAGCTCGGCTTCCACTATGAAGTGGGGCGCTGCTACTATTATGAAATCGCCCGCAGCCATATGGTCGGCTGCACGGCAGGGCTGTTTAAAATCCTGTTTCATGCCGAGACGCTAGAGATTTTAGGAGTGCATGTGGTTGGCAGAGGCGCCACCGAAGTCATTCATATCGGACTTGTCGCCATGACCTTCAGGGCCAAAATCAATTATTTCATCGACCAGGTATTCAATTATCCGACCTTTGCCGAAGGCTATCGCATAGCGGCCTTGAACGGCTTTAATAAGATCAAACTTAGAAGTAAAACGGTAGTTTAGTTTCGGCACAGATATTTCGAGGACTCCATGCGAAAAACTGAGGATGTGATGGTAAGACAATATAAAATTGTTGACGACCTCGATGTCGCCATCGGCAAGGGGAAAGAGCTGGCAGTCTGGGGACGGGCTGAAATTGAACTCGCCGAAAAGGAAATGCCCGGCCTGATGACCTTGCGCAAGGAATATGGCGCAAGCAAACCCCTTAAAGGCGCCCGTATTGCCGGCTGTCTGCATATGACTATCCAGACGGCGGTATTGATCGAGACGCTGCATGCTTTAGGCGCGCAAGTGCGCTGGTCGTCGTGTAATATCTACTCCACCCAGGACCATGCCGCCGCGGCCATGGCAGCGGCCGGGGTGCCGGTCTTTGCCTGGAAGGGGATGACGGAGCCTGAATATGAATGGTGCATTGCCCAAACGCTCATGTTCGACGATAAGCCCTTGAATCTGATTGTCGATGATGGCGGCGACCTGACCAACTATGTGCATGACAAGCATCCCGAACTGCTTAAAGGCATCAAAGGCATATCGGAAGAGACGACTACCGGCGTGCGCAATCTGCTAAGGCGCCTGCACAATGGCACGCTCGGCACACCGGCCATTAATGTCAATGACTCCGTCACCAAGTCCAAATTCGACAATCTTTATGGCATACGCGAGTCGCTGCTGGACGGCATCAAGCGTGCCACGGCGGTGATGATCGCCGGCAAGGTGGCTGTCATCTGCGGCTATGGCGATGTGGGCAAGGGCTCTGCCGAGGCCCTGGCCAGCAGCGGCGCCAGGGTGCTGGTATGTGAGGTCGATCCCATCTGCGCCTATCAGGCGGCCATGTGCGGCTTCCAGGTCGTTACCATGGAAGAAGCCGCCCCGCTGGGCGACATTTTCGTTACAGCCACGGGCTGTATCGATGTGATCCGTAGAGAGCATCTGCTAAAAATGAAAGATGGCGCCATCGTCTGCAACGTAGGGCACTTCGACTGCGAGATCGATGTGGCGTGGCTAAAAAACAATCCCGATATCGTCGAAATCCCCATCAAACCGCAAGTAGATCGTTTCTACTTCAAGAAATTCGATAAGAGCATCATCTTGCTGGCCCAAGGACGCCTTGTCAATCTGGGATGCGCCAATGGACACCCTTCGTTTGTCATGTCCAATTCCTTCTCCAACCAGGTGGTGGCGCAGCTGGCCTTATGGACGGAGAGCTTTAGCTTGGGAGTGCACCGCCTGCCGAAGATTCTGGATGAGAAGGTGGCGCGGCTGCATCTGGACAAGCTCGGCATCCATCTCACCATCTTAAGTGACGCCCAAGCCACCTATCTGGACGTGCCTAAGGCAGGGCCATACAAGAGCGATAACTATCTGTACTAGCTAATGAGAGCAGTGCCGGGCAGCAGTGGCTTGCCTTGGAAAAAAGCCTGCAGGTTGGTGACGCTGATGTTGGCAATTTCTGTTAAGGCCTCATGGGTGAAAAAGCCCTGGTGTGCCGTAATCAGCACATTGGGGAAGGTGAGCAGCCGCGACAACTCATCGTCTTGTAAGATTTGTCCCGACAGGTCTTCAAAAAACACCCCTTCTTCTTCTTCATAGGTATCCAAAGCAATGCCGCTGACATGGCCTGATTTCAAGGCTTTGATCAGCGCTGCCGTATCAATGACTTTTCCCCGGCTGGTGTTGATGATAAAGACACCCGCCTTCATGCCCGCGAAGGCCTTGTCATCAAACATATGGAAAGTCTCGGGCAGCAAAGGGACATGCAAAGAGATGATGTCGCTTTTTTCCAACAGCATGGGCAAATCGACATACTCTATGCCATATTTATTGGCCCAGGCCAAATCCTGTACGGAATCATAGACGAGGACTTTTGCTTCAAACCCACAAAGGATTTGAGCCACCAGTCGGCCGATTTTGCCGGCGCCGATAATGCCGGCCGTTTTGCCGCAGACATCAAAACCAATCAGTCCTTTCAGTGAGAAATTTAAGTCGCGTACCCTGTTGTAAGCCCGGCATATTTTGCGATTCAATGCCAGCAACAAGCCGATGGTGTGTTCTGCGACAGCATGCGGGGAATAGGCCGGCACGCGCGTGACTTTCAGATTCAACTCCTTAGCGGCTGTAAGGTCTACATTGTTATAGCCGGCACATCTTAGAGCTATCAGTCTTATGCCATTTTGGGCAAGCGTTTCCAGGCATTTGCGGTCGGCCATGTCATTGACGAATATGCAAATGGCTTCGGCGCCTTTAGCGGTGATTGCCGAGTCATCGGTCAAGCGGAAATCAAAAAAACGCCAGCTGATATCTGTGCCAGCATAGGCCGCTTCAAGATATTGTCGGTCGTGGGGTTTAGCATCATAAACGGCGACGATAGGCATAGTTTCTCCTCATAACTTAGGTAGACTGGCCGAAAGAGTCTGAAAAGTACGGGATGGTGGCGTTCCACCACAAAGCTTCTTCAGCTAAATGTACTGCCTAATCCGTGCCAAAATACCGGTCGCCGAAATCGCCAAGTCCCGGCAGGATGCGTTTTTGTGCATCGAGTCCTTCATCGACTTGGGCCACGACCAACCCGACTTCAGGGCATTCCTTTTGGAAGCGCGTGATGCCCTCTGGCGAAGCGATAAATGATATCAGCGTGATCTGCTTCTCTATGGCGCCGGCCTCCTTCAAGACCTTCACCGCCAAAGCGGCACTGCCGCCGGTGGCAATCATGGGGTCTAATAATAGGATCGGATTGTCAGGCGTAAACGGCGGCAATTTGTTGTAGTAGAGCTCAGGGATGGCGGTTTTTTCATCCCGGCGCGCGCCGATGAAGCCGACGCTAGCCCCTGGGTGGAAGCGCAGAAATGGCGGCAGCAGCACAAGGCCCGATCTCAAAATGGGCACCAGCACCGACTCATGTTTAAAGCACACGCCATGCGTGCGCGCCAGTGGCGTATCTACAAACATGGTGGCTTTGGGAAAGAGGGCGTCGCATTCCACTGCCAAGACCGTTCCTAGTAGATCTGTGGCTTGCCGATATTGTTCAGGGGAACTATGGCGGTTGCGCAATATGGTGATAAGGGTCTTTTTCATATTTCCTCGGTGATGATCCATTCAAATGCAGCTGATCACACATTGGTATATATCATTCCGGCCATTTATGGTCGACTGCCTGTCACAATTGTCTATATGAATCGAGATGAAATTGTTAATTTGAGATCCCTTAATTGAAGTTTCCTATATTAAGACCCATGCTGGGATTACAATGCCCCTAAAATTCAATGGCTGCCGGGCCGGACATGACAGAGCCTCCTTTGCTTGGGTGGATCGTGATGGCGCCTCCCTTTAATACTACGCGCACGTCTTGTTTGCCTTTGATACGTCCTACAGCTGCAGCCAACAAGGCGCAGCTGGTTGCGCCTGTCCCGCAAGCCGCCGTGATGCGATTGACTCCGCGTTCAAATGTTGTCACACGCAAGCTGTTGCCGGTTAAAATTTCGGCTTTATTGAGATTAATGCCCAAAGGGAAATAGCTGCGTTGGTGTTGATTGAGGTACAAACCCAAATCGTATAGTTCCGCTTCATGAATTTCATCAAAGGTCACAAGATGCGGTTCCATTGTTTCTGTCAAAAAGAACGTAAATTGCCTTATGCCCAAACCCAGCGTTAACTTCTCAACGTCTTGGGTAAGAAATCTGTTGTGGCTGGAACTTAATCTGGTTTTCCCCATGCTGACGTGAAAGGCATCCTCATCCCACCAAACTTGCCTAAGTCCGCGCGAGGTTTTTAGGTAATATGCGATATTTTGATCACCGAATTTATGCTTTAGATAACAAGTCACTACGCGCGCGCCATTGCCGCAGAATTCGGCGATACTATGATCTGGTTCCAGCACAATCATTGACAAAACAAGTTTCCCGGCATCTTGATATTCCTTTTTAAGTATCAGGGCATCATCGCGGCCTTCCTTGATCAAGAGAGGGTGCGCCTCTTTTATGATCCGATCGACAATTTCCGTTGAAAACTCCAGGCAGTCGAAAATAATAAAAGTATTGCCGCATCCTTCCCCCCTAAGATAGGGGAAAGGCATTGTTTGAGGATCAATTATTTCCGCCTGTGTCATGCCGGCACCCTTTCACAATCGCCAGGCGTTAGGGCAGGTTCAACGGCAGTTTCAAACAATGAAAAGTCAATTTCATGCCTCAAGCGATAGATACCTGCCAGGTTGATGATTAATAAGAGACCTCCGGCAACGCGCATGAGTAAGAGGGCCTGTGTCTGATCGAAAAATGCAAAGAACGTAAAAACACAAATGCTATATCCCATATAGATCACAGCTCCATTTTGCGGATGCAGGTGGCGGGCGCATTTGATGCCGACAATCAGATAGGCTATCAAAGTGGAATATCCCAGGATGAATATAAAACCCGGCATGATGATATGCATATAGGGGAAATGCTGTGACAAAGCCATCTGCACAAGCGGTGTCCCTTCGCTGCCGATAGGCGTTTGCCATAGACCTGTGACTAGGACAAGCAAAATGCTTAAGGTGCAAATGAAATTATCCAAGCATACCCCGAAAAATGCCATGCGCGCTTGCCGCTGCGGATAGACGGTATGTGATTCGCTTTGGATAGTCGAATCATAGCCGATACCTATATCTGCCGCATAGCAAGCCCCTGCCATGCCATTTTGAATGGCTAGCATCACCGTGCTGCCTGCAAACCCTCCCGCCGCGGCATGTCCGGTGAAAGCCGATTTGACCACCCCCAACAAAATGGGAGGCAGATCGGCAAAATGATTTCCGATGATCCACAGGCACATACTTATGTAAACGAACATGAAAATGGGCATCACCCAGCAGCATACTTTAGCCACACGTGGCACCCCGCCGATGACGGCATATAGGATCAGGCCCAAAAGACTGAAGGCGATCACCAGGCGATTAAATCCCCACGCATAGGCCAGCGTATCGACGATAACATTGAACTGATAGATTTCAGCCCCATAGATACATAGCAGCAGACACACCAGTGTTGGTATCCAGCTAACCCCAAACGCTTTTTTCAGGAAAAACATCGGCCCGCCGTCATAGCTATGGTGTACATTTTGCACGCGATGCTTAAGTCCTAGATAGATCTCTGCATACTTGATCAGGGTGCCGGCAAAGCCCGCCACCCATACCCAAAGCAATGCTCCCGGGCCGCCAAGTTGGATGGCAGTAACGATCCCTACAACATTGCCAACGCCCAGCATGCCGCCGACAGAGGCGAAAAAAGCCTTCAGCGGATGCAAGCCGCGCTCTTCTGATGTGCGCTGAAAGATCGCTTGCATAAATGTGGCGATGACGTGCGGCAGGGCCCTGATTTGAAAAAAGCGGGTGGCTATCGTCAGGTAGCACCCAAGAAAGATAATCAGTGAAAAGCCGATATAGCCCCAAAAGACAGCATCTGCTGCCATGAGGAAATTAAAAACCTGAATAAGCATAAAAAGTCCTTTTTTTATAATGCATAATGCAGGCGTGTACTAGATGGGATTGCACGGTTATGCTGGAGAATGAATTAATATCAGGCAGTGTTTCAGAGGCGATGATATCCTAAAAATGAGCATGGAAATTGCTCAAAAAAAATAAAGACACACCACCTGTGTAGGCTGATACTTGAGTCAGTTCACAGAAATCCGACAAATGCTAATAAACGCTTAAAAATTTAAAAAGTTGGCTTAAAAACCAAAAACAAAAAAGGGGAATTACTTTCGTTTAGAACAAACGAGAAGGGGATTGCGTTTCAAAGACGCAAGAGGGGAGAGGATGGAATTAGATGAATTTAATATGCTTGCCGTCAGGGCACCATTAATCAGGGTTCTATTAAGGGGCGACGGTCTTAACAGTGTAAGACACATGATATAATCTCCTTATGCGATACTGTTTATAGCAAAATAAGCAAGGGATTATTCCCTTGCTCTTTTAAAAGGACTATAAACAAAATTGAATTTAGTCTCTAGTTATTTATTTAGCCTGTTTCTTTTCCTGTTTCTTCACTTTGCGCTCTTTAGCAGACAATGCAGGCTTCTTTTTGTCATCTTTGCGATGCTTGACAACTTCTTTTGTCATAAAAACTCCTTGATATCTTGTGTTCGTAAAAATGTTGTTTTCATTCACAACATAACATACGCACTGTCTTGTGGCAACAGCAATCGGCAGGTATGTGCTACTAGGGTTTATATTCTCAATCCCTCAAAATAAAAGGAATCGATTATTTTTTTGTTTTCTTGGCGGCTTTCTTAACGACAGGCGCTGCCTTTTTATCCTCGCTTAGCTTGTCCTTCAGATAGCGCGCCGTCCATGAGGTGGGGTGCTTAGCTAGCTTTTCCGGTGTGCCTTGGCACACCACCTTGCCGCCGGCCTCGCCGGCTTCAGGTCCTAGTTCGATGAGGTGATCGGCATTTTTGATCACATCGAGGTTGTGTTCGATGATGACCATGGTATTGCCTTTATCGACCAGTCGCTGCAGGACACCCAGCAGCTTTTTGATGTCGTCGCTATGCAGTCCGGTGGTGGGCTCGTCGAGCAGGTAGAGCGTTTTGCCTGTGGAACGTTTGGCAAGCTCGCGGCTGAGTTTGATGCGCTGGGCTTCGCCGCCAGATAGGCTGGCCATTTCTTGGCCCAGCTTCAGATAGCCGAGGCCCACCGATATCAGCGTGTCGAGCGGACGGATGATGCGGGGGTGATTTTCAAAGGTTTTGCGCACCTCATCGACGGTCATATCTAGATACTGGCCAAAATTCTTGCCTGCATACTTTACTTCCAAGCTCACCGGATTGAGGCGCAGTCCCTGGCAGTCTTCGCAGACCACTCTGACGGCGGGCAGGAAGTGCATTTCGATGCGACGGTAGCCCATGCCCCAGCAGGACGTACACATGCCGCGGCGGTGGTTGTAGCTGAAATGCTTGCCTTGCAGACCTTTGACTTTGGCAAGGGGCAGGGCGGCAAAGAGCTCGCGCATGCGGCCGAGCAGATCTACGTAGGTGCCGACGTCTGAGCGCGCGGTATGGCCGATAGGATTCTGGTCGATCGAGATGACTTTGTCGAAGTGGGCGATGCCGCTTAAGGTGCTGCCTTTAAAGGAAACGCTGTCGCGTTCTCGCATGTTGATATTCTGCTGCATGGCCGGTAGCAGCAGCTGGTTGATCAGCGTCGATTTGCCCGAGCCTGAGACGCCGGTGAGGCAGGTCAGCAGGCCGACAGGGATGTCGACATTGATATTCTTCAAATTATGCAGGCAGGCTTTTTTGATGGCGATTTTCTTTTCTGTTGCCGGCCGCCGTTTGTCGGGAAGCGGGATGGTCAATCTGCCGGAGAGGTAGGCGCCGGTGAGGGAATTCGGATCGTTTTTAATTTGCTCGAAGGTACCCTTGGCGGTGATATGGCCGCCGTGCTCGCCAGCCTGCGGACCAAAGTCCAGGATATAGTCGGCAGTGGCGATGGTCATTGGATCGTGTTCGACCATTAGCAGCGTGTTGCCGAGCTCTTTGAGCTGCCGCAGGGCGCTGTTTAGCCGGTCGCTATCCCTTGGATGCAGGCCGATGGTGGGTTCATCCAATACATACAGCACGCCGGTCAGGCCGCTGCCGAGCTGGCGGGCCAGGCGGATGCGCTGGGCTTCGCCGCCAGACAGGGTGGGGGCGCGGCGTTCCAAAGCCAGGTATTGCAGACCCACTTCGCAGAGGAAGCGCAGCTTGCTGCACACCTGCTTTTTGACTTCATCGAGCAGCTTATTTTCCTGGGCGGACATCTTCAGCTTGTCGATAAAGGCTAAGGCCTTTTCGATCGGCAAGCGGCAGAGGTCGCTGATGGAGATGTCGTTGATGGTGACATGGCGGGCCAGAGCGTTTAAACGTGTACCTTGGCAGGAGTGGCATTCCAGTTCATCGAGCAGCGGAATGATGGGCTGGCGGATTTCGGCTTTGGCGCCTTTAGCGATTTTGGCTAGCACGTGGTTAATGCCGGCCCAGCGGAATTTGAAGCCTGTCTTATGCAGGTACCACTTGTCGGCTGGGGAGCCTTGCATGATGAGCTGCAGCTGATCGGTCGGCAGCTGGCTTAGCGGTAGATAGGGGGAGATGCCTTCAGCATCGAGGAAGGCTTCGAAGAGATGGAAGGAGCTTGCGTTGTATTTCTCACGCCATAGGAAGCGCATCAAGGAGGCGGCCGATTGGGACATGATGTCGGCATTATGCGTCAGATTGGCGCCATACTGATAGCCCAAGCCTTGGCAGTCCAGGCACATGCCGGCGGCATTATTGAAGGCGAAGGTATGGGGGGTGATTTCGGCGTATGATTTGCCGGTGCTCTCGACGGCAAAGGCCAGGTTGAAGGAGACATCGCTGCCTTCTTTAGCGATGACGAGTTTGCCATCGCCCAGGCGGGCGGCATTCTCCACGGCTTCAAAGAGACGGTGGCGGCCATTGGCGGCCACTTTAAGGCGGTCGACGATGAGGAACAATTCATTTTTGCGTTTGCGGTCGAAATGCTGGCTTAGGTCGAGGGTATCCAGGTCGAAATATTCCCCATTGAGGCGGATGCGCAGGAAGCCCAGGCGCTGCAGGCGGCTGATGGTGTCGTCGAATTTCTCGTTTTTACGCAGCTCGATGGGTGCCAGCACCTGGATTTTCTCGCCTTCGGGATAGGTTGAGATGCGGTCTACCACATGTTCTTTGCTGATAGCTTTGATCACCTCGCCGGTCTCCGGACAGTGGGGAATGCCGAGACGGGCAAACAGAATGCGCAGATAGTCGTAGATTTCCGTCATCGTGCCGACAGTACTTCTCGGATTGCCGGCATGGGCTTTCTGCTCGATGGCGATGGCCGGCGACAGGCCGTCGACGCGGCCGACTTTGGGTTTGGGCATCTGCTGGACGAACTGGCGGGCATAGGGCGATAGCGATTCGATATAGCGGCGCTGCCCCTCGGCATAGATGGTGTCAAAAGCCAGCGAGCTCTTGCCGGAGCCTGATGGTCCGGTGCAGACGGTGAGCTGCAGGCGGGGGATTTTGACATCCAGATGTTTGAGGTTGTTTTGTTCTGCGGCTTCGACTGTGATCTCCTGGACCTCGTATGTCGTGGGCTTGCTTTTGCGCTGGCGGTTTTTTTTACTTATCTGCAGGGCGGTGGCGATCTTTTCGGCGGGATTGCGATGCAGGGCTTCGTGCACGGCAATGCCGGTGGGTGTGGTGAGCTTGGCGATTTTTTCAGGTGCGCCGGTGGCGACGATCTCGCCGCCGCCTTTGCCGCCTTCAGGTCCGATATCGATGATCCAGTCAGCCGTCTTGACTACGTCCATATTGTGTTCGATGACGAGCACCGTATTGCCGCGTTCGACGAGCTCATGCAGTACTTCGAGCAGGTGTTTGATGTCATGAAAGTGCAGGCCGGTGGTGGGTTCATCCAGGATGTAGAGGGTATTGCCGGTGGAGGGGCGGACTAGTTCTTTGGCCAACTTGATGCGCTGTGCTTCGCCGCCGGAGAGGGTGGTCGACGATTGCCCCAGCTTGATATACTCCATGCCGACTTTCTGCAGCATCTGCAGTTTATGCTTGATCGAGGGGATATTGGCAAAGAATTCGAGGGCTTCGGCGACTTCCATCTCCAGGATGTCGTAGATGTTTTTGCCTTTATAGAAGATCGACAAGGTCTCTTCGTCGAAGCGCTTGGTGCGGCATAGCGGACAATCCATCCAGGCGTCATCCATGAAGTCCATATCGATCTTCACCATGCCCATGCCTTCGCATTGTGGGCAGGAACCTTCTTTGACATTGAAGCTAAAACGTCCGGGCTTATAGCCGCGCGCGCGGCTTTCAGGCAGCTGGCAGAAAAGGTCGCGGATCTCATCCAGCAGTTTGATATAGGTAGCGGGATTAGAGCGCGGGTTGCGGCCGATGGCGGCTTGGTCGATGGCGATGACTTTGTCGATGGCCTCGATGCCCTTGATCTCTTTGTGAGCACCGACGGCATGTTCGCCGGCATGCAAATGGTTCGATAGGGATGGATAGAGAATGTCGGTGATCAATGACGACTTGCCGGAGCCTGAGACGCCGGTGACGGCGATGAAGACGCCAAGCGGGATTTTGACCGAGAGGTTTTTTAGGTTGTGATGCGTGGCGCCTTTAATTTCCAGCTGTTCTTTATGGGCTTTGCGCCGCTTCTTGGGGATGGGGATGCGCAGGCGGCCGCTAAGATAGCCGCCGGTCAGGGATTGCTCGCTGGTGACAAGCGCCGCCAAATCGCCGTCAACGACGATTTCGCCGCCGCGCGAGCCGGGGCCGGGGCCGAAGTCAACGATATGGTCGGCCTCCCAGATGGTCTCTTCATCGTGTTCCACGATGATGACGGTATTGCCCATATCGCGCAGGTGTTTAAGCGTATGGATCAGCTTGGTGTTGTCGCGCGGATGCAGTCCAATGGAGGGTTCGTCGAGGATATAGGTGATGCCTACCAGCCCGCAGCCTATCTGAGAGGCTAGGCGTACGCGCTGCGCTTCGCCGCCTGAAAGAGTGGGGGCGGTGCGGTCTAGCGACAGGTAGGTGAGGCCGACTTCGACCAGGAATTGCAGGCGCTGGCAAATTTCTTTGAGCAGTTCGTCGGCAATCAATGTTTCGTTGGCTGTCAGCGGCAGGCTTTGGAAGAAGGCCAGACAGTCGCCGACGGTCATGGCAGTGAGTTCGCTTATGCGTCGCCCGTTGAGTAGCGTGGCGGCAGGATAGGGCTTTAGGCGCTGTCCGTGGCAAGCAGGACAGGTCTGGCTGCTCATCAGCTTTTGCATCTTCTTGCGATATAGCTCGCTTTTGGCTTCGGAAAACCTGCTGTGGGCTTCATGCAGCACGCCGCGCCACTGCACGTGGTCTGTCCAGGTGGCGCCGGTGACAGGATGGACGAAGTGCATGCGCGTCCATTTCTTGTCGGTGCCATACAGGAAGGATTTTTTTGCCTTTTCAGACAGCTTTTTCCATGGGGTATGGACGTTGAAGTCGTAGATTTCGGACAGGTTGTCGTAGATATTGCCATAGCGCACTGTCTGGTAGGAACTGGCCACCTGGCAGCAGTCTTCGGCGATGCTCAGCTCCGGATCGATGATTTGGGCTAGGTCGAATTCGTTGACGATGCCTAAGCCATTGCATTGCGGACACATACCGGAGGGGCTGTTGAAGGAGAAATCGTGCGGTTCAAGCGATGTATACGACAGGCCAGATTTTATGGAATAGGCATGCATGGAAAAGAGCTGCTCTTCATCGCTATCGCTATCCCAGAGGCTCATCACGCCATTGCCAAGACTTAAGGCATTGGTGATGGCTTCGGCAATGCGCGAATTGTTTTCCGGCTGCACCGTCAGGCGGTCGATGACGACATCGACGTCATGTGCCACGCTGCCGTCCAGGGTGATCTCTTCGTCAAGGCTAATGATTTTGCCATCGACGCGGGCCCGCATAAACCCTTTGCGCAATAGGTCCTGGAAGTCCTCTTTGAATTCGGCTTTCTTGCCTTTGGCATACGGCGCCAGGATGATGAGGCGCTTGCCGGGGGCAAGGCTCTGCACCGATTTGATGATGCGTTCGCGGCTCTGTGGGGAGACGGCTTCGCCGCTGACAGGGCAGTGGGGGATGCCGATGCGCGCATACAGCACGCGCATGTAGTCGTAGATCTCCGTCATCGTGCCGACGGTAGAGCGCGGATTGCGGCCGGCGGTCTTTTGTTCGATGGAGATCGTCGGCGAGATGCCCGAGGCATGCTCGAGGTCGGGTTTGGCCATTTCGCCCAGCTGGCGCCTGGCAAAGGTGCTGAGCGATTCCACGTAGCGGCGCTGCCCTTCGACATATAGCGTGTCGAAGGCAAGCGATGATTTGCCGGAGCCTGAGACGCCGGTAAAGACAATCAACTTGTTGGTGTCTAATGTCAAGTCGACCGACTTGAGATTATGCACATTAACTTTTTTTAAACTGATAGTACGAGCTTGCACGCTGTTTTCTCTTTGCCATATCTTAGGTGCAATGATCATAACCTATTCAGTAAAAAGGATAAAGGGCGAAAATCAAAGAATTGAAGATGGAGGCACATCTCCATGCTTTAGAGTGATGAACCAATGTTACTCATCAACCTCGTTGAAATTTTTGAAGGAAAAGTACCGAAACGGAGAAAAGGATCGCACCCGCGGGAGGTGAAGAGAAAGTAAACTCTTATGCAGGAGTCCGCTCCCTTCGTAAGTCCCGGGTAGGTGAGTACATCAACTATCGGCAGAAAATTCTTCAATGTCTTTGTTGGGCTTGACCTTAACTGTGTTTGTTTTTCCTAGCTGAGATAAAGCTGATTTTCCGACAGATCCCCAAAATTTGTATCTTCTTGCTTGTCAGTTGAGAATATTGTGTTGTCTGATTCAGCTGTTAACACCTGGATATTTACTTTATCAGCAAATGTGACAGAAAATTTTTAAAAATATAAAGTTATTTATTTTAAGAAATTATAATTATTTATTCTTTTTTTTGTAAATAAAACTCATGCTGCATTGTAAATAGATTGTAATGTTTCTTGTTGGAAAGATGCGGGGTGCGCCGTCATAGAGTGCTCCTAGTGCCATCTTTCATTAGCCATTGGCTCCTCATTGGCCCTCTACTAGATGTTCTTTTTTTTGAAGGTTGTATACCGCCCGCGGCCTGGTTTGCCGAAAATCGCCAAACCAGGCCGCGGGCGGTATACAAGCTGAGCTTATAGTAATATGGTCACGGAGTCGGTATAATTGTGTTAGGTAAGAACTTTAAGGGAAGCCCCAAAAAAAGTGACAACAATGCACTAAGAGATATCTCTGTTGTATGCGGCTATAGATTTTATTATAGGTTTTAGGTAAGGTGATTGGATGAGGCTTGCTTAAAATTTTATAGAGAACTACGCCATGATCCACACCAAAATTATCTGTACCATTGGCCCTTCGGTGAATTCTTTTGAAAGCATCTGTGCTTTGATCGATGCCGGCATGAATGTGGCCCGTTTGAACTTCAGCCATGGCACACATCAAGAACATCTACTGGTGATCAACAGGCTGAAGGAGGCACGTGCCAAGCTTGGTAAGCCTTTGGCCATCATGTTGGATACCAAAGGGCCTGAAATCCGCCTGCGCCGACTTAAAGATTATCAGCTAAGCCTGCCTGCCGGCCATCGCTGGCTGTTGATCGAGGAAGATATCGAAGGCGATGCCGAGCGTGCCAGCATCACGCCGGCATCCGTGCTTAAGCAGCTAAAGCCTGGCATGCGCATCTTGTTCGATGATGGCTACATCTGTTCCACGGTGGTCGAAGTGTCGGCTGAAGGGGTGCTGATTGAGATTGAAAATGGCGGCATCATGCGCTCCGGCAAGGGGATCAATATCCCCAACAGTTCCCTGGGCCTGCCGGCCTTTTCAGACAAGGACGTCGATGACATCCGCTTTGGCTGCCTGCATGACGTCGATATCATCGCAGCCTCCTTTGTGCGGTCTGTCGATCATGTGCTCGCCATCAAAAAGCTACTGCATGAGGAAAAGAAAGCCGACACGCTGGTGATCGCCAAAATTGAAAACAATGAAGGGGTGCAGAATTTCGATAGCATCGTTCAGGTGGCAGACGGCATCATGATTGCCCGCGGCGATCTCGGCGTGGAGGTTCCTTTGAGCCAGGTGCCCAAGCTGCAGAAAATGATGATCCGCAAATCGTACCTGGCCGGCAAACCTTCGGTGACGGCTACTCAGATGCTGGAATCGATGATCAAAAATCCAAGACCCACCAGGGCTGAAGCCTCGGATGTGGCCAATGCCATCTATGATAGCACCTCGGCGGTGATGCTCTCCGGCGAGACGGCAGTCGGAGAATACCCTTTTGCCACAGTCCAGATGATGAAAAGTATCGTCAAAGAGGCGGAAGGGGATATCGACTACCGCCGTTTCTTTGATTACCATGCCGACCTGGTTTATCACGATGTGCCTTCAGCCCTGACGCTGGCGGCCGTTAAAACAGCTTATAGCTCCAATGCCAAGGCGATCTTTGCTTTCACCAGCAGCGGAGCTACCGCGCGCTTGCTGTCGCGCCTGCGTCCGGGGATGCACATCATCGCCATGACGCCCAGCGAGCGCTGCTATCGGCAGATGGCTTTTGACTGGGGCGTTATCCCCTTGCTCGGCAAGGAATGCCAGTCGATCAACGAGGCTTTTTTGATGATCAGCGCCTTCGCCTTGGAGCATAAGCTGGTCAGTGAAGGGGATCTAGTCGTCGTCACCGCCGGCTCGCCGTTCGGCATTTCAGGCACCACGAATACGATGATTGTCGAAAGCATCGGCGATGTGTTGGTGAGGGGGCAAAGCGGCTATGGTAAGCGCCTGCATGGCAACGTATCGCTGGCGCTGTCTTCCGAGGCTAAACAGCCATACGTGGTGCGCGGCCATCTGCTGGTGCTTACCCAATGCGATGTCAGCTATCTACCGCTGATCCAGGAAGCTGCGGGGATCATCCTGCAAAACCTGATCAGCGATACTGAATCGGAGAAGTATGCCCTTCAAATCGCGCAACAACTAGGCAAAACCGTCGTCGTGCGCGCCGATGCCGCCATGAAGGTGCTGAAGGAAGGACAGCTAGTCACGCTCGATCCAGAGAAAGCCCTCGTCTATAAGGGCGTCGTCATCTAATCTATCTGGTAATCTATCTGGTTAGCATCCAGTGGCTGAGCAGGCTTAAGGCCGCCAGGGCGGCGGTGTCTGTCCTGAGGATGTTGGGATGCAGCTTGACCCCATTGGCGCCATGTGTTTGCAGCAGCGTTGTCTCTTCGGGTGTGAAGCCGCTTTCTGGTCCGATGCAAAACAAAACCTCTTGGCAGCCGTCATGTTTTTGAAAAGCGCTTGCCAGTATAGGTGCCGACGGCTGGGTATCTCCAAAGAAGGCTGGGTAGGGGAGTTTGGGCCAATCTTTTATCTGCGGCAGCATAACGATAGTGGGCAGGAAGAGGCGGCCGCATTGCTTCAGGGCGGCGATGGTGATGTTTTTGAGGCGGGCCTCCTGGTGTTCTGAAAAATTCCGGCGTTCGCTGCGAGCCGATGCAAACAGCCATATTTCGGTCATGCCGAGTTCGGTGCCTTTTTCGAGGATGAATTCCAGCCTGTTGGTGCGCGGGATGGCCTGCGCCAGGATTAGACGGTATGGCGGTGGCGCTTCTGTCACCACCTCCTCAATCAACAGTAAGGCGCTTTTTTCTTGATGCTATCTACGCGTGCCTTGGCCAGTTGTCCCTGGCCATTGACGAGCTCGACTGCATCGCCGACTTGCGCACGCATCACATGGATAAGGTGGTGCAGTTCCTGCTCTTCCAAAGCCACGGTCGAGTTTTTGGCAAAAGTCTGGGGGTGGTAATAACGTTCGGCAGGCATAACATTTCTTCTTTAAGGCTTAATAATTCACCACAGAGGCACAGAGGCACAGAGAAGCAAGAGAGGCTAGAAAATAGAATAATGGGATATTAGGATAAACAGGATAACTGCAGGCAATAGCAGAGAAGGCAACAGATAAAGGTCACGGACAAGGCTTCTTTCCACCCCGCTGCATTTATGCTGCTTTTGCCTCTTTCTTTGCGTTCTTTGCGTTCTTTGCGTTGAATCGCATTCACAGGTTAGTATCAGCAGTCAATGCTACTCTTTTGCTGTGTTTATCCTGTCTGTCCTGCTATCCTGTTAGTTGCTGTTTGCTTCTCTGTGTCTCTGTGCCTCTGTGGTGAATTTCTGTTTTAATACGCGACTATGCGGATTTGGTCTTCTTCAATCGTGCTCTTTAAGTGCAGCTTCTTGGCATTAGGGAGATAGAGGGTTAGCTTTTGCATGTAGTCGCGGAAACGCTTGCGTAACAACTCTTCCTGTTTTTTGGGGATGGCGCCAAGCGGGCTTTTGATGGTCAAGACATTGCCGATGGACATAGCCACATAGGTGTCTTCAAGATCGTTGGGATTGATGAATTGCACACTCCATGCCAGGACTTTGCGTTTGTTTTTAGGGGCGGCCAGGATGACGATTTCGATGGAATTGCGGATGACGTCCAGGAAGAGGCGGCTGACTTCTTTGGCAAACAGGGGTTTGGTAAAAATCGAGATGCCGAGTTTCAATTTGATATCGTCGCTGAAGGCCATGGAATAGGTGTCGGGATTCATCTTGTCGAGGTCGTCAAGCGGATAAAAAATACGGATCGGTATTTCCTTATCTAAGGATAAGAATTCTTTACGCAGAAAATCGATACGCATGTTCTGCGCATCGGGATCATTAAGTTCTTCGAAGCTATGGTGGCAGGGTAGTAAAAGCTGTTTCCATTTTTTAGGTACAAGGAAGCTGATCTCATCGTTGTGGCCGGAGCTTTTGATGCCATCCAATTCGCTTTTTGAGATGTCATTGAGATCGAAAGTCAGTTCCAGGCCTTTTTCTTTGAGCTGCTGGATTTCCTCTTCGGGACCGCTGACCGTTTGGGAAATATATTGCGGCCAGATATCGAGATATTCATAGCCCTGTGGGGGGATCCCTTTGGGGGGTTCAATTTTAAGGGCTATCTTGCTGGTAACCAGCTTGCTGAGCTTGATGACGAAATTTGTATGATCGACCAGGCTTATATGTCGAGGCAGATCAATGGATGGATTGAGACTGACAAGGTTTTTTTTAGACACCTGTATAATCCAGTCGTCGCTGTCGGCAGTTGATGCGTCGAGCAACACCTCTACATCGCCTGATTCCATCTCATCGACGACATCCTTGCTTCCCGTCAGGGTGAGGGTGATGCGGCGGCTTAGCATGCCGTTGGGCAGCAGTCCGGGAATAGTTTTGTCTGAAGGCAGATTGATAATGCGGATGGGGACGTTGAAAATTGTCTTGGTTTCATTGATCGAGTGGTTGACAAACAGCCAGATGACGATAGCGGTGAGCAGAGCTACCAATTTGCGCTGCCAGTTGTGTAAAAACATGCCTCGGATCACTGATTCCATTTTTTCAACTGTCCTATGATGTCAAAGCGTGATTCCATGTTGGACTTTGGCGGATTAAAAACGCTGCGGATGATGCCTTTGAAGCGGTCGATTTTAATGCCGCGCGTCATGATGCCATCGCGGGCGATGGATACTTTGCCGGATTCTTCAGAGATGACAATAATCAGAGCATCGGTGATCTGGCTGATGCCAAGCCCCGCCCGGTGGCGTGTGCCCATGGATTTAGAAAGCTGTGTGCTGTCATCTGCCAAAGGCAGGATGGTGGCGGCAGACAAAATGGAGGTGCCGCGGATGATGACGGCGCCATCATGCAATGGCGTGGTGGTGATAAAGATCGATTCCAACAGCTCAGGCGAGAACTGGGCGTTGAGGATGACGGCCTTATTGGCAAATTCATCCAGCGAGTCCTGGTTTTCCAACAGGATCAGCGCGCCGATACGTCTTTCGGACATGCGGTAGACCGATTGGGCGATGGTATCGAGGAATTTATCGAATTCGGTGATCTCGCGGTATTTTTTGCCTTTGACGCTTAGGCGCGATAATGCCAAGCGCAGCTCCGGCTGGAAGATTACCAGGATGGCGATGACGGCGACATTGACGAAGTAAAGCAGCAGTTTTTGCAAGACTGGCAGATAAAACCACCGCGACATGGTATAGAGGAGCAGAAAGGCCATCAATCCAAAGACAAGGTCCATGGCGCGCGTGTTCCAGAAGAATGACAGCAGGTAGTAAATCATGATCGCGATGATCATGATTTCAAGGCCCGGTACCATCAATTCAAAAAACTTCATGTTCCCATCTTCAGGAATTTAATAACTGTTAGATCCAGGTCTAAGCAAGGAACGCTTGCATGACGTCGATCACATCCCGGTGTGCTTTGACATCATGCACACGGATGATGTCAACCTGCGCGGCGATGGCCATGGTATTCATCGCAATTGTTGCTGCCAGTAATTCCGCAGGGGGCTTATTGAGGATCTTTCCCATAAACGATTTGCGCGACACCCCCAAAAGGATCGGAAAACCCAAACCCTTGAATGCTGGCAAATTGTGTATAATTTTGAGATTATCGGCAACCGTTTTTCCAAATCCGATGCCGGGATCGAGGATAATTCTTTTAGCATCGATGCCCGATCGGGTCAGCATCTCAATTTTTTTTTCAAACCATGATAACAGATGAGACGTGATGCCTGATGGGTAATGCGGGTTCTGCTGCATCGTCTGGGGCGTTCCCTGCATATGCATCACGCAGATGTTGACATCATACTCCCTGGCGATGGCCACCATTTCGGGATGGTCAAAACCTGAGATGTCATTAAGCAGCGATGCGCCGGCTTTTAAGGCCGCACGAGCCACGGCGGGTTTGGCCGTATCAATGGAAAGGGGGATGGTGAGCCTGCTTTTGAGGTTTTCCAGTAAGGGTACGACGCGGGCGATTTCTTCTGAGGCACTGATGATGGCAGCTCCCGGGCGGCTGGATTCGCCGCCGATATCGATGCTATCGGCGCCATCGGCTTGCAATTGCAGGGCGCAGGCGATGGCGTTTTCCAGCAAGGGGGCACGGCTTTTATCATAGAACGAATCGGTAGTGATATTGAGGATGGCCATCAGACTGGTTTTATGCATAGGAACTCGGGTGGGTTAGATGCATCAATCTACACAAAATGAAGATTCCAAGTAAGTGGATTTCTACCCTTTGCATTGCGCGATGCTGGTTTTGAAGTGTTATTTTGCTGGAATTTATCAAGGCAAGAACGCTTGTCCGGTGGATCCTTAGTTGATAAAAAAGGTGAGATATTCAAGCTGTAGGTATACTACGATCTAATGGAAAATTGACATTTTGGACCGCGTGAGCTTTGGCGCATCCAAGATGGGAAATTTTCATTGCATCACGGTATGAACTATTTATTTTAAAGTTCGAAAGTCATACATTGAGCTTAACTTAAGGATGGAGATATGCATATAGGAAAGAAAGGGTGGTACACGCTGGTATTGTGTAGAATGGTATTTAAGCGCATGACAGGGAGATGGGGAATTGTTTACTAAACTAAAGAGACTGGCAAATTTCACCAAGTCTAGAACTATCATTTTATTGATGCTGGCTGCAGTTGTTTTGGGAGGTTTAATTTACATCTACTTTCCAAAAGAAGTTCCACCACCAATGATTTACCGTATAGCCTTCGACAAAACATGGTATCCATGGCAGCTGTTTGATAAAGAGGACGATATCTCAATATTTTCAAAGGAACTCGCACAGGCAATTGCGACAGAGCAGCATTTTTCAATCCAGCTTCTACAGGTTGAATCCGCCGGCCTGTTTCCCGGCCTGGATAATGGAGATTATGAGGGAGTTCTATCATCGTTAATGTCGCTCGGAGAGGATAATGAGAGTTACATCACCTCGCATGCGTACTATCAGCTTGGGCCTGTGCTGGTTGTGTCTGCGACATCTGATATTGAATCTGTAAAGGACTTAAATGGAAAAGATATTGGGATCATTAGCGGTTCCAGACCGACTATCGCATTATATAAAACGGCTGCGATAAATTTTATCGAGTATGATTATAATGATGTTTATAAGCTAGTGGATGATGTTGCTAACAACGCCATTGATGGCATGGTTTTGGGGATGATACCTGCATATGAATATGTTAGCAGTGGTCTTTATCGCGGTCGGTTGAAAGTAGTTTCTGATCCCTTGACCAACGATGGGCTGCGGTTGATAGCCAAAAGGGATCCGAAATCTGAAAAATTAATCGTACGATTTAACGAAGGCTTAAAAGATATCAAAAAAAATGGTGTTTATAGCCAACTGCTTTCAAAATGGGATTTGTTTAACCCGGAAAAATCATGACTATCCTTCCCAATAGCAAGGAAGAGCTAAAATCTCTTTCCCTGCCCGAATTGCTTGAGAAACTAGGATCGTCTGCAGATGGCCTCACCCAAACCGAGGCCGTGAAACGGCTTTCCCAATATGGCCCTAACGAGATTGAGGAGAAACAGACCAACCCATTCCTGAAATTCTTGAGCTATTTTTGGGGGCCCATTCCGTGGATGATCGAGGTGGCCGTGATTCTATCTGCAATAGACAGACATTGGCCGGATTTTTTTATCATCCTCGTTTTACTTCTTGCAAACGCCGGCGTCGGCTTCTGGGAAGAATATCAGGCCGGCAATGCCATTGCCGCCCTGAAGGCCAAGCTGGCGATAAAGGCCAGGGTGAAACGCGATGGCGTATGGACCATCGTAGCGGCGCGCGAGCTGGTGCCGGGGGATGTCATCCGCGTGCATTTGGGAGATATTGTGCCGGCGGACGCGCGCCTGCTGGAGGGCGATCCGGTAGAGGTCGATCAGTCGGCGCTGACGGGGGAGTCTTTGCCTGTTGAACGCAAGGCCGGTGAGGCACTGTTTTCAGGATCCATTATCCGGCAGGGGGAAATCGATGCGCTGGTCTATGCCACAGGAGTAAGTACCTACTTCGGCAAGACGACGGCATTGGTGCAGGAGGCGCAGACTGTCAGCCACTTCCAACGTGCCGTTCTAAAGATCGGCAATTACCTGATCGTGCTGGCGGTGATTTTGGTGGCTCTGATTATCGTGGTGGCAATACTGCGCGGCGATCCGGTCCTTACCACTCTGCAGTTTGCCCTAGTGCTAACCGTAGCTGCCATTCCCGTCGCTTTGCCGACGGTGTTGTCGGTAACGATGGCGGTCGGTGCGCGCCTGCTTGCCCGGAAAGAGGCGATCGTAAGCCGTCTGGTATCTATTGAGGAGCTTGCCGGAATGGATGTGCTGTGTGCAGACAAAACCGGCACCCTGACGCAGAACAAATTGACGCTTGGCGATCCTTATTGTGTTAACAATATCTCCGCTGAAGAGCTTATTCTGAATGCCGCACTGGCATCACGTACAGAAAATGACGATACCATTGATCAGGCCGTCCTTGGAGGATTGAAAAGCAAACAGGCATTGGGGGCATGCCAAGTGCTTCACTTTCGGCCCTTCGACCCGGTACATAAACGCACAGAGGCGGAAATCAAAGCGGCCGATGGAATGATGTTCAAAGTGGCCAAGGGCGCCCCGCAAGTGATTATGGCATTGTCGGCCAATGCCGATCAAGTCATGCAGGCTGTCGATAAGGCTGTCGAGGAATTTGCCGCGCGCGGCTTTCGCGCCTTAGGAGTTGCGCGGACTGAAGCTGGAGGGCAATGGCAGTTTCTTGGCGTATTGCCCTTGTTTGATCCGCCGCGTGAAGATACCAAGGCAACCATTGAAACCGCTCTCCAGATGGGAGTGAAGATTAAAATGGTCACGGGTGATCAAATGGCTATCGCCAGGGAAACCGCCAAGAAGTTGGGGTTGGGCACAACCATTCTTGATGCCAGCAACCTCGGCGATGTAAAGCGCGAAGAGTCAGCGCAGGTGGCCGAATCCATTGAAGGGGCCGACGGCTTTGCCCAAGTGTTCCCTGAACATAAATTTCACATTGTCGATGTGTTGCAAAAACGCGGCCATATCGTCGGCATGACAGGCGATGGGGTTAATGACGCCCCCGCTTTGAAGAAAGCCGACTGCGGCATTGCCGTTTCAAATGCCACCGATGCCGCCCGCGCGGCGGCAGACATCGTGCTGCTGACGCCAGGCCTGTCGGTGATTATCGATGCGATTAAAGAGAGCCGGAAAATTTTCCAGCGGATGAATAGTTATGCCATCTACCGCATCGCCGAGACGCTGCGCGTGCTCTTGTTTATGACACTGGCTATCTTGATCTTTAATTTCTATCCACTGACAGCGGTGATGATCGTGATGCTGGCGTTGCTTAACGATGGCGCCATCCTTTCCATTGCCTATGACAATGTTCACTATCAGAATCAGCCGGAAGCATGGAACATGCGGCTGGTGCTGGGAATCTCCACGATGCTAGGTGTTATCGGTGTGGTTGCTTCATTCGGACTGTTTTATCTAGGAGAGCGGGTATTTCATCTGGACCGTGCCCATATACAGTCGCTAATGTATCTGAAGCTTTCCTTGGCGGGCCATCTGACGATTTTTATAACGCGTACGCGCGGCCCTTTTTGGTCCATACGCCCTGCGCGGATTCTCTGGATGGCCGTGCTCGGCACGCAAATCATAGCTACGCTGATTGCCGTTTATGGGTTTCTAATGACCCCTCTTGGATGGGGCTGGGCACTTTTCGTCTGGGGGTATTCGCTTGCATGGTTCCTGGTGAATGACTGCTTGAAGCTGATTGCATATCGGATTCTTGATCCAGTAAAAAGTGATAAACGAGGAAATTAAAATAAAACAAAAGCCCAAGATCTATATCAACAATCCCATGGCCTTGCATTTAAAGGTCATTAATATGCTCTATGAGGGATTGAAGGAGAATTCCACGATCGTCATTATGCCAAGCTCGGCTATCGAAACGATGCCGCTGGGAGGCCTTGCCGGGATGACGGCATTGACTATGGAATTTGATCAAAAGCAAGCGGGCGATGCAAAAAAATGGGCAGCCTTTGTCACCTCCGGCTGGTGCTGAACCTTATATTTCAAAACTTTGATACAGCTTGGGTATATCGGCTTCCCATTGTTTAACCTCTTTGAGTTTTTGCTTAAAGGCGACAGCTTCCTCTTCTTCTCCGTGAACGATAAAAATATTGGATGGCTTTTGCTTTAAATCAGACAGCCAATCGAGCAAGTCATTCTGATCTGCATGTGCAGAAAGGCCCTCGATTTTTTTTATCTGCATCCTGAAGGGGATCGTTTTTCCATAGATTTTTATCTCTTTTTCTCCTTCCAGCAATTTCCTGCCCCGGGTGCCTTCAGCTTGATAGCCGACGAACAAAAGGGTGTCATTTTCATTTGCTGCGCGGATTTCCAAATAACTCAGAATTCTGCCGCCTGTTACCATCCCGCTGCCGGCGATGACGATTTTCGGCTTTTTATCCATTCTGAGTTGCAGGGTTTCTTCATAACTGCTGACAATCCGGAAATGGGAACACATCTGGTTGCATTCCTCCGCCTTAAGTTTATGCCAATCTTTCGAATGATGAAACAGTTCCAGCACGTTTGCTCCCATGGGGCTATCCATAATCATGGGGACTTTCTGGATCTTTTTGTCTTTAAGCAAGCGCCAGATGATAAGCATTAGCAGCTGGGTGCGCTCCACGGCAAAACTCGGGATAAAAAGGGTGCCTCCCCGGCCGATGGTTTCGTTGATGATCTCTGCCAGCTCCGGCGGGATAGTCTCTTCGGCAGGATGGGTCCTGCCGCCATAAGTGGATTCTATCAACAGGACATCTGCTTTGTCGGGTTTTTTTGGGGGATAAAGCAGCATATCATGTTTGCGGCCGACATCGCCGGAAAATACCAGGGTTTTCCCGGCAGCTTCCAGTTGAATAAAAGTGGAGCCGAGGATGTGGCCATTGTATTTGAAGCAGGCTCTAAACACATTTTCAATGTCATGCCATTCCCCTTCGGCTATGGTGCAAAATAACTTCATAGTCCGCTCCACATCATCCAAATCGTAAAGCGGCTGGGCGGGTTTGTGTTTTGAATACCCTTCCCGATTAGCCTTTTCAGCTTCTTCCTCTTGAATTCTAGCGCTATCCTTTAAAATAATTTCGGCAATTTTAACTGTCGGTGATGTCGCGAAAATTTTTCCTTTAAATCCCAGCTTTACCAGGCGCGGCAGATAACCGGTGTGATCCAGATGGCCATGTGTTAACAGGACAGCATCGATAGCCTGAGGATCAAATTCCGGCGCTTGCCAGTTCAGCAAACGCAGTTCTTTCAGGCCCTGGAAAAGGCCGCAATCCACCAGTATCTTCTTGTTCTGGACCTCAATTAGGTATTTAGACCCTGTAACCGTACCTGAAGCCCCCAAAAATGTTATTCTCATGTTTTCCGGCCTTTGTTTTTGCAGATAGTATTAGTTTCTTCCAGCACCTTGTCCTTTCTGGCATTTGACAATCCGATGCCATTCAACACATTAGGTTGGTCACGCACAGCTTGGCAAAGCACGATGCCGTTATTCAACAAGCGCTGAATTTCTTGTTTTGACAGGCTTGAGAGGCAGGTAATCGGATATAGTCCGCTTCTGTCAATTCTTTCCCGTAAACTATGCTCTTTAGGGAAATTCCAGCTCAGCAGGCCCAAGCCAACGCATTGGCCGTATTGTTCCGCATCCCCCGAAAGCCTGGTATTTGTCACTACCCATCCTTGATGGAATTCTTGCCTGCGACCCGGCATATTAAGCCAGGCTTTTTCGACATCAAGAAAGCGGGCATAGACATATAATGCGACTTTTACATCGCATATATTTCCGACATAGCTGTGAAATTTACATTCCAATATGAAGCGCTGGTTGTCTTTGGCTGCAATAACATCAATTTCATGTTTTACGCAATGTCCCAGCACAATCTGATTCGTGATCGTGCGATATCCTTCTGCTTCGAGCATGGCAGCAATGAATTTTTCGAATGGAAACCCAGTGGGACCAAGTGCCATGATGGCATTTTTCAGATGGTATTTGCCTGCCATAGTATGGCTTAATTTTTTTAGTTTCCCGTAGAGGATCTTGTATAAGGCTTTGGTGTGGATGCCCTCATAGAGTTCCCTTTCTGTCTCAGAAAGCACTTCTTGAATCATTTCCTGGTCTGCACCGGCCCTTTTAAGCGAATGTATGATCTTCTCAGGGTCATAGAATGTTTCATCCCCATTAGCTTTGATGATTTTCATTTAAAACTCCTAGATCGTGGGTAACAACCCACCAAAAAAGTAATGAGTGCAGTAACAGTTATACCACGCGCGGTTAGGTTGTTCATATTTTGGCTGCGCAAAGCCCCGCAGTTAAACGATCGAAAGCGACCCAATATTTCAATATGGGGTCACTTTCGATCGTTTAACTGCGGAAGCTTTCGCGTTGCCAAAATGTAAACAACCTAACCGCGCGTGGTATACCTTCTTGGCATACCATATAAAAGCGGTTTTTTCAATAGCCATTTTAATGAAACACCTGCTGCAGAGCCTATAATCAAGATGCTTCCTCCGGTAACCCGTACAGAAGGCAGTCGCCAGCCAAAAAAACGAATCTGGATGAAATGGCTGCATGCCATATATGCCAATCGCGTTGCCAAAATGCGCACAACCTAACCGCGCGTGGTATATCTGTAAATTAAACCTAATGTCACAAAGCCTGCCCAAACCTTTCTCAGATCAATTCTTGGGGCACCTCTTTCCAAGGGGAGTTTGGTGTTCATTAAATCCAAAATTAATAGCCACTGGTGGTCGCTAAGCTGTCGTTACCCACAACTATCAATCGAAGGTTTTAAGTGTTTTTTTGGCCATTATCATCTTCGTAGGGAAAATATTTGGTCACCAAAGCAAAAAGAGAGGAACTCCTACGGAGTTAAACCAGAATATGCGTTTTCCCGTAGCTACAGCTGTCTTCGCTTTCGCTCTCACGCCTTAGCCACGGGCTACAAAGAGATAAGCTCCGCCAACAAAAAAAGCTTTGAAATATATTCACAATGAGGTTTATTAATCTACCTTCTCTGCCGCTACATAGGCCATGAGTTTTTTTGAGGTCTTGCAGATCGATCTCTTTGTAGCCCGTAGTTAAGGCTCGCGAGCGCAAGCGAAGACAGGCGCAACTATGGGAAAACGAATAATTGCATTTAACTCCGTAGGAGTTCCTCTCTTTTTGCTTTCTTGACCGAATAAGCGATAATGGCCCAAAAAATGACTTAAAATATTAACTTGATAGTTGTGGGTGGAGACAAGGTCGCTAAGATGCTGAAATGGCGATTTCATATATACATAGTTAAAGAAGCGCATATGCAAAAAGGTTAAAGATATCTGGTTCATCAGGTTTTGTAGGATCCAACTAGAAAAGGGTGCGTAGAAATAGGGAAATGTAGGTAACACATCGGAGCAGAAATAGCAGAATATTAGGATGGATAGGATGAATGATTTAAACTTTAGTTTCCCGACTTTGTGATTTAAATAAGTTTTGGGTGATCATCCAATTTTCATATCCTAACCATGGTAATATCCTGCTATTTTTGCTTGCTCATTCCTCTATGCAAGTCCTGCCACACCGGCAGCACCAGCTATCTATATTCTGGTTGGATAGCTTCATGCCGAAAGGATGGTTTGAACATGTGGAATTTTATTTTAAAAAATGGATTGATGCGTTAGTTTAGGCTAGCTACTTTCTTGCCCGATGTGTTAGATCAAAAGCGGTCATGGCCGAAGCATTTTTGATCAGTCGGGCTCGGGCACGCAGACATGCACAGAAACGGGAAGGATGTTAACTTAAGAGGATGCCAATGGATGTAGAAATTCTGGCGCGCGTACAGTTTGCGCTGACCATCATGTTCCACTATATTTACCCCCCCCTCAGCATCGGCTTAGGGGTAGTGATGGTGATTGTCGAAGCGATGTATATCAAGACTAATGATCCCCATTATCTGCGCATGGCCAAATTCTGGACCAAAGTCTTCGCCCTGACATTTGCCATCGGTGTGGCCACAGGCATTGTGATGGAATTCGAATTCGGCACCAATTGGGCGACCTATTCCCGCTATGTCGGCGATGTTTTCGGCAGTGCCCTGGCAGCAGAGGGCGTCTTCGCCTTCTTCCTGGAATCGGGATTTTTGGCCATCGTCCTATTCGGCTGGAATAGGGTGCGCCCAAAAATGCATTTGTTTGCCACCACTATGGTCTGCCTGGGAGCACACTTCAGCGCCATCTGGATCATCGTCGCCAATTCATGGATGCAGACGCCGGCCGGCTTCCATATTGCCGGCGAGGGCCTCAATGCGCGGGCCGAGATCGTCGATTTCTGGGCCATGGTTTTTAATCCATCGTCCATGGACCGCTTGGTGCATGCTGTCATCGGAGCCTGGCTGGCCGGGGCCTTTTTGGTCATCAGCATCGCAGCCTATTATTTGCTTAAAAGGCGGCATATCGATTTTGCCAAGAGTTCGCTTAAGATCGGTCTTGTCATCGGCCTCACAGCCTGTCTGCTGCAGCTTGTCTCAGGCGATAGCTCAGCTGAGGTAGTAGCAAAGTATCAGCCTAGCAAACTAGCCGCCATGGAAGGGGTATTCCGCACCGAAAAAGGCGCGCCTTTATATCTTTGGGGGATCGTCAATACCAAAGAGCAACGCATCGACTATGGAGTAAGTATCCCAAAGTTGCTTAGCTATCTGTCCTATGGCGATACGGCGGCCGAGGTTAAGGGGCTGGACCTGGTGGCGCGCAAGGACTGGCCCAATGTAGCCGTTATTTTCCAGACATACCACCTGATGATTGCCATGTGGGGGATAATGTTTGGGCTGTCGCTTTTGGCGACATATCAATGGTATAGAGGCACGTTATTCACCAACAAGTGGGTGCTGAGGGCGCTTGTCGTTTCGGTGCTATGTCCGCAAATTGCCAATCAGGCCGGTTGGGTGACGGCGGAAATGGGACGCTATCCATGGATCGTATGGAACTTGCTGCGTATTTCCGAGGGGCTGTCCAAAGTAGTTACAGCCAACCAAGTTTTGGCTTCTTTGATCATGTTCAGCATCCTGTATTTCATGCTTTTTCTTGTTTTTCTTTTTTTGCTTAATGAGAAGATCAAGCATGGTCCGGATGACGATGGGCATGGGCCTTCCACCTATCATGATCTGCACGCTGTTGTTAAGGAGTTGAAAGATGACACTGCTGTCTAGTTTGGAATTCATTTGGTTTTCGGCCTTCGTCGTTTTAGTCACCGGCTATGTGATTTTGGATGGTTTCGATCTCGGTGTCGGCATGCTGCATCTATTCTCTAAAAAAGATGAGGAACGGCGGCTGATGCTGAATTCGATCGGGCCGGTATGGGACGGCAATGAGGTGTGGCTGGTGACGGCCGGCGGGGCTTTATTTGCCGGCTTCCCCGATGTGTATGCGACCTTATGTTCGGCCTTCTATATTCCAATCATGCTCTTTCTGACAGGCATCATCTTCCGGGCGGTGGCCATTGAAGTGCGCAGCAAGCAGCCGATGGCCTGGTGGCGTTGGACGTGGGACGTGCTGTTTAGTTTTGCCAGCCTGGTGATCACCTTGGGGATGGGTTTTGCCGTCGGCAATTTGATTCGCGGCATTCCCTTGGATGCCCATAAAGAGTTTTCCGGCGACTTTTTCAACATGGTCGATCCCTATGCGCTCATGATTGGTATCATGGCAGTGGCGCTGTTTGCGATGCATGGCGCGATCTACCTGATGATGAAGACCGAAGGGGAGCTGCATGACAAGTTGCGCGCCTGGGTCAATCCTTCGATTATCTTTTTCATCATCTGCTATGCGGGCGCTACGATGACGACGTTGATCTACTACCCCCATATGACGGAAGCCTTTAAGGATCGCCCCTACTTTTTTATCATCGGACTACTTGATATCTTGGTCATTGCCAACATCCCGCGCGAGATCAGTCTCGGCAGGGATGGCAGGGCCTTTATTTCTTCATGCGGCAACATCATCTTGCTGATGGCGCTCTATGGCATCGGCACCTACCCGAATGTGATACGGGCGATTAATGATCCGGCTAATTTGAGCCTGACTATCTATAATTCATCCTCGTCGCAGACGACGCTGGAAATCCTATTGATCATCGCCATGATCGGCATTCCGATGGTCGTATCGTATACCATTGCCATCTATTGGATTTTCCATGGCAAGGTCAAGCTCGACACTACCAGCTATTAAGCCCTGCTAGGATGATAGTAAATATCCAGGATGTATATGATCGCCCGCGGCAGCATAGATAGGCATAAGTATCAATCGAAGAAACAAAATAAGTTGAGGTTGCTAGGCAGTGCTTGTTTGTAAAGAAATTCAACGCCAAGCGGAGCAGCGGGAACGCTCCCATATCGGGAAATAACGTGGAATGCAGCACAGAGATACTAAACGTCTTATGATTGGCTGCTTGCTCCTTTGTGTTGAATTTATTTGTTCGTAGGTGCTTTCGGTGTAACTACATGTTAAATAATATTTAAGTCTATATTTATACCCCACTAGTTTTATACATCTCCAATCTTTTGAATGGAATATAGTTGAATGTTTCTTTGTTTTCTGGTAAAACAATTTATTTAAAAATCACAAATGGTTATGTTTTATGTGGTTTCGGCTTTGGTTTTTGTTTTCTGTCTTGTTGTTTGTAACTCCTCTTTTTAGACAGCCAATCCTCTACGCAAACGATGCCACCATCACGGACGACAGCGCGCGCATCCTTGAACGCTCACGACTGCTGGTTCAGTTTTATGAATTGCAGGATGGCGTCGATCTCATCGAGATCACGGATCAAATTATGGAAAGCCCCATCATTTTAGATTCGCGTAAAGAGCTGTTTCGCACCTACGGCAGGCGCACATTTGTTTTCAGCTACCCCAGCGATGGACTGAAAGTCAAGGCGCTAATCAGCTTTGTGGAGAGCCCTGAAAATAATCCTACCATGGTATTTTTGCGCGGTGGCAACCGCATCTTCGGCATCACCAGCCCTGGCTCAGACATCATGACCTTTGAGAACTATACCGTTCTTGCCTCCACCTACCGCGATGGCGTCAGTGAAGGTACCGACGAATTTGGTGGTAAAGACGTCAACGACGTCAAGGCGCTAGTTGATTATATTCCCGAACTTGAGCGCAAACTCGCCATCCATATCCAGCAAGAGCGCATGTACTTGATGGGTGGCAGTCGCGGGGGCATGCAGATGTTTTTGGCACTGGCGCGCTTTCCTGAACTTCAATCCCGCTTAGCGAAAGTGGTTTCGTTGTCCGGCATATTAGATATACGTCAAACGATGGCCGTGCGTGAAGATATGTGGCAGATGTTTGTAGATGATTTCGGCTACGTCGAGGGTGACGAAGAGTGGATCAACTATCGCAATCCGCTGCTGGCGGCAGATACAATAATGGCTGGCCTGCCGATTCTGATTGTGCAAGGCACTGATGATATCAGGGTCACCTTGGATGAGGGATATCATATGGTTGACAAATTGCAGGCTAGCGGCTGCGATGCGACATACTGGGAGTTTGATGGCGGCGACCACTGCTTGGGCAATAAGCCTGACTATTTGAAATTGATTGCTGCCTGGTTGGAAGAGTCGGCCACAGCCCAGTAATTTTCTACTTACTGACTGTGGTTAAGTGTTCATTCATATCATTAGGGTCGGTGGGTTCATCGATGCCGAGGAAGTGACGGGCGGCAGCCATGATGAAGAAGGTGCCGCAGACGATGATTACTTCGTTGTGATTGCCGGCGGCCAGGCAGGCATTTCCTAAGGCTGCTGCCATATTGTCCTCGCAGCTGATCATAGCGTCAGGAATGCCGAGGGCTAGCATGGCAGCCTTCAAAACTTCTTTTGGAGCGGCGCGACCGTTGGTGGCTTCGACGAGATGGAAGTGTACGGCGGCATCTTTAATGACTTTAAGGCAGGCCGGCAGGTCTTTGTTTTGCGAGATGCCGAGTACAAAGCGCAGCGCATTCCCGGGGAAACGCTGCCGCACGCTTTGCAGCAGATGTGCCAGGCCGTCAGGGTTGTGGGCCACATCCAGGATCACCGCCGCCGGCGGCTGGTCGGCAATTGGTTTTGGCAGCTGGCGGGGCAGGAATATTTGCAGACGGCAGTGCGGGAGTGCCTTTAGTCCTTGCGCGATGGCGGCAGGTGGTACGTCAAGTACTTCGAGGGCTTTTTTTGCTATCGCATCATTCTCGGCGTGAAAATCTGTAAAACGACCTTCCACTTGAATTACATGGCTTCTATGCTTAGTGGCGATCTCCCTTACGACATCAGCAGGCACGCGCGGGCCTATGACTACAGGCCTGCCCGGCTTGATGATACCGGCTTTTTCATAGGTGATGGCTTCCAAGCTGTTTCCCAGGATTTCGGTATGTTCCAGGCTGATCGATGTGATGACGGCAAGGGTTGTGCGTACGATGTTGGTGGCGTCGAGGCGCCCTCCTAAACCGGTTTCGATGACGGCGATGTCGATATGCTCATCGGCAAAATATGTCAGCGCCATGAGGGTGGTGAGTTCGAAGAAAGTCGCCGGGATCTTTTGGCTGTCGGTGATGGCAAACAGGTAGTATAAAAGCTTCCTTACATCATCTTCAGGGATCATCAGACCATTGATGCGGATGCGTTCGCGGAAGCTGGCGATATGGGGGGAGGTGTAAAGTCCGACGCGCAGGCCGGTGGCTTGCAGGGCGGCGGCAATTTTGGCGGCGACAGAGCCTTTACCGTTGGTGCCTGCCACATGCACGGCCGGAAATGCTTGCGATGGTATTCCCTGGGCGGTGTCCAAGCGCTGGCAGTTTGCAAGGCCCAGCTTGATGCCGCTATGCATATTGACCGTCAACAGGCGGCTTAGTAATTGGTTGTATGATGGATACATGGAGCGATTCGTTTTTAGTTTTGCAGCCCTTTTAAGCGGTCTTTGATGGCTTGGAAAGCTTCGTGATCTATCCAGGAGCATCCTAAATCTATCATGGGTTTAATGTCGCCATGAAAATCGGAGCCGCCGGTGATAAGCCAGTTCTTTTTCTTGGTGATATCCAGCCAGCGCTTATGTTTCGGGCTTTGGAATTTTCCATAGTAGCATTCGATAGCGTCAAAAGGCATGTTCAACAGGGCATTAAGAACTTCCTGATTGGTCATGAGATGGGGATGGGCGATGACGGCTATGGCTTTTGTGCAGCGAATGACTTCAAGGGTCTCTTCCACGCTGAAAGAGGCGCCTTGGGTGTAGCAAGGCCGGCCATCGGCAAGGTATTTCTTAAACGCTTCCTGGAATGAAGATACATAGCCTTTTGCGACCAACGCCATGGCGATGTGGGGGCGGCCGATGGTGCGCGGCAGCAGGGACGTGGTGGGGGCAAGATCTTCCTGGGTAATGTGCATGCCGTTTTTCTTCAGCAGTGCCAATATCTCCTGGTTGCGCGCATAGCGCCTTTCGGTGTGGCGTTGGCAAAAGGCCAGCATCGTCTGGTCGTCTGGCTTAAAGCCATAGGCCAGGATATGCACGCTTATGCCTTTCAAGGTAGTTGACAGTTCCACGCCGGTCAACAGTTCGATACCCAATTCCGCACTGGCGGGCATTGCCGTAGCATAGGCGTCGATGCTGTCATGATCGGTAATCGACAATGCCGAAAGGCCCGTCTTTTAGCCAGCTGTACTAGTTCTATGGGTGTCAGCGAACCGTCGGAGCAGGTGCTGTGGCAGTGTAAGTCGGCGCGGAAATCGCTCATTTAGGCTCCGGCTCATAGGGGATGTAGCGGACTTCGCTTTTCAATTCTTTGCCTGTCATCTCGACCACGTGCCGGTTGACATGGGCTATCAGCGCCAGCATGTCCTGGCAGGTAGCCTCGCCGGCATTGATGAGGAAGTTGGCATGCAGGCCTGAGACTTCGGCATGGCCGACGCGCGCGCCTTTTAGTCCGCAGCGGTCGATGAGGGCGCCGGCATGGTCTCCGGCAGGGTTCATAAAGACACAGCCGGCGGATTTGTCGGCATAGGGCTGGGTTTTGATGCGCTGGTTAACGATTTCGATTTGCTGCTTGCGCGCTTCTGCATGGGGGAAGAGGGAAAAGGTTGCGCCTACAATGGCGCCCTGTATAACCTGGAAGGGGGAGTGGCGATAGGAGAAGTTCAAATCGGCGCGTTTGTAAGTGTGCAGGGCGCCATCGGCTGAGACGAAATCGACAGCAGCCAAGGTTTGGCAGGTCTCTTTGCCGCTCGCGCCGGCGTTCATGTAGACCGCGCCGCCGACACTTGCGGGAATCCCAGAGGCAAATTCGAGGCCTCCCCACCCTTGGCGGGCAGTTTGCACGCCGAGCAAAGCGAAGCTGTAGCCCGCGCCGACATGGAAGGTGCCGGGTGTGGTCTGGTCGAGAAAATCAATTTTGTTGAGCAGCACAGCGCCGTTAAAGCCGCGGTCGTCAAAGAGGCAGTTGGAGCCTTTTCCTAATACCATGAAGGCGATTTTTTCAGTGTGGCAGAAACTTATGGCGGCTTGCATTTCGGCGATGGTGCGGATTTCGAGGAAAAAGCGCGCCGGGCCGCCAATGCCATAGGTGCAGTAGTCTTTGAGGGGGATATTTTCGCGGAAAGGCAGCATCAGACTCATGCGTCTTGATCACCGGTTTCTGGTTTGTCTTCTGCTTTGGGGGCTTGTGAAGCTTCGTGGGAAATCCTTTCAATTTCGGCAAGCTCTTCGGCCGATAGTTTCAATTGGACCATATCGACCGGTTCGCCGAGGCTGGCTTTGTATAGGGCATCCAGAATGGCATTGACAAAGGTGCCGGCTTCTTTGGTGGCGAATTTGCGGGCCAGACGCAAGGCTTCGGCCATGGCGACTTTATGGGGGATGTCGTCATCGAAGAACATCTCGTAAGCACCGAGACGCAAGATGTTGCGTTCGACACTTTGGATCCTTTCAAAATTATAAGAGTGCGAGGTATTGGCGATCATGGCATCGATTTCTTTCAAATGTGAGCGGATCTTATGCACGCGCAGCTGGACTTCGCGCATCACATTTTTGGTGACGGCAAGTTCCTGCATGAGCAAGTCGAGCATGTCTTCATCTTTGGCCCCTCCCATATCATAGCTATAAAGCATTTGGAAAACGGCTTCTCTAAATTTCGGCGCGGGTACTGACATGAACTCTATCCTTAACTCTTTCTTTTAGTAATTAAGAGTCTAGCTGATTTGCCGATTGTTTTCTATTGATAAGAACAGGATGTATACCTGCCTCTAGTTGAAATTTCCCATATGGACAAAGCTAAAGCCTCGGGGGTGAACGATCGAAAACGACCCCATAGTATAATATGGAATCATTTTCGATCGTTAAACTGCGGGAGCTTTGGCGCAGTCCATATGGGAAATTTCAACTAGAGGTTGGTATAGAAGGTTCTCAATTAAGGAATACGATCGGAAATTTGGCTGGTAAGGGCTGTATTTATCGTAAAGTTATTAATGGAATTAGACGCTAGCATAGCGCGAACCTTTCTAGCTGCTTGAAGTTGCATTAAAATGTTCGCTTCGAAAATATTTTGTTCAGTTGTTAGATTACTCTCAAAATTTCGCCAAACATCATAGTAAGGAGCTAACTCAGGGTCTTCCGACTCAGGGTCTTCCCAAGGATACAGATCCCCTAATCGATCGATGTAGACGAAAATTTTTTTTTGTAGTGTGCACTTGGGACAAGTCTCCGTAAAGTCAGCCCAAAGTTCAATTATATTTTCAATTCTTATGATGCACTCATTCACCATTTTAATTCCATTGCGCAGCTCTGTTCGTAATTGTGGGTTAGACGGCTGTTTCTCCTCGGCTCTGTTTATGGATCCACACCTTGAGCAGTCATTAACAGAGAAGTATATATGACGCCAAGCTTGAGCCCTAGAGGCATCATGCAGATCAGCAAATTGCTGATGCAGAGTTGAAGATGCATAAGGACTGGTTAATGGTATTTGAAAAGGTGAAGACATAAAAGTATTTTTGTTAAGTTTAACTTAAGGTTTATCATTTAAATATAATTTGATACAAGGTTTATTGTGTAGTCTACTATGCCGCAGGAACTGTTTTGCTTTGCGTTGACATTGATAATAACAAGATGAACAGCGGTAGATAAAAACAAACCGCACAAGTATGGAGGAGATGACAGGTTTTGGCTCAGTCGTTTGAGGACTGCTCTCGTTCATAAAAGATCTTAAAGTAAGTGGCATCCACTCTGTGAGGGGTGGTTTGTCCTTTGTATAGAATGCTATATCTACCCTTTATGGTATTGCTTTCCCAGACGACAAAGACAGGTTTAGGACTGTTTCCCATCTGTATCCAGGCCTCATTGATATTGTCGACACGGTTGGCTGAGGGGAGGAGGTCAAAGTAGCGTTTGGCGCATTCGGCATCGGCAGCTTGGGCAGTCTGCATGTTATTATGATAGTCGCCGCCGGCAGATGTTGTTTGCTGTTCAGAAGCCGATACGGGATTTTGCCTATTGCAAGCATCTTTTTTTTCTTCGTTTGCAGTTTCAATGATTAGCGGCGTAATGTACAACATCCACTCTATGGGTGTCTGCATGCATGGGATTTGGTCGTCAACAAGCATAAAATCAAGTTGAGAGGCGTCTGAAGAGGGCTGCATCATTTCGTCGGTATGTGTATTTAAGCCATCACCGCTTAGATTGGTCTGCGAACTTAAGCCTGTGGTTTCTGTGTTGTCGGTATCTTCAACTAAAAGACGATATTGAGGAGAAGTTGGAGAAAGCTGCATCATTTCATCGGTATGTGTATTTAAGTCGCCGCCGTTTAGGTTGCTCTGCGAGGCTTCGATTCCCCTCATGTTGGTGTCTTCGACCGGAGGCCAAGTAAAATTTTGAAAGTAGTTAAATGAAATACCGGACATTGTGGAAACTTGGGCAGCCTTTGTTGATGATATCAAGGCTTTAGTATATAACGCTTTTCGTGAATTAGGTAAATCCTTGTTTGGATCGTGTCAATGCCGGGATTTTACAAGCCAATGATTGGGGTTATTCTTTTCAAAAAAAACGTTAAATTCGGCGGCTGTCATTTTTTCCGGCCGCGGCTTACTCTGTTGCCACACGCCATATTGTCCCGGTGTTGAGCTGTCATTGCTTTTCCATACGACATATTCGATTTTGGGATATGCTTGCCGACGCTCTTTGGCCGCGGCATAATTTTGGACTTGATTGGCGGCGGGGAGAAGCTCTACATACCATTCTGCCCAGTCGTTTTCATCGACCAGGGGGCAGTTCAATCCCTTTTCAGGGTAACATTCAGGGAATGCCTCTTCAGTTTTTAAGCATGGATTAAGGGTTTGCATGGCGCAGTCATGGGTTTTTTCTTCGCTGCCAGTTTCAATTTTCGAGGAGGCAGCCTGCGTTACGGAGTCTGGTTGATCGGTGTTCAGCCGAAGACTTGATGCTTGTGTGACAGAGCTTGTGTCTTTGTGATTGCGATTAATTTTAGGGAATAGCGGCATGCCAAAGAAATTGATATTTTCAAGCAAAGCATTCAAATCACATATGCTAGTTTTTTTGTGTACGGGTTTTATGGTTGCCGTCATTGCTAGTGGCGGTGTAGCTGAACTTGATAGCGCATCTGAAGGAAATCCTGTCATCACAGCGTCTTTTGGTTAAGTTCAATAGGAGCTTTGTATGCGAATATTCTAAGGCATTTCAATTAATAGCGCGAGTAACTTTTTGGTCATTGTTTTAGCTTCATGCAACAAAGGAAGTGACCAAACTGACATAAGGGGCCTAAGGAATGAAAGGGAACATCCTTTAAAACTAAGAATCACTTTTCTCGACTAATTTTCTTCTTTGAATATGTCTTTCTGGTGATCTTGTAGATATTCCAAAAACTGTGGTGCTGTCAAGCGGCTAGGTTTGTCCATGTCCAAGTTATAAACAGTGTAGTGGTTTTTATATCCAAGTGCGTTGCTTGGCCAAACGACAAAGCCAATAGCATCATGCTTTCTTAGGTGATGGAAGCCTTCACAGTGATTGTTGACCTTGTGGATTGCGGGGAGGTGGTCAAAGGCGTCTTTGGCAACCTTGGCAAGCTTGTGGTGGTCATAAAGTTCAGGAATAGTTGATAGATTGTTTTTACAAGAGCGCGTTGTTAAATACTTTTGTGAGGTCAGGCCAAAGCTTTGTCCGGCGCAAGCATGTGTTTTATGCTTTAGCACTTCGGTGTTGCTCTTTGAGATGGCTGTCTTTTGTTCCTCTTTACTATTTGATGCCCTGGTTTTGCGCTGAGGCGGGATAGGGAGGCTATCGTCTGCTTGAGCAGAAAAGTGGCTTGCTACGATCGCAGCTGCCTTAGCTGCAGAAATATCATTGATTTCGCTTAAGCCGATGGATAATAGAGTTGTAGCACGTGTTTTCTCTTGTTTTGGAATCTGCATATCGCAGTCATGCTGCATAGGTCTTGTCGATAGGCAACACTGTAGGATAGATCGGCATAAGCTGGCCATTTAGAACCCTCGTTTTGACGATTCAATAAAAAAATTCACTCTAATTGATGGGATCAATAAAATCTTTTATATTTTCATGAATTTACTTGGCGAAGTGTTGTTTATGGCAAAAAATCCTTGTGGCTTTATCGGCTAACGGATTAACTGGAAAAAATACTTTATGTTACGGGAGAGGCTGCCATGTTGTTTGACTTAGTCATGATGGAAAAATTTTATAAAGAGATGCCTGCCAGGCTCGTGGCTGCCCGGCAAATCCTCAAACGCCCACTGACGCTGACAGAAAAAATCCTCTACACCCACCTCTCCTTGCCATTGAAGGAAATTCCTGCGCGCGGCAAGGCGTACATGGAGTTTGCGCCCGACCGCGTGGCTATGCAGGACGCTACCGCCCAGATGGCGCTATTGCAATTTGCCTCCGCCGGTAGAAAGCGTACAGCCGTTCCATCCACAGTGCATTGCGATCATCTGATTCAGGCCGAAAATGGGGCAAAAGAGGATCTCAAGAGTGCCAATAAAGAAAGCCATGAAGTCTTTGACTTCCTGCAAAGCGTCTCCAATAAATTTGGCATCGGCTTCTGGAAGCCTGGTGCCGGCATCATCCACCAAGTCCTATTGGAAAATTACGCCTTTCCTGGCGGGATGATGATCGGCACCGATTCCCACACACCAAATGCCGGCGGCCTCGGCATGCTGGCCATCGGCGTTGGCGGCGCCGATGCCGTCGATGTGATGGCGGGCATGCCATGGGAATTGAAGCTGCCTAAAATCATTGGCGTGCAACTCACCGGCAAGCTGAGCGGCTGGGCGTCGGCCAAAGATGTCATTCTTAAAGTCGCCGGCATCCTGACCGTCAAGGGGGGCACTGGTGCCATTATCGAGTATTTTGGCGAAGGCACTCAGTCGATCTCCTGCACCGGCAAAGGCACCATCTGCAATATGGGGGCAGAAATCGGGGCTACCACGTCGGTCTTTCCCTATGACTCACGCATGGGGGACTACTTGCGGGCGACAGGACGCAAAGATGTGGCGGCGCTGGCCGATGGTGTGGCTGAGCATTTGCGCGCTGACGATGAGGTGTGTAAGGCGCCTTTAGCTTATTATGATGAAGTCATCGATATCGACCTGTCGACGCTTGAACCCTATATAAATGGTCCCTATTCCCCCGATAGGGCATGGAAGTTATCGGAATTTGCCGAAGCCGTCGTCAAGCACGGCTTTCCGGAAAAGCTTTCCGTCGCGCTGATAGGATCGTGCACGAATTCAAGCTACGAAGATATTGAGCGAGCGACAAGTATTGCCAAGCAGGCCATAAAATATGGAGTTAAAGCCAAATGTCCACTGACGATTACGCCGGGGTCAGAGCAGATCCATGCCACCATTGAAAGGGACGGACAGCTTGAAGCCCTCGAGGCCATCGGCGGACTGGTCTTGGCAAATGCCTGCGGTCCATGCATCGGACAGTGGAAGCGCCATGACGTGGTCTTTGGAGAAAAGAATTCAATTTTGACATCGTATAACCGCAACTTTTCCGGCCGCAACGATGCCAATCCCGGCACGCATTCCTTTGTAGCCAGTCCGGAAATCGTCATTGCTTTTTCTTTAGCCGGACATCTAGCCTTCAACCCCATGCAAGATACCCTGACAAATGATAAGGGCCAGATCTTCAAACTGCAGCCGCCGCATGGTGAAGAGCTTCCAAAGCGCGGTTTTGATACCGGCGAGGCGGGTTATATCGCGCCTGCGGCCGACGGCTCGCATGTGCAGATTGAAGTTGATCCTGCCAGCGAACGTCTGCAGCTGCTGGAACCATTCAAAGCGTGGGAAGGCACAGACCTTTCTGGGCTGCGTTTGCTGGCAAAAATCGAAGGTAAATGCACCACGGACCACATCTCGCCGGCCGGCAAATGGCTGCGCTTTCGCGGTCATCTCGACCATATCTCCGATAACATGTTCAGCGGCGCTATCAACGCCTTTAGGGAGGAGATAGGGCGCGGCAAACATCCAGTGACGGGCGAGATCGACGCTTTTTCAGCCAATGCGCGGGCGTGCAAAAATGCCGGTCTGGGATGGGTGGTCGTCGGTGATGAAAACTATGGCGAAGGGTCGTCGCGCGAACATGCGGCCATGGAACCGCGCTTCCTCGGCGCAAGAGCCATCATCGTAAAAAGCTTTGCCCGCATCCACGAGACAAACCTGAAAAAGCAGGGCTTGCTGGCCTTGACTTTCGCCAACTCTGCCGATTATGCCAAAATATGCGAAGGCGATATCCTGTCAATTACCGGACTTCAAACCTTTGCACCCGGCGTGCCCTTGACACTGCTGATCAAGCATGAGGACGGTAAGCAGGAGTCTATCCAGCTCAATCATACCTATAACGAGAATCAAATTGCCTGGTTTAAAGCCGGCAGCGCCTTAAATTTCTTGAATCTTAAAAACGAGAAGAGCGCCGAGCCTGCCTAGGTGTAAAAGAATTTCACCACAGAGGCACAGAGACACAGAGAAATAGCGGTTGTATTCAATAGAAATACAAGTCGTTATGTTTATTGGCAAGCCCCATAGGAGCTGGTCATAACAGCCGCTCTGGACTGGTTTTTTCAGATCAATACTCACGGTTTGCGTCGGCTAGCTAAGCGTCAAAGCTGGACGCCGATCTACCGCCTACCCGGGGATGGCCGCTAAGACGTCTTTATTTGACGGTTATCCAGCTGGCGCTACAGCGTGGGCTTTGTGGTTAAATATCAATGGTTATGATTTGATGTGTCATTGATGCAGCAGTTGAGGGGGATTTCAACCCCTTCATCAGAGACCAGGCGCTTATGTTGCAAATAGATGCGCCTTAGGCGCCCTTGTTCATCGAAATAGAGGCTGAATTCAAGCCACCCTTCATGGAAATAATAAGAAAAAAGGGTGTTGTGTCCAAAATACTCTTTGCGCTGGGCGCTCTGAAAGGCGGCTTCGGCAGTCTCACGCGGCATAAAGCGCGTCAGGCGGCGCGGGCGACAGGAGTTGTTGGTAAGCTGGGTGACGAACTCTTCAAAGGTGAGGAAATTGGACGTGTTAATGCCAAGATCTGTGGCGATGTCTTCTGGCAGCGACACCGGATAGCGGAAACGCAGGAAGAAATGGTATAACCAGTTAAAGCCTTTCATGCCTTACCATGGTGGGGTGTCTCTACTATACAAAGGTTTGTTATCGGCCGCATGATACCAGGATCAAGCCATGTCTTCATGGGATCTGCTGTTGTGTTTAAAAAGCATAGCAAGGCAAGCGTTGGGATTGCAAGCGTTTTAACACGCATGTTTTTCCTTGGTCAGGTCAAAGCCATTCGAAAGCCGTGCAAGATAACCGATTGAACATCTTTATCCTGAAGGGAGAGGTCGCTTACGTTGCTTGCTTATGCTCCCAAGCTGGTGCATTGCCAAAGTTCACTATTTATATGGTGAATCTGATTCACTCCAATCTTCTTCAGCTTCTTTTGCCTTGGTTGCCGTGTTTTTAATTTCTGTAATCATATCGGAGCGTGTTTTTACAATAATTGAAGCAATAGCGCTGAAGAACCTCATTAAGATATTTTGTTTGGGTGGTGCACTGATCCGTATGTCATCAAGTAGCAAACTAGCCTCCTTTGTGTGGATTTTTAAAGGATTTTTTTCACAAACTGATAGATATCTTTAATGGAGCTTTTTAAATTCAGGTCTACCGATTCTAGTGTTGCACTCTTTGTGACATGGATGTAACTCCTTCCACCCTTTTCTGTTTGTTGTGGCGCTGCTATCTGTTGTAGCTCATTGCCCTTTGCAGGGCTACCAGATCCTACCGGTGTGCTCATAACTACCCCCTTATTTACTTGCTTGCGTCTATTAATATTATTGTAATCAATAAAACATTTAATGTATATGTTGTGGTGCATGTGTTACTGGTTAATTAATTATATTTATCTCGTTTCCAGCATAGTGCTAGTAAAGTCTACCCGCGAGTCGCCAATCAACTTTTCAATTTTTCCGCTTTGTTGTGAGTACTCATGTCGTAGGGAGATTATTGATTTTTCTTTCTATTTTGTAATATCATCGGCAATATCGTGAAACCTCGCGTCGTGCTGGATACCAATATTTTGGTTGCTGGATTGAGCAGCCGTTCGGGTGCATCGTATCAATTGTTGCTGCGCTGCCGAAACAGCGAATTCCGTTTAGTGGCATCTATTCCACTGTGGTTGGAATATGAAGCGGTACTGAAACGTGACGAAATAAGAAAGCTACATGGCTTATGGCGTAAAAAAGTGGATGTGTTTTTGAATGCCTTAGCGTTGTATTGCGATCCTGTGACGTTACATTATTTGTGGCGACCACAACTGAATGATGCAAAAGATGAGATGGTGCTGGAAACAGCGTTAAACGGCTATGCTGAGGCGCTGGTAACATTTAATGCTGCTGACTTTGAGACTGCGGCAAAACGGTTTTCGGTTAGCGTTATTCCGCCGCGTGTATTTCTTGAGAAATTAAAGGAGAATAAAAAATGAGCCAATTTGCCTTACGGATTCCTGATTCGTTGCACGGTTATGCGAAAGAAATTGCGCAGGTCAGTCTCAACAGGCTGCCCGATACCGGTGAGTCCGGGCTGCGATCCATGGCGGAATTCCTGCCTCCCTCTTCAGTTATGCAACCCGCGCCACCCTGTCAGGCCGGCGAACTTGCCAGCATCATCTATACATCGGGCACGACCGGCAGGCCCAAGGGGGTGATGCTCAGTCATGCCAATATGCTGAGCAATGCCCATGCCTGTCTGGATACCTTTGTGGTGAACGGCGATGACCTGTTCCTGTCTTCTCTCCCGCTGTCGCACACTTTCGAGCGCACACTCGGCTATTACCTGACCGTGATGACCGGTGCGACCGTCGCCTTCGCACGCTCCATCCCGCAGTTGGCTGAAGATATGCAGAGCATACGACCGACCCTGCTGATCTCGGTGCCGCGCATCTATGAACGCATACACCGGGCTATCCAGGCCAAACTGGATGAAGAATTGCCGATCAACCGATATGTGTTTCATCTGCCGTTCCGCCTTCGGTGCGCAAGCTGGCGCATGAGCTGGATGTTGATACGTCCGGGTTGCAGGGCAGCGGTCGCGGCGGGCGCGTCACCAAGGAAGATGTGCTGCTGGCAATGGAGCAAGTCGCCACCAGCCAGCCAGCCTCGACTGCCGTGCCGCAAGACGTGCCGGTTATCGCGCCTATCGGTAATCGCCCTGAACAGCGCGTGCCGATGACCCGCATCCGCCAGCGCATCGCCGAACGCCTGCTGCAATCTCAGCAGAATGCCGCGATTCTCACCACGTTCAATGAAGTGAACATGCAACCGGTGATGGATCTGCGCAATCGCTACAAGGATGGTTTCGAGAAGAAGCACGGCATCAAACTGGGTTTTTCCAGCTTTTTCGTCAAGGCTGCGGTGCAGGCATTGCAGCGTTTCCCTATCGTCAATGCCTCAGTGGATGGCACGGATGTCATTTACCACGGTTATTTTGATATCGGCGTAGCCATCGGCAGCGAGCGCGGACTGGTTGTGCCCATCATCCGTGATGCCGACAAGCTCTCGTTTGCCGACATCGAAAAACAGATCGCCGATTTCGGTGCACGCGCCAAGGTCGGCAAGCTGACCATGGAGGAATTGACCGGCGGCACGTTCTCGATCTCCAACGGCGGCGTGTTCGGCTCCATGCTCTCCACGCCCATCATCAACCCGCCACAGA
>CAWHMU010000034.1:0-54155 GCA_963830365.1 uncultured Chlamydiae bacterium
TCATCCGGTTAATGAGTGCTTTTGCTCATGAAGATGGAGGAGTCTTAATTTAAAATATTCCATATCTCGAAATCCGTATGCTTGACGTGACATAGTCTTAATTTTGTTATTGATCCCTTCGATTTTTCCATTGCTTATCCGATGCTTGAAATAGTTGACTAAGCCCTTAGCATGTCCTAAAAGAGTCCTTCCAACCTTAATTAATGGCTCAAGACCGCTCTCAAATACATCCCAAAGCCAACGCAAAAGAAAACTCGAAGCATTCTGCTGAGAAGATTGTTCCCAGAAGAGTCGAAATTGCTCCTTTAGCGTATGGGCAATAAGGAGAGGGGCATTGACATCGAGAAGAGCCTGCAATCCCTCTTGTGCTGACTTGTCAAGTGCATTGTAATTCCTGAGTAGGAGAAATCGTTTCCCTTTCACAACCTTCCGCGATGTTTGATCAAGACTGTTCTGCTGCTGCCTTCGAATCTCATCTAAGGCTTTATTTATTAGAGCATCCACATGAAAGTGATCAAATACAATGTCTACTTTTGGCAGAATTGATGTTACGGCTGATGCATAAGGACCACTCATATCCATGGCGATCGCCTTAAGACTTTTTGCTTTTGCAGCCAATTCTCTGAGGAATGGGGTCACATCATGTTTTGATCTACCCTCAATGGCATGAAGAATACGACCTGTTCGAATGTCGACAAAAATCGTCATATAGTTATGGCCTTTACGTATGCTAAATTCATCGATGCTTAAAAATTCCAGCTCACCAAAAGGGATCTCTTGATACTTTCTCTTCAGATGGTCCTTATGGATGTTTTTAACTAGGTCCCAACCTACTCCGAGAAATCGTGCAACTCCTAAAATCGTGCCTATTGCAATAAGACAGAGGACGTACTCTACAAAGGCTTGAACCATTCGTTGTTTTCCGGGAACAAAGTCCGGTACCGGCCAAGAACACTTACCGCAATCATGACAAGAAATTCTATTCAAAGTGAGATACAAAAAGCATGGCATTTTTCCCCAAGGAACCATGCGCAGTTTTCTACACTTTTGCCCACGAAAACATACATTGTTTCCCCCGCATTTTGGACAAGAGGGATTATTTCGAGAGCTTTCGGCGTGAAAAATGATCTTCTCACCCGCGTACTCCGTTGAATGGCACTCGACATTTTTAATTCCGAACAGATACAATAAAGTTGCAGTAGACATGATTTTCTCCCGGTGTGGTAACCAAGAGACAAATTATTGTTTACTGCATTTTATTATCTACCCTCTTTTATGTACCGATTTGCCGGATGAACCAAAAATATTTTCGTTAATCGCATTGGGATCCATCTCACTAGTTTCTGCAGATCAATATGGTCAACCTTACGGTTACCAATCAGGCTCTTCCTGCACTAACGGTTCGTGCTCACAAGGCCAATACAATAGCGGCTATTACCAGGGACAACCAAGTAATAGCGGCTATTACCAGGGACAGCCATATAATAGCGGCTACTACCAGGGACAACCAAATAACAGTGGTTATTATCAGGGCCAATCCAATAATGCCGGAAATTATCAAGCCCAGCCAAATAATGCCGGCTATTACCAACAACCTAATACAGGAAATCCAAACAACGCGCAACCACAGGCACCTCGAAATCAATATAACCAAAATCAACCATCTGCCCAGCAGCAGAATTACCGTGCCTATAATCAAGGGCAACAAGCAAATGTAGACCACACTTATGCACCACAAGATGGCAACCAACCAAAAGTGGCTGCAGATCAGGAAATTGTTAAAAGCGTTCGCAATCTTCTGAGCGCAGGGGTGTTTTCGAATGGCTACCCAGATGTTACTTTTGAAGTCTATAATGGAAATGTCACCCTCAAAGGTTCTGTCGATACACTTGAGAACAAAAACACAATAGAAGCCGACGTCAAAAAAATTAACGGCGTCAATCAAGTCACTAATAAAATCACAATCGTCAAAACTAGTGCCAATGCCTATTCTGAGACGCAACTACAAGACTCAGAAAGAAAATATCCCTCTGACACTGCTGCTACGAGCAATGATAGACAGTTGAATGCTAAAATCCGCGACAAATTGAGCGGAGGTGTGTTTTCAAAAGGTTATGAATTCCTTGTGATTAAAACCACAAATGGTGTGGTTGTGATCAGCGGCACCGTTGCTAATTCTGATGATATTAAAAAAGTCACCGACAAGGTTAAAGAACTGGAAGGTGTAAAGTCAGTTAAAAACCAGTTAACGGTAAGAAAATAAACGTATTCTTAGGAGAAGCTGCTCTTGGCAGTTTCTCCTTTCTTTCTTCAAAAATCATCCAAAAGAAAAAAATGGCTCATCACACAAATGAGGGAGTTGCAAAAATACCGCCGATGATTCGTCAAAAAGCCTTAGTAACAGTTCCGACCGGCCTCTACTGGGATACTGCCGACCATGGTTCACGCTTCAATGGATGCGGCAAGGTCATGAATGGAGCTGCCATCAGCCAGCTGGACAAGTACTCAAAAGATTAAACCGATAGCCAGTGCCAGCACATATAGCTTTTTTTTTACGCTGTTCCACATTGAATATCCAATCAATTTCTGTTATTGTCTTCTCCCACTACAACAAAAATAATTCCCTAGGACACTAATGAATGACTTTTTTAGCATAATAATAGCTGCCATCTCTTTTTCCATTTTAAACTTCAATGCCATTGAAGCCGCTGATCACAAGACTGCCACCCGCGCCGCCATCGACTTCGGTTCAGGTTCGGTTAAGATCCAGGTGAATGTTGTCGACCTCGATGACAACAGTCTCTCAGGGCAGCCGCTGCTGACCAAATACATTCCCCTCAACCTGACGGAAGATGTCGCCACGCATGGCGATTGCATCAGCCCAGCCATGCAACAACAGGCTTTCAGCATCCTCAGCAAACTTAAACAGGAGGCCCTTACGGCCTCAACGCAAACCGGAAATACCCCCTTGCATTTCGAAGGCATCGCCACCGCCGTCTTCCGCGATGCCAGAAACGGGACCGCCCTTATCAAAGACTTTGAAGAAAAACTCGGCATCCGCTTTCAAATCCTCTCCCAGGATGATGAAGGCATATTGGGGTTCATCACCGCCCACGCCCTCTTTGCCAATACTCCCCAAGAAAAACTTTTAGCCTGGGACAGCGGCAACGGCAGCTTCCAGATGACCGCTAAAAATAATGACGCCTATCAAGTTTATCAAGGACCGGTCGGCTATGGTGTCGCACGCGTCTTCCTCTCCAAAGATATCCGCAAAGGCCCTGTCCTGCTGCCGCATCAGTCGGGCAATCCCGTCTTGCCGGCCGAAACCCTGGAACTGAAACGGCGCATCTGCCAAACCCTGCCGCCCACGCCGGCATGGCTTAAGGATATACTCGAGTCAAACGATGTCGTCATCGCCACCTTCGGTGATGGCGAATCCTTGGTCGGCATCGTCGCTAATGTCCTTTCAGCAGCCAAAAGAATTACCGATCCCGCCCACGATGCCTTGATCTCGCTTGCCGACGTGCATTGGATGGCTGACAAGTATCAGGGATGCACCGACCAGGATTTCGACAGGATTGGCATCCACCGTGAAGCTTTCATGAGCGCCCTGCTGCTCTCGGCCTTTATGGAGCATTTCGGCATCACGAAAATCCACTATCAACACTCCGTCGGCAGCACCCCCGGCATGCTGCTGCTGCCGAAGCTGTGGCTGCTGTCGCTTTGGCAAACCCCCTCGAAATGGGTGTTGGCCTATAGCATAGGGCACAATCAAAATTCCATTAACCTAATGAAAAATACAGCGTAGGCATATGCATCAACCGAAATGATGAAATCCCCTGTGGTTGACCGGGAGAGCTTGTCAAAAAAATTCAACGCAAAGCGTGAAAGTACCTTCGCCCCCCTATCAGGAAATAACATGGAATGCAACACAGTGACACTAAAAGTTATGGTTCATCGCACAAATGAATACCTGCCCATGATGATTCGTCAAAAAGCCTTAGTAATTGATGGTTGAAATATGAGAAGTAATGATCTATTTGTAATGTTCTCTTTGAAACAAATCGGCATTCTAGCACAGCAGGTCTAGTTAGCCTCGATAGAGGCGGAAGCATGTAGCCATAGGTGTCAACCTATGGAATAAAATGTAGTATAAAGAGAGCCGTGAATACGGCGACAGCAATTTCGATGGAAGCTGAATTAGATGCAATTATTATAGTATATACTATCCTTTAGTCATTGCTACCGCCGTATTCACGGCTTTGTTTCTAAACATGCGATTACCACACGCTGACGCATGTGGCTACATGCTTCAGCCTCTATCGAGACAATTGCATAAGTGACAATAAATTTGTTTATAACATAAATTTATTGCCTTTTCCCTAAAAAAACACGGATTTTTGGGAAAGGTTCAAAAGCAGGTAATACTCAAAAAATTTAAGATGATGGTAGGATGCCAGGAAACATCTTTTTTGCCCTTTTTCTCTCATTATGTAGCCCACACCAAGGCGGAGGAACGGAGCCGCAGGTGTGGGAAAAAATTGTAAGTGATTAACCAGGGACTGGTTCTTCTTTTTATCTTTGGTCGAGATTAAACTTAAAGCCTTTTGAATCAAGGGCAAAAAAAAGAAGAACCAGTCCCTGGTTAGTTTATAATTCTCATTATACCCACACCTGCGGCTTCGTTCCTCCGCCTTGGTGTGGGCTACATAATGAGAGAAAAAGGGCAAAAAAGATGTTTCTTGGCCATTCTACAATCTTGTTTTTTCGTTAGTGTAACCGACATTTCTCTTTTTTTAAACCATGCCGATTTTTGAGTATTTTGAGTGTTCTAGGATAGATTCTTTTCGATCCCGGATATGATTGGCTTCCAAAGAATCGCTGTATAACACACAAAACACTTATGCAATTGCCTCTATCGAGGCTGTAAAAATGTTCTCATGGCTTGTGCCCTATCTCTTATATGGCAGTGCCAACTCAAATCCTTCCTTCACAGGATCGAACGTGCAATTTGCCATTATGTATGATTTATTTAACATCCTCCATTAGTTTACATATGGGGAGGTACGCGATTGTGCGATGAACCAAAGTTATTCGACAAGAGGGCTAGGGATGTGTAAGGCTATGGATAATTTCGTCCATCAAAACATCCAGGATTTCGGAGCCTAAGTTAGCCGTGGCTACGGCGAAGGCATGTAGCCACAGGTGTAAACCCGTGGTAAACTCATCAGGAATATGAAGCCGTGGCTACGGCGATAGTTCGCTCGGAGACTCTGCCGCCTTAGCCCCGGCTTGAGGTCTTTAGCTCTCATTACCACAGGCTTACGCCATGTGCCTATATGCTTAAACCGTATTCACGGCTAATTCAAGCTTTTGTCCGGGATATTTCGATTAATGCCCTCATGTCGAAAAATAATGTGGAATGCAACGCAATGATAATATGCACCTTATAATTTGTTATTTATAAGAAACAGCCAAGAGGCGCAAAGGAACAAGCAGCAAATAACAGGATGCCAGGATAGTCAGGATAAACAGCCGCAAAGATAAAGACTAGCCTCCAATCATAAGACAGTGTCTTGGCTGTTCCTTTGCATTGTTTTTTTGTGAACAAGCTCTTACTAACTACCACAAGATGTTTTATTTTTCAGATTGACGCATATGGAAAATTTAGTCAGGACAGATCCCTAAGCCGCAATGCAGGAAGGTCGTCACGATATTTGCCAGGGCGATACAGAAAATTAGCCCGCAGGCAAACCTGCCAAAGCCGTTCGGCGGCGCAATCTCTGCCTGGCTATCTTTCGGATCATACAAGAAAAGCAATACCGCCACACCGAACACCACACACACGAAGACAAAAAACGACCAGGTATAAAGACTTAAGCCCAGCACAGGGATGCCAAAAGGCGGCGCAAAGCCCGGGCACACATGCAGGCTGATCTGCCGCAAGGCCACAAAGCCTCCGAAGATAGCACTAAGCAAACATAGACCGTAATGCGCCATGCGCACGCCGAACCACACATTCAAAAGCGCCCCGCAAGCCACGCCCAGCATCCCCAGTCGCTGCAGCAGGCACAAAGGACAGGGCTGTTCATGGAAGATAAACTGCACGCCATAAGCGCTAAGCAAAACGCCGCCCAGCACCACGATCATCAAAGCATTCAAATCCCTTTGCCACACCGTCAGCATCATCCATACCTATATGTTGATTTGCACAATATCTTTGGCATGCTGCCAAAACATCACCAGGCTGAGCACTAGACCAATAAAAACCAATGCCAGCGCCGCCAACCGCTGGCGCGCTAGCACCGCCGCTATCGCCAACGCAAATACCAGAAACAAACCCGCCATCATAGAACATTCTCCTCTGCTATAACGACCACTTCATTTTTGATATTTCATCCCTCATCGCCTCATTATACTTTCCGGATTGCTCATCAAGCACTTGTTGTAGATATACCAAAGACGCGGTTTTGTTTGTTTCATTACCCGCCTGTTGCGCACTAGCTATGCGGTCGATATTTTCAACAGTATGTTCGATATGCGTCCTCGTCCAGATTTTCTTTATTCTTTCAGATACCGGGGATATGGAATCAGGGACTTTGCGATCTTGAAGCACCTTCTCTAGGATACGCACGATCTTTCCGTCTTCAGCATTGCCTTCTGTGTGCACACGCTCTGTCAGTTTTTCAACTGTTTTCTTTAAAATCTCTACTGCCGAATTTGATAAACCATCGTCTTTTTTCTCTTCTGCCTCTTCACTTCCGCCATCCTGCTCTTGTGGTTGGTCAATCTTAAGGATAGCATCAACATCAGCCGTCAGCTCTTTAAAAAGGCTTAAGATTTCCTTATCATCGACATCCAGTTTGTAGGATGCCGCAACATTAGTTATCCCTTTTTTAACATATTGCCATAAGTTTGTGATTGCTTTATCGTCCTGGCTAATAGGATACAATCTTGCAACATATGGAAGCGCGCGCTTATAATAATAAAGATCTTCTCGACTATCACCACGCAGACGCCGCTCACTCCCCTCGGCAAATTTTTGCATAAACGTAGGTGTAATCGAAGACAAAACGCCAAAAATCGTTTTTACAGGCTCGAGCCAACCTATCCGCCTAGTCATTTTACATGGTTCTCCAATTGCACCAGCGGCACCTAACCCCATCACACAAGCTATCGGATCAAAGTGGGTATGCTTTCCCTCCTGCCCACTTTTATCAAGTAATTGCGATGGATTATGCGGAGAAGATATAACACCATAGGCTGCTTTTACAGTTTCCTTAACCACAAAACCTGCGGCCGCACTACCTGCAAGCTGCGCTGCACTCGCTGCTATACTCATTGACATAGCTAAACTCCTTAATCTGAATGATTTTCACCACTTAACGGTGGGAGGCATGGAACAAAGGATGGCTTCCGGATTGCCGCCAGACATAAAACCAAATTTCGTTCCTCTATCATAAAGCAAATTGAATTCCACATAATGGCCGCGCAATTGCAACTGCCGTTCTTTATCTTCTGTATCATAGGATTGGATAACCCGTCGATGATAAATTGGCATGACTGCATTTAAAAATGTTTTGCCCACGGTCTGCCACATTTTCAGGTCTGTCTCGAAAGCGCCTGTATTGTAATGATCGAAGAAAAGACCGCCGACCCCCCGCTCTTTTCCCCAATGCGGAATATAGAAGTATTCGCGCGCTTTCTTAGAAAACTCCTCATAGATATGCTCCCCAAAGGGCTGTAGTGAACTCTTGGCTACCTCATGGAAGTGCTGCGTGTCTTCGGCATAGGGGAAGCCCATGGGCGTTAAATCATACCCCCCGCCAAACCAGCTCTTCTCCTCCGTCTCGATATAGCGGATATTCATATGCACCGTCGGCGCATGCGGATTGGCCATATGCGTGATCAGACTAACGCCCGTGGCAAAAAATGGGCCTGACGCCTCCTGCATGGGGAAGGATGGGCCTGACACTCCCGACCAGTTGACGGCGGCCTTTTCAAAGATGTCGCCGCGCAATACGGCAATCTCGCCGCCACCGCCGCTATGGTGCTGCCAAGGCTTCTTTTGGAAGCGGTGCTGCGGTTCCAGTTTTTCAAAGCTATCGATTATCTCTAAGCGCAGTTCTTTTAAGAAAGCCACGATGGCGTCCCGTTTGGCTTGCGTTGTCATCAATCATCCCCTATTAAATGTGTACGCCCATATCAACAAATATCGGATTCACCAAGCGCAGATAGTCTTTGAATTTTATCCTTAGCATCTCTTGATGCGAACCGGCATTGAAAGCCACACTATCGTTTTCCTCCAAAATTTTGTCCACATACACTGTCAATGCTGCCAACTGACCAAACGGCGGCATGGCGCCGACTTCATACTCAGGAAATAGCTGCGCCACCTGTCCTTCAGGCACAAGATTGACAGCCTTTACCCCCAGCGCATGCCTTAACTTTTCAAAATCGATATGGTGGATGGCCGGCAGCACGCACATGGCCAATTTTTGATCGACTTTAACAATCACGGCTTTTATGACCTGCTGCCCGCTAATATGTTGCGCTTCAGCTACTTCCAGCGCCGTAAAAGCCTTGGGATGTTCCAATAGCTGATAGCTGATGCGTTCCTTATCCAAAAACTGCCTGATGTTTGCTGAAGCACTCATCTTTGCTCCTTAAAATATCTTTAATGTCTTTTAAATTTTACTCTATAAAAGTATACTATCGATTTTATAAGCAACGATAGATTTTTAATGACCGCCTACGAAATAATGTTCATCACATTCTCCGGATCGCTCCTGGCCGGCTTCTTCGGGGCCCTGTCCGGCCTCGGCGGCGGCATGATCATCGTGCCTCTTTTAGTCCTTTTCATGCATGTCGACATCCATTACGCCATTGGCGCCAGCCTCATCGCCGTCATCGCCACATCCACAGGGGCATCTTCAGCCTATGTCAAAGAAGGTTACACCAATATCCGCGCAGGCATCTTTTTAGAGACTGCCACCACCATCGGAGCTGTCTTAGGTGTCGCCATCGGAAGCCTTTTACCTGCCGATACCCTATCCCTTATCTTTGGCCTTATTTTGCTATATTGCGCTTTTGCCTCTTTCTATGCCAATGGTACCGCCGATGACGCCCTGCCCCCCGATAGCTTAGCGACTTATTTTAAGCTGGATAGCTCCTATCCCACGGCCGCCGGCCAGCAAACTTACCGCGTGCACAATATTCCCTTTGGCTACGCCATCATGTTCATGGCCGGCGCGCTGTCCGGCATTTTGGGCATAGGGTCGGGCGCCCTCAAAGTGCTGGCCCTGGACCGGGTCATGGGTTTCCCATTTAAAGTCTCCACCACCACCAGCAATTTCATGATCGGCGTCACCGCCGCCGCCAGCGCCGGCCTTTACCTCAGGTTGGGCTATATCGACCCCATCCTTACCCTGCCGGTAATGCTCGGCGTTGTCATCGGCGCACTCATCGGCGCACGCCTGCTGCCGAAGGCCAAGACCAAGACTCTGCGCACCATCTTCACAGGTCTGATCATTATCGTTGCCTCGCAGATGATCTATAAGGGATTTACAGGGATTTTATAGATGAAACAATACCTGCCATCCCCCGAAAATATGCTAAGCAACATCCTGCGCGGCGGACTTATTCTGTCGCTGATCATCGTGATGTATGGCGCTGCGCTATTCCTCTTTCAAAGAGGCGATCAAGTCATTGATTACAGTGTCTTTAAAGGCGTGCCGCCATCCCTTAAAGAGGTCTCCCTGATGCTGGACAGCGCTCGGCAGCACCGTAGCGAGGCCATCATCCAGCTGGGGATTTTGATGCTGATAGCCACGCCTGGACTGCGGGTTTTGTCATGCCTCGTCATCTTCGCCTGGCAGCGCGATTACCTATATATATTCCTTGCCTCGATCGTCTTGCTGGTTTTGCTGTATAGCCTATAAGTTAAGCCAAAGCTAAAACTTCACCACAGAGGCACCGAGACACAGAGAAACCATGCAACCAAACAAAAGAACAGGATAGGCAAGATATTCAGGATAAACACAATAGAAGGAAATGGCAGCCCCGACCGGGACCAATATCTATCTCTCGGATTGCCTAAGCAATCCGAGGGCATGACGCTGTCATGTGATTGGAGCTAGTTTTCTTCTCTGCGGCTGTTTATCCTGACTATCCTGCCATCCTCTTCTTTTCGCCTCTTACCTGCTTTCTCCTAAATAACAAATCTCAAGGAGTGAGGTCGAAGGAACTGTCACGCTTTGCGTTGAACTTTTTGTAGACCCCTACTTCTCTGTGTCTCTGTGCCTCTGTGGTAACTATTTTATATTCCGCCTCGCAAACTTTTTACATGGGCATACGGTAGAGATAGATTTTGGTGCGGTAGAGATCGTCGACTTCATGCATGGTGCAAGCCTGCCAGCCCGGCACGGCAAAGGTATGCGAAACCACCCAGCAGCCCGGCTTAAGCTCTCTTTCAAATTTATCTTTCAGCCGCTGCATCGCCCCGGGATACAAGTAGCACACCACAAGGCCTGCATCACGCATATCCACGGTGAAGAAATCCCGCCGCCGCAAGTTTCCATTGGGCAGTTCCGCCAGCCACAAGCGTATCTTGGCCACCACATAGGGCACAGGCGAGGTCTCATAACCCGCCACCGTACAATTAGCATAGCGCCTTGCCAATGGCAGCAAAAGCGTCCCCCAGCCCACCCCTAGCTCATATACGCGGCCATCAACCTCCTGCGGCAGCACTGCCAGCAAAGCCTGCCTGACTTTGCCGCCAGTCGGCATCGGCGAGATGCCATTGCGCAATGTCCAGACCACCACCGAAATGCTGATGACAGTCAGCGGCACAAGCACCAATAATATCGTCAGCCACTCTTGCAATGCTTCACCCTCGCCATGCTACACTTATGAAAATTTGTGTTTACTTTTGTCTTAACTAAACGCCATTATCCGTATAAAAACCAATGCTTTTTCACCCCGCACTGCTTGCCATGGAGATTTTATCATGCCCGACGACCCCACCGCCTATGAAAAATTTATCGAACCCGCCATCGTCAACCTTATCGGCAGCTCCGGCGGCGATCCCGATAGCTACGAAGGCGAACTCGTCGCCCAAATCATAGAAACAGCCCTCAAACTGCTGACAGAAAAACACGACTTGGGCCAACTCAAAGTCATCAACCGTTCCATCAGGGAGATGCGCTACGCCTACAATGTCTTTAATCAATATAAATCAGGACCGTGCATCAGTATCTTCGGTTCCGCCCGCACGCCGGAAGACCACCCCGATTACGCTGCCGCCAAGATCTTCAGCGCTGGCATGACCAATGAAGGCTGGATGAGCATCACCGGCGCTGCCAACGGCATTATGAAAGCCAGTGTGGAAGGCCACCAAAAAGAGCAAAGCTTCGGACTTTCCATCCGCCTTCCCTTTGAAACACCCACCAATACCGTCATCGAAGGGGATCCCAAGCTGATTTTCTTTCGCTTCTTCTTTACCCGCAAATTGATGTTCATGAGCCATTCCAATGCCCTGGCCGCCTTTCCGGGGGGCTTCGGCACTCTCGATGAGCTTTTTGAAATGCTCACCCTTATCCAGACCGGCAAAGCCAATATTATCCCCATCGTCTTGATCGAAGGCGCCGGCGGCAACTATTGGCAGGAATGGCAGGAATATATGGCCGACCACCTATTGAAAAAGCATTGGATCAGCCCCGAAGACATCCACCTCTATTATATAGCCCCGTCACCCGAAGATGCCGTCCAGCATATCCTCAAATTCTATTCCCGCTACCACTCCAGCCGCTACGTCAAAGACACCTTCGTCATGCGCCTGCTAAAGCCACTCACGCCGGCTCAAATCGGCATTTTAAATAAAAAATACCACGTCTTGCTTGCCAGCGGCTCGATGTCAGCCTCAGCCGCACTCTCCGGCGAGACCGACCACCTGGAACTGCCCCGCCTGATCTTCCACCACACCCGCAAAGACTTCGCCGTGCTGCGCCAGCTCATCGATGAAATCAATAACTTTTAATATAACAATGCAAAATCATTAGCTAAAAAAAATGCATATAGGGCATGGTCGTGACTCTCTTTTGAAATCACCACACGCTAGCTAATCATGGATGTTCCCTATGAAATGCCCCTACTGTCATCATGAAGAACTTAAAGTCATTGACTCCCGCAACGCCCCAGAAATGAATGCCATCCGCCGCCGCCGCGAATGCTTGGAATGCCAAAAACGATTCACCACCTTCGAAACTGTCGAATTAACCATCGAAGTGAAAAAACGCGACGGCCGCTATGAAGATTTTCAAAAGCAAAAGCTCATTAACGGTCTGGAAGCGGCCTGCCGACATACCACCATCAGCCACGAACAACTCATCGTCATCGCCTCTCAAATCACCGGCGATGTGCTGCAACGGCAGGCGCGCGAAATCACAACCACCGAACTTGGCGATATCGTCATGAAACATCTGCAAGCCCTGGATCCTATCGCCTATATCCGCTTTGCCTGCGTATACCGGCGCTTTAAAGATGTCACCGAACTGATGGATGCCATCCAATCCATTAAACCAAAAGATGACACCCATTCCCAAAGAATGGTCAAGAAATAAACAACAGGGGAAGCCGCAAATCTAGCCTGGGTTGACTTGTGATTTGAAAGTCCTGCGCCACTCTCAGCTGTCCGGCACCTTTCAAAGCGCCAGCCAGACCCCAATGATGGCCCAATGAACCAATAAAAAAAGAAATTGCTTGCAGATTGGATTGCGATCGTAGTAAATAGCAATGTACAGATTATTTTTTACCCTCATCAGCCAAGAAGCTGTATTTAATGACAATAAATGTGATCAATCAGGAGGATTGCAATGGCGCTGAAAAAAACTGAAATTGCTAAATTTAAAAAGCGCTTACAAGATATGCAACGCCAGCTTATACACTCGCTCAAAGGTTCGACAGCCGAAGCAAAAAAGCCCGATGAAGGCACCGGCTATTCCCAGCATCAAGCCGACCAAGGCACCGATGATTTCGACCGCACCATCAGCCTGGAGGTTACCTCCCGCGAATACAGCATCCTACGCCAAATCGAACGCGCACTGGAAAAAATCGATGAAAACACCTACGGCATCTGCGATATCACCAACGAGGAAATCCCCTTGCCACGCCTCGAAGCCGTCCCTTACGCCAATATGACCGTAAAAGCGCAAGAACAGCTGGAAAAGGGATTATTCTAAAAAGAATCCGTCAGGTATAGTGATGGGGGCCATAGATGAATATCATCTTTGCCCCTTTACTTTGACTTTTCCCTCTTTCACCAAGATCTGCTATGCATATATTCACCAAACGCCTCATTCCCTTCTATATCGCCCTCATCATATTCCTGGCCGACCTCATCTCCAAACATTTAACCCATGCCTACCTGCCCGTCATGCAGCGCGACTGGCTGTGGTACCCTTATGGCGGCATCGGTGTCTTCAAAGATTTTCTCGGCATCGATTTCTCCATCAGCCACCAAATCAACCGCGGCGCGGCTTGGGGTATCCTCAGCGACTACCAGCTCCCCCTGCTCTATGCCCGCATCGCCCTCATCGGCGCACTCCTGATCTATGCCGTTTTCTTCAATAAACACCCAAACCGCACCATCCCCTTCGCCCTGATCATCTCAGGCGCTATCAGCAATGTGCTGGATTACTTTATCTATGGCCACGTGGTAGATATGCTGCATTTTGTGCTGTGGGGATATAACTTCCCCACCTTCAACCTGGCCGATAGCGCCATCTTCATCGGCATCTGCTGGCTGCTCATCGCTGCAAGCTTTGAAAAAAAAACACCCCCCAAACGCGCGCGATGAATACATGATGAATATACAGCTACGACAAAGCACCGCCGCCGAAACCCCCTTGCAGGCCTCGAAATGGCTCGATATCCCAGCCTTGCTGGATGGCGACGAGATGACAGCCCTTTTCCATAGCCTGCCGCCGTTCAGCCTGCACCTCTGCGGCAGCATCACCCTACGCAACCAGCCAGCCCTTTCCAAAGAAGAATTCCTTAAGCGTTACCATGCCTATATCTCCTGCCTTAAAGAGGGGCATCTGCCCAACCCGGCCGACTACCAACGCTGGTTCTCACCGGCCATGACGGCGACAAGTGACGCCCTATACGCCATCCCCGTAGCCGATGACAAACAGCTCATCCGCCTCGCCACACCCGTCGTCCAAATGCAGGCCCATAACATCAACTACTCGCCCGTCGACAAGAAATTCCGCTCCATGGTCTTCGGCTCCGATAATATTCCCTGGGGCGTCCAATTCTCCTACCCCCAGCAATATCTGGATAATGCCACCAAACAGGTAATCCAGCTGAAAAGCTCCGCCTCAGACCCAAATACGAAACTGTTTCATGCCCTGCAAAAATGGATCCGCCAACATACCATTCCCACCCCTTTCCACGTGGAAAATACCACCCAGAATGTCCCCATGCGCCTAGGCAAGCATTGCCTAAACTGGATCAACCGCCATCCCCAACTCATCAACAAAAATATCACCGTCAAAACCCATGCTCACGATTGAAATTGTTGCCATCGGCAATGAGATACTTAAAGGCATCACCCTCAATACCAATGCCACCGAGATCAGTAAGGCCCTTTTCGATGCCGGCTACGCCCCCTGCCGCCACACCGCCCTGCCAGATGATCCCATGAGCTTGAAAAGCGGCCTGCAGGAGTGCTTAAAAAGAAGTCGCATCGTCATCGCCACCGGCGGCCTCGGACCCACCTGCGATGACACCACCCGCCAGGCAGCCGCCGCACTGTTCGGCTCAAGCTTCCATCTGGATGAACAGGTGGCCAAGTCTTTGGCACAACGCTACGGCGCGGCCATCATCAGCCTGGAAAACCAGGCCACCGTGCCATCTAAAGCTACGGTGCTGGAAAATACCGTGGGCACCGCCCCGGGCCTGGCCTTCCATACTGAAACCTCCACCCTCATCCTTATGCCCGGCGTACCAAGAGAAATGCGCGCCATGCTGCATAGCCAGACCATCCCCTTCCTGCAAAAACACTTCCCGCACAAACAGCATCATATCAGCCAAAAGCTGCATTTTTTCGACTTAAGCGAATCTGCCGTCGACCCCATCTTGCGCCGGCTGCAAAGCGACTTCCCGGAAATCGAATTTGGCATTTACCCCTCACATGGCATCCTAACTGTCGTCGCCACCATCAAAGCCGCCGCAAAAGACGCCCCGGCGCCACGCCTCGATGCCGCCGCGCAGCTGCTCTTGCAACACTTCGCCGCCAAAAATTTTAAAGCGCCTTCCGGCAAGCTTGAAGAGGCCGTACAGGAACTCTTCATCCGCCGCGGCTGGACGCTGAGCCTGGCCGAATCATGCACCGGCGGCAGCGTCGCCGCCAAGCTGGTGCAGCTGCCCGGCGCCTCGGCCTATTTCCTCGGCGGCATCGTAGCCTACTCCTACGCCTTCAAAACAGGCCTGCTCGAGGTGCCAAACGAGCTGCTGCTTGAAAAAGGCGCCGTCAGCGAAGAAACTGTCGTCGCCATGGTAAGCGGCCTGCTAGCCCGAACGGGCAGCGACTTCGGCATCGCCATCTCAGGCATCGCCGGCCCGGACGGCGGCACCAAAGACAAACCCGTCGGTACCGTCTGGATTGCCGTCGCCGGCAAAGGGCAGATCCCGCAAACCCACCGCCTGCTGGCCTACGGCAACCGGGACATGATCATAGAACGCAGCGTCAACGCAGCCTTAAGCGAACTCTTGCTATATTGTAAATCGTCTGAAAATTAAGTCTGGACATAGCTTCTGTATAAATTTACCACAGAGGCACCGAGACACCGAGAAACTAAGGTGCATAATCTTCGACCTTGTTTCTGTGGACATTGCTTACATTTGCAATGATGAACATAACAAGGAGTCAAACAACTTGCAGTTAATGAGCCTCCCTCTTTAATTTGAGATTCGTCCATACCGCCTGTTATTTCTCTGTATCTCGGTGTCTCGGTGGTAAATATTTTCACAAATACAGAGAACACAGATCGGCAAACGAAAAATCTGAAATTATATTGGAGATGCACAGATGGGTATGTGGACCAAGAAATCGCTGACGGAATTCACCTCCCATCAGGATAAGCTGCGCCGCACCCTGTCGACCCTAGATCTTATCCTGCTGGGCATCGGCTGCGTCATCGGCGCCGGCCTCTTCTCCATCACCGGCATCGCCGCCGCCCAGAATGCCGGACCCGCCATCGTCATCGCCTTCGTGTTGGCGTCCATAGGCTGCGCCTTCGCCGGCCTATGCTATTGCGAACTTGCCACCATGATCCCCGTTTCCGGCAGCGCCTACTCCTATACCTACGCCTCCATGGGCGAACTGCCGGCCTGGCTCATCGGCTGGAGCCTCGTGCTGGAATATGCCATCGGCGCCGGCGCTGTCGCCATCAGCTGGTCGGCCTATGCCCTCTCGCTGCTGGAAGAAATACACATCTACCTCCCGCCCCAGATCATGGCTTCCCCCTGGCAGGCGCCCCTGCTAGCAAACGGCGGCGTGAACAGCGGCTACATCAACCTGCCAGCCATCTTGGTCATCGTGGCCATTTCCCTGTTGCTCATCAAAGGCATCCGCCAATCGGCAGCTTTCAATGCCGTCATCGTCAGCATCAAAGTCGCTATCGCCCTCGTCTTCATCGCTGTCGGCGCCTTCTATGTCGATCCCGCAAATTATGTCCCTTTCATCCCGGAAAATACCGGCACCTTCGGCGCTTTCGGCTGGAGCGGCATCTTGCGGGCTTCGGGGGTGTTGTTCTTTGCCTATATCGGCTTCGATGCCATCTCCACCACCGCTCTTGAAGCCAAAAATCCCCAACAGACCATCCCCCGTGGCATCTTAGGCGCCCTGGCCATTTGCACGGTGATCTATATCGCTTTTGGATTTGTGCTGACGGGCCTGGTCAATTACAAGGAATTGAATGTCGCCGCCCCCGTGGCCCTGGCCATCTCAAAGACACCCTTCCCCTGGCTGCAAATACTTGTCAAACTGGCGGTGCTGGCAGGGCTTACCTCGGTCATCTTGGTGCTGTTGCTCGGCCAGTCGCGCATCTTCTACGTCATGGCCAGCGACGGCCTGCTGCCGCCATATTTTGCCCGGCTGCATCCGGTATACCGTACGCCATGGATCTGCAATCTCATCCTGATGGTCCTTGTCAGCGCTCTTGCCGCCTTTGTGCCGATCGATGTGATCAGCCACATGACCAGCATCGGCACGCTGTTTGCCTTCGTGTTGGTGTGTGCAAGCGTCATGATCCTGCGCTACCGCCACCCCGAATACCCCCGTCCTTTCAAGACCCCCCTATTCCCTTGGGTGCCGCTGCTCGGCATCTTCACCTGCGCCGGCATGATGGCCTTCCTCGGCAGCGACTCGTGGCTGCGCCTCATCGCCTGGCTGCTCATCGGCCTGGCCATCTACTTCGGCTATGGCAGAAAGCACGCTCGTGCCTAAGAAGCTTCTTTCAAGAGCGTCTCGCGCGCTTGAATCAAGGCCGTCATGATTTGCGTACACTCCTCTTTCCTTGCCTGCCCGCATTTATCCGGATGATGGATCAGACCTAATTGGCGTATCAACCTGCCAAGATATACCTTGGCATTCTGGCTGTATTTGGCTTCATCGAAATCCCCATTGGGAGCCAATATTTTTCTTGCCTCGGACGGGTTGTTTGGATTCAGATTCGAAAAATTAGCTTCCGCCTGTTTTGCTGCCGATGGACCCCATAACGACCAGCCCGAAAATAGGGATGTTTTCATGATTCTATCAATCTTCCAATCCATATTGTCTATGTTAGCTTTGTGATGCTTACAGGGATCTTTAGAACGGATACAAGGTTCTCTTTTCTCCCAAAACCATTTATCCTTTTCCCAAAACCACTTCGCCGACTCTTTCTTTAAACAGGCAGCAAATTCATCTCTTTCCGCCTTTAAACAGGCGGCAAGTTTTTTCTCTTCCCAAAGCTTTTCCTGCCTCAAATCTTTACTTTTGAAAAACCGATAACGAGCATCAATCGTGGAGATAAGTGATGATAAAACTCTGGCTGACATATGCGCCAGGTTGATGCCATAAACGACCACATTCCGAAAAGCCTTGAGCGGACTTAAGCTGCGGTTTTTCCAACTCTTTTTTATGCCATCAAATGCCTGCTTGGCAACCCCTGCTGTCGAAACTAGTGTGATAAATGGTAAAAATATATTAAAAAAAGCAGCCGTATTTTTTGCACTTTGCTTTTCTTCCATAATTCCGAAGAGAGCCACCATGGATATTGGCACAATCAAAGGCCAATGCGCAGTAACAGTGATAAATTCAGCAAATGTGGCTAGCTGTGATAGCGATGCCACTCCCCATAATGCATAATTTGCAGCCTTAGGATTTAAGGCATACTGTGCCACCCAATCGGCCGCAATCAGCGTAGCCAACAAAGCTTGTGTTTGGCTTATGTTCAAAGGATGTTTTCTCTGCGTACATGCTCCGATCAATGCCAACGGAGATATTCCATGCACATCGCTTTTGCTAACGTCCATCTTTCCTTCATTGACAAGTAGCTTAATGCATGGCGATTCCATGGCACAGGCGAAATGTAGGGGTGTTTGCCCGTCATTATTAGTAACTAGATTGAGATCAATCCCACACGCTAGAGCTTTTCTAAGAAGCTTTTCATTGCCTTGCGCTGCTGCAAAATGCAATAAGGTATTTCCTGCTCGATCTTGATGATAGATTTCCATAGATTGCCAATGCCCCGGCAAATACCCCAACATCATATCGCTGTGTAGTGTAATCCTGGTAGAAACCTCTTCAACCAGCTCGCAAATACGATTCAGCTGATTTATTTTCTCCGGATTTTGCAATACCGTCATGGAAACATCTACCTTTTGTCCAATCACGCAAGCCAGCAGCTCCGGCATCAGCGTATCGGGCCTTGACGATAGCATGGCATAGTCGTAGGCGGAAAGTTCTTGTCCGTCTTTTAGCTCTGGTTTTGCCCCCTGTGCTATCAAAAACTTAGCAATCGACATATGACCTTTGCTGACAGCCATGTGAAGCGGCAGGTCTCCATCGGACGGCGTATTGACCAAAGCTAACAGAGCATCGCCTACAGGAGTTTTGGCTACTAATGCCTGCAGCGCAGGAAGGTCGCCCTGGCGGCAAGCTTTTAGTACTAACGGGAGGGGGTTTTCAGCCACCGCACCCCCCCAGTTCCATGGCAGCAGGGACGGACAAGCAGCATCAATCGATGGCATAGAAAGCCTCGTTTATTAAATTTTAAAGAAACATACTAATTTCAAACACATGTTAAAAGCAAGAATGATCCATTACGAAAGCAGGGCCTTTTCTTTCAATAAGGGCTCGCTGAAGGATGCAAGGTTGCCAGCATGTGATCGATTTTACGCTTGGCGGCGTTTATTTTATCTTTATGCTGCTGGCAGGCATCAGGATCTCTTTGCCAGAACCACTTGCCAGATTGCTGCTTTTCACAAGCTGCCAGCTTGGCTTCTTCCGAGTGCATTTCCTGACTGACACCCAGGCTATTGAAATGCCTATATCCCAAACCGATGGTCTTGAAGATTTTTGCAGATAGATGGGCCATATTGATGCCATAGACGACAGCATTCCTAAAGGCCTTAAGAGGATTGAGGTTTCTGTTCTTCCATGCCTTCTTTATCCCGCCAAACACCGATATGGCCACTGCCGCCGCCGCCAGACAGGCATGCGCATTTAAGAGCATGGCCTTAAAATCGCCCCATGCCGGATCGGCTACATCGACGGCAATGCCAGAAATGCGTTTTAGCGCGGTTAAGGATGCCATCCACAACCCCGCGCATCCGGCGATAAGGCCCTTAGCCAACACCGGACGATGGGCGCAAAGATGTACCAAGCCGGCCAACATAGGGCCATAACTGGCTAGCTGGGCGAGCGACGCCAAGCCCCATATGGCATAATTGCCCTTCTCGGCAGAAAGAGCATAATGCACTGCCCATTCGGCCGCAATCAATGTGGCCATTAGGGCTTGCGTACGGCTTAAATTTAAAGGATCGTGCTTGTGCGCACAGGCTCCAATCAGTGCCAACGGCGATATCCCATAGGCATCGCTTTTACTGATATCTATCTTGGCTTGGTTGATAAGCAGCTGGATACATGGCGATGCCATGGCACAGGCGAAATGCAAAGGGTTTTGTCCGTCTTTGTTGACGACTAGATTCAAATCAATGCCATGTGCTAACGCTATCACAAGGAGTTTCTCGTTGCCCTGTGTCGCAGCAAAATGCAGCAGGGTATTTCCCGCCGCATCGATTTGTTCATCGAGGCTTATGTATTTCTTATTAAACCCGTATCCAAAGACCACATGGGGGGAAACCTGGCATGCCGAATCCAACGCCGGTGCTAACAGGGCTTTGGATGTCGCAAAAACAGGATATTGAATATCTTCCATCTGTTCGTCCGTGACAGCTACCCCTTTACCAGCCATGCCTTTAATATACTCACAGACGAGTTCTAAGTGGCCAGGATTGTGCAATACCGTCGAGGCGGCATCCACCTTATGCCCGATCACATAAGCCAGCAGCTCGGGCATCAGCTGATCGCGCCTTATCGACATCATGGCATAATCGTAGGCGGTCAGCCTCTGTCCGTCTTTTAACTCAGGCTTAGCTCCCTGCTCGATCAAAAATTTGGCGATAGGCATATGTCCACTGCTGACCGCGAGATGCAAAGCCAAATCCCCGTCCAGCGGCAGATTGACCAAAGCCAATGGCGCTGCGGCTAATAGTTTCTGCACCGCGGGCAGGTCGCCCAAGCGGCAAGCTTTTAGCAATACATGCAGGGGATTTTCAGCGCTTTCACCCACCCAGTTCCATGGCCATAGGCAGGCACAGACAGCAGTGATCGATGGCACAGGCATCTCCTCCAATTGAATTTTGAAAGATACTTCCCGATACTAAACACAGATCCGCATCAAACGCAATCGATTAGATGATATTTTAAACTTCTACAGCTAGGGAATCAGCCTTGCGCCACGGCCTTTTGATAATAGATTTGAACGACGCGCAGCAAAAATAACAGGATTTTATTCATCGCACCATCGCGTACCTATCTGAGAGGATTCGTCAAAAAGACTTAATAGTGGCTGGTTGGAAAGCGAGAATTAACAATATATTTGTAAGATTCTCTTTGAAACAAATCGACATTCTAGCACAGAAGGTCTAGTTAGCCTCGATAGAGGCGGAAGCATGTAGCCATAGGTGTCAACCTATGGAATGAAATGTAGCAAAAAGTGAGCCGTGAATACGGCGACAGCAACTTCGAGGGAAGTTTAATCCTATACAATTATGATAGCAGATAATATTCTTTAGTCGATGCTGTAGCCGTATTCACGGCTTTGTTTATAAACATGCGATGACCACACGCTGACGCATGTGGCTACATGCTTTCGCCTCTATCGAGGCTTTTAAAATGTTCTCATGGTTTGTGTGCCCTGTCGCTTATCTGGCAGCACTAGCTTAACTCCTACCTTCACAGGAGCGAACGCGCAACTTGCGGATTTTTATGATGCATTATTTGCAACGACCTCGATTAATTTACATGGGGCAAGGTACTCATTTGAGGGAGTTGCAAAAAGATTTGGCATCTCTAGGATTGAAAGTTGCATCGATGATTGTACCTGCATGGACCGTTTTTCAATTCTAGAAGAGCTAAAATCCCAAAAAAGCGTGTTTTTATCAGGAGTCGACGCCTAATTAAGGAGAAATTAAAATCATTTATATTTTTGCAACGCCCTCATTTGTGTGGCGAGCCATTAAAAATTAGATTAGATGAATAGCATGACCCTAATATCCTGTTATTTTTGGTTCATCGCACAATCGCGTACCTGTCCTAGAGGATTCGTCAAAAAGACTTAATAGTGGCTGGTTGAAAAGCGAGAATTAACAATATATTTGTAAGGTTCTCTTTGAAACAAATCGACATTCTAGCACAGAAGGTCTAGTTAGCCTCGATAGAGGCGGAAGCATGTAGCCATAGGTGTCAACCTATGGAATGAAATGTAGCAAAAAGTGAGCCGTGAATACGGCGACAGCAACTTCGAGGGAAGTTGAATTAAATGCGATTATTACACCATATAATATCCTTTTGTCATTGCTGTCGCCGTATTCACGGCTTTGTTTCTAAACATGCGATGACCACACGCTGACGCATGTGGCTACATGCTTCCGCCTCTAGCGAGGCTTTAAAAATGTTCTCATGGCTTGCGCCCTGTCGCTTATATGGCAGTACTGGCTCAACTCCTACCTTCACAGGAGCGAACATGCAATTTGCGGATTTTTATGATGCATTATTTGCAATGACCTCGATTAATTTACATAAGGCGAGGTACTCATTTGTGTGATGAGCCTTATTTTTGCTCCGGTGTGTTACCTTCTATGCACCCTCTTCTAGGGTGTATCATTTAACCATAGAATACCCAGGGCTGCGCTAGCGCTTGCCCTGGGCTACATGCCCTCACTCCCTTTCTGGGGTGGGTTGTCAATATAGCTAGATTTGACACTTATGTTTGCGGCGGCCGCGGCAAACTGCAGCCATGCAAAACCATGAAGGGATGAACAGTTCAACCATTTGCCCTTGCGGGGCGCACCGGGGCGTGCGTGCGCACAAAAAGTGTGCCCTTGCCGCTGAATTCGCACACATAGCCTTCGCCGGAAGCAAAAAAACTGAACGCCTTCTTGCCCAGCAATCTGACCTTGCAATCCAACCCTTCCGTAAAGGCCAGCACATGATTGTTGTCGACCACGACCGGCTTGGCAGGGTTCACTTCGATCGGCACAATGGCGCTGTTATCGGAATGGAAAAATACTTTCCCCGGCAGCCCGTCCTTCAACGAGGCCTGGAATTTCATCAGGCCCGTACCCTTCCAATCGATCACTCTATCAAAGCGGCTGGTCAGCTCCACATTGGGCGATGAAGCCAAATAGCTGCCTGCAACCAGGTTGATCTTGTTCTGCGAAATGGGATCCAGATAATATTCAGCGATGTGTCCCGGCTTTGGAGTGGCCAAGCTAAGCCACGCCCCTGCCTCTTGCGCCTTAAAGGTATTGGTAAAAAGGCTTTCCCCGCTGAAAAACATCCTTTTGAATACGCTCCAGCAGCTCTTACCGGACATCGCCGTTTCCATCGTCACGCCGCGGCCGGCTAAAAAAGCCCCCGGCTCGGCGTCGATCTTTTCGCCGGCCTTAAGCTGGACAGTGACCTGGCTCTCGTAGATAGGATGATGGAACTCTTGCCCAGGAATCCTGGCCTGCGGCAGCGGGCTGTTTATAACTGTTAACATCTTAAACTCCTAGGAGAAGTGTTTTTCTAGCTTCTGTTATAGTTCTAAATATGATTTCGCATTCATCCTTCTGCTCTTTTGGACATTTGTCAGGATGGAATCGCAGAACTAAAGGACGATACAAATTGTTAATGTATTCTTTTTCATTTTCTTCGTAGCACTTGTCTTCAAAAACACCTCCGGCAGCCAGTATTTTTTTGGCATCGCCCAACTCGTTAGGGTTAAGATTAACATCCGGCTTTGCAGTATTGTTCGTAACTGCATTTGAACATGATTTTGCAGTGGATGATCCCCAAAGTGAAGACACCCATGAAAAGAGAGATTTGTTCATGATTCTTTCAATCTTGCTCTCAATGTTACTGTATTCCTTTTCAATTTGCCTACATTCTTCACTATGCCGCGACCTATATGTCGGGCAATTAAAAGCATAGTCGGCTGCACTTGCCGCCTTCTGAGCTTGCAAAGGGATCGTTCTAAAATACCTGAATCCCCAATCGATGGTGGAAGCAAGCTTTGGAGCCATTCCTGCAAAATTTATGCCATAAACGGCGACGTTCCTAAGGGCTTTAAGAGGATTTAAACTTTTGTTCTTCCATGCCTTTTGGACGCCTTCAAAGGCCGATTTGGCTATGCATACCGTCGATGCTATGTTGATGAAAGGCAAAACAGCACCTAAATGGTCTCGACCCGCTATCCATATTGCTGCAAAACTCAGATTGGCAGTACCTGGCCAATGCACGGCCATGGTGAGAAATTCAGCAAAACGCGTTAGCTGAGATAAAGATGCCAAGCCCAATAAGGCATAGTTGGCAGCCGCCGGGTTCAGCGCATAATGCGCCACCCACTCGGCCGCAATCAGCGTCGCCAAAACAGCTTGCGTACGGCTCAAATTCAGCGGATTTTTCTTGTCGGCACAGGCGCCGACCAAGGCTAATGGAGAGATGCCCTTACCATCGTTCTGGCTGATACCCATTTTGGCTTCATTGACCAGCATTTTGATACATGAAGATTCCATAGCACAAGCAAAATGCAGCGGGGTTTGTCCTTCTTTGTTTTTAAGCAGATTGAGGTCAATTCCATGCTCAAGCGCTATTTTAAGCAGCTTCTCGTTGCCTTGCGCCGCCGCGAAATGCAGCAGGGTGTTGCCTGCGGCATCCATATGCTCATCAATTCTTAGCAGTTTCTTGTCCAATCCGAAGCCGAACATAAAGTGCGGCAACACCTTGGCTGGTTGAAGTTCAATGCCTGCTTGGCCTGTCGCCACCGCGCCGGCAGGAAACTGCACATCTTTCATCTGTTCTTCGGTCACTTGCGCACCCTTGACAGCAATTTCTTTGATTTTTTCACAGAGACTATGTAGCTCTGCTAATTTCTGCGGATCCTGCAATACTGTCATGGAAGCTTCCACTTTCTGTCCAATCACGCAAGCCAGCAGCTCTGGCATCAGTTGATCGCGGCTTGACGATAGCATGACATAGTCGTAAGCGGATAACTCCTGTCCATCCTTTAACCCCGGCTTAGCTCCGTTTTCAATCAGCAGTTTTACAATTTCCATCTGCCCTTGGCCGATGGCGACATGCAACGGCAACTCGCCATTTAGCGGCGTATTGAGCAAATCTGCTGGCGCAGTGGCTAATAATTTCTGTAAAGCCGGCAGATCGCCCTGGCCACACGCCTTTAGTATTAAAGGCTGTGGATTTGCAGCACTTGTACCGCCCCAGTTCCAAGGCAGTATGGATGAAATTGAATTGATGGATGGCATAAAACCCCGAAAATTATTTTTAATAAGTTAAAATTTAATATATTAGACCGTTAAAAGCAAGCTAATATACAACTTGGCAAACGCTAGCCCACAACAACAATTTGCTTATAACGAGCTAGATTTACATTCAAATCAATTGTTATGGCTCATCGTGCAAATGAGTACCTAACTTTGTGTAAACTATAGAGACGTAATTTAAAATACTCCATATCTCGAAATCCGTAAGCTTGGCGCTTCATTGTTTTAATCTTGTTATTGATCCCCTCAGTCTTTGCATTGGTGATGGGATGTTTAAAATAGTTTACCAATCCTTGCCAATGCCTAAGCAGGGTTTTTCCTGCCTTCTCCAGCTCATGTATCCCTGACTCCATAGTATCCATTATCCACCAAGCAAGAAATCTAGCCCCCTCTTTCACCGTCTGTTTAGACCAAAATTGACGAATTTGCTCCTTCATTGCATGAGCCAAGGCTATCGGTTGATTTACTTCTAAAAGGCATTCCAAACTACTTTTTCTCTTAGAATCAAGTTTTTCATAGTTCCTTAAAAGTAAAAATCTCATTCCTTTAATGACTCTTAAGCCAACTTCATTGCATTTTGCCTGCTGATCTCTCCGGATTTCCTCGATTGCCGTATTCAATAATGCCACGACATGAAATCGATCAAATACTATGTCAACATCCGGTAAATGATTTTGTACAGCTGATGCATAGGCTGCATTCATGTCCATAGCCATCGCTTTGAGCTGTAAAGCCTTTTCCTTCAACTCTAAGAGGAATGGGATTACGCTTCCCATGCTTTTACCTTCTACGGCGTGAATGATTTCTCCTGTCTCAAGGTTGATGAAAATCGTCATGTATTCATGCCCTTTTCGAATACTAAACTCATCGATGCCCACGTATCGAAGGGATGTAAAATCGAAACTCTTATACTCCCTCTGAAGATATGCTTTATGTATACCCTTCACGAGACTCCAAGAAACCCCAAGGAATTTTGCCACATGTTCTATTGTTGCAAACCCCATAAGATTAATGACAAACTTCTCAAAGGAAGTGGTATAACGCTTTCTGGGCTTGACAAAGGGAATCGGGGGCCACCAAACGTGTAGGCAATTGACGCATTGAAGACGATGTAGCCGCAGGTTGAGAAAAGCCATTTTGTTCCCTAGAGGGGCCATGCGAAGCCTACGTAACTTCAGTCCCTTCGATATGGATTCACTGTTCCCACAGCAAGGACAAAGTGTTTTTTTGGGTTGAAGAAGCGCCTCGAAAAGTATTTTGTCTTCATGATATTCACGATTCAGGACTTGAACATCTTCGATCTGATTGGTATGGTAAAGCAGTGAAGCAGGCATATTAAATCTCCTTTTTTGTCGAAGGATTTAATAAATTGTCTGCTTCTCTTTTTCAACTAGTTAAACTAGCCCCATTTCTTCGTTCTCCTCGGCTAGGTACTCATTTGCGCGATGAGCCATTGTTATAACAAAAAATCATTAAGATTACATAAAGTTAAATGAAAAAGCTAGAATCAATGGCTGCTTAATGCGGTTCATCACACAAACGAGTGGTTGACAGAGATGACCGCTCAAGAACTCATGACGTGAAAGGACTTTGAGGATTGGGGTCTGGCTTGTGATTTGTGATTTGAAAGTCCTAAATGCATTAGAAAGCCCGACTCCTTTCAAATCGCAAATCGCAAGCCTGACCTCAATCCGTTCAGCCAAAGCCTACATGATGAGTTTTTGAGATGTTAGCTCTGTCAACCACTCATTTGTGTGATGACCCCTTAATGCAAGTTTTGGACACGGCGTTGGTTTTTCGGCTATTATCATAATTTTGTCCCTCTAAACATCCAGGCCAAAAGCTTGCGTTAGCCGTGAATATGGCAGAAGCATGTAGCCACAAGTGGTGAGCCTGTGGCTACATGCTTCTGCCATATTCACGGCTAACTCAAGATTCTTGATGCTGGATGTTTAGAGGAACGAAATTATACCACATATGGTTGAATTATCCAATTTTGCAAGGCTGCGCATCCTGCAAAACCGGATAACCCAAGATTGAGCCGTTGCTTTATCGTCCAGCAAACGAAAAGGACCTAAGGGACGCTTCTTTAGGTCTCATCGGTCCTTTTCCTTTATTTAACGACCACGGGATAGCCGGCTTTTAGCCAGGCCTGCATGCCGCCGCGCACATTGATCGACGCATAACCCGCCTGTCTATTAAGCAACGAGGCGATGACAGAAGCTCTGGTGCCGCTGCGGCAGACGACGGCTATCGGCACGTCTTTGGGCAGCAGCTCAAGGCTCTGCGGAATGCGCGATAGCTCCACATGATGCGCGCCGGCGATGTGGCCGTCATGCCATTCGTGCGGCGCGCGCACATCCAGGATGAAAAAATCAGGCTGTTCCTTTTGCAACCTTTCCACATCGATCATCGGAGAGGTCGCTACCTCCTGCGCCTCCCACGGCCATTGGCTAGCCAGGCAGATGCCGCGCACACGGTCCATGCCAATGAGCCGCAGCGCCTGCAATACCGGCAGCGCGTCAGGGGCATGTTCGACCATCAAGATGATCTCTTTATCCTGCGGCAGCACGCTGCCGGCCCAGGTAGAGAAATGTGGCGCAAAGGGGATGTTAAGCGTTTCCTTGAGATGCCCGGCGGCAAAGGCTTCAGGTCCACGCGCATCCACCAATACAGCGTCAGGCAGATATGCCCTTAGCTGCTCCATAGTTAATATCGGCGGCAGCTCTTGCCCTGGCGGTTTGGCAAGGCCCGTGACATTGACGCGCTTCATCTGCCTGAAATAGGCCGGCGCTGCCGGGATGTCCTTCAACAGGTTGGCATGCCACTGCCCATAGCTCTGCGGCAAAAGCCACGGATTGCAATGCTTTTCATATCCCAGCGTAGAAGTGTCGGCCCCGCCGATCCCCTTGCCGCACAGCGACTCCGCCCCATGCCCGGGATACACCTGCAGGAATTCCGGCAAGGCATACAGCACATTAAATAGACTGCGATACAGCTGCTTCACCAAAATTTCTTCCAGCTCATGCCCCATCAGATCAGGCCTGCCGACACTGCCGACAAATAATAAGTCGCCGGTAAAAGCCACACAAGGGGTGCGCGGACTGCGTCGTTCGTCAAAAGCCAGCCAGATGAGGTGTTCCGGCGTATGTCCGGGTGTATGCAGCGCTTCAAGATGCACATTGCCAAGCGAAATGCTATCACGATCTTTCACAATGTGATCGGCATAATGCGGAATCCATTCCTCCCCTCCCATGCCCGAACAGTGGATCACGGGTTTGCCGCCAAGAGCGGCTTTCAGCTCCTTGGCCCCCGAGACAAAATCCGCATGCACATGCGTCTCTAAAATGTCCGTGATCGCCACCTTGTCCAGCAGAGCCTGCGCCAGATAGACTTCGATGTGGCGCGTCGGATCGATCAAAGCGCCGCGCCTAGTCTCCTCATCAAAGATTAGATAGGAATTTATCGATAGGCCCGGCGTGAAAAAACGTTTGATTTGCATCTTTAATCATTTGGTATAAGTTAATCAGTCAATTGCTTATAATAGCGATCAACTATCATAAAAGCGATATTTTTTAAAATTATTTTCTGGTAATCCAATGCCTCAAGACACCGACACCATTCTCAGCAGCCTGCAAAACCCGCGCGTCAAACAGCTGGTCAAGCTGCGCGACCGCTCCACGCGCGAGCAGACAGCTCAATTCCTCATCGAAGGCTACCGCGAAGTGCTGCGCGCCATGGATGCCGCCTACCCCATCGATTCCCTGTTCATCTGCCCGGAGCTATTCCTCGGCAGCAACGAACAAACCCTCATCCAACGCCTGAAAGGCAAAGGCACAAAGATTTTCCACTGCAATGCCGCCGTCTTCCACAAAGTGTCCTACCGCGACCGCCCCGATGGCCTGCTGGCCCTAGCCCCGCAACGACACCTGCTGCTGACCGACCTCGACAAATCCCTCGCCCAGGTGAAAAATCCCTTCCTGGTCGTCGCCGAAGCCATCGAAAAACCGGGCAACCTCGGCACCATCCTGCGCTCCTCCGATGCCGTCGGCCTAAACGGCCTCATCGTCTGCGACCGATGCACCGACATCCACAACCCCAATGTCGTGCGCGCAAGCGTCGGCACCCTCTTCACCGTCCCCGTCGTCGAAGCCGGCGGCGAAGAAACCCTGCAATGGCTTAAAAACAAACAGATCGCCATCGTCGCCGCCACCCCGGCCGCCAAACTGGAATTCACCTCCGTCGACCTTACCGGCCCTATCGCCATCGCCGTCGGCACCGAGCAGCTAGGCCTCTCCGAGCGCTGGATGTCGCAGGCCGACATCCAGGTGCGCATCCCCATGTGCGGCGTCGCCGACTCCCTCAACGTAGCGATGGCGACGACACTATTATTATATGAAGCTTTAAGGCAACGCCAAGGTAACAAAAGAACAGCATGAGCCGCCTGCCTTTTGACATCCTATACGAAGACAACCACCTGCTGGTAGTCAATAAACCCGCCGGCCTGCTCACGCAGCCGACGGACATCCAAGATGAAAGCCTGGAAGTACTCCTAAAAGCCTATCTCAAAGAGAAATACCAAAAGCCCGGCAACATCTTCCTCGGCGTCATCCACCGTCTCGACCGCCCCGTCAGCGGCATCGTGGTGTTTGCCAAGACCAGCAAGGCGCTTTCGCGCCTCAATGCCGCCATGCGCGCGCGCGAAATGCAGAAGACCTATTGCGCCCTGGTCGAAAACAGGCCGCCGGCCGAAAAAGGCACGCTTGAACACTTTCTAAGGCATGACGACTATCGCGCGCATATCTGCCAAGGCAAGGAACAAGATGCCAAGCTCGCCCGCCTGCACTACGAGGTCCTCAAGCATCACCCGAAAACCACCCTGCTGCAAATCATTCTGGAAACAGGACGCTACCACCAGATCCGCGCCCAATGCGCCGCCATGGGATGCCCGGTGGTGGGCGATGCAAAATATGGCAGCCGCCAGCCGCTTCCAGGCGGCGTCATTGCTCTCCACCATTTCCGCATGTTGCTGGAACATCCCGTCACCCATGCCGCCATCTCCCTCGAAGCCCCCCTGCCGGCACGCCTAACAGGCTGAAAAACACCCTTTCCGTACCCGTGCCTAATGCAAACTAATTTTATGTGCCCATGCCCGATATTTTCATTCAAAAACAAAACAGTCATAGACATTTTGGAATGCGGGCACGGGCAAGCACATAGGCACGAAAAAGACGCGGCTTAGAGCCTTACTTAAGCTTTCGGCAAGTCCTCAGCATTGATATCCGGAATTTTCGGCATGGTATTCATCACCATCTGCAGCGCTTCGAATTCACCCATGACACGGTTGATATTCTGCACGATCAGCGGCGTGTCCTGATGCTCTTTAGCCTTGCCCTCTTCGAAAAGCGCCCTTAAATCCCTGAAAGGCTGGATCAGCAAAGTAATATTCATGCTTTTATCGCGCTGAAAAGCCCCTTTTGCCAAAGTCTCCATGCCGTTGATGATACTTAAAAACGGATCGGCAATTTCCAGATAGGTGATATCAATCTCTGTCAACAGGGCTTTAGCGACTTCCAGAAAGACACAAGAAGCCGTCAATGGCGTCTCTTCAAGCCCTTCCTCCTGGGCCCTCCTGGCAGATTTTCCCATAAAGCGCAAAGGGGCGCTGGCCATGGAGATGTCGAATTTGGCGGCATCGATGGTGATTTTACCAAGCAGCGTGATGATCTGACTGCAAGTCATCTCCAACTTATTATTTAACGCCTTGCCAAAAATGACGTCGATGCGCTGGTAAAGATAGAACATCACATAGCTGACTTTGTCGGTAATCCCCAATGCATCGGTCTGCTTGTCATGTTCGGGATGTCCGATGGTTTTGGATACTTCAAGGAAAAGACGGACGATATTCTGCTCTTCAGCCAACGCCTGATGCGTCACCGATGTACTATGCCGCTGGATGCCTTTGAGAGCAACTTCAGAAAGGCCATCTATCCATTGGCATAAATCGATCTCCTTGTCTTCCTGAATGCTTTTCTTGGCATTTGTGCCAAACATGCCGACGACAACAAAGGGATTGAAATACCCCATAATTCTCCTGACAAAATGCCGTGTGGCATCAATGGCAATCCCCAGCCAGACCAGCCACATAATGAACATCGCTGTCCTATCGACTCCATGCAGATTGGAAACAGCAATGACCAATAAGGTGATCAAAGCAAAGGCCACCAGGTAAGCACTCATCAATGCGATATGCCTATCTTTAGGAAACATCTCTAGAATATGCGGTGTCGCATTCTGCTCAGCATTCTGCATCGGCAGCCACGCCAGCATGATCCCCACCGGCACAATGAATAGAAATAAAATGGCGGCAGCAATCATAAAACTCTCCACGCCCGCCACATCGACCCTCGTCTCGGCCCAAGACACCTGAAACCATAAAAATATTGCCATCAGCAGCGAAAATATCGTACCAATCATAGAGGAGCCTCCAACAGAATGTGTTTATTAAACGTATAAGCCATAGCGAATATATATTAAAATATATTTTTATATTTTCAATACTGCTAATTTCTCTTATAATGACCTATACATGATTAAGGTATGCCATGTCTGCCATCACCCAGCCAAAACCCGCCGCCAAAGCTTCAAAAGTCAAAGCCTGGCTTGAACAGATCGAAGGCAAAATAGCCCTCAAAACGGCCATCGCCGCAGGCTTAAGCCTTATCCTCGGCATCGCCTTCAGCCAAATCTTTGACCGCCCCGAACATCTGGTCAATGGACTATGGAGCGTCGTCTCCGCCATTGTCGTCATGCAAGCACATCTGGGCGGCACCTACCAGGCGGCTTGGGTGCGCTTCCTCGGCGTGCTGGTAGGCTCCATCGCCGGCGGCGTCTTCGTCGTCTTCCTTGGCGATGACGCCTTAAGCCTTGGCATCGGCGTATTCTCCACCATCATCATATGCTCGATGCTCAACATCAAAGAAAGCTTCCGCATCGCCAGCATGTCCGCCGCCGTCATCATCATCCTGGTAGGGGCGAAACCCACCGAAAGCCCCTGGCTGTTCAGCCTTTACCGCTTCCTAGACTCTTGCATCGGCATCCTGACCGCCGTCTTTGTCGCCCAGGTACTCTGGCCTGAAAAAGCTGTCGAAAAGCTGCGCCAAAGCCTCATCAAGGCCCTCGCTGCCATCGACAATTATTACCGTATGGCTATCATATTGGAACCTGAAAGCCAGTCCCATGCCCAAGTGGCCGAAACATTATATGCCGATATCCTGGAACGCTTGCAGAAAAACCGTGCCTATGGCGAAGAGATCGAAATCGAACTGCGCTATAAAGGGGCCCAACGCCACACTTGGACATTGCTTACACAACAAATGGAAACGATTTTTGAGTTGGTGCTTAACTTGAAATCTGCCCATAAAGACTCCCTGTTGAAAATCTTCGATGACAGCCTGGCCAACCAGGTGACGCAAGTGATTGATCAGACGGATCTGGCTTTCCAAGCGCTACAAAAACGCATCGTCCTGGCAATTCCTGATATCGACTTAGCAGGCCTGGATAATGCCCTGGCAGCCCTTAACAGCGAATTGCAGCGCTTCAGGGCCACACGCACAACGCGCATGTTCAATTTTGAAGATGTCGAAAATTTCTTCGTCTTTTTCTTCAGCCTGCGCTCCATCGGCGAGGCCATCAAGAAAATGGCCGAATATGCCAACGAGCTAACCTAGGGCTACGAACGGAATATTTACCACAGAGACACAGAGACACAGAGAAAAAAAGTGAAGTGAGTACACCTCCACTTTCAACGGGTGCTCGTAAAGTTGTCTCTGTACGCGGATCCAATTACCATATGTCGTTATGGTCGCTTATGCCTGAACTCTCTCTAGGAGCGTTAATTTTTGCAGCCCAAGGTTTAACACCGAATGGGTAGACGACAAAAATAGACATCTTATCAGCCACCCCCGGATGACTGTCAAAGCGTCTAGATTTGACGCTTACATTAATTTTAACCTAAAAACAGAAGGATTAGCCCCTTTCGTTTCTCTGCGCCTCGGTGTCTCTGTGGTGAATTCCACCACAATAAGCCATCAACACCAAAGCTAGGCCCCTTCGGCCATGGCCTTACCCGCAAGCCACGCTGTCGTCCATGCATTCTGGAAATTGAAGCCTCCCGTGACGCCGTCAATATCGAGCACTTCGCCGGCAAAGTACAGGCCAGGGCAAAGGCGGCTTTCCATGGTCTTGAAGTTAACTTCCTGCAGCTTCACACCCCCGCAGGTGACGAACTCATCCTTATACGTGCTTTTGCCATCGATCTGAAAGGTGCAGGCGTGGAGTTTCTGCACGATCTGCTGCAGATGCAGCTTGGAAATTATCGCCCAGCGCAAATCAGGCGGAATGGCCGCCATATCCAGCAAGGCCTTCCATAGATTCTTCGGCAGCGCGCATGGCGCATCACTGCACACCAGACGACTGGGGTGCTGCTTGCGGTAATCCATCAGCTGCTGCTTGATCTCGTCCTCGCCAGCATCCGGCAGCCAGTTGACCTTCAAAACCGCCCGATAGTGTCTATCATGCAAAAAGCGAGCGCCCCAGGCCGACAGCTTCAGCACCGCCGGACCGCTAAATCCCCAATGCGTGATGAGCAAAGGCCCTGTTTGCTGCAGGTCGCTGCCTTCGATGGTGACGTGGACTTTGGCTACTGAGATGCCTGCCAGCTCGTTCAAAGGCGAGTTTGGAATATTAAAGGTAAATAGCGAAGGCACTGGCGGCAGCAGGCTGTGACCAAGCTTCTCCAGCCAGGACTGCACCTTGGACGCCCCTCCTGCCGCTACCAGCAGGCGATCACAGAATTGCGTCTCGCCATTGGATAATGTCAGCCTGAAATGCTCCTGTTCCTTTTCACAGGCTACGACAGCATGCTCAAGCCGTATCTCCACAGCATGCGCCTTGGCCTGCTGCATCAGGCAATGCACTATTGTCTCCGACTGGTCCGTGATGGGGAACATGCGCCCATCGCTTTCTACTTTAAGCTCAACGCCGCGTGTTTCAAACCAATGGACAGTATCCCGCGGTTGAAATCGGGAAAAAGGGCCCCGCAATTCCTTGCCCCCGCGCGGGTAGTTCTGCACCAACTGCGCCGGTTCAAAACAAGCATGGGTGACATTACACCTGCCCCCGCCTGAAATCTTTACTTTGGTCAATAGCTGGCGGTTTTTTTCCAGCAGGACGACATGGCAATTCCTATTGGCCTCTGCACATGCGATGGCGCCAAAAAAGCCTGCCGCCCCTCCACCGATTACAACTACAGTTCGCTTATGCATTTATACCACGCGAGGTACATCTTGAAAGTAAGGGATTAAGAATGATGAATCTGCTTTTCAAGCTGGTTATAGTATTTTTCATACACGCTCTCAACGTCCTCATCGATATTGTCCTTTTCGGGCACATCGCTGGCAGCAGGCTTCTCAACCCGACTGGGGGCGATAGGAGCCGGCGGCTCGGATGGGTGTTTGCCAACAGACGGCTCCTCCCGTGGATGATCCGTGTCAGAACCATCTGCAGGCTCCCATTGATCGATAGCCTCAACGCTAATGCCGCCAGGTTCATGACCGGCCAATGGAACGCTTTGAGAACTATCCACAGACGTATTCACAGTCTCTTCAAATGATGCAGGCGGCTCAATCTTATCATCTGAAACTGCAGGCGGCTGTGCCCTTTTCTCACTTTCGGCAGGGCTCTCGAAGCGGTAAAATGGCACCATCATGTTATGCTCATTTTTGTGGAATTTATCCAATTTGGCTTCATAGGGCGTATTGTTAAAGGCCTGGCTCAAATCACCCAGCAGAACTCCCAAATCGGCAAAGGTATCCGGCAGGCCGCAACTCTCCACCTTCTGATTCGATAAACGCACAGCCACAAGCTTACTATCCGGAATAATAATCAACTGCTGTCCCATCATGCCACGCGCAGAAATGCCCCTGATAGCACCAGCCTCCCAACGCGCCAGTGGCAGTCCCTTGCTGGCAATAAGGGCAAAGAAATCATAGACATCCTGCCGGCTGCCAAAATATCTCGCCAGATCGGCGGCGCACTGTTCGATATAGTTGTCATTGTTGATCTGGCCGTGCAGCGCAACGACATAGCCATGCAGCGACTTTAAACTGCATATAAACTTGGCTGGCACACCAGCTGCCGCATAAATATCGATCAAGGCATCATCCCAATGCAGACTTAAGCCATAATAATCCAGCCACCAAAGACCGCTGTAAAACGGCGTGAACAGCTGGCTCGGCTTCATCAGCTCATTGATCCAATCCTGAGAAATCAGCCTAATACCATTCCAACAGCCATTTTGGGCCACTAACATGCCAATTTTGGCAAGATCAACGCCATTGATTGTCAGATGCGACATGCCATAGTTGTTGCCTGCGGCGTCGCAAAGCCATGAATCGGAATTTATTCCCAACGGGAAAAATAGGCGGCTTTTCAGATACTGTTGTATGGTTACCCCTGCAGCCTTTTCAACAATGCCGCCCAAAAGATTTACGGCTTTGTTGTTGAGCTCAAAATGCGTGCCAGGTGTCGCGCTGAAATCGGTCGCCAATGCCATGCGCACAACATCGGGATATTCATAAATCACGCAAGAACTATCATCAATGGCCATACCAGAGGTTTGCGTCAGCAGATGGCGCACCGTCACCGCCGCACGGCAGCCCTGCCGCCACTCTGGGAAAAAACAAGACACCGGCGTGTCAAGGGAGGCAATCTTGCCTTCCTGGATCAGGAGTCCGACTGCCAGGCTGACAAATGACTGTGTCACACCCCGCGCATCAACCGGTTTGTTTTGATTTGCCGAGCCATAGACCCCAAGCATTTTGCCATCATGGACAATGAGGACGACATCAGAATCCGTCAGATTGGCTCGGACGGAGATTTTCTCCAACACCTCGCAAACGCCACCTTCTGCCGTAGAGAAAAATACACCGGACATGACCAGACAAAGACTCATCGCTATTCTTACAGGGTGCCAATATCGCATACTTTTTGCCTCGCACATATTAAAGGATATTATGTAGCGCAATATATGGATTAAATCAAGGCGATAATAGAGTCATTGACGGATTATCGAATAAATGATTATACCAATATCTCATCATCATCATAAAAAGGTCACCCATGCGCGTTTTCATTACAGGAGCCTCAGGTTATATCGGCCAAGCCGTGGCTGAAGCGTTCCGACAGGCCGGCCATGCCGTCTCTGGCATGGTACGCTCCCACAATAAAGCCCAACTGCTCTATCAACAGGAAATCACCCCCGTCATCGGCGATCTTGCCAAACCCGCCAGCTACCTGTCCGCAGTTCAGCAAGCTGAAGTCATCGTCCACTGCGCTTTCGACTATGCCGGCCATGGCGTAGACACCGAAAAAACGGCCATCGACACCCTCTTGCAGGGCGCTCATCACGCCGGCATCTCCACGCGCGCTATCCTCTACACGTCTGGCGTATGGTGCTACGGAAATACCGGCATAGCCATCGCCGATGAAGCTTCCCACTGCCACCCCATCGATATTGTCAAATGGAGAAACCTACAGGAAGAACGCCTGCTAAAATTGGCTTCATCCCAGCTGCGCGTCGTCATCATACGCCCAGGATGTGTCTATGGCGGCTCAGGCGGTCTGTCCGACTTTTGGTTTAGCTCCGCCAAAGCAGGCTCGTGCGAAATTGTCGGCCCGGGAAACAACCGCTGGGCCATGATCCACTACCGCGATCTGGCAGAAGCCTATGTGCGGGCGGCTGAAAGGGAATTGAATCATGCGGTCATTAATGTCGTCGATAATACCCGCTACACCGTCAAAGAGATGGCCTTAGGGGTAGCCGATGCCGCCGGCATCCCGGAAAAAATCCACTCCCTCTCGCCGGCCGAAGCCACGCAAAAATACGGTATGCTTACACACGGACTGCTGATCGATCAGCAGATATCCAACGAAAGGGCCAAGCGCCTGCTCGACTGGCAGCCGCGCCACACCGGCTTTCTAAGCGATGTCGCCAGCTATTACGCCGCCTGGCAGGCCAGTCCAAAAAAAAATCCCTAAGCGCAGCGTCACTATGGGAAATACAATGGCACATGTTTCAGATTAAAAGTCCCATCTGACATCGAACGAGGCGCCGTAGGCATTCCATTTCTGTGGGGGCAGTCCAAGATAGGCCCCGGAGCTTGACTTTGCCAACGATCCGCCGTCATTATTCTGCTTCCAATAGGGCGTGAAAATCAACGTCAAGTTCTGGCATTGGCAGAAGTCGATATTATATTCAACCGGCAGCCTGACCATCCAGTCGGTGCGCTTTGACAAGTTCCAACGCGCACCCACCATCTCAGTCACTTTGACCGTCGCATCAAACTGCGGCAAAGCCGTCACATCCAGACCAACCTGCCACCCGGAGCAAAAGGAGAAGTCAAGGCGCACCCCCACCGGAATACGGTAGATGTGATAGCGGTATTTTACGCCAATTTCGCTCAACGATTCATTCTGGAATAGGTAGCTGACGCCTGCATAGGGCGTGGCCGACCACATCTCGGCACAGCTGCCGCCAAACCGGTAGCCAAGCACGCCTGAGACATCATACTCATGGATATAGCGGTCGTAAGAACCGCCATTCTTCAGCTTTCCCTGTCCATAGTTTGCTTCGACGTTGGCATAAAGCCCCCACGCCTGCTCGTAGCGATAGCCGCCATTCACACCATAAAGCACGCCATTGAGGTGCGTGTCTTTATTCACCCCCAGCGATCCCGCCAGGGAGGAATCGGAATTCCTGACATGCAACTGGACATAGTAGGCTTGCGGTCCTAGGTAAAAACCTGATGTGCCGCACGTTGCCACTTCTTGGCAGCATTCTTCCATACGGCACACTTCGGCCTGCACAGCAACTGAAACTAAAAACATGGCTGACAAGCATAGGAAAAGAGATTTTGTATATGTCATATAAACCTTAAAATTCAAAAAATGCTTCATAAAAATCTTCAAAACGATTTTCCTCATTGAGGATCGTCTGCGAATTACAATTACATGGCGGTGTGCCGGGCAGGAAAAATGTCTGCGTATCGACAAAATTGTCGAACTGCTGCCCTACGGCGGCATTGAAATTAAAACCGCTATTGGCATATGGCCAGTTGGGCGTGTTGTAGTAGAGATTGCCGGCCGTAGCTGTCATGGCCAGATTGGTGGAACAAAATTCGACTAGCGTTGAAAATCCCTGCGTATCTGATACACTGAGGGCACCGCTAAAACTTGCATTCGTGCTCAAAACGGCATTCGCATACGTCAGTGTGGCCAACCAGCCGTTGAAATCTTCGGCCAGGCTTTCCTGATTTCGTCCGGCGGCATAAGGCGCCAGCGCCAGGCCGTTGGCCGTGCTATGCCCTTCCCACATATTGCCGTGGCGGTTGTATGGAAGACTGCCATCATTAGGATCCGGATTACGCGTATCCCTCCACAATATATCGATGAATGACTTCAGCTTAAACGGCCCCATGCCGGAACCGCTGGTAAATGTCGTCGCTATCCATGGCACGCTCTCGGCATTCGGTGCAATCGGACCGTAGATATTATCCCACTGCATCACCAGGGCCGCCGCCCCCAGCCAATAGCCGTAAGCGAAATGATGGTCGTTATAAAACGCATTGCCAAAATCCTGACCCGCAGCCACACTGTTAGAGCCGGCAAGCATCCCGCGGATCGAATAGCACACGCCGCCACCGCCGACGGTATTATCCCCGATAAAGAAGTTCTGCACAAAAGGCGATGGAAATCCACCGCCCTGCTGCGCTCTAAGTGTAGTCTGGATATTGATCAGCCAGTCCTCAATAACCCCCTGAATGGCATTGATAGTGGGCTGCGTCGCCGTCTTGATCGCCGCCGGCGTCATCCCCTGCTGCTGCATCAGTGCGGCGCCATAAAGTATCGTTTCGGCCGCCTGGTATAGCACCTTGCCATTGCCATACCCGTCCGGAATGGCTGAAATGGCGGTGATGTTGCCTGCCAAGGCCTGGTTGGCAAGAGCCTGATTTAAATACTTCACCAATATCGTCTGCTGGGCACGGCCGATGCGCGTCCAGAAATCGCTTGGAAAAAACTGCGTCGTCAGAAAACCAGGCAGCACCCCTTCTTGGAAAAATGCCTGGTTGCCGCTGGCAGCCGTGGCATAAAGAGGACCTTTAATCGGATCTTGCACCAGGAAACCTGCCACAGCCGTTGAAGGGCTCATCAAGGTCTTGTAGCCGGGGAAGATGATCAGCGGCTGTGCCTGCCCCGACCCCTGCCGGATGATCGTCGCATATGTCCAGTGATAGGTGTTGCTGCCGAAGGCAACCTCTGTACTGGTAGGCACCACATCGCGATAGCTGTCATAAGCGCTTTCAATCGTCTGGGCTGTGGCCGTGATGCCATAACTTGGAAATTGACGCTGCGCCGACTGATACGTGGCTATATCGGTTTCATAATTGGTAGCCAGCAGCATGTACAGATAGGATAAAAATGGATTGGTGCCGCCGTCGAATGGATATGGATGATTTGCCGGCGGCGGAATATCAGCCATCAGATCATAGAAGTAGTTGGAGGCCGTGGCGAAATCGGTGCAGGCCACCAAAGGCAGGTAGATGGACAGCCAGGGACACCATGGCAGATCGATCTGGTTAGTGAAATTGTATTCGATCTTCGTCTTGGCGCCAGCCGTAAAAGCCACCGGCCACAACATAAACATCCCGGCCGGCGAAGTGGCTATCGTCTGGATGCCAAGCGCCGTCGACCAATCAGCCACCTCCGTCGCCACCTTAGCCGGCTGCGGGGAGAAGGGCACAGCCGAAGGCTGCACGATGCCAAGCCGCACAAAGCCATTGAAGGCGCTTTGCGCCGTCAGGATATTGGCGCCGGAACCGTTGTAATTGGCCGAAAAGACAAGCTCCGGCAGCGTCGGCGTGACCGCATCCGGCGGCTGCAGGTAGATCAGCCAGGTTTGGGTCTGGTTGGTGGAAGTATTCAGCACCGTCACCCGAAACTTATGCCCTGAAGGCAAGATGAATCCGTTCGGGGGAGTCTGGATAGGAGAGTCTGGCCGCCGGGATTTGCCGCACTGAAGACCGTCACCTCAGTCAAATGCGTGAAGCCATCGGCCCAGATCACCGGCGTAAGGCCATTATATAAGATATCATGGAAGGCATTGCCGATGACATTGTAGTCTTTGATGTACTGCCCTGCATTGGATGGATTGGCATACAGCAGCTGCGCCGTCTGCCTCGTTGCAGATTGCCCCATATCGGCGGTCAAAGTAAAGCTCGTCGTCTCATTGGCCGTAAACACCAACAAGCTGGTGGTGTTGTTGGTGGTGATGTTTAGCGCCGGATTGGCCGGATTATTGACCGGATCGTTGCAGTATTGCAAGGCAGGGAATGTCACCCCCGGCCCGCCCGGCCATTCAGCCGATGCCGTGGCATTCTGGCTGATCAAAAATGCCCCCATGCGGGTGATTGATCTTGCCGTGGCATAGTTCTGGTAGTTGAGCTGCAGATTTTGAAAGTCGTTGGTGCGCAAGGTGGACTGGGCAATATCCATGTTGGCGGACGGCTGCAACGAGGACACCGTATTGCTGACAGCCCCAAACTGGGCGAGCGTTAGCGTGTTATCAAACAGCGGCGGCACGCTTTCAATTTGCGCTTGCACGAGCAAAAGGCCCAACAGGCTCGCGATCCCGCGAGAAAGGTTTTTGAAGCATATAAATCTGGCAGGCATATCTTAACCGTCTGGTTGTGGATCTAGATTAGGAGAGAAATCAAAAATAAATGTTAACTAAGATGTAACGTTTTATAAAATTTTGGTGAACATCTATTTTTAATATCTGAACCGGTTGACGCTCAAAAATTGGTGGCGGCTTGCGTCATGGCGTTTCCTCCCCGTCTCGGCGTTTTAATCAGATTCACAAGGCAATTGACCAAGTACAATGAGGCAAGCTTTCTTGCAATGCCGCCTTCTAGAAAATCCAACGCAGAGACGAGGAGGAAACGCGACGATACATGGAACCATAATTTTTGGACGTCAGCCGGATAGCCATGAAAAAACAACATGATGTTCAAGGATCGTGGTCGATCATATCGATCCCAATCCTATGCCAAACTACGCCCTATGTGCCAGCCACAAAGGCAACACAGGAGACCTCAGCTTATCCATAAAGCGGCAATTTCGCCACTTGCATGACTTGACGAGCAGGTTTGACGACATGCGTAAATTTTTCAGCATAGACGCCGTTCATGCCTTTGAAATCCATGATATCTTTCAAATAGACTTCAGCCACCGCCGGCGGTGCGCCTGGAATCGGCATACCTCAACACCTTGTCGACAAATGCATCGCGGCTATTTTTCTCCGTACTGCGGCTTACTTGAACCGCGATCGGACCGAATGAAACACCGCCTGAGCCAAGATGTGTGGTACAGCGCGCATTGTCCACCTTGCGCTGATTGCAATATAGCTGACCCAGCGTCGGGAAGCCGTCATACGCCACCGCACGCCTGCCTACCCAACGCTCTGCCAGCCCCTTATCTTCCAAAACCTTTAAGTCGGCCGTACCAAGCTCCTTGCCGGCGGTATTGTATCCCAAGGCCCATGACATACATTCTGGCAATACATTGTTAACCATGTTAAGCTGTACCAGGTTTCTATTCCTGGCAAAAGTCTCATCTTTATTCGGCAGGCGGTCGCCATAAAAGGCTTTGGTCCCCGCCACACTGATATTGATTTCCCCTTCATTGAATCTGGCCTGCCAGGCAAGCACGATGCCTTCATTATGCACTTCCATGCAGTGTGAAAAGTTCTTATATTTGTCTGCCTGTGCGGCTGACATAGGGACATTCAGCAATAACGATGGGCCGGCAAAGGCCGCACAAGACGGTTCATCAAAGCTCAAAGCCTTGAGTGTCCCCACAGCTTCGCCTGGACAAAATATGTAGCGTGCATCTGCATACCCGTCGTCACCCTTGATAGAGCCATCGGCAAATTTCAAACCGCTGATACGCAAACTATCCGCTTTATCATTAAACTCTAAACCTGTCACCTCGCTATTGAAGTTTATGCTGAAGCAGTCTTCAGTATGGCCGGATGCACTTTTGTATTGCCCCATCACCTTCTTAAGGTAAGCATAAAGCTTGGGCAAGAACATCCGCGCATCGATGCAGCCGCCTGGCCGCCATAACGCCACGCTATCATCGTTCCAACGGCGTGTCATGGCGCTGTCAGCCACTGAATGGGCTTGGACAAAGTCTGCTAGATATGGATCGATACCCGTCACTTCAGCGGGGGACAAAATCTGGCAGTGTTTATAACCTAATTTTTCATAACTAGCCAGCATGCTGCCTGCATGCTTTTCAGCCTCAGGAATGCCATAGATCAAATCGATGCGATATCCGTCATGCAAAGATCTAATTTCTCCATTTCTCGGCTCGCGGCAAGGGTTGAAATTCGAGGCCTCCAGAACACCTTTAAGTTCTGCATCGCCCTCATCATACATTTGCTGCCATGCTTCCATACTCATTTTGCCCATCGCCAACAGTGTTTGCACGCGGTCGCCGTGGTCTTTATCCCTTCCATAGATGACGACGGCATCTTTAAAGCTGATAGCCGCCTCTGAATCATTAACCCCTGCCACATCGTCTACGCGTATGCCGCCCGGACTGCTAAATGGGATGGCTAGCTTGTCGACCATGGCAGAACCTAATGGCACCACACTTAATATCTCATCAATGGTTAGGCTGGGTGCGATATTGTACGCCGTATTGGTCGAAGGTATAACAGCAGCCGAGGGGGGTGTTGAAAACGGCTCGCCTTTCTCATACACCCTGATGCAGAGTTCCATGCCCTCTCTTTGAGCAGCGCGGTAAGCGTAATAAGATTCCAGCGCGCCGATAATGCCGCCGCCCACAATGCTTACTTTATGGCTCGGTGGAGAATCAGTTACTGGATTTGCCTGCGCCATTCCTGCCGAAATAAAACTCAAGCTAAGCAAGCTCATGAGCACCAAAGATATAAACTTGTTCATAATGTGTCCCATTTATATATGTCTTATGTATGTATGCCCTGCCGAGCTCTATTTATTTACAGCCTACACAGGAGGCTAATTCCATAAATAGCTGATGAATATAACCAAAGCATTTCACTGCGAAAATCAGAAGAAAAATGTAGGCAATATTGCCTGGACGAATATTAATGTCCTATGCTGCCGGGAAAACAAAAATCGTCTCAAGTGAATCAATCTAGAAAAAAAATTTAATTATACTGTATGAATTTTAACAAATCAAGAATTTTTGAATGAACGCAACGCATTTAGAGGGCAGTGACAACAGTCTCCAATCAAAGCGACAGCATCATGACCATACTGCAAGCTTCCATTTCCTTCAATTTATTTTATCCTGACCATCCTGCCATATCCTGTTCTTTCATTTTGCTGCCAGTTCCCTTTGCGCCTTTTGGCTGTACTTTGCGTTTAATTTTACTCCATTAACGGCACTTTGCCTAAAGCAACGAAAAACAAGCGATTGAAATTGGCATCCATATCCACATATATTTTTTCTATTTTGACGACATCGGGTTGATACCTGTGACGGCATGCTTAAGTAATTACGATTGGGGTCGGATCCTGACCCCAATCTTCCATTTATTATTGTTCCCAGTCAGCACCCATAGGCAGCGCTAAATAGTCATTAGGGGATGGCAGGGCATATAACTCATACCCCAAAGCATGCAGCCTGTCTATTGAGGCTTGCTGCATCTCTTTCGTATTTTCCGCCAGGCGTTCGGCGCGCAGCGAATTCCCCTGGATTTCAATGATGATGACCGGCCGGTTTCGCTTAATCGTCTCAAACGCACCATCGAGCACATCGGCTTCGACATTCTCAACATCGATTTTTATAAGGGAAACATTATGCAACTCAAATAGATCCAATGGCAGGATCGGCACGAGATTTTCCTCGCCGGCACCGGGCATGACATAGGCCCCGCCCTCATTGTTGAACTGAGCCGGCACGACCTGCACCAGGCTTGATATTTTTCCCAAAGCACACTTTAAAGGGATGACGTTTTGACATCCGTTAAGGGCCAGATTGAAGCAAAGCTCGCGAAAGATCTTTTTGTTCGGATCAAAGGCCAATACATGGCCGCCAGCCCCCACGCTATCAGACATGGTTAGCGTATGGGAACCGATGTGGGCGCCGATATCCAAGGCCGTCGTGCCCGGCAGGGCATATTGCTTGATAAGTTCTGCGATATGGGGTTCCCAAGGTTTTTGGCATCTTAATTCACTTTTAATCGTGTCGGGGATGTAATCGATAAAAAATCTACCCAGCACCGGCACATCCGTAATCGGGTAATTTGAAAATGGAAAGTCCAGCATGTATTGTCCATCGCCATATGACCGAAACGGATTATTAGCACTCTCAAGCGTCGGCCTGAGCAATCGCAAACCTTTCCTATATAGTTTTAGGGCACTTTCAAGGACTGACTCTTCCGATCCTAGAGCGGTGGCGGCCTCGGCCGAAAGTGTCGCCGGGCAGGCCATGATCAAGGCCACGAAAAGCACTGAAGATATAGCTGAAATGAGATATTTTATCATAATTCACCCCATAAATGATCGAGAGAATGCAGCTTTGCATACCGTTATTAATTTTTGCAAGGATCTTCCGGCGACGGCTTTTCTCCCTTGATATTAATGAAAGAAGTTTATAGAACTGACTTCCCTTCAGGTTGCGACCTGGAAATTAAACACATTTTTTGGGGTGCGCCGTGAAATCACTGTTCTTTTTTTGCTGCTTTTCAGTCGTCTGTTTCTTGGCAGAAGGTCTGGAACAAAAGCCGGCCCACCAGCCTATGACCACAAGCATCATCGTGCCCTGCCATTACAAACACTTTAAAATGATTCCCGACCTGCTAGGCTATTATGAAAAACAAAGCGTCCTGCCCGACGAAGTGGTGATAGCCCTTACCATGGACCAGACTGATATGATCGCGCAGGAAGCTGTTAAAAACGTGTTGGACACAGATTGGCTGTTCAACGTAAAAATCGTCTACGATGACGGCGAATTCCCGGGCATTGCGCGCAATCGTGCTTGTGCCTGCAGCGTAGGAAATTTATTGATCTGCCAGGACGCCGACGATATCCCTCACCCTAGAAGGACGGAATTCATAAAGTCGGTTTTTGAAAATTATGAAGCGGACCTGCTCATCCATCGCTGGTTGCAAAGGAGCCAAGATTTTGATGCCTATACCGATGTCGACGCCCCCCAAAGAGCGCAATACTTTAATGGCTATGATGACATCACGGCATGGGACTTCATCCACAATGGCAACATCGCCCTTACGCGGGAAGTCTTCGAGCAGGTAAAATGGCCCTCTATTTCTTTTTGCGAAGATGTCAGGTTTAACCAGGCGGTATTTGAAAAATTCAAATACAAGGTGGGATTGGATTTGTATTTAATGATTTATCAGTGGGAACTTTCCTCCTATAAGGATCGCGACTTCCCCAGATAGCACACCTCAAAACTGCATACATTTGGTCGCGACTTCGGACGGCCGCAAACAGCGGCGGCCGCATGAGCCACAGGCGTTAGCCTATGGCGTGAAGGATAGACCAATCCCTTTCACCCCCAAAATAATTAGGTTCATCGCACAATCGCGTACCTGTCTGAGAGGATTCGTTAAAAAGACTTAATAATGGCTGGTTGGAAAACGAGAATTAACAATATATTTGTGTGGTTCTCTTTGAAACAAATCGACATTCTAGCACAGAAGATCTAGTTAGCCTCGATAGAGGCGGAAGCATGTAGCCATAGGTGTCAACCTATGGAATGAAATGTAGCAAAAAGTGAGCCGTGAATACGGCGACAGCAACTTCGAGGGAGGTTGAATTAAATGCGATTATTATACCATATAATATCCTTTAGTCATTGCTGTCGCCGTATTCACGGCTTTGTTTCTAAACATGTGATGACCACACGCTGACGCATGTGGCTAGATGCTTCCGCCTCTATCGTGACAATTGCATAAGTGACAATAAATTTGTTTATAACATAAATTTATTGCCTTTTTCCTAAAAAAACACGGATTTTTGGGAAAGGTTCAAAAGCAGGTAATACTCAAAAAATTTAAGATGATGGTAGGATGCCAGGAAACATCTTTTTTGCCCTTTTTCTCTCATTATGTAGCCCACACCAAGGCGGAGGAACGGAGCCGCAGGTGTGGGAAAAAATTGTAAGTGATTAACCAGGGACTGGTTCTTCTTTTTATCTTTGGTCGAGATTAAACTTAAAGCCTTTTGAATCAAGGGCAAAAAAAAGAAGAACCAGTCCCTGGTTAGTTTATAATTCTCATTATACCCACACCTGCGGCTTCGTTCCTCCGCCTTGGTGTGGGCTACATAATGAGAGAAAAAGGGCAAAAAAGATGTTTCTTGGCCATTCTACAATCTTGTTTTTTCGTTAGTGTAACCGACATTTCTCTTTTTTTAAACCATGCCGATTTTTGAGTATTTTGAGTGTTCTAGGATAGATTCTTTTCGATCCCGGATATGATTGGCTTCCAAAGAATCGCTGTATAACACACAAAACACTTATGCAATTGCCTCGTAGGGGTTCTTCTCTTTAGATACTTCCACCTTAATAGATTATAAAGAGAAGAACCCCTAGGGGGTAGAGCACTTTTCTTGCTGTCCCGTAGCTGCGGCTGCATTCGCTGCGCTCGCAAGCCTTAGCTGACGGGCTTCCGAGTAACAATAGGTTGAATGCTTACGAAACTTATGCCTGCGTTATTGGTGGATATTTCATCATTTCTCCTGCTTTTGGAGTCGAAAGGCATTAATCATTAAAAAGGCGGAGGAAAGAACATAATGCCAGGCGATCTTCCGAACGGGATAGCTATGCTTCCCAATGATATTATCGCGATTCTTTCCGACCAAGCTACAAAACGGGCATTCAGCACCAGTGCTCGATGGGTCAATTTTTTCCACGAATTTTTGATTACCGCTATTCAACCGGTCTTACTTTTTTTGTCTTTTTTACGCCGCTACGGCAACTAGTTTATAACCTAATTTTTCAGCTTTTTTATGCAACCCAGCCAAGTTTTTCATTGCATGCATTTTTTCATTATATTCGGCTCCTTTTTCATAATATTGCCAGCCTTCCTTACACATGTGATATACCATTGTCGCTAGCTTATGCGCTCCAGCCTTAATCCCTTTAGAGTTGTCCGTTCGGCCGCATATGCGCCTGATATGTGCTCCCAATGCTGCATCTGATTTTTTAGCTGCCACTGCAGACATTCTTAAAGCTTGTGAAATGTAATTGGCGCTTGGTTTTTGCCTTTTGCTTTTACGTCGTTTGCCTCCTGAAACATTGTTGCCGGGGGACAGTTTCAACCAGGAAGAAAATGCTTTTTCGCTATTCCATGCACTTACGTCAGTCCCTCCAAGTTCTGAATAAATGAGTAGAGCAGTACTATCTGCTATACCTGGCAGGGCAGTTAGGTCTATTCCCGTTTTTCTCCAGAGAGTGTCTCTGACACCAAAACAAAGATCATTTTTCTTAGGTTTTTTGAATTGAGAAAACTGAGGACGCTTTTTTTTATCCTTATGGTTCTCTGGTGGAGGCGTATTGACTACATCAGGAAATCGCTCAAGCTCCTTCTGAATGCATTCGTCACATGCGTCCAGCTGTTTATGTGCAAAATCGTATTGATCTAGGGCTTGCTTTAGCGAAAAAATATGTTCATCTTGATAATTCCCTGTCAGGGCTGCTACAAATAGGCTCTCTTCTTTTTTGCAAAGCTTATTCCTCATTGCAGCTAACTTATATGGATCTCTTTCACCGGCTGCTATTGCTCGTGTTATATTTAATCCGGAGACTCCCGCTATATCGCTTACAGCGGTGCTCAGCTTGATATTCATTAACTGCAAGGCTTTTTCCATATGCAGAAGTGCATATTGCTTCGTTTTGATGACATTCATGCGCTGTCTTACATACGCCCGCAATTTTAAACGATCGCGTGGTGGGCGATAAGCAGCTCTTAATAGACCACTAGAATATAATGTTTGGATCCATTGAGCATCCACCACATCAGTTTTTCTGCCTGGTGGATTTTTTACATTTTTAGCATCGACTAAGACAGGCATCAAGCCTGATTCTTCCATAATTTCATATAGGGGAATCCAATAAACACCCGTAGCTTCCATAACACCAATTTCTACTTTAGCCTCTTTAAGAACTTTGACTATTTCACGGAGTTGAGGTGTCGTTGTACCAAATTCCCTCACGTAAGAACCACCTTTACCATCAGGAATAGCTACATGGATTAGCTATAATGGTCCCGGAAATTTGGACAATGGTCTAAGCTAATACCCTCTTTAAGAAAAGAGGTGAAAATGAGCCGAACAAGAAAAAAATATCCCCCAGAATTTAAAGTCAAAGCCGTGCTTGAGATTTTGAAGGGAGAAAAGACTGCAAGTCAATTATCCGGTGAACTGGGAGTGCATCCTATCGTGTTGTCGGAGTGGAAAAAACACTTTTTATCAACTGCCACAACTGTATTTGAAAAACCGAGCAAGATGACTGGGACAGCACAGGAAGTTAAAGAAAAGGCAGAACTTTTCGAGCAAATCGGACGTCTTAAAATGGAGGTGGAGTGGCTTAAAAAAAAGTTAGGATGTTTGACTTAAATTCTCGACGACTTCTAATAGAGCCAGATCATAAGAAGTTGTCGCTATCAAGTCAGTGTCATTTGCTTGGAATGTCACGATCTGGGTTGTATTATAAGGCCAAACAGCCCAACGAGGAAGATTTGGCACTCATGCGGGCTATTGATGAACAATATCTTCAAACTCCCTTCTATGGAAGAAGACGGATGACGATAGCAATGAGAGCTCAAGGTTTTTTTGTAGGAGGAAAAAGGATTCGAACGGCGATGCAGACAATGGGTTTAGAAGCAATCTATCCCAAGCCCAATCTGAGTGCGGCAAATAAGGAGCATAAAAAGTTTCCTTACCTACTAAGAGGGATTGTAGTAGATAAACCCGACTTGGCATGGGCTGCAGATATCACCTACGTTCCTTTGTTGAAAGGATTTGGATACCTTTTTGCGATCATCGATTGGTTTAGCAGGTATGTGATCGAATGGGAACTTTCGAATCTGCTGGATGCGGAATTTTGCATTAATGCATTAGAAAGAGGGCTTTCTCGAGCTAGTCCTGAGATATTCAACACAGACCAAGGAGTTCAATTCACCTGCTGTTGGTTTGTAGAGAGATTAGAAGCAGGCGGAGTCAGAATCAGTATGGATGGAAAAGGCAGAGCCCTTGATAATGTGTTTATTGAAAGGCTCTGGAGAAGCGTGAAGTATGAAGAGATTTATCCAAAAGGGTATGAAAGCTTAAAAGATGTCCGTAATGGACTTAAGAGTTATTTTAAGTTTTACAACGAGAGCAGGCCACACCAAGGACTGGGTTATAAAACGCCTGCGGAGGTGTATTTTTCTAGGCAGAGCCTTTAGGAAAAGGGGGCAAGCCCCCTTACCCCCCTTCCGCCTTCGTTGGACTTGGATTACCTTGATTTTTAAAGGAACTTGAGGGGGCAAGCCCCCTCAAACTCCCCCTTTAGCTGCAAGAACAACAAAAACTTGAGGTTATTAGCTTAACTTTTCCCATTTTTTGTCTAGACAAAGGGGACCACTTTAAGCTTATCTCCTATATCGATGCCAGCAACAGTAGGATCGATATATCCAAGCCTGTTTTTATGTTGTTGTTTTTTGAAATGATTGGAATTGCTATTATTAGACATGAACGATCTCCTTTTAGCTTTTTACTGTGAGAAAAAGAAAGCTATTATAAGAGATCGTTCTTTTTTTTTCGAATTATGACAACCGTTACTTTCCAGATATCAGCGTTAAACCGCTTGGGCGCTACAAAGAGATGGGCTTCGCCTATGTCATGCTATGCATCTTTGTCCTGCATAACTGGATGAACCCTAAGTCAACCACTCATTTGTGTGATGAGCCACAATCGCGTACCTGTCCGAGAGGATTCATTAAAAGACTTAATAATAGCTGGTTGAAAAACGAGAATTAACAATATATTTGCAAGGTTTTCTTTGAAACAAATCGTCATTCTAGCACAGAAGGTATAGTTAGCCTCGATAGAGGCGGAAGCAGGTAGCCATAGGTGTCAACCTATGGAATAAAATGTAGTATAAAGAGAGCCGTGAATACGGCGACAGCAATTTCTATGGAAGCTGAATTAGATGCAATTATTATAGTCTATACTATCCTCTAGTCATTGCTGCCGCCGTATTCACGGCTTTGTTTCTAAACATGCGATGACCACCCGCTGACGCATGTGGCTACCTGCTTCCGCCTCTATCGAGGCAATTGCATAAGTGACAAAGAATTATTTTAAATAATTGTTGAATAAAAAAGGCTCCACAGGGTAATATGAAGCTTCTTAAAGAACCATTTACCGAGGGAGCCAAATGTCATTCAGAACAAATCTATCAAATTTCTGGAGTAATGTCCAATCAAGTCTTTTCCCTATGCTTGAAAATAACTTAGGGGAACTGTCTAAAAATCACAAGAAGCTCGCTGCTATTTTGGAATTGGTAAGAATAGAAGAGTGGATTCCTTCGACTTACTGGAATTTCGGAAGACGAGCTCAAGATAAGCACTCCATAGCTAGAGCATTTATAGCAAAGATTGTTTTCAAATTACCCTATACTACTCAAATTATCGAACTTCTTAAAACAGATAAACAACTTCGAGTACTGTGTGGATGGAATGCATGGAGTAAGATACCCTCTGAATCAAAATTTTCAAGAGTTTTTAGTGAGTTTGCAAAATATTGTCTTCCAGAGAAGGTCCATCAAGCATTAATCAAAGAGGTTTATAAAGATCAAATCGTAGGCCATGTCGTTAAAGACTCTGCACCTTTAAAAGCTCGAGAAAAAGCACTAAAAAAACCAAGCAAAGCAGTTCGTGTAAAATTAAAAAATCAAAGACTGGTAACAATCACTAAGAATGACCCACTTGTCGATCACTTAGAATGACCCACCCTCGCGATCACTTAGAACGACCCACTTGGCGGCAGCGCCTGATGAGGTCGTCTGTCGATCACTAAGAATGACCCACCTTCCAATCACTTAGAATGACCCACTTGGCGGTCGTGATCGGCAATACTCGTTCGCGATCACTTAGAATGACCCACTACTATTTTCAAATTAAGGGCTTAACTTCCTTCGATACTGATTTTTACTAACGCGTTTTGATGAAGCCACGACTAAACTCCAGGCCTCAACTTAACGCAAGGCATACACATGAAAGGAAAAGTAAAGACAATGACTCAAATTCGTAGCATCATTCAGCGCCTTAAGATTGGTCAATCTCAAAGACAGATCCAACGAGAGCTCGGCATACATCGGACAATCATCAGAGCAGTACAGGAATTATCTCATATCCAGCATTGGCTAGACTCAGAGGCTCCTATGCCAAGCGATGAAGAAATCACAGATAAGTGGAATGTAAAGACAAAAGACCGATCTCATCCACTTGACGAGCATAAAGAGCAGCTAGAAGCCTGGAATAAGGATGGACTTTCCTCTATTGTTATCCATCAGTTGTTGAAGGACAAATGTATCTGTGATGTGCAGGCAATCAGACGATACCGAGCGAAGCATTTCCCCAATCCAATTGACCCTATTATGGTACGATCAACCACCCCTGGTAGTGATCTAGAACTTGATTTTGGTGAACTTGGACGTTTTCGCGATGACGCTGGAGTCATTAAAAGAGTTTGGCTATTTTCTCTTCGCCTTCGACATTCCAGGCAGGCACATCGAGAGATTGTTCTGGATCAAACGCTATCGACTTTTCTTAAAGGCCATATCAATGCCTTTGAATACTTTCATGGGGTGCCAAAGAAATGTATTCCAGACAATTTAAAGGCCGCTGTTATACGACCTACAACAGATAATGACATGATTAACCGCAGCTATCAGGATTTTGCAGAACATTATGGCTTTGTCATAGCCCCCTGCGCACCACGAACTCCTGAGCACAAAGGTGGGGTTGAAGGAGATGTCAAGTACGTAAAAAGAAACTTTCTCGCTTATTTTCTTGCTAACCAAAAAATACTGGAAATCGAAACGTCTTCTATTAGTGATCTTAAAAATGCTCTTGAAAGTTGGTGTCGAGAGGTTGCTGATAAGAGAATTATCTATGGCGTAGGTCGAACTCCTTTAGAGATTTTTAATTCTGAGGAGAAAATTGCCTTAGGTCCTCTTCCTAAAACTCGCTGGGAACAAACTTCATGGAGACAATGCAATGTGCGAAGAGATTGGCGCATTATGGTTGACGGCGCATTTTACTCTGTTCCATATCAATTGATAGGAAAAACCGTTCAAGTATGTGTGACAGATTCATTGTTGCGAATCTTTTACGAAAGCAAAGAAGTGGCATTGCACGGCAGAACAACCAAGAAGTGGGACTATAAACGTAAATCTGAGCATGCCCCTCCATTCAAAGAAGCTGTTTTGCAATGCACAAGGGAAGGATTGATTGATTTATCTGAAGCGATTGGTCCATTTACCCATCAGATGGTTAAGGAGATCCTCAACCATCCGTTAGTAGACAAGCTGAAACCCGTTCGATGTCTCCTCAAATTAAAAGAAAATTACTCCATAAGAGACCTGGAACTTGCTTGTGAGAGGGCACTAACTTGCAAGCTATTCTCATATGCCAGCGTCAAAAGTATTTTGGAAAAGAAATTGCAAACAGAGGCTTTGGATAACTCAGTTGCAAAAGGAGCATCCTCCATAGAGCCTCTTCGATTTGCCAGAGATCCCGCTGATTACAAGACTACTTACTCATGTTCAGAGACGTTTGAAGAAAAGCTGGTGAGGCTCCATCCTATGTCGACCTCTGGAAACGCAATGATGGGGGCTTATGAAGCTCTACTGGCAGATCAGATCACAAAAGAGGTTGTCCTGTAACAGAAAAAATAATTTTCAATAAAGTGGAGCCTGCCAAGCAGGTGTCATAAACCCAAGGAGAAAAAATGGATTGCACCGAACTTATCGCCAAAAAACTGAGCCGTTTGAAAATGACGGGAATATCAACAACGCTAGCACAACGGTTGGAAGAGGCTATGAAAGAAAAATGGGCCTACTCAACATTTCTTGAGATACTGCTATCGGATGAGATCGAACGCAGAGAAAACAAGCAACTGCTTTTAAGGATGGCTAAGAGTCGATTAGACCCTGATAAGACCATCGAGACCTTCAACTTTGAATTCAATCCAAAGGCCCCTACCGCGATAATTCGGGAGTTATCTGCAGGAGGCTTCATTGAAAAAAAACAAAACATCTTCATCCTCGGCCCTAGCGGTGTAGGGAAAAGCCATTTAGCACAAGGGTTAGGGCATCAGATATGCCGTAGGGGATATGATGTGCTTTTTTACTGTACATACCAGCTCTTTGAGTGGATATATGCAGGGCGAGGTGATGGAACACATAAAAAGAGGCTTGCTCAGGTAATTAAAACGCCCCTGTTAATCCTAGATGATTTTGGCTTACAAGCCATTAACGAGGCACAGCAGCAGGATTTATATCAATTAATTGCCGAAAGGTATGAAAAGAACTCGATGATCATCACAAGTAACAGAGATTTCGATGAATGGCCTAGCATTTTTGCTAATCCATTGATTGGAACAGCTGCTTTGGATAGACTGGTTCATAGAGGGGTACAGGTCATTGTGGAAGGTGACAGCTACCGATTGGCCGAGTTCAAAAAAACTTGCGCGAAAGTAAAGAAAACGCAACAATAACAAACCAAATTGGACAACTAAGTAGTATTTAGGATTTTTCGTTAGTTTGAAGGACCCTTGAAGATAGAGGGTTGTTTTGCGTGTTTTTGGAGGTGGGTCATTCTA
>CAWHMU010000035.1:0-94128 GCA_963830365.1 uncultured Chlamydiae bacterium
CATCGTGCAAATGAGTACCTAACTTTGTGTAAACTATAGAGACGTAATTTAAAATACTCCATATCTCGAAATCCGTAAGCTTGGCGCTTCATTGTTTTAATCTTGTTATTGATCCCCTCAGTCTTTGCATTGGTGATGGGATGTTTAAAATAGTTTACCAATCCTTGCCAATGCCTAAGCAGGGTTTTTCCTGCCTTCTCCAGCTCATGTATCCCTGACTCCATAGTATCCATTATCCACCAAGCAAGAAATCTAGCCCCCTCTTTCACCGTCTGTTTAGACCAAAATTGACGAATTTGCTCCTTCATTGCATGAGCCAAGGCTATCGGTTGATTTACTTCTAAAAGGCATTCCAAACTACTTTTTCTCTTAGAATCAAGTTTTTCATAGTTCCTTAAAAGTAAAAATCTCATTCCTTTAATGACTCTTAAGCCAACTTCATTGCATTTTGCCTGCTGATCTCTCCGGATTTCCTCGATTGCCGTATTCAATAATGCCACGACATGAAATCGATCAAATACTATGTCAACATCCGGTAAATGATTTTGTACAGCTGATGCATAGGCTGCATTCATGTCCATAGCCATCGCTTTGAGCTGTAAAGCCTTTTCCTTCAACTCTAAGAGGAATGGGATTACGCTTCCCATGCTTTTACCTTCTACGGCGTGAATGATTTCTCCTGTCTCAAGGTTGATGAAAATCGTCATGTATTCATGCCCTTTTCGAATACTAAACTCATCGATGCCCACGTATCGAAGGGATGTAAAATCGAAACTCTTATACTCCCTCTGAAGATATGCTTTATGTATACCCTTCACGAGACTCCAAGAAACCCCAAGGAATTTTGCCACATGTTCTATTGTTGCAAACCCCATAAGATTAATGACAAACTTCTCAAAGGAAGTGGTATAACGCTTTCTGGGCTTGACAAAGGGAATCGGGGGCCACCAAACGTGTAGGCAATTGACGCATTGAAGACGATGTAGCCGCAGGTTGAGAAAAGCCATTTTGTTCCCTAGAGGGGCCATGCGAAGCCTACGTAACTTCAGTCCCTTCGATATGGATTCACTGTTCCCACAGCAAGGACAAAGTGTTTTTTTGGGTTGAAGAAGCGCCTCGAAAAGTATTTTGTCTTCATGATATTCACGATTCAGGACTTGAACATCTTCGATCTGATTGGTATGGTAAAGCAGTGAAGCAGGCATATTAAATCTCCTTTTTTGTCGAAGGATTTAATAAATTGTCTGCTTCTCTTTTTCAACTAGTTAAACTAGCCCCATTTCTTCGTTCTCCTCGGCTAGGTACTCATTTGCGCGATGAGCCATAACTCATGCGCTGGAACTGGAAATCTTCTGATTACCAAATAAAATGCTTGGGTAATGGTATTTTAGGTAATTTTCTCATCATCTTCTTTTCTGTTTATGCCTGGCAACTGCATGGTGATAGTCATATAGCACAGGCGAAACAGCAAAAGGGTACCATCATCATTTTGAACGGACCGCCTGCGGCGGGGAAGACAAGCATCCAAAATGCCATCCAAAAGAAGTTTGATCAGCTATATTTGAAGATGGGCATCGATGCGTTCTTTGAAGAACTGATCCCGATTCCCGATTTATCATCTTTTGAAACAACACAGAAATTCGCGCAGTACACCAATGACGGGGTGCTAATCCGAAGTGTAAAAATCAATAAAGACGATGAAGGAAATCAGGTTTTCACTTATGGATTCGGTCCTGCCGGTGATAAAATTTTCTCGGGGATGCATTATGCGATCGCCGCCTACTCGAACCAAGGCAACAATGTCGTCGTCGACTATATCCTATTCAAGCCTGACTGGCTTCCGGATCTTGTGGAGGCTTTGAAAGATCACACCGTTTATCTAGTCGGCTTAAGAGCGCCTATAGAGGTATTGGAAAAAAGAGAGAAAAATAGAGGCACATCACCTGTCGGACAAGCCAGAAGCCTTTATCAGACAGTGCATAAAGGCTTGATCTACGATCTGGCACTCGATGTCGGCAAGCTGACGCCCGAGCAAAGCGCCCAAAAAATCCAAGCCTTCATTAAAGAAAATCCCCAGCCAACAGCTCTTAAGAGGCTGGTTAAACAATTCGAAAACCAAAAGAAGACATAGAGAACCTTATGGCATCGATTAGGGCGACAATTTTTTATGACAAACGCTATTGGGTAGGCGTTTTTGAACGCACGGATGTCGAAGGCTATGCCGTCGCAAGGCACATCTTTGGGGCCGAACCCAAAGACCCCGAGGTGTACGCATTTGTCTTGAATCATTTTCACGAACTGAACTTCGGTAAACTTAAAGAATTGAAGCTGGAAATAAAGCGCATGAATCCCAAAAGGGTGCAGCGCGAAGTCCGCCGCGAAATGCAGAAAATCAAAGAAACGACAAAACCCTCCACGCTTGCCCATGATTATATGCGCGAAGAACTGGAAAAGAAAAAGATCGAAAAAATCCATCAAAGCAGTGCCGAAAAGCAAGCGCGCAAAGATGAACAGTTTGATGTTAAACAACAAAAACGAAAAGAAAAACATCGCGGCCATTAGCCGCAGCAATCCTATTTCGCCGATGGCTGTTAATTAATGACGCTTAAAATATGGATGGACCCCCCATGGCCGCAGGCTATTTAGTGGCGGCCAATATTGCCCGTCTCTTACTTCTACAGCCTTAAAATTTAATAGAAGGACCAAGCAAAATTGACGTTGAGGGCATAGTCAAACTTCTGTTGATAGCCGAAGAGATGCTGGCTTATGGGAAGGCTAACGCCGAACTGGATGATGATTTCATTCGATGAGATCCATAGCGAGGGGGTGGCATAGACCACGTTGCCGCCTGAATTTGCATCAAGCACACCATTGACCCTGTTTTTTTTGGTATATTGCCCGTCAATTTCTACCAGCCATGCATATATCCATCCTTCAGGGCTCGCTATATTTCTACCGATGCCAAATTGATAAAGGAATTGATCCCCGAATTTTGTACGTTGTTCGGAATTTGTTAAAATAGCTCCCGGCGCCGTAAAAAAAAACCAATCGACCATCGTGCGATAAAAGGTGGCGCCTATAAAGACACTTGGCGAGCCAAATCCTGTCGGTGGATTTTTGCGGGCCGAGCCGGTTGGAAAGGTGATATTGGCCAATACCGTGGCTTGATCGATATAGGATATAGTCGATTTGTTATAGAAAGCATATTCCAGCTGGATAAGAAAATCCTCAAGACCGCTCGCTGTATAGCCATTACTCCTAATCAAGGGTGTAAAAGGAAGAGCGTACAGAATGGACCACTCAGCCGTAATACCGAAGACCACATTTGGAAAAAGATCGATGGTGGTCTTATTTCTCCCCACAAATTCGTCGGCAAAGAAATTGACCAGGATTTCACCTTTATCGATGATGTTGCCGCCGAAACCAAAAAGCGCTGCAGGCTGCTGAGAGGTTGGCAAGGCGAAATTTCCGATTTTGGGAGGCTGCTCTTCACCCAGCAGTAGGACAGGGCTAAAGAGAAGCCACCACGCCACGAGCTGCGCAAACTTCAGCCTTAAAGCCCTGCCGGATTGTATTTCACCTCTTCCGGAATAAGATGGCATTCTCGTCCTCTATCATCGAAATCATGTCACATGCCGCATAGAGGGCGCAGAAAGCGTCTTTTTTAGGCTGCTGCCCGTTAATTGTGATAAACACATTAGACATCAAAATGTAGCCATGGCGATTGACTTTGGGAAGATATAAATTCACATCTTGTAGAGATATTTGCTTTGAATAATCGCCATCCAAATGCAAAAAATCAATTCCTTCATTGACACCAGAAGCAGCCGCTTGAGAGGTCTTCTGGATGATGGTGCAATATTTCTCCAGCTTCCATTGGCGCAGCAGCGTTTTAAATTGCTGTTTTATACTTGTCATGTCGACATGTTCCCACCAAGACCTGTTTGCATCCGATGGATCCATATATTTGACAGCTTCGCTATTAGACCAGGCATCGATGGCATAGACTTTACCCTTTTGGATGTATTTGAGCGCGGCAGCGATGGGAAGCGTTGAGGAGCCGGCAAAAACGCCTATGTCGACGCACACCCTTGGCTTAGTGAGCACCACTAAATCCATAATGAGTTGAGCTTTTTCATTGGAACACCAGCTTCCAGTCAGATACGCCGATACATCAGCTTTCAAATTAATGAAATCGTCATTATTGAGAACCGTGGCAGCTTTATTCGATATGCACTCAGGATCCCATGCTGCGATTAAATTTGTAAAGGTCGACAACAGCAAAACGACGAGTATAGTTTTTGTTTGGACAGCCTTGATAAAATCGCTTTTTAGCCTCATAGACCTTCCTGGATACTGCCATTCAAATGAACTGATGTTTGTGAATTTATTACCCATTGGGTCACAAGGTCTATTAAATTATTCCTAATTGGAATATATGCTTCTGGATTTGGGCCTGGGTGATCGAAATCAAACTCAAACTCGCCACGCAGAAATTCATCACGGGTACAGTTGCGCACAAGTTCTTTTAGCCCATCAAAGCGGGCAGAGCCCTTCTGATTGATCAACAATACTGGTGTCTCCAAGGCCAGATTGGGCAGGGTGGCATGCAACCTTGTGGTGACGACGCATTTAGCCCTTTTATACTTTTCCAAAAGGTTTTCGGCGTAGTTTAGCCTTTGTTGATTCGTGAGGAAGGTTATGAACTTAAGGCCGTGATGCACCACCTCGACTTTAGACTGTGTTTTCGACTTCAGATATGCCAGGCACGCACTGTCTATATCCACGGCATAAATGATGTCTCCCCTCTCTTGGCAGTCGTTTTCTAACGTCAGGGTAAGGCAGCCTGAAAAGTAAGATGGGATATTTTGCGCCTGCAGCAGATGCAGGGTAGGATAATCTCTAGCGCCTACTGGCCCATGCTGTTTAAGATAGGCGATGCCTTCATCGGATAAGGCTTCAGGTACAAAGCCTGGGTCAAGATGGATAGATATTAAGAGTGGATCTATTGAGGGCGGAGGCGGCCAGCATTTATCGGGCGGAGGAACATCATTTACATACCAGCAGTAGTCTTTGGTATGCATATACCAGCCATTCATTAGCGTTTTAACGGCTCCGGCATGCTCAAAAGCGCCTATAAATTCCCGATCGATGGCAATACTGTTTTCGGGTAAAAACCTTTTGGCAGCGACAGCTTGGATATCATCCCCGATATTATAGCTGGAATAGGAAATATATCCAAAATCGGTTTGCGCATAGATACATGCATAAATTAGGACAAGTGGAAGAAATGCCGATATTGTCTTTTTTTTCATCAAATTCTACGTTGGATTCAGGTCTGGAAGCTTCTCGTTTTTGTCTTTTTTAGGCACTTGTTTGGCAGGCTTTGCATATTGCAGATATTTTTCTCTATTATCAATATCTTTCGAAACTACAGCCGTTTTTTTTTGTCGCATGACTCTTCTCTGCAGAGAGATCCCCCAGAATACAGCTACAAACAGCAATATTGCCAAGACGGCGATTAGAACGTACAGCAACGGATTATTTTGGACTACCGCCGTCTGGGGGGCAGCAGTAGTAGTGTGCGCCTCATCAGACACCGTCTCAGGCTTGGTAGAAAGGACCTTATTTGGCGATGGTGCAAGCTGCAGCGTCCTGGAAGGTATGCGGGCGTAGGCTTTTTCGCTCTTTTTGACGTCCCACCAGGCTATTGAGATTTCAGGCAGCGTCAGGGTGCCTGATTGCTGCGGAATGATGGTGTACTGCTCTTTGCGGAAGCTGTGGATGCTGCCATCTTTTACTTCATCGCCAAATTCCGGTTTGTCGGCATAGATTTTAAAGTCTTTGTCAGTGATTAGCAGCTCGTTTAAACTGGGTAACTGGCTTGAAGTTAGCCCCTCTGCGCTAATTTTAAAGCTGCGGATGAACGGCTCCCCCTCTTGCAGAGGTTGGGAGGCATTCCATATTTCTTCGATTTTCAAGGATTTAGCCGGCAGCCAAGGGTTCAGGCCGGCTATGGCAGGTTGAATCTCCAAAATCTTTTCCTCTGTCGCCAATCCAAAAGGATGCAGCCGGTCAAATCCCTGCATGACAGCAAAGGGATCATAATCATCATCGAAGAACGACCCATGACGAGTTTTCCTTTTTACGAGCATTCCTCCGTGAACTACAGTAGAGGGAATCTTCAAAGTGCCTGCCTTCAAAGGCGTGATGATATAACCGAACTCGACGACATTGACTCTTGCCCCATTGACGACTTTCTCAAAGGTTATCGGTTCGCCGTTTACTTCAACAATGGCGTCATCGACGTTAAGCTTCTGGGTCTGGATATTTGCCAAGGCACGCTTTGAAGAGAGTCTCACGGTATAGATGATCGGCTCGTTTTTATAAGGCTTGGCAGTGCTTACATCCACGCTCAGGATCACGGCATTGTCATCGGTTGCATTGCTGACAGCGGCAGCACCTTTAATCGTACGGATGGCAATGGGCTCGCTTGATAGGGACCCTGCTGATGTCTGTATGGAAATCGACGGGATTAAAGTCTCCCCTTCCTTTTGGGGAATGAGGATGATCTTCCACATCGTGCTTGAAGTAACTTTTCCGTTGACAATGGCAACATTGGAAGATTGCTGATGGGAATTAATAACGAAGGCATTGTTCAATGCATCTATGGAAGGGGCTCCGTTGGCTGAGGCTTCCTTTAGAGTGAGATTTAAGGTCACGCTTTCCCCAAGAGGGATCTCAGTACGGCTGACGCTGGCTGTAAATTCCCCTGAAATGAGGTACAAGGGCAGCAGCAAACATACATAAAATAGATGCATCACCATGGATCAACCCCCGCTTTGGTGCCATTTCTCTTTGATTCAAGATAGAATTTGTTCTTCATAAATGTTTTTGGATCATTGGAAATCCGGTTGAGCCACAGGTCTGCATCATGATCGGCTTGTGATTTGGCTGCTTTAGCATCTTTATCTTCGTTATTAGAGTCTTCATTTTTAGGGGCTGCTACTTCTAGCCCCTCCTTTACCTCTTCATTCCCTTCGTCAGCATCCGTATCATTTTCCTTCTGCGCTCCCTGCTGCTGCTCCGCCTCTTTAGACTCTGCTTGCCGTTCCTCATCTTTTTCAGTATTTTGCGGTTGGTCTTTCCCCTGCTGCGACTCTTGCTTATTAGCGTCTTGCTTGTTAGACGCTTTAGAATCCTGCTTTCCACCCTTCTCTTGGTTCTCGGAGCCATCCTGATCTTGGCCATGCTGGTCTTGGCCATCCTGGTCTTGGCCATCCTGGTCTTGTCCGTCTTCTTCTTGATTGTCTTGTTGATCGGACTTTTGCGAATTAGAGTCCTTTTGCTGTTTCTCTGCCTTTTGCTCGGCCAGCATTTTTTTTACAAGTTCAAGGTTGTCTTTGGCTTTGGTATGTTCGGGCCATTGTTTGAGGACCTCTTCATAAGCCGCAACAGCCTCCTTCAACTTTTGCTGCTGTACGAGGGAGTTGCCTAAATTGTAGGCAGCACTTGCGGCGACATTTTCGCGGGAGGATTGCCGGAACATCATTTCAGCTTCAGTGAAATTGCCGGCCTTATAGTAAGCCACACCCTTGCGGTAAGGATCATGCAGTGTGCTGATAGCCTTTTCATAATCGCCATCATCCAGCGCCTGTTTGCCAACCGCTGCAGAGTTCTTGAAATAATCGTCGATGGCTGCAGCTTGAAGAGTATAGGCCGGGGTTAAAAGGATGAGCATCATAGCAAAGATATGGCCCCTGCTGAACCACCATAGCAAGACGGGCAAGACCGGCAGGATTAGCAAATAGAAATGTTCATCCCAAAACTGGTTTTTCTTGCTAAGCTCCTTCTGCGCATCGGCACGCTTTTCAAGCTCCTTAAGTATGCCAGACTCCTCATGATCAGAATAATGCACTTCCAGATAACGTCCATGGGCAGCTGTGCTGATCTCGCCGAGCCTTTCTCGATCCAGCTTTGAAATGATGGGCGCCCCATTTTTCTTCATGACATTTCCTGCATGATCTTGCAAGGGAGCGCCTTCAGCCGAACCGATACCCATAGTATGGATCACGATACCTCTTTGAGCAAGTGCCCGTGCTGTCGCGATGGCGCCCGCATCTTCAAAGCCCCCGTCGCTGATGACAAGCAGCGCCTTATTGTTGCCCGGTTCGGCCTCCAACATGGTGGCTGCCATATCGAGCGCAGGCGATAACCTGCTGCCTTGGATATGGACTAGATCTGTGTCCAGCGAAGGCAGCAGATGGCGGATGGTCTCTTTATCATCTGTCACCGGCGTGATCATATGCGGATCGGCTGCAAAAGCGATGAGCCCTACTTTGACTCCCTTGGAGAGGTTGATAAGATCCTCTATCTTTTGTTTTGCGCGTACCAGACGTGAAGGCTTAACATCCCGTCCATTCATTGACTCCGACAGGTCGAGCAAAATCACAAGGCTTTGATCCCGAGAATACGTCTCCATTTCACGGAAGCTCCATCTGGGGCCTGCCAAGGCCAGGGTAAGACAAAGCCAGACGGCAGACCACAGCAGCAGAGCCTTCCAGAGAGATTTCTTTTTTTCTGTGCCATTCACCAATAGGTACGGGAGCAGGTGGCGATCAATAAAATTTTCCAGCTGATGTTGGGGGCGGTTGGGTTGATAAAAGAGAAAAAAGACCGTCCATATCAAAGGGATGACAAGCCCTCCCCACAGCCACCACGGGTGAGAAAAATGCAGTTGACTAAGCTCCACAGGCAATTCTCCTATAAAGAAGCTGGTATAAAGAAAGAATAAGCAAAAGCGCCATACCTACCCCTAAAGGGTAATAATAGAGGGGTTCGCGAATCAAAAATATCGTTTCATTAGATTCTGTCTTCTCCAGTTCATCGATTTTGCCATATATTGACTTCAGCGCCTTTTGATCCGTTGCCAGGAAATATTGCCCTCCGGTGAGGGCGGCGATTTCCTTCAATAACCCCTCATCAATGGACACCTCAACCATGCTATACCCTCCGAATTGATTCGGAAAAGGCACCTGCCCTTTCTTGCCGACACCGATAGTATAGATTCTGATGCCATACTGTTTGGCAAGCTTAGCCGCTTCCAGCGGAGGGATACTGCTGGCATTGTCTTCGCCATCAGTCAACAGCACAAGCACACGGGAACCTTCAGGCCGCTCGCGCAAGGTTTTGACGCTCAGTCCGATGGCATCGCCGATAGCCGTTGCATTCCCCGCCATGCCGGAGACCGTATCATTAAGCATCCGGCTAACTGCCACTGTATCAAGGGTGAGAGGGACGTGCAGGTAGGCGTTTTCGCCGAATGCGACAAGCCCTACGCGGTCCCCTTGCCTGCCCAAGACGAACTTACCGACAACATCCTTGGTGGCATCCAGGCGGCTGATGACCTTGGTTTGAGTCGAGAAATCCACCGCCTGCATCGATGCTGAGATGTCGACGGCGAGCATGAGATCATAACCCTTATTCTTCTGTTGCCTGAATTGATCTACGATCTCAGGCTGCATCAGCGCAAGCACCAAACAAAGCCATGCTAAGGAAAAAAGGATTAAAAATGGACGATCCGAGCGCTTTGAAACAGCGCCATAGGCAGGGAAGACACCCTTCAGCCTATGAAGGGCAGGAAACATAATTTCAGGTGATTCGTCTGCATCATCTTTTCCTATAGCTGGTGCAAGCCTCCTCACAACAAAAGGCAGCGGTAGAAGTAGGGCAAACCAAGGCCAATAAAAATTAAACATTTAATGTACCCAATCTCTGACAGCTTGTATTAAGTCTTTTATCTGAGGAATAGATAGTCTGCTATCCACCGGAGCATAAGGCACCTCGATCATAACAGCCCCCCTCTTCTCCCAGTCGAAGCTTTTCGGATCATGCTTGGCAAGCCATTTCAGCCAAGCCTCTCCGGATAGGCCGGCACATGCGCCGCGTGAAAAACGCTTGAGGGCGATACGCTTTAAATATTCGGAAAGGACGATGATAGTGTCCCTGGCCGTGGCTTCCGTTAGATTTTCCTCCAGCCGGGCAAGTTTTTTAAAGGTGTCATATTTCCAGCTGCGCATAAATGCCAACCTTGAGACCGCAAAATATATCGCCGCAGTTATAACGCACCCCCCAATGATAATAAGCACCCACCACCCGATAGCCAGCGGCCACCAGCTGATGGGGTCCAATCCTTCAATATCGTGAAGCTGCTCCAACAGCGGACTCATCGCTTTTTCCTTTTGCCAATACTTTTTAATCCCATCGCAAGGTCCCTTCGGATATCGGATTCGGTAGTCAATTCTATCATCGGAATCTTCAACCTGGAGGTGATCTCATTCAGTCGTCGCCTATTTCTCAGCCACTTAGCTGCATACGCATCTCTTCCAGCCGCGCTATCGGTATTAACATAAATCTTTTCGGCGCCAAAGGCCGAAAGCCCGATCTTGCCGACAGGATGGATGGCTTTGTCTGCCGGATCATTGATCGCGATGAAGACCACATCGCACCTTTTATTGAGCCGGCTGATGGCAACTTCATGCTGAAAATCCTTATCTATATCCATGAAGTCGCTGATGAAATACACCAAAGATCCCGTCTGCACGGCTTTGCCGACATGCTGCACGGCATCTTCCAATGTAGTCTGATGTTGCTCAAAGGGCGGCTCGGCAAGCATTTTCAATAGGCCGCAGAATGAACTCTTAGTGCGCTTGGGGGCAAAATATTGTATTCCGCCGGCCACATCGCCAAAGAGGCAGGCGCTAATGCGATCCTGAAAGGCTATGCCGTGCCAACCCAAAAGGGCTGCCGCGCGCGCGGCTTGGACAGATTTGAAGGTATTCCTTGTGCCAAAGCGCATGCCGGCATTCATATCGACGCAGATGACGATGTGGCGTTCGCGCTCTTCCTTGAAAATCTTTAGATGCGGCGATCCTGTTCTGGCAGTCACCCGCCAGTCGATATTTCTGATATCATCCCCGGGCACATATTCCCTGACGGAATCAAATTCCAGCCCCTGCCCGCGGAAGGGGGAATGGTGATTTCCCGGCACGGAAGATTTGACAGATCTGCTTGAGGGATGGTGCAGATCCGATTTACGGTCCTTGAATGAAACCAGATCATTAAAGTCGGGATAAAGCATGCGAACCTCAAGGGATGGCGACAACTTCCAATAATCTATTCACGATATCGTTTCGTGATATTCCATCGGCTTCCGACTCAAACGACGGGATGATGCGATGCCTTAAAATAGGCGCGGCCACACTGTGGATGTGGGCCGGTGTGACATAACCATCCCCTCTAAGCCAGGCGAGCGCTTTTGCGCAGCGAATCATGGCAATGCTGGCCCTTGGCGAAGCCCCATGTTCTATCCACTTGGCAAGCTCGCGGTCATATTTCTCAGGCGTCCTGGTGGCGCTGACCAGCGAGACGACATATTTCTTCAGGTTTTCGGCCACAAAGACCTCTGACACGGCTCTGCGCGCTTGCAAGACTTCCTCTCTGGTGGTTACAGGCACAACATTGGCAGTGGTGTTGTATTGCCTTCTCTCATCCAGCTCGACAATCAGCAGCTCCTCCTGGGGAGTTGGATAGTCGACCTCAAGATGCATCATAAACCTATCTAGCTGGGCTTCCGGCAGGTTGTATGTCCCCTCTTGCTCAACAGGGTTCTGCGTGGCTATCACCATGTATAATTCCGGCAGCGGATAACTTTTATGCCCTACGGTCACCTGTTTTTCTTCCATCGCCTCGAGCAATGCCGACTGCACCTTGGCCGGCGCACGGTTGATTTCATCTGCCAGCAGGATGTTGTTGAAAAGGGGCCCCTTGCGGAAGATGAAATCGCTTTTATCGTGGATATAGATTTCGGTGCCGATGAGGTCCGAGGGCAGAAGATCGGGCGTAAATTGGATGCGATGGAAGTCCCCTTCAATGGCATCGGCGATGGCCTTGGCAGAGCGGGTTTTGGCCAGCCCTGGCATGCCTTCAAGCAGCACATGCCCGTCGGCAAGCAGCGTGACCAGCATATGTTCGATCAGTTGATGCTGACCGATGATCTTACTTTGGACCGATTGTAGAAGGTTGGATAATGGGTGTTGTCGAACTTTAATATTTTCTTTGTCTAGCGTCTGCATGATACTCATACCTCACCACCTGTTATAATAAAATTCTAACCGCAATATTACATGATCCATCTTTTAAGACGCAAGAAAAAATGCTGGCAAAACCTCTTTACCATATACCTCCAAGGCAAACATGGTGTTTATGTGGTCAGATACTTAGCTTCTCGCCTACTTTGAAAAAGAAAAAAGAAGAACCGGTCCCCGGTTAGGCTGTATCGTTCATGATTCCCACACCTGCGCTGCGCTTGGTGTGGGCTACAGAATGAGAGAAAAAGGGCAAAAAAGAAGGCAACAACACCAACCAGGAAACCGTTTTGTTTTTAAACATTTTTATGTGAACGTATTTCTTATTTTGCTTTTTCTCCCCTTATAAGAGAAATTAAGACATAATTGTCATCTTTTTTGCCCTTTTTCTCTCATTCTGTAGCCCATACCAAGGCGAAGCGGTAGCGGAGCCGCAGGTGTGGGAACACGAATGTTCTCAAATAAACCCCGGACAGGGTTATTCTTTTTTTTCGTATATTGAAAGAAATTAAACCAATAGCCAAAATGTTGGCTATTTCATTTTGGAGGGCAGCACGATCTGCTTGCCATCGACCACGAAAACTCCTTCACCGCAATGGTGGATAGTGCGCGGTCGTTTCCTTGAAGGAGTCTTCCAGGCCGTAAGAACTTCAAGAATGAACATGTTATATTTATCCATCATTTTCATATCGATGACTTTGCATTCAAGATTTGCATAGCATTCGCCGATCAGCGGCGCAGCCACGTGGGAGGCTGCCTCAGGAGTAAGATGGAATTTCTTGAATTTGTCGACCTTGCGGCCAGTGGTATTGCCGATACCGACCACTTCTTTAACTAGCTCGACAGTCGGAATATTGATCACGCACTGTTTAGTCGCCTTCAGCATTTCAAACGTATGGTTTCTGTTGCTTACCACACAGCCTATGATGGGCGGTTCGAAATCGATCATCATATGCCATGACATCGTCATGATATTGGATTTCCCCTCGCAAGCCGTCGTCAGCAATACAACAGGGCCCGGCTCAAGCAGCTTGTACACCTGCGACAAAGGCAGAGATTTCTTGGCCATTGCCACCTCAATTATATTTTACTTTTACCATAACACAGAAGTTGTTTTTAAAATCGCTAGACACCGGAAATATGAACGCTTTTTTTTATTTAGCACATCTGTTCATTTTTACCATGCATAAGGTTATAATTCTCAGAAAACCACACAAAATATAACCCATGTTTTGCTCCCGGCTAATGTTATTCATCATTGCTTTTAGTGCTATCCAAGCGCATATCATGACCGATGAATCCTATTGAGATGATCAACTGGTAAGAGCTTATAACCATCAAATGGCTTTGTAAACGGTATTGACCTCACCAGTGCTAAGCGCAATTGGGCAAGCTGGCAATGGGTCATCATTTTCAAGATTGGCATAATTGAATTCAAAGCTATAAAAACTAATCTCCATTTCGGAACAATCTTGAACCAGTTTGCTCGCTGTATCTCTGCGACTCGGCGGTAAATATTCTACTTAAAATGGTCTTTCTTTGCGCCTTTGCGCTCTTGCCGTTGAATCGAATTCGCACGTATTACCCCGCCAAAAACGAGTTTATTTATCTACACAGATTTAAATTATTTATTTGCATAATTTCTCGCCATGCCTTATTTTAAAAAAATAAATACAGGCGAAAACATGCGGCATATAGAAACCAATAAGCCAGTGCACCACCTTTCTGAGAATACAAAAAATCAACGCGACCTATTGGTGAAACAGGTTAGGTTATGGGGGGATTTAAATACGGATGCGATATTGGATCCCCGCTGCCAAACCTTTACTTTTCCTGGGATTAAAGGCCTTATCGGCTACCGGATTGAATCCAATTGTGCCATCGTTTTTGGCGATCCCATCTGCGCTCCGGCCGATAAGCTGCCTTTAGCGCAGGCCTTTGACAACTATTGCAGGGAGAAAAGTTTAAAGGTCGTTTATGCTATCGCTTCGGCCGGATTTTCCGATTTGGCTATGCAAGGTTGCTGCAATGTTTCCATCCAATTTGGCCACAAACTGATCATTGATCCCAGCTCCAACCCACTTGAAAAAACCGGCTCTAAAGGGGTATTGCTGCGCAAGAAAGTAAAACATGCTTCAAACGAAGGCATTACAGTAAAAGAATATATTCCCCATGATCCGCAAATGGAACTGGCCATCGAACACATTGGGTCGGCTTGGTTGCAAGCGCGGCGCGGACCGCAAGTGTATATTTCCCATCTCAGCTTCTTCAACGACCGAGAAGGCAAACGCTGGTTTTATGCACAAAAAGATGGACACATCGTTGGAATCCTATTGCTCAATGAAATTCAAGCCAGTGCAGGCTGGCTGCTCAACAATTTGATCCTCACGGCAAATGCACCGAATGGCACCTCAGAGCTGCTTATCACCTCGGCATTTAAAGCATTGGAAGCAGAAAAATGCAGCTTTGTGGCCATAGGTCCAGTCACTACGAAGAAATTAGACAATATTGTCGGCCTAGGAACTGTATCGACCTGGCTGATAAAAGCTGTTTTCAATCTTTCAAAAAGAGTTTTCCGGCTGGATGGCCAAACATTATTTTGGGAAAAATTCCAACCGGAAAACGAGCCCTCATATCTACTCTTCAAGGACCTTGATTTCTCCTCCATCAAAGCCCTGATGCTTGCCATGAATGTAAAGATTTAGAACCCTACATTTAATGCCAGATAAGGGCCTGCCAGTGCGAAGTTGCTGATGGTTCTATGAAAAGTACGTGCGAACACACCGATGGTGTCGGGTGCAACAGGCGGCGTGTTAACTTCGCTGCCCATATCCACCGATTGGAGGGCGTTGAAATATACTTGCGCCTGATAGCCGGCTTCAAGGCTTACAGTGAAGTCATTGCAGAAGGTATAGGCATAGGCCAATCCGAGCCTGCCTTCAAATGCCGGCACGAGTTGTGTCCGCTTGTGCACGCTTATATGCTGTGTATTTGGAGGCGTGATGTCTAATAGTGACAGCGCCGGCGAAAGCGCTTGATAGGTGGTATGATTTTTCTGTGTACCGACCAGCAACGATGCTTTCGTTGCACCGGTGAAGGTAAAATCGTCCATGATTAGATAAGCAAAATCCAATCCGACTTGCGGCCCTGCCCCTATGAATGAGGAAGGCACTTCAATCGATCGTACAACTGTCTTATCGGCATTTGAATACTCTGAAAACATCGTCTGTTTAATATGTACCCCATTTACACCGGCATATAAATTTGTCTTTAAGCACTCGCCGAAATTGACAAATACCCCATAGTCCAGGTTAACCCCATCAAAATGGAACGTGGCGTGACCTTTAGTCTCCGTATATAGCGCAGCATCGGGGCCAATTTCAAAAAACGGCCCAACCATATCGTTGGTAGCCACCACGTACGAAGCCGTATCTTTGGAGTAGAAATGCTCCCAGTTCAGTATTACACTGCTATTCCTTTCATGACAGACAACGCTTGCGCCCACGTCGAAACCAAAATGGTAATCCGGTTTGATATCAAATATTTCCCAATTTGGTGATGGGAGCGGAAGCGGGAATGCCTCGGCGGCATAATTGAGATTGCTGCTCATTGGCTGCAGATAAAGCGCTGTGAATTGCCCATCAAACGTATATGAAGGACAGCCCAGAGATACATAAGCAGGACAGCAGCCCTCCGTCCCAAACTCATCATATTGCGCGCCAGCCTGAACCTGACCGAAAGTAGTTAATAGATATGCCAATGACATGGCTACACCACATCTTAGATAGTTTTTCACGCCTTCTCCTTGGATCGTATAATTTAATGGATGGAACTAGCAAAGTAAAAGTAATGAAATATTTTTACAACAATTTTTATATGCCTATTGGGACTATGGCACGCTGGTTGCGCTAATGAGAAATTCAAAAAACTTGATGAAAACACGATTTTATATAATGGTAATCCATCATTTAATAGGAGGCACGATGAAAAAGCTTTTTTCCATTTATTTTCTGCTGACAACTGCCATAGGCTTTGCTTTAGCTGCGTCAGACAAGCTCGCAACCACTAGCACTGTTGTATCTATCCCTAATAAAGTTTTGATGAAAATTCACAATCACATTTGCACCAATAGTTGGGTGAAATTATATTATGATGTACTGCCAAGAGTCATCCAGCAACAAAAATACAAGACCATGGTTGAAGTCGGTGTAGCCATGGGCGGCAATGCAGAATCCATTCTACAAAATACAAACATCGACATGTATTACGGCGTAGATCCATATCTATACAACTACGATCCCAATGACAGCTTCAGCGCCGATGTGGCCGCCTATAGTTCAGCCGAAGGGCAGAAAAATTTCGATTATCTATACCAATGGGTGAAAAACTATAGATTGGCACCCTATCAGCAGCGGTCTCAACTTATCAGAGAAAAATCCGTGAATGCTTCACTATTGTTTGATGATGACTCGCTGGATTGTATTTTCATCGACGGCGATCACCGCTACGAAGCTGTCTTGCAGGATCTGGCAGCATGGTATCCAAAATTAAAACCAGGCTGCATGATGCTGGGTGATGACTACTGGATGGATAATGTCGCTCGTGCTGTCGATGAATTCTCCATTTCACAAGACAAAGATGTTTTTTTCTTCGTGTCAGATGCAGGATATCGGATATGGGCCATTTATAAGTAGCTGGACAGGCATCCGGTTGCAATCTTTTGCATCTATACCAGGATCTAGGTGAAAACGTTTTGATTTCCAGTATACAGATAGCCGGTAACTTTTCATCGAACTGTGAAAAATACACTCTAAAACCATCGTCTTTTAAGAATCCGCCCTTCTTACAAGCGCAAAAACAACAAAGGTCCGACTATGCGAAAACAAATTACACTTTTCTTATGCTCCCTATGCCTCACTTCAGGCGCTTTGTTTAGCGAAGAAAAACCAAGACTTGCCGACTTTAAGTACAACGTCTTTTCCCAATTTGGTGAAGATGGAATCACCCAGCAAATCTTCGATACCATCGGAACGACATCTAAAGTCGTTATCGAATTTGGCGCAGATGATGGATTCCAGTCCTCAAATACCGCCAACCTGTGGTCCAAAGATTCAAGCTGGCAAGGGATAATGATCGAATGCAGCGACTCAGCCTATGCAAAGCTTGTCGAAAACCTAAAAGCCTTTAACTGCCTTCTCATAAATCGCAAAGTTGGCATTGGCCAGGATGATACCCTAGAAGCCATTCTGGAGGACAATGACATAGACTTTAACATTGATCTGCTCTCTATCGATATCGATGGAAATGATTATTACATCTTTCGAAGCCTCAACCGCCTGCGCCCTAGAGTCATTATCTGCGAATATAATCCAACGTTCCCCGCTGATCTGGATGTCTACCATGATTATGACGTCTATGCCGGGTGCTCGGTCGGGGCTCTTATACGGATAGGCAAAGCCAAAGGTTACTCTTTGGTAGCGATCACGGACACAAACTGCTTTTTTGTCCGCAATGAAGATTTCCCCAAATTTGACGCCTTTGAAACGCAACTGGATAAAATACGAATCAACAAATACCTCCGCTATATCATCACGGGATATAACGGGGTCTACACCGTAATCGGACAAAGTGATTTTATAAATCCTTACGGTCTTTTCTACCCCTCTCCAAACACACCTAAAGGAAATATTACTGTACTGCCCAACCCTAGATAGATTGATTCTGGATTGTGGGGAGCCTATTTAAACAATAATTCCAATATGGAATAGGTCTCCCCTGCCTTCCTTTACAACTAGATGCTGGTATACAACGCAGACGCAAAGTTTTTACGATCTTCTTTGCGTCTGCGCCCTTCACTTTTGCAAATGATACTAGTTGGAATTGTTGTATAATTTTATCTGCTCTTCGATCCAGGGATAAAGCTGCTTAAGCCCAGCTTCCAAACTTTGCGTCGGCTTCCAACCCAGTGTTTTTTCAATTAAGTCGTTATCGGAATTTCTTCCCCTGACACCTTCCGGCCCTGGCACGTTTTTAATGACGACTTGTTTGCCCGTTATCTTGGCAATAAGCAAGACCAGGTCGTTAATTGAGATCAACTCCTCTGAGCCTACATTCAACACGGGAATGCCTTTTTCTGCATTCATCATGCGCCTTATGCCTTCCACACATTCGTCGATGTAAAGAAATGAACGCGTCTGATCGCCTTTACCCCAAATTTCGATGACCCCGCCCTCATTTGCTAAAGCCACCTTGCGGCACAATGCAGCTGGCGCTTTCTCACGACCTCCATGCCATGATCCCAAAGGCCCAAAGACATTGTGAAAACGGGCGATACGAACATCCATGCCATAATCGCGCACATAGGATTGATACAAACGTTCGCTAAAGAGCTTCTCCCATCCGTATTCTGTATCAGGAGCTGCTGGGTATGCTGTATCTTCGGCACACTTGGGATTTTGAGGGTCTAGCTGATTGCGTTCTGGATAAATACATGCCGAAGATGAATAGAAGATTTTCTTAACACCGGTGAGACGGCATTCTTCGGCTACATTGAGATTGATTAAGGCAGAATCGTGCATAATTTCTGCATCATGGGAACTAATATAGCCCATGCCACCCATATTGGCAGCTAGTTGGCAGACCTCATCAAAAGGAGATTCTCCGGCAGCCTGTGCAAAAGCTTTGCTGGTCGCATCAGGATTTCGCAGATCTGCAATAATAAATTCATCAGCATCAGTTTCTTCATACTCAGGATATTTGATGTCGACGCCGCGCACCCAAAACCCTTCCGACTTGTAGCGTTTCACTAAATGATGACCAATAAAGCCGCCGGCACCGCAGACAACTACTTTTTTTGAATTCGGCACCGCTGGGGCTTCAGCACTTAACGGAATGCAGAATCCCAATGTGATGAGCAATAACAAGAATCTCTGAATCATGTGTCGATCTCCTTTTAGTTTGATATTAAGCTCCATATCAGCCTGTAGCGGCATACAAGTAAGCTCTACGAAAACTACAAAAAGAAAACACATTGACAAAAAAAAATATTTTTTGCAAAAGGATTTGTTTTTTAAATATCTTTACCGCAGCAAGGAGCAATATATGCATTATTTTTTAATAACAATGCTTTCGTTTTTCGCTCCTCTTGCTGCAGAGATGGCCCATGAACAAATAGCAAATGATGAATATTCTTTGGCTTATGTGCATATCGGCCCCCTGTTGCCAACATATCTTTCCACAGCTATAGCTCAGGCACGTCTTTTCAACCCTGATTGTCCGATTTTCCTCATCGGTCAAAAGAACGCTTTATCCAAATATGACTGTACGGCTGAAAATGTGACACCCATTGCTATGGAAGAATTGGTGCCTGAAGAATTGGTGCCTACTGCGCAACATCAATCTTTCACACGGAATGTTCCACTACAGGGCCAACCCCGTTTTGGTCCGGCTTACCATTAAACTAAATGACAAAGGTTTTTATGTTACCAAAATTTCTCGTGGTATGTCTACTTTGCTTAACCAAGTTGTCTGCCGACTCGGCAGTCACTTATGATTTCAGTGGCGGACGTTTTGGGGACAACGTGCTTGCATATCTGCATACAAAATGGCTTTCATATCACTATGACATTCCTCTGCTTTACAAACCATTTGCCTATTCATCCGAGCTGCTATTAGATGGTAATGAAATCCCTTACAGCGCAGCCTGCCACAACTACGCACTCCAACGGACTTTAAGTGAGAAGGCACCAGAACCTCTTTTAGACAATTGTCTTTTTGTCTGCCCCTATTTCCCTGAAATCGAATGGGAATTGAAGAAAGAACATTATTTCACTTTTCCTATCGATTGGAAAAACCCGGAATTCAGAAAGCTTGCCAACGAAATGGTTTCATTAAAGAACGAACGACCTCTCACATATCCTCCTGGAGACACTCTTTCTATAGCCATTCATATGCGTGAGGGAGGAGGATTTGATGATGAAGAACACAAAATCAAACATCCCTTAAAAACACCTCCGGTGACTTTTTATATTGACAGTCTCAAAAGCGTGTTGGATTTATTTCCAGGTCAACCGCTGTACTGCTACATCTTTACGGATGCATTACACCCGGATGTATGGATCGATAAAATCCAGCAAGCACTTCCAGAGGCTCCGATTACATTCGCATATCGCAGTCAAGGCAACAGGCATGATTCGAATGTTTTAGAAGATTTCTTTTCACTATTCAATTTTGACATTCTCATCCGTGCAGAATCCAACTACAGTATTGTTCCTTCGCTAATTCACGATTATGCGGTTGTTTGTTATCCAAAGACCTATTCAATCAAAAGCAGAGTTGTCACGATCGAACAAATCATCGTCGATATCGATGACGAATGCTTGCAAAAATGTCTGGATAAATATGTGGACAATTCAACTGTCACGATAGGAGACAATAATGAAAGGAAATAGTTTTAGAATTCTAGCGGCACTGTACATGCTATTTTAAATAATTGTTCATGTCTATGACGGCGATGTAAATGAAAAATGGCCGAGTCCCACACCATGGCTTAAGGATCGCTGCACTGACTTTTTAGAAGAGATGCCGCACAATGCGCGTGTCGCTGAAATCTGAGTGCAATGCGGAGGCTTCGCAAGTGTTATATTGCGACAAACAAATCTAAAAAAGCTTATTCTCATTGATTTCTGGGAACAACAAGACCCGACTATTTATGATGATCCCGAAGCCAATGTTCCAGACCACCTGCAAGAACACCTATATCAAGAAACAAAAAACCGTTTTGCTGTCGATTCACGAGTCGTTATTTTGAAAAAATATTCCAAAGATGCCGTAAAACTATTCAAAGACGAGTATTTTGATTGGGTATATATCGATGCCAATCATGGCTACGATTCGGCCAGTGAAGACATCGCTCTTTGGTGGCCAAAGGTCAAAAAAGAGGGCTATTTGGCGGGTCATGACTACATCGTCAGAGAATCTTTCGGTGTTTTGCAGGCTGTTAATGAGTTTCTCAATGAACAGGATCTCAATTTCAGCTTTCTGACCAACGAAAACAGTGCAGCCACTCACAATGACTTATGACAGCTGGGCAATTCAAAAACCAATTGATTAAGAAAGTTGATTGATCACGCCCTCTCCTCTGTGATCTCTGCTGACGCTGTGGTGGTAAATATTTAAAACCAGAGTCCGCAGAGATTGCAGCGAAGGGAATTAATCCAAGCTTAATCAGGGGCATTATCGGTTAGATTCGACAGTCTACAGAGCTGCCGCAGTCATCCATAATCTACTCTTGAGTGCATTCAGGAATAAAAAATCGCTGACACTCCTAACAAGGTTATTCTTTAATGAAGGTGGACTTGGAGTGGCTCGAATGACCGTTTGACAAGAAAAAAATTATACTGCATACAGATTGGTTCATTAATTTCCTGTGCCTTCTTATAATCATGGAGATATTCATGCGTAACTTTCTTTCAAATCTGACACTCCTGTGCCTTTTTGCCGCCGACGCGACCGCCTCCGATTATCCTTTCTACCGCTTTGAACTTCCCGAAAGCTCGCTTGCTATTATCCAAAAATTCCTGCCAGAAGACCCCGTCATTATCGATGCCGGAGCTTTTGATGGGAAGGAAAGTGTCGTCATGTCCAAGCTCTGGCCGAATGGCACAATCCACTCATTTGAACCCGTCCCTTACTTATACAAAATACTTTTGCGCAACACCAAAAGTGCACCTAATATCTATGCCTACAATTTTGCTTTAAGTTCAACTAATGGGATGGCAGAAATGCACTTATCGGTAAACGATAATGCTCCGAACATACCTGTGATGTCCAGCTCGCTGCTTCCTCCAAAAGATCATTTTCTTTTTTCTCCGGAAGTCATTTTCCCAACTGTTATTCCTGTATATACCTATAACTTGGACAGCTGGGCAAAAGCCTTTGATATCGACAGGATAGATCTAATGTGGCTCGACATGCAGGGTGTTGAACTCAACGTATTAAAATCCTGTCCCGATATTTTAAATACAACCAGCGTTATCCTAACGGAAGTTGAATTCACTGAAGCCTATGACGGACAATATTTATATCAAGATGTAAGGGATTTTTTGGAAGAACAGGGATTTGTCCTGATCGGAGGAAATTTCAACCCTGAAAACCCCCGTGAAAACGGCTCATTTTTTGGCGACGCACTCTTCATCCGTTTTGAACTTTTACTCCCCAAATGGTAACGCAATGACGACTATGTTTTCCTTCACCATTTCGTATCACTAAGCGCTTGAAGATCAATATTTCTCCATGGGAGCAGCCACCCACATCCGATTTCTCATCAGTCAGTATAATGTTGCTGAGCTTCATAGGAGCCGCCATAGCTTTAGCCCATGCCATAGCGCCATACGGTGCAAACCGCGGGTTACAAATATAACAGCTTCCAAGGAGCACAGCCACAAACACATAACGGCTAAAGGGAAATTAGGATGCAGCAACTTTCCTTAGCGCTGTAATGCCTGCATTGCCACCTGAATTTATCGTCGGGCTTGAGGCGCACCTTGTCGAAAACTCCTGGGCGCAGCTATACGCCTAAAGGGGTTCGTTGAAGATTTATAAATCGTGAAAGATAAAAACCTTTGTTTATATTTATAAAACTCTAGTCACAGGCTTTTTTGCTAAAGCCGCACACTATTTAACCCTAATTTGTTGATTCATCAGCATTGAAATCTGGTCAATATAAGACCAACCATTGATCGCCTTTTCTCTTTGTTCCTCAATATGCTTTAGACACGAATCTTCAAGCAGCGGCCTGATTGATAAAATTGTATCAAAGAAGTCTATCCCGATGCGATTCGTTGTAGACTCTCGCGTGTAATAGCCACCTACGTCGACACGATGCCAATAATAGGTTCCAGGCAAATATGTCATTTTCGATCCGGTGAGCACCTGCCTAAGTCCAAACGAAAAGGTGTCTGTTGTCAACCGTGGGGGATACCCTCCTGCATTGTCGAAGCTGGTGCGGGTATAAAGGTAATTCCCTGACCATGGCGGCGTATTTTCATTTGCCAAAAGGGCTTCGAGGTCATAATAGCCATCGGCAGTAGCATATTGCACGGTTGACAAAGGGACGAAATCACATTTGAAATATCGCATGCCACCAAAGGAAACAACGTCGGCTGATGTTTCATCCATCCTTTCAATCAACCCTTGGATGGAATCGGGACAAAGGACATTATCTGAATCCAAACAGAAAATCAAATCGCCCCGGGAATGATAAACACAGGTATTGCGTGTAAGGCTGCCTCCCTGATTTCTCAAATGCCTATACACCTTGATTTCAGGAAACGCCGATGCCAATCTATCTAAGATGGAATGGGTGCTATCTGTAGAGCCATCGTCTGTACAAACGATCTCAAAAGGGCATTGCAGATCATTTTGGAGATAGATCGAATTGATGGTCTCTTCTATCCAATTCTCGCAGTTATAACATGGTATGATATAGCTCAAAAAGTGTTCGGAAGATTCAACTTGTCCGCAAAAACACAAGTAAGCCAATACACATGCAACAAAACGTCTCATCTTATCATCCTTAAAAATTAAAAAGTCTCTGCCGAGTCAAGGGGACATATATTTTGTGATAATGGAATTTTTTCTCAAATATTCTAAAAACAGGATTATCCAAATCCGCTGTCACCATCTGACAACTCCATTGCCGTCTACTATGGCATTTTGAATAATATTCAAAAACTCACCTACAGGAATACCCCACGCCGTGCTCTTGCTGCCAAACGACACGAGACCATGCAACGCAGGGGCCATAACGGTTCTGGCAAGCAACAGCTGGTCTTCGGGGATCATCTCCAAAAAGCCATCCTGGCTGATTACTAAATCATAAATTTCAGGTTCACCAGCCTTAAGGGTACTAATAAAATTCACATTTGTTATCCCATTTTTGTTGAGGAAGGCCGCTTTAGAAAGCAAAAACGGAGGACGATCATAACAGGTATAACTGGAGAAGCCGGATATGTCGTATAGAATTTTACATAAAATTCCATCTTTACCACCAATTTCAGCAATCTTCATCTCCCGAAGGCTATCCCCATATTGATTAAGGATATCGCAAGCTATCTTCACATACCTAAGGACAGGAGGTGAAATCAATATTCCTTTGTCGTCATAATGGACATCCAATCCTTGCATAAAGCCGAATTCAACCGATTGCACGAGATAATTTTCGATTAATGGATATGTCATTTTGGCTTCTTCCCTGAATTTCAAACCTTCATTCAGACTGTATTTAGAGATTAGTCTTTGACATCCGGTAATGAAATGAATGTGGTGCCCGGTCACTAGCTCGTCCTGCATTTCCATCACACGGTCAAACCAATAAGGGGCATAAAGTTTTTCTCTAGACCATTCCATGCCTTCAAATTCTTGGATTTTCCGCAACAGAAACTCTTCAGTCACCTCTTCCCATGTATCAATAATTACAATGGGAAGATCTTTATATAACGGATTTAAAGTCGTACTCTTAACGATCGGATAACATCCCATCAAAAGGGCTTCCCAAGTGCGATGGCAATCCAAACCATTTCCCGGTGGGCTCACAACAAATATTGTATCGGAAAGATCGTGGAGATATTCACTAAATGGTTTGGGATTTTCTTTGCGGCAAAAAGGGCAATTCTCGAAATACTTCCTACAAGGGTACCGCGAAGCTATATTTGTACTTGTGCTGAAATTTAAATAACTAAGAAAGAGTTTTGATTCTATTCGCTTTTCCAGTGAATTAGGTATGTAAAAATCGAGAAGGGAAACATCCCCGTGTGACCAGACAGTATTGGCGAGCCCAATTGGAATTGGAATCAATTTATCTGTGGGTTCACAGTCGATATTTTGCACCAACCACCGGTAGACCATTGGACTTTCCAGAATGGGGCGATGAATGCCGGGCAAAGGATCGTCCCCCCCCTGCTCGGAATTGGCAGTGACCAAGATAAACTTATTTTGGATATAAGGGAGATAAGATTCTAGGAATTTTGATAATGAATCATGCTCACAAAAAATCGTATCGCCTAACTGAACTTTGGCAGGGTCGAACGTGCTATAAATTGACAGCTCCCAGTCACAAAAAAAACGCCATGTGTCCCCGGCAAGGTAGGGATAGCTTGAACTTCGTTCTTTTGCACAAACAATTGAAATCGGCAGCAAAATCAGCAAGATCCATCTCAGCATATAATTTCCTGTCTTGAATTTGATATGAAAAAAGATTCCAGGTTACCAAGCCAAAGCAGTTAACCACGGCATACGCTCAATTTGTAAGTTGAAAAGCTGTCTGCCATCAAATAGCTCCTGAACACAGCTTAGAGTCGATTTACTCGATAATTTCAGGCTTGTGCGCTAAACCATAGTCATTCAAGATTCAAATGTCAATAATTCTTGATATTCAGCGTAGGGGAACTTTTACTCGCACTTGCATGCACAAAATTTTCCGGAATAATCTTTCAATCCCTTTACTCTGTTGTGGGGCTACGAAATAATGTTCGCATTCACACCTTTTAAAAAAAACACCTTTCCTAAAATCTGTCATTTTCAGCATAAATTGCGAAAGAAAAGTCCGTGATTGGTTAGAGGCATGAGGATTTGTTCTCTGGGCCGGCAATTTTTAATTTCCACGGGCTAAAACTCAATGGTTTGGAGACTGGTTATTTGTCGTAAAGAACTAGTGGATCGCTGACCAGTTTCATAAAAATATTCTCTTATGACTATACCAAGCTCTTTACTTATTGATACAGCGCATCGGCGGTGTGGAACCGTCTATCTGCCAGCGGTATTCATCTAAACAGTCTATTAATAAAGGAAAAACGATTATGAAACGAATATTATGTCTTTTTCTTTTGGCTATAACCACATTGCTATCATCTCATGAATACAGTCAAAACCATGCAATTTCTTATCAGGGGGGAGATCGCTTTGGGGATCGGATGTTGGTATATGCACAGGCCCGTTACTTAAGCTACATTACCTCGGTGCCTTTTTTATATCGGTCTTTCATTTATAGCGATCTCATCACAGCTGACCATGAAGCGGACTTATTTGATGATCAAAAAACGAACTTCCAGCAAACTCTGGTAATTAATTCATTCGATTCATTAAACGAATTTTTCCATCGCATAGATAATCCAGAATCACCATCGACGCTCTTTATTGTCGGCTATTTTCCTTCGGATATAACCTCATTTCCCGTAAGAATTATAACTAGGTACAATACAAGTCATTAAACAACAATGCTTTGACACTTAACTTTAAAACTTCTTTCCTTTTTTCATGGTTATAATTATAACCATGAAAAAAGGAAATCATATGACCTATCGAGTACATCAGATAAACAAGAAAACTGGCATTACATATGTTTATGAGGCTGTTTCATGCTGGGATAAGAAAAAAAAACAAGCGCGCAATAAACAGGTGTGCATTGGCAAACTTGATCCTGCCAACGGAGAATTCGTTCCGGCTAAGCGTCTTGCGCCTGAACAAGCTGCTGTTAGAGATCCGATTGTCACAGCATCTGCCGAGATAGTAGGATCTTCGATTATTCTCGACACCATCACCGACCAGTTAGGTCTGGAAGGGCTGCTAAAATCCAGCTTTCCTAAGGAGTACCGACAGATTCTAACAATGGCTTACTATCTCGTTTCCCAAGGTGGTCCTTTGAGCCATTGTGGGGCGTGGTGCAAAAGTCATGCACATCCTTTTGGAACACCATTAACGAGCCAGTGCATCACTGAGATCCTTCGTGCAATTAGCATCGACAAGAAACAAACTTTTTTCACGAAATGGATGAATAAGGTTTTGGAGGATGATTACCTTTGTTACGATATCACTTCCATCTCATCATACTCAGAACTCAATGAATACATCAAATACGGCCACAACCGTGACTTAGACAAGTTACCGCAGCTGAATCTTGCCATACTCTTCGGCCAAAAGGGACGCTTGCCCGTGTATTTCGAACGGATTCCAGGAAACATCACCGATGTCACTACATTACACAACCTTCTAAAGACCTTCAAAGCTTTGGAGACAAAGACCCTTCACTATGTGATGGACAAGGGGTTCTACAGCAAGAAAAACGTTGATGAACTGCTTGCTTCTAGAGACAAGTTCATGCTATCGGTTCCTCTGAACAATAAATGGGTACAGCACGCTATTGATGATATCTATGAGGTCATTCACGGGCCTGAGGGATACCAAAAGCTTGATGATGAAATCCTTTATGTCCACTCTCGCCTCTACCCATGGGGAAAGGACAACCGTCGCTGCTACCTACATCTTTACTACAATGCACATGCACGGGCTAATGCAGTCGATCGGTTTAGCGAGGAACTGGTTGGATACAAGAAGGAACTGGAATCAGGAAAAGCCATAAATGAGCACCAAGAAGCATATGATACATTTTTTGTGGTGAAGACAACCCCTAAACGGGGAATTCAAGTTTCGTACAACACCCAGGCTGTAAACCAGTACATTAATCGCTATGCTGGATTCCAAGCATTGCTGACCAATAGCATCAAAAGCCCAACGGAATCTCTACAGATCTATCGAGACAAAGACATCGTGGAAAAGTGCTTCGATGATCTTAAAAATCAGTTAGACATGAAGCGTCTGCGTATGCACAGCTCTGCAACTGTTGATGGCAGGCTCTTCGTTCAGTTCATTGCTCTTATCTATGTAAGCGCTTTACGTAGAGAGATGAGAAAGTCTACGCTTATTGAGCGCTACACAGTTCGCGAGCTTCTGCAAGAAATGGACACGCTAACCAAAGTGAAGTATTCCGGCAAGTACGGGCACATTCTCACAGAGATGACGAAACCACAGCGAGATATTTTGAAAGACCTGAACATTACCCTGCCTAGCAAGACCTAGTTATAATTTTTACGGGAAATGAGGATATAACCGAATGGGATCAAGACAAAAGTAATTGCCTTCTATTGAATATTTCCTGGTATGAGGAAGGCTTTCACGAATATCTGAAAAATTCAGCCTCTCCGCGCATCCAAATCCCTGATTTGACAAAAAAGGGCGTTTTAAATGTTGCCGATCATGTCCGCGCCTTAAGCGGGAATGACACACCTGAGACTTCCATTCAGTTCTTACCATTAAAGGTTCCGAATCTGGACTACCATAAAAATCAGATCAGAAGGGTTTATGAATTAAATCAGCATCGGCCGATGCATGTGTTTCTCTTTAGTGATACAAAAAAACCTGAAGCTCTTATCGAGGAATTCCGCAATAGCTTTATTGGTTATGATATTGAATTCGGAATCCAATACTTGGAAAATCCCGATACCAATTATGCCGTCCAAGATTTTTTTGCGATGCAGAAATTTGATGTGTTGATTGCTACACAATCAAACTTCTCGATGATGGCATCCAGAATAGGCACGCCCGGTATGGTAATTTTTCCTATTAGAGTCCAAGGAACATACCCAAACGCCTGGGTTGACAGAATTCAACTCATCTCGAAAAAATCTGAGTGGTTTCCCTACGACTTAGATATTACAGTTAAGGATTATAAAAAATGATTTTCAAACCAACGTAACTGAGTACATGTTCATGAGGCAGGGTGGTGTATTCTCCTTGTGGAGTGCCCGCAACACTTTCTGTAAAGGCACGCGCACAAGCACAAAAACGCACTACTCCTTCAGCGGATTTGGCAGGCAATTTCCAAGCTAATAAAATATAATTCTACAACCATATTGACGATGCTACGATTGCTTTGATCTTTCCAGCACGTGTCTAGCTTCATTTTCGTCGATCACGACGAATTGATTAAGATCCGGCTCGTAGCAATAGACATCGGCTTGAGCGATATCGAACCACCAACCATGCAGGCGCAGCTGTTTTTTCTCGATGCGCTCCTGAATAAAGGGGTAGCTTGCAATATGCTGCAATTGTTGCAGCACATTGACTTGGGAAAGTTGATTATGCTCGGCTAAGCCGGGACTGATGACAAATCCATTTCTCACTTTTTTTAAAGCTTCTTCCCCATATTTAAGCCAAGATCCGAGGTGCGGACAGCATTGCGTATCGGTCCCATGCGCAAGCGCCTGCATGGCACCGCACTCTGAATGGCCACATACAATGATGTCAGAAATATTTAGAGAAAATATAGAAAATTCAATGACGGCCGAAGCGCCATTGTCATGTTGAGTGGCAGATGACGGAGGGATCATATTGCCGATATTTCGCAAAACGAATAAGTCACCGGGATTTGTTGAGGCAAAAAGATTTGGCACGACACGGCTATCGGAACAGGCAATGAATAGGGTGTCCGGTTTTTGTCCAAGCGCAAGCTTAGCAAAGAGCTCGCGAGACTCTTCGGTGAGGTTATTTCTAAAATCGACAATCCCCTGTATAAGCTTCTTCATCCTGCAAATATCTTCCTTAAATTAGTCCGGGTACTAATGCATAGTATAGATGACTTCTTCAATTTGCTGGAATTAGAAAATCCATACTATCTAGTTCGCTGGTGCGTATGCCGATCGGCGCAAAAAAACAAGACCTGCGCAAATCAGTAGCCACACCCCAATCCTCAAACTCCAATGACGTCATATTTTTTTTCGAAGTTAAGAAAAATCTAAACCGTCGCGTCCACCAGACTCTTTGAAAAATCCATGGTAAGGATTTTGGAGACGCCTTTTTCTTCCATGGAGACCCCGACAAGTACATCTGCGATGGCCATGGTGCGTTTGTTGTGCGTGATGATGATGAATTGGCAACGGTCGACAAATTCCTTAACGATATTAACAAAACGCTCGACATTGGTATCGTCAAGTGGTGCATCGATTTCATCTAGGATGCAGAAAGGGGCAGGCTTGACTTCGAAGATGGCGAACAATAAGGCCATGGCTGTCAGGCATTTCTCGCCGCCGGAAAGCAGGTTGATGGAGCGCATCTGTTTGCCCGGAGGCTGGGCGATGATATCGATGCCCGCTTCAAGGATATCTGATGTTTCGGTAAATTGTAAATCGGCCTCGCCGCCATTGAACAGAATTTTAAAATTCTTTTTGAAATTGGCACTGATCTGATCAAAGGTGTCTTTGAATATTTTGCGGCTTTCCCCGTCGAGCTGGGCGATGATGGCCACAAGCTCCTGTTTGGAAAGATCCAGATCATCGATTTGCTGATTCAAGAAGGTGTAGCGAGTTTTGTGTTTGTCGCACTCTTCAATCGATGTCATATTGATATCACCGGCATTTTCGATCTGTTGGCGTAAGGCTCGCATCTGCTTTTCTATTTGATCGACAGATTTGTCCAAGCTGCCGCAGGCGGCGAGGGCGTCTTTGACCGATAGGCGGTGGCGCTCCTGCAATTCATTCTCAAGCGACTGCATCGTCGATTCCAGCTGGGCCAGCTGGATGCCTACTTGGTGGCGGTCATTCTCATGTTTTTTCAAGATATTGCGGCGGTCATTGATTTTGGCTTCCAGATGTTCCAAAGCCTTTTTGCGTACCGCCACCTGCTGGTCGAGCTCGCTGCAGGCCGCGGTGACATCCGCCAGCACATGTTCGACCTCATGCAGCAGCTTATCTACTTCAACACCCTGATGCTCGATTTGGGACTGCGAGGCGCGCCCCATTTCAATTTCATCCTGCAGGCGCTTTTGCTGCTGCGTACTTTCCAGATCTTTGACTTCAAGCACATTGAGCGCATGCGCCTGTTTGCGCTGTTCATCGGAGGCCTGCTGCCAGGCGGCCTCTTTTTCACGCAGTTCATGGGCTTGCTGCTTCAGATCTGCCGCCAGCTTGTTGAGCTGTTCATTCAAGGCTTCGCCATCTTTCTGAGCTTTGGAGGCTAGCGCCTTGGCTTTAGCATGACGCATTTTAAGTTCGCCTAGCGCCTCTGAGAGATCGCCGATGATCCTTTCCACGCCCTGTTGTTCAAGCTGCTGCTGTTTGCTTTCGGCGCGCATTTTATCAAGATCTGTGGTGGCCTTTTGCAGAGAGAAATTCGTTTCTACCAGGCGCATCTCGGCGCGCCTTATCGTTTTATCCAATTCTGTGCGTTGGCCCTGCAGGTGGGCGCGTTTTTGCTGGATGGCACGCAGGACGTTATCCCATTGCAGCCTTTGTTCTTCAGACTCCAGTAACTTTTTATCAAGCGCCTTAAGTTCAGCTTCGCGCAGGAAAATATTGTTTTCTCCTGGCGTGGCATAAAAGACCACCGAGCGCCGATCAACCAGCACACCGTCAGCAAGACAGATTTCGACACCCTCTCCATTTTTAACCGCTTCCATGGGAGACAGCAGCTCCTTAGAAAAGAACACCCCATCTAAAAAGCAACGGGACACTTCATTTTCAATCACATGCAAGGCTAGTGGCACCAAGGCTTTGTTATTGACGGACTTGGCAGCTTTAAGATTTGCCATCAGCTCAAGGCAGAGCAGGGAAATATCTTTTATCTTATTTTTCTTGGCAAAAGCTACCACGGCCTCGAAGTCGGCTTCCTTTTCAACGACCAGTGTTTGCGCATAGGGACGCATCACGGCTGCCAGTGCGGCCTCTTTGCCTTTTTCCGGTGTGAAATATTCGTAGAGACCTTTTATTTTATCGAAGAGCGGACTATCCTTTTTTGAAGCCTCTTCGAGCAGGCTTTTGCTACCGGCGGAAAACCCCTCGCGGTCATCGCGCAATCTTTGCAGAGCGCGCTGGCGGGCTTTGGCATCCGTTATTTCCTGATTTATGCGCTCAAATTCGATCTGAGCCTTGTCCATTTCTTCAGCGATCTCTTGCAGATCTTTTTCCATAGCGCTGAAGAGCTGTTTTTGCCCTTCCAAAGCCCGTGATGATTCGTCAAGCTGCCGTTTCTGCTCTGCCAGCTGCGCCACCAGTTCCTTTTCCAATGCCGTCAGACGGGCTTTGCGCTCATGCAGGTGGCTTTGCTTTTCCATGGCATTTTCCAAACGCACATGCGATTGCCGGCTGTCGCTTTCACATTGATTTTCGCTGTGTACAAGCTTAAGGCATTCCCTTTGCTGGTTTTGCTGATGGTCGCGCAGCTTAGCCAACTCTTCTTCGAGGACTTTGACCTTTTCGCGTTGTTTTTGGACGATGCTATCAAGTTCTGCACAGCGGTTATCAAGGACTTTCTGAGAGCTTTGAATCGTCCTACGTTCTTTTTCCCGCAGTTCGCGCCTTGCGTCCATGCCCTCAACTTCCTGCTGCCAGCGCTGTTCTTTAGCATGCAGATCTTTCAGGCGCTCTTGATTGGACTGCTTTTCTTTTGACTTAATTTCTTTGGCGCTGCGGGCCTTAAAAACCTCTTCGCCACGTATGCGTAGGATCTTTTCGGCTTCAGCGACACCATGTTTAGCTTCAGCCAGTTCGTTTTGCAGCGCTTCGATCTGGGAATGCGTATCCGTGATGCGCACATCTTGTTCACAGCCTTTTTTCTGGCCATCGCCGAAGCGTACTTGCAGTGTATTCCACTTAGTCGCCAGCAGTGTTTTCTCCAGAATTTCCAAGGCATTTTTATTCTCTTTATATTCGCGGGCTTTTTCGGCTTGCTGCTCTAATACGATGATTTGCCGTTCCACCTCCTTATGGATATCTTTGATACGCGATACATTGAGATCCGTCTGTTCCAGCTTGCGCAAGGCTTCTTTTTTGCGCTGCAAGAAGCGCAAGATGCCGGCAGCCTCTTCAAAGATATAGCGGCGTTCTAATGGAGAAAGATTGATTATTTGATCGATTTTACCCTGTTCAAAGATGGAGTAGGCATCTTTACCCATGCCGGAATCGAGGAATAGCCCTTGCACATCTTTTAAGCGCACCAGATGACGGTTGATGAAATATTCGGATTCACCACTTCGATGCAGTCGGCGCGTGACGGATACTTCGTCATAGTCAATAGGCAACTTGCCATCGATATCGGTCAGGGTGATCGTCACTTCGGCAAAGTTGAGGGGCTTGCGATGCGTCGTGCCGGCGAAAATCACGTCGGGCATCTTATGGCCGCGCATGGATTTAGCCGATTGTTCCCCCAGCACCCAGCGGAAAGCATCGGCGATATTGGATTTTCCACAACCGTTGGGGCCGACGACGGCGGTGATGCCCGGATCGAATTCAAACTTGGTCTTATCGGCAAAGGATTTGAATCCCAGAATTTCCAGTCTTTTAAGTCGCACAATAATCTCCCCAGCAGCAGCGCTTTGTATTTTGCTAAGAAAGATAAAAGAAGAGGCTATAAAGAAAAAAGCAAAAAGGTGTGTTCCTTAAGAATTTTTCGCCACCGAGCCACCGAGACACAGACAAACAATAGGGCTAAATCTTTAATGTTCTCCCGTTCTAATTAGGTAGCATATTCGGCCATCTAATTCACTTCTTCCTCAGTGTTGTGCAAAAACAAACAGGATGCATATGATCGCAAGCGGCAGGGTTGTCAACATAAACCCATGATGCGATGGCTGTGAGGTATCCCCCTTTCTTTGCCTTAGCAATCCGATGGGTGGATATTGATCTCAGAAAAGGTTTCCTGCTTTAGATGGCGCCTTCGGGAGTATTTACGTAGGGAGAGCCTGCCCCGGGATATTGAAAAACATGTTGAAAGAAGGCAGGTTGATAAAAATAGAAGTATACCAGCAAGAGAAGCAGCCCTACCCAAACCAAAATAATCCATGATTTCGTCATCATTCCCCCTTTTCCTTATGTTTACTCTCCGACCACGACATCCTTGCTCATGACCACGCGCTTACAAAGCATTGGCAGCGGTGTAATCAAAAGGAATATCCAGGCCCCCATCCATGAAAGATCATTGGTCGATAGCATGAAGGCTTGCTGATCTACTAGCCCATTTATGAGGCGGTTAACAACTTCCGGCACAAAGTTGATGTTTACATGACTCAAAGACTCATATAACTGGGTCGTTAATGGTCTATATGCTGTCACATCCTCACTCAATCGCTCGTGATGGAAAATTTGCAGACGGTTCCACATTTGTATCGATATTGAAGTGCCAAAACCTGTACCAATTAAAATCCGGATGAAATTAAACAAGCCGGCAGCACTGGCATAGCGTTCTTTAGGAATTGCGCCTAAAGACAACTGTACTAAAGGTAAAAAGAAGATTACCAGTCCAAAGCCTTGATAGAAACGTGCCAGCATGACATCAAACAGGGAGGCTTGCGAAGTTAAACTGGCTTGATAGAAAAAACCCAGCGCAAAAAGAAAAAAGCTCGTGGCCGCGACTTTGCGCAGATCGAAGCGGTTCAGATTTTTTCCCATCGGCGCCGTTAATAAAATGGATGCGATCCCGATGGGAGCCACGGCCACGCCCGCCCAAAACGCTGTATAAGATTGTACCGTCTGTAGCCAGAGGGGAATGACGACGGTGCTGCCGAAGATTAACAGATAGGCCACAGTAACGCAGAATGTGCCGATAGCGAAATTGCGATCTTTGAAGAATGAAAAGTCTACGATAGGGTATTTTTGGAATTTCGTCCATATCGCAAAATAAGCCAGCGAGATGACTGAGATAGCCGTCAAGGCGATGATGACATTGGATTCAAACCAGTCCAGATCTTTGCCCTTATCAAGCATAATCTGTAGGCAACAGACCCCTGTGGACAGCAAAATAAGCCCCCACCAATCGATGGGATTGCGCACAAGCTTGCTTTCGTGTTTGCTAAGCATCGCCCATATCACCGTGGCCGAAAAGATGCCGATAGGGACGTTGATATAAAAGATCCACGGCCAGGAATATACATCCGTCAGATAGCCCCCCAAGATAGGCCCGATAACGGGAGCTACAATGACAATAATAACCCAGAATCCCAATGCCACCCCTTGCTTTTCGGGAGGATTGAAATCCATGATCAAGCTTTGAGACAGAGGAATTAAGGAGCCGGCCACAGCTCCCTGCAAAACCCTGCATACTACCAACATGGTTAAGCTGGAGGAAAATCCGCACAGGAAAGACATCAAAGCAAACAGCAAGACAGAATACACGAACAGGCGCACCCGCCCGAAATAATCGGAAAGCCATCCTGTAAGGGGTAATACGATGGCATTACTGACGGCAAATGATGTAATTACCCATGTGCCTTGATCGACACTGACGCTGAGATTTCCGGCGATATATGGGATAGCCACATTGGCAATTGACGTATCAAGCACCTGGATGAATGTGCCCAAGCCTAAAGCCAGATTGATCAGTATCAGGCGTCCGCCTTTTTCGTATTCTTGAGCCATATGATGTTATGGTTTTTCTTGATTGAGGTTGGCGCGGATCACGTCATTGATAACCTTATTAACTTTTTCCAAATGGATATCAAAGACAGGTGTTGATGCCACGGCTTTAGTCGATGGTGTCGGTGCCAGCATCGGTAAATCACGGTTGGCGATATCGACAGACGCTTCAGCCGAAATTCCAAGCCTGATGGGATAATCCTTCAGCATCTTGGCATCCAGGCTGATGCGCACAGGCAGGCGCTGTACAATTTTAATCCAATTGCCGGTGGCGTTCTGCGCAGGAATGATCGAGAATACGCTGCCGGTGCCGGATGCGATACCGATGACTGTGCCTTCGAATTTGACATCAGAGCCATAGATATCAAATTTCACCGTGGCTGGCTGTCCGATGCGCATATGTGCCAGCTGAGTTTCCTTGAAATTTGCATCTACCCACACATAATCTGTGGGGATAACAGCCATCATAGCTGTATTCGGTGTGACGGTTTGTCCCACTTCGACAGCGCGTTGGGCTACATAGCCTGTCGCCGGTGCATAGATTGAGCAGTGCTGCAAGTTGTAATACGCCTGCTTTACGGTAGCTATCTGCTGTTCGATGTTGGGATGTTTTTCCAATGGAGTGTTGCCGGTGGCATCCAGGGCAACTTTAAGTTCGGATTCGGCTTGCTTTAGGTTAAGCTCCGCCACCGATAAATCGTCCTTAGAGTGAGAAAACTCCTCGTTAGACACGGCCTTAGAACCAATCAATCCGGATCGGTTTTGGAAATCATAACGCGTCCTTTCCACCATAGTGCGCTTGCTTGCCACAGCTGCGCGGCGCGCATCGACGCTGTCATACAGTTGCCTGACTTGCAATACTGTTGATGCTAGGCCGGCGATAGCCTTATCATATTCCATCTGATATTTCGTACTGTCCAACAGCACCAATAGCTGACCTTCATTCACAAGATCGGTATTGTCGGCATAGAAAGACACCACAGACCCCGGGATGGCGGCATTGATGCTGATCATACTGCCATTGGCATAGGCATCATCGGTAGTCTCATAAAAGCGCAGATAGAAAAACCACCAGCTGAACCAGGCTGCCGTGGCGGCGATAAGAATAAAGGTGAACCACCACAAGGCGTGATTTCTTTTATGGTTGTCGGCCTGCGCTGATGGCTCATGCGACGGATTTGTTGATGGCGCATCATTTTCAGCTGTTAAGCTAGTGCCGGCATGGGATTCATTCCGAGTCGCTTGGCGTTCATTTGAATTTTCGTTTTGAGAGGCAGTCATTTTTCACCTTTCTATATTACAGACGTCGTATCCGCCGCCAAGAGCTTTTATCAATGATAGCATGGCCTGGATGGTTCTTCCTTGGGCAACGACTTGTTGGTCGAGCGCCATCAGCATATTTTCTTCACTGGTCAAATAATCTAAATCCGAATTCAAGTTAAACTGCACGCGCAGTTTGGAAATATCAAAGAGTTCCTGCTGATATCCGGTCATCTTTTTGGTTTCGTTAAGCTGCTGTTCTCTTATGCGCAGCACGGCGATGCCATCAAGCACTTCTTTAGCGGCATTGATGACTAAATTGTTATACTGGAAAATGGCCGCATCGTAGCTAACTTCGGATCCGCGCAGATTGGCAATCAGGCGACCGCCTTCAAAAATAGGCAGGCTGAAGGCTGGATCGACGTTGAAAAATTTGCTGCGCCCCCAAAACAGCTCGTGCAGATGGATCGTTTGGAAGCCTAGGAAGGCTGTCAAATTGACGTCGGGGTAAAATCCGGCTTTTGCCACTTCGATATGTCTGTCGGCAGATTCTATCATCCATAGCTGGGCGATGATGTCCGGGCGGCGTGCAATCAGGCGCAGTGGCAGATCGCAAGGCAATAACACTTTTGGCAGCGGCTGCAAAGCCACTTTGGCATCGACGATCTGTTCATCGAAATCACCTGCAAGATAGGCTTTAAGCTGATATTCATTGACCGCGATGTCGCCTTGAATCTCCAGCAGCTTTTGTTTTACCGCGGTCACATTGACTTGTGCGGCATTGATCGTCTGGATGTTATTTAAGTTGCCATTAAGGCGTTTTTGCACAATTTCCAGATAGCTGGCCTTGTTATCCACCAGTGCTTGGGCAATTTCTTGACGTTTATAGCCTATCTGCAATTGGAAATAGACTTGTGCCACTGCCATGCCAAGCTGCAAATGCGAAAATGCATCATCGGCGATGTTGGCCTGCACTTCTCCCAAGGCCGCGCGCAGCGTATGGCGATTTTTCCCCCATATATCGAAGTCATATTTGAGGGCCAGCTCGGTTTCTGTCTGGGTGAAATATACTGGTATGAAGTTAGTAATTGGTGGTAGCGGCAGGCTGGAGCCTCCCGGTGTCGCCGACAATGCGTTGGCAGAACCGAAAGGAATAAGGCCTGTCTCGCTCAGCTTCTGGCGGGAGACGTCCCCTCCCCATCCCAGGGTTGGATAGAGCGTCGACCGCATCCTATCGGCATTATATGTCGCCTGTAAAACCTTAGCCTCGGAGGCTTGTAAAGAAGGGTTTCTTGCAAAAGCAGTCTCTATGAATTCACTGAGCTGGCAGTCGTTGAACAGCGTCCACCATGAATCCGGCACATACTCGGTGAGTTCTATCAAAGCGTCAGAACCTGCCAATTGCGTAGCACTTTCCAGCACCCTGCCTGGAGGCTCGATAGGCTGTGCGCGCGGGCCAGAACTGCAACTGCATGCTGCTGCCAGTAGGATAGCAAGCCAACATTGGCGATGTGACTTCACATTATTTAAATTCCGATCCATGAGAATAGTTAAGCCGCTCTAAAAATGTTTTAAAAATTTCAACATACCTACATATGTTTTTTTTTCTAACAAAGAAATCAAAAAAAACTCTAAGTTGTGGCTTCACACTAATGTTTATAAAAAATTAATGAGGAAAGATGATACTTCGCACACTGCATAATCTCTTCGTTTTTTTAAGCTGCGCCTGCCTATGCCTGCCTGCTGGCTTATTTGCGGCCGGACATAAAATCAAAATCACCGATCGCGGCAGCACCTACCATGCTGATTACATCGTTGTCGGCGTTGGCGCGGCCGGCTCTGTGGTGGCCAAGATGCTCACTGATGATATGAAAACTTCTGTACTAGCGCTTGAAGCCGGCGAGAACCACAATGCCGATCCGGACATCCAACTGGCCATCAATGCCCCGTTAGTAGGTTATGAAGATAAAGCCGAATATTTCTGGCCGGGGGAAACCATTGGCGAGCCTGGACTTAACGGACGCGCTACCGATTGGACAACCGGACGCCTGCTGGGTGGAGGTTCTGCCGTCAATACCCTATTCTACTGCCGCGGCACAGGCCAGTTGTATAAAGGCTGGGAACAAGTTGCCGGTGCGCGCTGGTCCGCCGACAACATGTTCAACATTGCCAAGTCATTGGAAAACTTCTCCGGCCTGCCAGGTAATTTCAATCCTGCTGCCCACGGCAGCGGCGGATTGGTTGACATCCGCCAAGCTCCGGCGCAGCCCACAGCGTTGGCATTGGCACTAACCAATACACTGGCCACTGCGGCCGCTGTGCCAATCCTTACCGACTACAATGACCCTGCCACTCCCATCGGCGTCAGCCCCTACATGCAATATTTCCAAAATGGCCCAGCCGGACAATACCGCGTGAGTGCGGCCACGGCCTTTCTGAATGACAGGGTAATGGCAGCCAATGGCATCGGCATCGATAAACGGCGGCTGCTGGTGCTAATGCGCTCTACCGCCTTAAAGATTTTATGGAGTAGAAATACAGCCAGCGGCATCGAATTTTTGAAAGACGGCGTGCTCTTAAAAGCCTATGCCAACAAAGGCGTCATCCTGTGTGCAGGCATCAACAGCTGCACACTGCTGCAGCATTCAGGCATCGGCCCTGAAAGAACTGCTCGCCGCTTATAGTATCCCCCTCAAATTTGCCAATCCCAATGTCGGGGAAAATGTCAAAGACCACGCCAACATGGTCGTGCTCTTCGACACACCGCCCGAAACACCTCTCGTGCCACCAAACGATCCCAATGCCTTTGCCCAACTCGTTGGCTGGCTGCCCGACCCGGCAGCAAATGCCGATAAAAATGCCCGTGCCGTCGAAATCATCACCTATGCTTTCCTGCCAAATACGCTGGCCTTGGGAGTTATCCCATTAAACCCTCAAAGCCTGGGCAGCGTGCGCATTCAAAGCTCAGACCCGCTGCAATTGCCCCTGGCTGATCCTTGCATTTTCAGCCAAACGGCCGATATGGACTTGCTGGTACGGGTCTTTAGAGCTTATATACAGCCGATCATGAATTATCTCATCAGCCAGAGCTTCACTCCCATAGGACTGACCAATGCCATCATCGACGATACCGTCCAGCTGGAACAATTTATCCGCAACCAGATCAACCTTTATGGTGGCATTCACAACTACATGGGCATGGCGCGCATGGCACCCTTGGGCCAAGGCGGCGTTGTCGATCAGTACGGACGGGTTTATGGCGTGAAAAATCTGTTTGTAGCCGATAATTCGATAGCCCCGGCCATCATAGACGGATCAACCACCTCTCCCGCCCTCATCATTGGCTATAATATTGCCCAGGGCATCCTGGAGCTGCAGTGAAAAAACAATGAGAGGCAAAAGGTTTTTCTGAAGTGCTTATATATATAAAAAACAACGCAAGGGAACAGCCAAAAGACGCAAAGGTGCAGAGGAAAGCAATTCACCACAGAGGCACCGAGACACAGAGAAACAAGCCGCATATAACAGGATGGCAAGATAGACAGGATAAGCGTAGCAGGATAGAAAAAAGCCATCCTGTTATATGCGGCTTGCTTCTCTGTGTCTCGGTGCCTCTGTGGTTTGAATTGCCTTCCTTAGCGTCTTTTGCGCCTTATGCCGCTTTGCGTTGAATTTTTTTGCAAACAAGCACTCCCTACAACCAGATGTTGTTATATTTTTGAGGTGGTCGGTATTTGATGTGAAGAATGGATGGCAATGATAGAATGACAAAAAATAGGCACAGATTTTTAGCGGCAATTGTCGCTAGAAATCCGTGCCTGTTTACGGTTTAGAAGTGGTTCTTGGCATAGGCTTCAAGTAATGCCTTGGCATCGCCGACTCTTACCATCGCATCGTTTGTATTCAAACCGGGATTTTTATCCGGATGCATTTCAACAGCCGTTTTACGGTACATTTTTTTCAGATAACTCATCCCTTCGGCTTTGAAGGTCTCCATATCGAAAGTGGCGGAAAGAATTAAGCCGGCATGTTCAGGACATTTCGGATTAAGATCTTGATGCATCACCCGCGCTAGCGTCGGCAAGCCTGCAACATCTTTGGTAGCTACATTGGCGCAATTTGCAGCCGGTACCGTTTCGTTTGGATCGAAGTTATGACGGCTTCGCATAAACTCCATAAATTCGGCTTGCGCTTCAAGAAAAGCCTCTTCGTCGGTAGCTGTCGCCATTTTATAAAGATACGGAGCCATTAGAGCTAATTCATAAGTAGCCGCACATGTTTGCCAAAGGTTATGAATGGAATGCGAAGCATTGACGGCATGCACCACCACATTACGGGCTACGGCCCAAGTGCGGTTGCCAACGTTATGCCAACACTTTTTCAGTCCATCAAATGCGTTACGGACCACATGATAAGTACGCCACGCCTGAAAGCCGATATTTAACGGTGGTATTGCCGCAAGGCCAAGGTGGCAGACCCAAGCCACGACCTTTTTCCATGATTTATCCAGATTTTGTACTAACACGGCAAATTCAGACCAGTTCATACCGATTATAGCTGCTAAATTCACTACCGCAGCGGTAAGTTTTGCCTGATCTGTAGTCACCCAGCCCCCAGCGTCGGCCATGGTCGAAAGCCAGTAGAGCGCGGTAGTGGCAAATAGCACAACCTGTGTTTTGGAGAGGGCTAATGGATCGCGCTCATGTGCGCTTGCGCCAATTAAAGATAAAGGCGACATCCCGTTACTAGCTAGAAGATGGGGATTAGCTCCCTTTTTAACCAATGTCTCAACATGTAATAGGTTGTCCGTCGCAGCCGCATAGTGCAGCGGAGTTTCGCCTTTGCTGTTCTTATGATTAGGATCAACGCCCAAGCTGATTAATTTATTGAGAATGTCTATTGACCCACTAATAGCGGCAAAGTGCAACAGATTGTCGCCTTCACTAGTAAGCGTCTGCGCTGAGCAGAATTCGAGGAAGCTATCGACAGCTTTGGGCTGGTTGCTTAAAATTGCATAATGGATAGGAGCCAGACCATTAGCATCCAACACATTAATATTTTGTGGCGTCACATATTTAAGCGCTTCGGGAAGATTGCCCTGAAAGACAGCCTGACTAAGAGGAGCCAATTTTCCGATATCGACAGTCGTCAGCTTTTGGAGCTTAGTTTTAAGCTCCTCAATATGCGAAGCAGAGCCTTTGCATTTTATCTGCTCATGGACTTCTTTCAGGTCCTTGCCAATTTTATGACCCAAAATCACAGCTAGCAAACTTTCACTTTTCATCAAAGCGGCATGGTCGATAGCACTTAAATTCTGAAAGTCTTTTATTTCCGGATCAGCCCCGTTGGCAAGCAATAGTGTCATGATATTTGGCTGATTTGTTCGCAGGGCTAGATGAAGCGGCAACTCTCCGTTCGGAAGCGCCGCATTTACAAAAGTTCCTTCTCCAACCATTTTTTTTACCAGACTTTCATTGCCATTTTTGATGGCATTCTGAAAATCCAAAGAAGAAGGCGCTATGGCAGCAGATCCAGGAAAGCTTGTATTTGCAGATTGTAAATGAACAGATAACGAAACACTCATAAAACCACATAGTTAATAATTAAAAAACACATATTACAACATCCACATTAAGATTCGATAAAGAAACCAGTTATACTTGCAATAGTACAAAAATAATTAGTTCCTCCAAAGTTCCGCCATGCGTGACCCGGAAAAGCTAAAGAGTTAAACATAAATCTATCTAAAAAATCCAGCAATTTTTCGAAGTTACAAGGACGCCATCACATCGAATTGGTTGAGGTATTCAAGGAATGCTGGTATAAAATGGGGAATTCTAAGTATATTTGACATATGCCCACGTTATCACAAGGAATGACACCATGATAGATATCCGACTTATCCGCAAAAACCGCCAGGAAATCGAAGCCAAGCTAAGGACCAAAGAGCCGTCGATCGATCTATCGCTGGTCGTGCAGCTTGATGAACGCGTGCGGGACATAAAGACTAAAGTAGAGCAGCTTAAAGCCGTGCGCAACGAAAGCTCGCAACAGATCGGCGCCCTCAAACGCCAGGGCAAAGATGTGTCCGGGATCATGGCCGAAGTCGCCCGCCATGCCGACGAGATCCATGCCCTAGACCAGGAGCTTGGGCCTTTGGAAGAGCAGTTCACGCATGAGCTTGCCAAGCTGCCAAATCTGCCTATGGATGATATCAAGATCTCGCAAAATCCCCAAGATAATGTCGCCATCAAAGAAGTCGGTAAAAAGCCAACTTTCGATTTCGAATTCAAAAATCATATGCAGCTCAACGACACACTTAATCTGTTCGATTTCAAACGCGGCGCCAAAATCGCCGGCGCCGGCTGGCCCCTCTACCGCGGCATGGGCGCAAGGCTCGAATGGGCACTGATCAACTATATGATCGGGATCCATATCAAAAATGGCTTCGAACAATGGATGCCGCCGGCCGTCGTGCGCCGCGAAGTCATGTTCGGCTCAGGACAACTGCCAAAATTTGAAAACCAGCAGTTTAAAATCCAGGATGACGACTTCCACCTCTACCTCATTCCCACGGCAGAAATCCCGCTTAACGGCATCCATTTAGACGAGATCATCCCCGAAGAATCCCTCCCCTTGAAATATATCGCCTACACCCCCTGCTTCCGCCGCGAGGCCGGTGCCGCCGGCTCGCAAGAGCGCGGCCTAATCCGCACGCATCAATTCAACAAGGTAGAAATGTTCTGCTTCACCAAGCCAGAAGATAGCATGGCCATGTTCGACAAGATGCTGGCCAGTGCCGAAGAAATCCTGCAAGGCTTAGGCTTGCACTACCGCAATGCCCTGCTGGTCACCGGAGATATGTCTTTTGCCGCCGCCCGCACGGTGGATATCGAAGTATGGCTGCCTGGCCAAAATCGTTATTATGAAGTATCATCAGTCTCCAACTGCACAGACTACCAAGCGCGCCGCTCGCATACCCGCTATAGAAATGCTGAAGACAAGCTGGAATTCGTCCACACCCTAAACGGCTCGGGCCTGGCGACATCACGCCTGATGGTGGGCTTGTTGGAAAACAACCAGAATGCCGATGGTTCTGTCAACATCCCGGCGGTACTGCAGCCCTATTTGGGCGGCATCAATAAAATTGAGCCTGTTGGCGCGCACGCCACAGCCTAAGGTGCAGAAATCACAATTATAACGCCTCCTTTGGGGTCGGATTGTTTTTTTTGTGCGAGCCACGGTTTGCGCCTAATGGGTATGCGTCGAATCTAGGCATATTGACAGCCGCCCCAGATGGGGGGAACCACCTAATACTTATTTAAGAAGCAATATGGCCGAAATACTTTCACTGGCAGACTTCATCAAAGCCCCCGGGGTGGCGCTCGACGTGCGCAGCCCGGGCGAATACTGCCACGCCCATATTCCCGGAGCCTTAAGCCTGCCCCTCTTCACCAACGCTGAACGCGCCGAAGTCGGCACGGCCTACAAACAGCAAGGACAAAAAGAAGCCATCGCCCTCGGCCTAAAACTCGTCGGCCCCAAACTCGCCGAGCTTATGGCTCAAGCCCACGCCCTCACAAACGGCCAGCCGGCCAAAGTCTATTGCTGGCGCGGCGGCATGCGCAGCAACTCCATGGCCTGGCTGCTGAACCTCGGCGGCATCCCTACGACATTGCTGCAAGGGGGATACAAGACCTTCCGCCGCTGGGCTTTGGATCTCATCCCCCTCCCCTACCGATTCATCGTCATCGGGGGCATGACAGGCAGCGGAAAAACGACAATACTGCATGCCCTGCGATCCCTCGATGAACAGATTTTAGACCTCGAAGCCTTAGCCAACCACCGCGGCAGCGCCTACGGCAGGGTCGGCATGTCAGAACAACAACCTTCCAATGAACAATTCGAAAATGACATCGCCATAAAGCTAAGCACCCTGGACCCGCAGCGGCCCATATGGATCGAAGATGAAAGCCGCATGATCGGCACCTGCCACGTGCCCCCGCCCATCTTTAGCCAGATGAGCGCCGCCCCATTCATCGCCATCAATATCCCCTTTGAAGAACGTCTGAAAAGGCTGCTGACCGACTACGGCCACACGCCGCTGGAACATCTTGCCGCAGCCACAAACCGGATCAGCAGACAGCTCGGCGGACAGCGCACCAAAGAGGTGCTGGCAAATTTAAGCGAAGGCAACCTGCTTGATGCCATGATCACCGTTTTACAGTACTATGATAGCGCCTATGCCTACGCCTTGACAAGGCGCTCTGCGCCATGCGCCAGCCTCTCCGCGGAAAATATTTCCCCGCTGGAATGGGCCAGGCGTCTGAAACAACAAGCGCCCCAACTATTGCTTCAACTTCCATTAGAGGCTGCACTATGACCACAAAAAACCAACCGGAAATTGCCCACCTTCTAGCCTTCCTGGACAGCTCCCCCACCGCCTGGCATGCCGTAGACAACTGTGCCAATGAGCTTAAAGTGCATGGCTTCAAAGAACTGAAAGAGGACGAAGCCTGGCAGCTCAAAGCCGGCGGCCGCTACTATGTCATCCGCAACGGCTCATCAATATGCGCTTTTGTGCTCCCCAAAAAAGCCCCCAATGCGCTAAATGTGGCAGCCTCGCATACCGACAGCCCCTCATTCAAACTCAAGCCCAACGCAGAATTCCATAAAGAAAACATGCTGATGCTTGGCCTTGAAGTATACGGCTCCCCCATGCTTGCCTCGTGGCTCAACCGCGATCTGGGCATCGCCGGCCGCGTCATCTTCAATGATAAAAAAGGCAAGCAACACGAAAAACTTGTGACGCTTGCAGATTGTCCGCTCGTCATCCCCCAGCTGGCCATCCACTTGGACCGCAACGTCAATGACAGCGGCCCTGTGCTCAACAAGCAGGAGCATCTGGCAGCATTGGCAGGACTTGAAATTGAGAAGAAAGACAAGACTCCATTTCTTGAGCGCCTGTTGAAAAAGAGCCTCCCCTTGCATGAACTGCTAAGCTTCGATCTGTTTGTGTATCCATTGGAAAAAGCGCGCCTGATCGGCGAACACCATGAGCTAATCTCGGCCTATCGCATCGACAGCCTGTCCAGCGTACATGCCATCATGCAGGGATTTGTTAAAGCTTTGCAACCGGACCTGCATATGATCAAAATGGTGGTGTTTTGGGATAACGAGGAAATCGGTTCCAATACCGCCCAAGGGGCCGGCTCCCCTTTCCTGCCGCATGTCGTCGAACGCATCACGCTGGCTTTAAATATGCCACGCGAGGAGTATTTCCGCCTGTTAAGCCGCTCCCTATGCGCCTCAGTCGATCTCGCCCATGCCCTGCATCCAAACTATGCCGACAAACACGAACCGCGCCACCAGGCGTTGATGAATAAAGGCATCGTCATTAAAAGCAGCGCCCAATACCGCTACGCCTCCGATGCCCGCTCATCGGCCGCCATCGTCGCTTTGTGCCATCAGCATAAAATTCCATTCCAGCGCTATGTCGCCCGTGGCGATATCCCCTGCGGTACAACCGTCGGACCGATCCATGCCAATTTGACAGGTATGCCGACGGTTGATATCGGCTGCACACAGCTATCCATGCATTCCAGCCGCGAAGTTGCCGGCACTGTCGACCACCACACCATGTGCCGCCTAATAGCCGCCTTTCTTGATGGCCGCTAAACAGTCCCTTACATAGCATGTAGCCACAGATGTCAAAATAAAAAACATTGCATGTGTATTTCCTTGCGTAGTCGCGCCTCCTCCGCATCTCTGCGCTAAATTTTTTAGAAAGTAGCACTAATAGGAAAACTTGAATCATTGTACCCAGTCAATGGTCTGTGAATCCGATTCCAACGCAGAGACGCAGAGGAAACGCGACGACGCAACGAACTGCCGAGATGTGGAGTTTAACTGGATCTTTATGAATTAGAACGATGCAACGCAGAGGCACAGAGGACACGAAGAGTAGACTAAGGTATGTATGTGGACGTGTTTCATACTCTTAACATGGCAGCAGTTTGCCTGCCATCGTCTCTCCGTGTTCTCTGTGCCTCTGTGTTTCAAACTTTAGAAAAACTTGAATCATTAAGTTTAGTCAATGGTCTGTAAATCCGATTCCAACGCAGAGACGCAGAGGAAACGCGACGACGCAATGAACTGCCGAGATGTGGAGTTTAACTGGATCTTTATGAATTAGAACGATGCAACACAGAGGCACAGAGGACACGGAGAGTAGACTAAGGTATGAGTGTGGGCATGTTTCATACTCGTAACATGGCAGCAGTTTGCCTGCCATCGTCTCTCAGTGTTCTCTCTGCCTCTGTGTTTCAAACTTTAGAAAAACTTGAATCATTAAGTTTAGTCAATGGTCTGTGAATCCGATTCCAACGCAGAGACGCAGAGGAAACGCGACGACGCAACGAACTGCCGAGATGTGGAGTTTAACTGGATCTTTATGAATTAGAACGATGAAACACAGAGGCACAGAGGACACGGAGAGTAGACTAAGGTATGTGTGTGGGCATGTTTCATACTCTTAACATGGCAGCAGTTTGCCTGCCATCGTCTCTCCGTGTTCTCTGTGCCTCTGTGTTTCAAACTTTAGAAAAACTTGAATCATTAAGTTTAGTCAATGGTCTGTGAATCCGATTCCAACGCAGAGACGCAGAGGACACGGAGAGTAGACTAAGGTATGTATGTGGACGTGTTTCATACTCTTAACATGGCAGCAGTTTGCCTGCCATCGTCTCTCCGTGTTCTCTGTGCCTCTGTGTTTCAAACTTTAAAAAAACTTGAATCATTAAGTTTAGTCAATGGTCTGTGTATCCGATTCCAACGCCGTATTCACGGCTAACTTAAAATTCTTAACGCTTGATTTTTAGATGCACGAAATTAAACCAATAGACCACGCATCGGGGATGTATTTATTGGACGATCCTGAATTTTCCCTGTTTTGCTGTTGTTTAATATTTTTAAATCTATTAGCTTGGCTTTTTTAAAAGATTTTTAGCGTTTCTCACAGACTGTTTTACGCTATGATAATTGAAAGTTCCCTAATTTCATTTACCAAGTCGAGATGTCTACACATGATTATGAATATGAAGAGAAAATTTCATTTCCTGATAGCAGCGCTTTTGATAGCGAATACCCTCTGTTCGGCCGCATTAGACCCTATGCCTACAGATGCAGCCTTCCCATGGAATTTTGATTTACCGGATAACACCTATCACAAGTTCTGTAAAAACATATATTCCCAGAATGGCGAAGACGGCATTATCGAGCAGCTGTTAAAAGAGTTGGAAATCCATGAAGGGACCTTCTGTGAATTCGGTGCCTCAAATGGCATAGCTTCCAGCAACACCTACAACCTGATTAAAAATTTCAATTTTTCCGGGATAGAGATTGAAATGAACAGATCGCGCTTCCAACAATGCGTCAATAATTATAAAGCGTATCCCAATGTTCAAGTATTTCATGGTCCAGTTTTATACGGCCATAAGAAATTCAACCTTAATACCTGGTTGAAAAAGGGGAATTTGCCATCCGATCTCGACCTGCTCAGCATTGATATCGATTGCGATGACTATTACGTTTGGGATGATCTAACTGAATATGCGCCAAAAATTGTTGTCATTGAGGCGAATTCCTACCGGGACCCAGTCTACCAAGAACTGCCAAGAAAGCCTTCACAGGAATACAACCTAGACCCGCTCAAGCAATGGTTTCCGGAACGCATTGCCCTTGGTTGCAGTTTCATATCAGCCGTTGAACTGGGCCTGAAAAAAGGCTATATTCCCGTGTCTTTCACCGGCAATCTTACCTTTGTAAGAAAAGATTTAATCCATAAACTGCATGATTTTCCATATATCATCTCTGACGATCCATATGACTATATCACGCTTTATACCCCCTTGGTACTATGGGGCGACAAGTGGTACACCAACACAGGCTTGCTTTTCAATACGGCCATACGCGACTACTACCAGATATTTAAAATTAAACATATTGATGCAGATTGGATAAAAGCCAGAATGAATCAAATATTGAATAGCAGCAACGATACCAGTCGGATTGGCTTTTAGTTTAGAGGGGACATTGTGAGCTATTTGATTTTTTGTTTTTTCATGCCAGCTTTAATCTTCGCAACCCCCACGCAGGATCATCAGGCTTCCTGGAGCAGTGCAGACAGCCAAGCCTTTTTTGGCCAGCATCTGCCGCTTAGCGATAGCGGGAAAATAAATATCCCCGCCAACATCAAGCATGTAAAATTGGATATCGGACTGTCATGGTGTGCTCCGATGTCCCAGGTATGGCTGGCAAAAGAGGATGACCTGATCGTTTTCGGTTTTGAGCCACATCCAAAGTCTATAGCTTCGATAAAAAATGGCAGCTGCGTGCCAGACGCTTGGGCTAGGGATTATCTTGATCCCCTCCATCCCATTCGGCATAAAAGTGAAATCCCGAAACTTTTCGGGACGCACTTTTTCCTTATTCCTTGCGCCTTAGGCTTGTCACAAGATAAAACGGCGACGTTTTACCTGACAGGAAACGATTGCGGCTGTTCAAGCCTCTTTGCCCCAGTAACGATACCTGTCATCGATATCATTGAGGTGCCGGTTTTGCCCTTGGCAAGTTTTTTTGACATCTTCCCCTTTGACACCCATCCATTTATTGATTATATCAAAATCGATGCGCAAGGCGCAGACCTGGATATCGCCAAAAGCGCTGGAGCCTACTTGACAGAGCGAGTCGTTTGCATTACCCTTGAACCGGAAAATAACGCATATGAAGGCACCAAAAATTCCCTAAATGATGTGGATGCATATATGTCAGCCATGGGCTTTCAAAAATACGATTCTAAGAACACCGGCGATCCCACGTACGTAAATATTAAGTTTATGCAGTATTTTTTGGATCACCAGGAACTGCACATCTTCCAGCAGGGTTAACGTGGTATAGGTTGCGCACATTTTTCAAGGCACTGACGCGAGCAAAAACTGCCAAACCAAGGCGCGTGTGGCGTAAGAAGCTACGCTAATATTTCCTAATTGAGATCTCATCAGGGCCTATAACATCCCTTCTATTTACCACTATTAAACCGTCTTCGGAACAGCTTTCAGCCATGGTATGTTCAGCTAGAATGATGCAATCATGCTCTTTAAAAAATTGCAAGGAGGTCAAATCTCGTGCCTTGAGAGAAACAATGGTCACTAGCTCCATACAAAAATTTCGAGCAGCCTCCTTGTCAAAATTCCAATTTTTGAACCACGTTCGGTATAAATTCAAGTTCTGCTAATCGCAAACTTTCAGGCGTGCCGATATCCCGGTGGTAGCCCATATTGCGAAAGATCTGCATCCTGGCTAAATAATGCGGCAGAACCTCGGTGCTAAAGTCAAGGATCTCTTTGTTCTGCAATGCTATAAATTCAATGACGCTAGGTTCGATGATATAGACGGCGGCATTGGCCTCGTCGCCTGGAGGATGAAGAACTTTTTCATGGAATCCGATGACGATATTGTCTTTATCGCATTCCACAATGCCGCAACTCTGCGGGGTATCTGTCATGAATGTCATCATCGTAATCTCTACGCCTTGCTTGCGCATCTCATGCGCTTTCAAAAACGCCTGGATATCAAACCGCGTCAAGTTGTCTGCATGGGCCAATAGAAACGGCCCTTCTTCCAGCCACTTTCTATTTTTCAACACAGTTCCCGCAGTGCCAAGCAGTACTTTTTCATGGACCAACCTTACCTTGTCCTTCCATCGATGCGATTGTACGAAATCCTGTACGCGTTCCGGCAAATAGTGGGTATTGATTAAAACATGATCGATGTCTGTCGACAATAACATGTCCAGCCAATAGCCTAAAAGTGGTTTCCCATGGATGGGAACAAGACATTTCGGTACTTTATTCGTGATTGGTCTCAACCGAGTGCCTAAACCAGCAGCGAGCAAAACAGCTTTCAATGGACTAATTCCTTTTGGAGTTCCGTTTGACTTAAAGGCAAATTCCCCATCCGGCCCACCTGACAGGCTGCGGCGATAGAACCTAAATATGCGCTTTCCCAAATTGTGGCGCCGGCAACCAAAGACATCGAAGCACAGATCAGCAAGCAATCGCCTGCGCCGGCTAAGTCTTTTGGTTCGAGATTAAATGCGGGCAATTCATCGGTGTGGACATTCGTTGTCCCGTTATTTGGGGAGTAAATAAGCACTCCTTCGGACCCTAGGGTAACTAAGACATGTTTTGCATTTATCTTCCGCTTCAGCATATCGGCAACTGCTATAAGCCCTGAATGGGGATTGCGAATTGCCAGCCTTGCTTCCCGCTCGGTAGGAGTAATCAGCAACATGTTTTTAAACCGCCCGATATCACCAACTTGCGATGAGGATTGACTGTCTGCCACCATAGGAATCCCCCGCTTCAAGCAAAATGCGACGATCTTATTGATCAGGTGCTGAGGAAGACAGCCGTAACTAAAATCAGAAAAAACAAGTAAATGGGCATTTTCGAGCGCTTTGACTATTTCAGCCATCATTTGCTCTTGCTGCTCGTGGTTCATATGATGCTGGCGAAGCTCGGAGACCCTAAGAAGAGTTTTCCCTTGCGTACGAAAACGCTGCTTCAAGGTCGTCGGTCTGCTCTCATCCACAATCAAACAGGATTTTACGCCATACTCCTTCAATTTGCCTCTTGCATAATTAGCCGTAGCATCATTGCCGACAACGCTAAAAAAATCCACCTGTGCGCCAAGGCTTTTGGCATGCGCTGCGACAATGCCAGCTCCCCCTAGAAAAAGATCCCGTTTGATTGGAGTGACAACAATTGTGGGATCTTCCTGCGACATCCCTAATGGATCGCAATAAACATACTCATCGATGATCAAATCCCCTAAAACAACCACGCTAAGATCGGGGAAATGGCTGACAATGCCTGATAATTTTTTAATATCCGTAGAATGGCGTTTCAAATAAGCGATCGGCTTATTGATGGAATGTAAAGGAGGTTTTTGCAATTCTTTCTTCAAATGATTCAAGGAAGAGAACCAAGTCTCGCCAGAAGCAAAAATCAATTGCCCTCCGTAACTTTCCACTGCCGCCTGTTCGACGTTTGGCTGCAATTCATGCTCTTTTCCCTTAACGACGATGTCAGGTTTTAAACCGGCAATAAATTCTTGCACAGGCACTGTCATCACATAGGCAAAATCGACCAGGCCTATCGCTTTGACACTCTCGAGACGCAGCTCCTCTGGAACGAATATATCGGGATGACCATCTGGCGTGATCCCGACGATCAAAGAATCTGCGCTTTCGGCCGCAAAATTGAGCAGGCGAATATGGCCTGGATGGACCACATTAAAATTCCCTGAAATGAAAGCAATCTTTTTGCCCTTTTTTATCTTGCTTCGAATTTCACTGATCAGAGACGAGGCCTTCTTTTTCACTAGCATACTTTCTCTCCTTTATTTCATGGCGATCAGGCATCGCCCCTTTGTTGTTCCGTCGCGCATCGATTGAATGGCCTGATTGATCTCTTCTAATGGATAAGTTTCGGTGATGAACTCCTTCAACTTGATCCGCCCTGCCTGCAGCAAAGTATAATAACGGGGGATGTCGATATGCGGAAGCGCCTCCCCGCCATGAGAACCTGTGATCTGCTTGCCAAAGTGCAAAGGCAGCGAGTAAATGGAAATATCGTGGCCTTTGGGAGGAACGCCGACCAGGACGACACGCCCTTGAGGCTTTGTCGCATGATATCCCAGCTTGATGATCTCTGGATTTCCTGTATTGTCGACGAAACAATCGACCCCTTGAGGACCTGCAATCTTTTCGATCGACTGGCCAGCATCCTGGTCCCTCGTGTTGATCAGATGGGTGGCGCCTGCGGTTTTTGCGAGATGAAGTCGCGCATCAAAACGATCGACGGCGATGATCGGATAAGCAGAAACAAGGCTGGCCGCTTGAATGATGTTAAGGCCGACCCCGCCCGCACCAAAGACGACGATCGATTCCCCGATTTTTAATTTGGCATTGTTCACGATCACGCCAAAGCCCGTGGTGACAGCGCAGCCGAACAATGCGGCCACTTCAAGGTCAGCCTCTTTGGGGATCGGCGTCAAGCGGTTTTCCGAGACAATGGCGTACTCATTAAATGTGGTGATGCATCCGGCATTCAAACTTTTTCCGCGCCATTGATAGACAGGGGGCTTGGCCTCGATCCCAAGCCCTTTGCGCCAATGCATGACGACGGTATCGTAGGGTTTGACATGGGTAACACCGGGTCCGGTCGCGAGAACCTCTCCAGAAGCTTCGTGCCCAAGCAAATGGGGAAGATACTTATCTTCTCCCTTGACACCATCGATTTCGCCAAGTTGCGACCCGCAAATGCCGCTGAAATGCACTTTGACAAGCACTTGTCCTACCTGCAAAGACTCGGGCAAACTGATCTCGTCGATGACAAGCGGAGAGCATTGACTGACGAGGATCGCTGCTTTGATTGTACGTGGTATTTCCATATGGCCTATTCAAAATAGATTAAGGAGTGATCACCTGAGTAACCCGTTTGCTTGAACCACCAGTCCCACTCTTCCGGCGTGCAAAAGGCCTCACATGTGACCTGCCAATAGAGGAGATTGGCTTTTTCGCTTTCATTGCGGTAAGACTCAACGCAAATGTACTTGTTTTTCTTTCCAACCCGCTCAATTTCTCGCAAGGCATTCTCCAGATCGTAGTTGTGTAAAGTATGCAAGGCATTGATAGAGATCACCAGATCGAAGAAGTGGTTGGGGTAAGGCAAAGCAATAGCATTGCCCACTTGAAGCCTATCCCTGATCTCTTCTTTTGCATTGGCGATCGCGTAATCGGAAACGTCGATCCCCCATAATTCAAGCCCGGGAACAACTTTAGTGAAGTCGTAAAGCAAGAACCCTTTACCGCACCCTACATCGAGAATTTTATCTCCCGGTTTAAGGCCATAATGATCGGCAAGAGCCTTCGCGACCGTCTCCCAGCGCCCTTCCATATACCTATAACCGCCATAGCAAATGCGTCGGTCCCCATCCCAATAGTCGAAATCCCACTTCTTTGCCAATTCTGCGGCCTTCGCCTTGGGATAATCGGGGTCATTGACACGGGCTAGATAGTTGCGCTTGGTGCTATTATGCACAGCGGACATAAAGTCTTTATAGGCCATATTTTCCCTTTAGATTTTTCATCGCTTGGTGTGGAAGAAAGAGATTAAGTACAATACAGAACCATTGCCAAATTATTGTTTGTGAACGTAGTCAAAATTTTGAGAACTCAGGACATTGAAATGCTCTCGAACCCACCGGATAGACTCATCGAGTCCCTGATCGAGCGAAATGAGGTCGCGCCATCCGAGTTCTCTTCTCAACTTGGTGCTGTCGAGATGATAGGAGCTGTCCTTGCCCAGCCGTTCTCCAACCACTTCGACATGGTCTTCTAACCGCACATCGAGCTTGTGGCAAATCCGCTCGACAAGGTCGTAAATGGAAATCACTTCAGGAGAAGCAATGTGATAGGTATCCCCATTGTTGCCGTTTAACATAATTCTCCACGTGGCATCGGAGACATCTTTCATGTGAATGAAGTTTCGGGTAGAAGCTCCCCCGCCGTGCAATTGGATCTTGCGCCCGAGCAGGATAAATAAAATAGTCCGAGGAATGATCCGGTAAAGCTGCTGGCCCGGGCCATACACGTTGGCAGAGCGCGTGGTGATGACAGGAAAGCGATAGGCGGCATAAAAAGAGCGCAGGCTCATGTCTGCTGCAGCGCGAGAAACGGCATACGGTGTGCTGGGATTAAAAGGAAAGTCTTCTTTGACATTTCCGGGACAGCTTCCATATACCTCAGGAGTGGAGACATGGACATAGCGCTTTAAAAAGTCGCTTCTTTTAAGCGCATTATGGAGTGCGATGGTCGATACCGTATTCGTCATGAACCAATCCTGCGGACGTTCCCAGCTTTCTGCTACCATGCTCTGCGCAGCAAAATTGACGATGTATTCCGGTCTTTCCTGCTCGATCCAATCGAGGATCTCAGTCAAATTTTTGTTTAGATCAAGCTGTAGAAAATGAAAACCGTCGTTTGCGCGCCATTTGTACGGCAGAAAGGCTTCGACAGGTTCTCTAGAACGGCTCATTCCAGTCACATCGGCCTTTTTTGCAAGGGCGAAATCAACAAAACTTGCGCCTGAAAATGAATTGCTACCGATAACTAGCAGTTTCAGCATGGATGGCCTCTTCTTTCGTTTCTAATTCAGGCCGATTGCAGTAGAGCCATTGCATCAGCATATGGCCGACGATCATTTGTAAATCTTCGGAAAGCTGCATATCATCGACAGCAAAATGGATCGGGACATCAGCCAAGGCCTTGCATGCTCCGCCGGAAAAACCAAGGACGGCATACGATTTGATTTCCATTATTTTTGCCTCTCGGAGGACTGCCTGAATGTTTGCAGAATTGCCGCTTCCGGAAAATACGATCAGTAAATCCCCCGATCTTCCAAGGACTGCCAATTGCTTGGCAAAGATTTGCTCATAGCTAATATCATTGGCAAGGCATGTGATGACTGCCGGGTTGGCAGAAAGCGCTTGCACCCGCATCCCAAGATGGGAATGACCGCCGATCCCATACAGATAATCGTTTGCCAGATGGATAGCATTCGCTGCGCTTCCGCCATTACCGCAAAGGAAAACCTGTCGGTCTCTTTCCCAACATGTATATAAGTCAAAAGCAAGTTTTTCGACTTTTCCCCAGTCGCTGGCAGCGAGGATAGTCTGCAAACGCCTTGAATAGCGCTGAAAAAAGTGCTGAGGATTCTCTTGATCGTTCATGCCGGTGCTCCCTCCAATACCGCTTGCTTCATCCATTTCAGATTGTAAAAACGATCTTCGTCTTGACAAACCCCCGCTTGGTATTGGGTAGTGATCTCCTGAATGGCATCTTCTACTTTTTTCTTTGGTTTGAAGCCCGTCGCAAGCAGCTTGTCTGAATTGACTCGATAGCACCTGGGATCATTAGATGGAGTCACAGCAATTTCAACGGAGACATATTTTGTGACCAATTTTGCGATGTCGAGAATGGATATGTTTTCAAATCCCGCGTTGTAGATTCCCGTGTGTTCTGGATGATCCAGCAAATGCAAGTAAAGATCCGTGATATCATCTATATGAATATTGGGCCGGATCTGATCTCCGCCAAACACCGTGATCTTCCCTTTGGAAAGAGCCTGGATAGTCAGCATGTTCACCGCGACATCGAACCGCATCCTTGGAGAATAGCCGCATACTGTCCCTGGGCGAACGATTTGGACAACCATATCGTCTTGATAGCTCAGAACGACGCGCTCGGCAACCATTTTGGTCTTGTTGTATTCAGAAATTGGCTCGAGCTCAATCGTTTCAATCACATCCTCTTCATCTTTCACCCCATAGACGCTTCCCGAAGAGGCATAGATGAATCGTTTAACTCCTAATCGCTTTGCGCGGTCTGCCAACTGCATGGTCGCAAGGGCGCTCACTTCCCAAGTGAGTTTGGGATCCAAATCCCCGCATGGGTCATTGGCGATCGATGCCAAATGGATGATGCAATCCACACCATCTAAAGGAATGCTCTTTACATCGCGCACATCTCCCTTGATCACTTCGAGCTTGGGATGCTTGTGCAGAAAATTTCCAAACCATTGTAAGTCAAAAACGATGACCTCATGACCTTGCCTGAGCAACTTAGGCACTAAGACATGGCCTTTGTATCCGCAACCTCCAGTAACAAGTATTTTCATTCATCCTCCTTGGGGGTAATTTGCAAAACCCCTTATTTTTTTTGGTTCAGAGCAAGCCTAAAATTTCTTCCGTTTGTCTGCAGATGAATTTCGCTATAGATAGGCAAGAAGTCGCCGCAGGAGAGGGAGCGTTGAGGACATGCAGGGAGTTATGTTTCTTCACGATCGCAAAATCATCCAGCATGGTCCCGTCATTTTTCACTACTTGGGCACGGACACCCGCGCCCCCTTCGATGAAATCTTCCTCTTCTAGCTCGGGAATGAGGCGCTGAACCTCCTTGACAAACGCTTTTTTGCTCCAAGAACGGAGCATTTCCTTGCATCCAACATCCCAATAGCGGCCTGCCATTTTCCAAAAACCCGGATAGCAGAGATAGCGCAGGCAATCCTGAAGATCGAACTGGGATTTTCGATATCCTTCTCTCGCAAAGGCGAGAACGGCATTCGGCCCCGCCACGACTTTCCCATCGACCATGCGGCTTAAATGGACTCCCAGAAAAGGTAATTTTGGGTTGGGAACGGGGTAAATCAACCCATTGACGAGATCTCGTTTCTTTTCGACAAGTTCCCAATATTCTCCCCGAAACGGGATAATCTGGAAGGGGATTTCTTCTTTATTCAAAATCAGTGCAGCTATCCGGTCGGATTGAAGGCCTGCGCAATTGATCAGATAAGCGGTCCGATAAGTAGAGGTCGATGTCTCTATGATCACTTGTTTGTTTTCAGCAGTAATTGCCTCTGCTTTTTCCCCGAAAAAAATCTCCCCACCATTTTTCTTAAATTGCATGAGCAGTTTTTCGACTACATCTTGAAAATTGATCGAATAGCATTCAGGAATCCATAGGGCCTGGATGCCATTGGCGTGAGGCTCGATCTCTTTCAGCTGCTCCTTTGCAATCAGTTTCAGCCCTTTTATCCCATGGCTCTGTCCTCTTATCCACAGCTCAGACAAATAGGAAAGCTCTTTATCTTGCGTCGCGACGATCACTTTTCCCAATTGCTTTAGAGGAATCCCATTTTCCCGGCAAAACTCCAAAAGCTCAACTCTTCCCTTGATGCAATTTTGAGCCTTTAAAGACCCTGGTTTATAATAAACGCCGGAATGAACCACCCCGCTATTGCGGGTCGATTGGTGAATCCCGCTTTTGTTCTCTTTTTCCAAAATTGTGATTTTGAGATGGGGAAAAGTCTGTTGCAATCGATAAGCTGTTGCCAGGCCTATAATTCCTGCGCCGATAATCAGAATGTCTGAAGAAAGATTGGTTTTCATATTGTTTTAAGTGTAATTCTCCACTCTTTGACAACCCCTAAAGTTTTAACAAAATTGTTAATTCACCAGACGATCTAAGCATTGAAGTATTATTTGGTGGGCCTCTATGGACTAATTTGTCATGAAAAAGTACGCAATAGCCATCAAAATTTGTCAAAGGACACATAAACGCTTTTTCATGATCTTCTAGCCATGATGGGTGAATCACAGGCTTATACCCATTTTTTGTTAAAACGCGATCTGTAGGTACAATTTGCAAATGGCTACCAGGGACTACTTGCAGGCTATTTGTTTTATCGCAACCGAGCAAAGGAACCCAAATCTTCCACCTCTCATCGTAGTCAAAAGAAGAACCAACTTCAGCTGATGTTCCCTTAGCAATCTCCCAAAATTGATAATCGCAATGGGCAGCTCCTACATCAGGCTTTCCAGGTCTTACGCAGCGCCAAAAGATATCGTAAGAATCTTCGCGCAGCGCGTGATTTTTATATCTTTCATCTTTGCACGCATAGTTAACTCCCGTTTGCGTACCCCCAAAATGATCTTTTAAGCTAGCAATCCAGTTAACTGCTAATTCAGCTACTGAATCAGGAAATATTCTAAAAGGCTTGTCAAATTTTTTTACAAAATCCTCATCTGTATAGCTCAAAGATATTTCGGTACCTTTTTTTAGTGTTGCAGCCTCATTCAATCCATCAGTTGGAACTTCCATAAATTGAAAAATGTGGGATTTCATTGCTTTCGCTAATTCACGTGGGAAAGGAAAAATAATATACCCATTTTTTTCCATGTCACTTGATTTTCTTATATTTACTGTCATGATTCATCCTTGAAGAGGTGACCAGAAATTTTTGTTTCTACGCAATTTATACATATCTGGATCATTTTCTAATGCTTTTTCTAGCTCACGTGTTCCAAAAGGATCATGGGCAACACTGAAATTTCGTCCTTTTACCCCGTTAGATGGAGTCGTTACAATCCACGTACAGCAGTCAATTACTCGATCCATATGCACCCAATCTGTTCCTTCAAGCCTAACTTTTGTTTTGTCAAAATTGATCCCAGCTTGATCTCTCCCAGCTTTCAGAGTCGATTCGTGCATTTTTGTCTTAACCCAACCTGGCCCGACTATAGAAAAATTTGTATCAGAAATTTCTGCATCTAAAAATTCACACATTTTTATTAGCGCAATTTTCGAAATGGTGTAACTTGAGTAATTGACAACCGCATTGTTCGTTCCCCCTCCAGCAAAGAAAAGGACACTAGGCTTATGATTGTTCTTATTTCTAACTGGAAGAAGGCTGTGCAAAATACGGATTTGCTGAGTAAAATTGACCTGTAAAGATTGTTCCCATTCTTCAAAATCGACAGTTTCGAAAGGACCAATGGGATCCAGAGTTCCTGCAGCAAAAACCAATATATCCCATTGACCGCAAATCAATTTCAGCTGATTGCAGACGTTTTGAACAGATGAAATAGAAGCTAGATCACATGGGACCAATGTGATTCCATACTCATGTTCTAATGTTGCCACTGCGGAAGAGTGAGAGCGGTATGTCCCAAATACCTTCCATCCCTTTTTAGCCCATGATTTACAAAGCTCTTCCCCTATACCAGAAGTAGCAGACACAATAATGACTTTCAAATCTTTAAGCCTCTTTTTTCAGTTCCAACCGACCAAATATAGTGACACATTGCATGATAGCCTATGTGAAGGACCTCATCATTCATCCCGAACATAAACGCATGCTTAAAATATTTTGAGGTTAATTCCCTAAGAGTTTGCTGACTCTTAAGATTAATGTGCTGCACTTCACTTCTTTTGCTTGCATACGGACTTGCTGTAATATTTGGCGTGCCAGTGATTAATACCGATGAAGGTTTTAAAAATGCACAAATGTTTTGCATGAACTGAGCTTCTAAAGAGGGGTCTACATGTTCGATGACATCGATAGAATAGGCGGCATCTGCCTGTATTTTTAGAGTGTTTTTATTCAGATCGATATGTTCATAAGTCACATTTTTCAAGTGTTTTAGTCTTTTTGCGCACCCCTCCAAGTTACGCTCGTCCCAATCAATACAGTGAAGGTGTTTCACAGCATTGGCCATAATAGGCACGCCAAATCCATCTCCGCACCCGATTTCTACAACTGTATCAGTGCCTTCCAACATTTTTGCACAAAATTTATATCGTGCTAAGACAAAGGTTAGATGTTTCGGATCATGGATATAACTATATGACGTCCATGGTCCTAATAAAAGCTCTTCACATGAAAATTGTTCATCAGTTCCTTCCTGGTAGCAGTCCCAAGCTGTGGTTAATTTATCTTTTAACATTCTTAATACCTTCCCTTAAATTTATTTCCAGTCTGCAGTATAAGTACAACACGGTTCGTGGATAGACTCCAGGTTGATTTTTTGACATTCATGCACAATTAAATCCAACTCATCTTTGGAGATTTTCGGATCTAAGTCTTCGATTCCTGAACCGAACTTAAGCATCGGTTCAATTTTTTGGCTTTCGATAATCTGTACATCACAAAGAAAGGGTCCTTTCTGCGACCAAATTTGTGGTAATTTTTTTAAGTCATTATTCGATTTCAAAACAAAATACGGAATTTTAAAGGCCTCAGCTACTTTTTGATAATCAGGAAAATACAATCCACTAGCTTCATCCACTGCTGCATAATGGGAATTTAACCAATTATCAATTGTTTGCTTTTGAATGGCATGTCCTGCATTGTTGAACAAAAAAATACGGACCGGAAGATTATGTCGTCTGATTGTGGCCAACTCTTGCATACACATCATAAAACCACCATCTCCAATGAGACATATTATCTCCCGATCAGATGCAAAAGCCGCTCCTACGCTCGCCGGCAAAGAATACCCCATGGGGGTTTGATTCCATGCGGAAAAAATTCGTTGGTTAGGTTTAGTTTCAAATGATTGGAGAGCCCAGGACAGATTGGCACCCGTGTCACCTATAATAATATCGCCTTCTTTAGCTAAGGCAGAAAGTTTTTTTATAAATAGGTGGGGCTGGACCTTGTTTTCTGAGTCTTCAACTTCTGAAGGACAAATTGAGTACCTGGACATCCAAGATCTTATCAATGACCGCCAAGAAAAATAGTTGTCTCTATTTGGTTTATTATGCGTGGATTTAAATTGCAGAAAAAAGTCTTTAAGATCAGCACAAATAGGCAAATCTAATATAAATGTATCAGCGTCAAATTTAGATAGTTCTTCCGCATCAATATCGACCATAACTTTCTTTGCATTAGGAGCGAACAAATTCTGTTTTCCTCCAGTCACATTGGGAGATAAACGGGTTCCTAGCGCAATTACCAAATCGGAATTTTGGATTACAAAGTTACCGGCGCGGGGTCCACATATTCCTATACACCCCATATTCAATGGATGCAAATGAGAAATCACGTCTGCTCCGCCCCATGTACAAACCACTGGAATATTTAAAGATTCAGCAAACTGGAGTGCTTCTTTTGCCGCTTTAGCATATTGGATTCCGGCCCCAAAAATCAAAACAGGTTTTTTTGCCTGCACAATCATTTGATTAAGTTCTTTTATTTCATTGGCTATGTTCGGCTTAAGTTTTTCTGGCGGATTAAATCCTCGGAGTGTTTGGGGATCAATATCGACTCTTTGTAGATCGTCAGGAATATCTAGTAAGGAGGGCCCGGGCCTACCCTCTTTTGCAAAGTATATAGCTTTCTCTAGTTCGTATCTAATGTCCTCTGGATTGAGCACTAAATTACAATACTTAGTAATGCTTTTAAATATGGAGACTGTATCTGTTTCCTGAAAACCTCTTTGACGAAGTTTTTTGCTTTTTCTAATTCTAAAACGAGCTACCTGTCCTGTGATACAAAGCATCGGAATTGAGTCGTAAAAAGCATTAGCGACGCTGGTTACGATATTTGTTGCACCTGGGCCGCTCGTAGTCATGACTAAACCAATATTTCCAGTCACTCGGGAGTACATGTCCGCGGCAGCTGCACTATGTTCTTCATGTTGACCACAAATGTAATCCATTTGAGGATGTTTGGATGTGGAATCAACTAGATGGATAACAGCACCACCGGAAACTAGAAAGTTATGCTTAATTTCTTGAGATGCTAATAAATCTATTACGTAATCTGCCAATTTCATGTAAAAAACCTTCTCTAAAAGGGTCCTGTAAATTTTTCATCCGGCACATCAAGAGGACCTTGAGTTTGTTGTTTTAGCATCTCTTCAATTAGCGATTGTGCTCGATTTGGTTTTCCCATTATTTTAAGTGCTTCGATTGCAATATGTTTTGCAGTGGGATAGAAATGATTAGAAAGAGCCCAGCTTGTGGGAGTATGTCTATCTGGATAACTAATGCGGATGGGAGGAGATTTAAGAGATGAAAGGGCTTCTTCAGCAATGAAGGCAAGGATTTCAGAAGCTGTGCTGACGGTCTTCCAATCAGGATCAGCGACAATAATGCGCCCCGTTTTTTTGACTGAAGTAAGAATTGTCTCTTTATCGAGAGGACGGATGGTTCGAAGATCGATGAGTTCAGCAGAAATACCATCTTTTTGTAGCAATTGGATGGCGGCAAGAGCTTCCAGAACCATATGCGAAGCGGCAACGATGGTAATATCGGTGCCAGATCGAACAATTTTGGCTTTGCCAATTGGTATAGGGGTCGGATCTAACGAGACCTCGCCAAAAGTATTGTGCAGCCACCGATGCTCTAAATAGATAACAGGATTATCGTCTTCAATTGCAGAAATGAGCAGTCCCTTGGCATCTTGGGGGGTTGATGGCATCACTACTTTTAAACCGGGTATATGCGCAAAAAAACTGTGAAGAGACTGAGAGTGCTGTGGACCTTGGCCCCAACCGCGTCCAATGATGAGTCGAATCACAAGTGGGACTTTCATTTGGCCGCCAAACATGTAATGCCATTTTGCTGCATTGTTAATGAGTTGGTCGAGGGCTAGAATAAAAAAATCAACGCGTTGATGTATCACTATGGGACGCATGCCGAGAATGGCACTACCAATAGCAATGCCTGTCATGGCATTTTCCGATGTGGGCATGTCCATAACACGGCTTGGCCCGTATTTCTCTGCCAGGCCCGATGTCGTGCCAAAAATCCCTTTAGGATCGGGCACGCCGAGCCCCATTAGATAAATGTTAGGATCTTGAGCCATTTTTTGATCGGTGGCTTCTCGAATCGCTTCGAAAAATTTGAGTTGTCTAGGCATATGGCGTTTCTTTTTCTATGTCAAAATAGGGTAATGGACTTTGTTCTGCAAAAGCGAATGCTTCCTCAATTTCATTGAGGATGGGTAAACTAAGGAGTTCTATACCGTCTGTGATTGGAAAATCGGTGTTGACCCTCTCTGCTTGGAGTTTTATGGGACATTTCTTCTCCCAAAAAAGAAACTCCTCTTCTGTTCGATAGCCAATGTTATTGTCAAAGTTGGGTCCGCAATGTTCTCGATGGCGATAGGTGTCGAATTCTAGGAAGACGGGCCCATTTCCTTCCCGAATTGAAGCAACAGCCTCTTCTGCAAGCCTGTGAACTTCTTCTACATCATTTCCATTACCGACTTTCGCTATGATTCCATGAGCTCTCGCGATAGCTGCTCGGTCCCGCCGATCCGACTGCCGCACATTAAGAGGCGAATAAACTGAATAAAAATTGTTCTCACAAACGAAAAGGGCAGGCAAGTTTTTAAGCGCAGCAAAATTGAGGCTTTCAACAAATACCCCTTCTTCAGTCGCGCCTTCCCCAAAAAAGATGATCGTGATGTTCTTTTCTTGTTTTAGCGCAGTTGCAAAAGCAAGACCAACACCAATCGGGATGCTGCCTCCCACAATAGGAGTAGATCCGTACATGCCAACTGAGAGGTCAACTAAATGCATCGAGCCACCCCGCCCCATACAGCAGCCGGTAGCCTTGCCGTAGATTTCAGCGATCAAGGCTTTTAAACTGCCGCCCTTTGCAAGATAATGAGCATGTGCCCTGTGATTGCTGATGAGATAATCTGTTTGTAAAACTGCCTTGCATACCCCGACTGCCACTGCTTCTTGACCTATGCTAAGATGCACTGGGCAGCGCATTTTTTGTTCATGATAGCGGCCTGCTATGGCTTCCTCAATTAAGCGGATGCGCAGCATGTCTTTGTAGAGATCTATTGACAGAGATTGCTGTGCTAATGTGACTTCCATCCACCAACTCCAAATTTGAAGTTCGTGGATATACATCAATTCAAAAATCTTGGCAAGAAAAGCTTTTAATTTTTATGAAGAAACCGAATTTTGCCATTTCATTGATTTTATCAAGTAGAGATTACTACCAATAATAATGATGATTCCTAGGACAAAATACGAACTGGGAGTTACATCCCAGATGAGAAAATCAAATAAGGATGCCCATACGATTGAGGTATAGTCTAAGGGGGCTAGGGTGGAAGCTTGGGCAAACCTAAGAGCTTGTACCGTTGCATATTGTCCCATTGCGGTGAGAAAACTTGCTATCGCAAAAAAACCTAGATCAGACCATGAGACCGGATGCCAATTCATGAGAATAAATGGCACTAACACAAGGGCAAGAGCTGCATTTCCAGTTATTGCAATTGTAAGACTATGTTCTGTCGCCACAAGTTTTCGAATGAGAATTTTATTGAGACTTCCGACCAAAGCCCCAAATAGGATAACTAAATATACCCCTTCTAATCCGGTGTTTGATCCTATTGCGATGCCCACACCGATTGAACCGATGCTGAGCGCAATCCATTTATGCTTACCGATTTTTTCCTTTAATATCCAGACACTTAAAATGAGGGTAAAAAATGGCGTGGCATACAGCAAAGAGCAGCTTGTTGTAAGAGATGTAAAAGATAACGCATACAGCATGCAGTAATTATAAACGACATAAGTAAATATCCGGAGAAGATTGCAAAAAGGCTGCTCAATTGAAAGAACAGCTTTGATTTCTTTTTGCTTAATCAGTACTGTAGCTAAAAAAAACAAACGAAGTAATGACCTGATAAAAGTCATTTGCGGCACTGGATAAACTCCAAGCAGCATCTTTTCGAAAATGCCTCCCGTCACATGCAAGAATTGCCCCATGACTATCACAAAAATGCCCAAAGTGGCGCGATCTTGCCAAGTCCGCGATATAGAAATCTCTGTCATTATTATCCGGCGAAACGTTTAATTATTATAGATGTCACTATAGAGAACCTTTCTAAGATAATCTCTTTCCCGATCGAAAAAGAACAAAAATGTATTGGAAGGGTGAGTTGACTCTGAAAAAATTTCTCCACTTCTCACGCAATCGGAGGAAACTCCGGTTAATTGATACTTCCAAGCCAAGGTCATAAAACTCATCTCATCTATACCGATACAGTAAAATTTATCGATTTTTTGCATACGATCATCCCACTCTTGAAATACCCTTGAGATCTTTGTATTAGAAAAATTCAAACCCACGACGCACCCAATAATAAAACGGACATTTGCTACTTCATTTGGGGGAATCATTAAAGGTTCGGCGAAATGAGCGAAATTCTCATTAATACTCAACCAAGGACCGCAGTCGATATAGAAGCATCCTGTTTTTTCCAAGATGTCGAAAACAAGGCTTAAATCATTTAGGGGGGTCGCATGTGTATCAAGATGAACGATTTTTTTATATCCCATGCGCAAAGCTTCTTTAAAAAATTCAACTTTCCATCTCCCATGAAAGGGGCATGATTTAATTCCTTCTGCGATCATATTGGGAAATCCACCAATCCGGATCATCACAGTGCCACTGTAGCCCCATTTTTTTAATTCTTCTAGAATGTGAAATGCTTTTCGGGGGTAGGGATCGTTATAGGATCCATAAATCAAAATGCATCGATCTCGAGTCGCTTCCACGACATTTAAATGGTGCACTTCAAAGATAGGCATTTCTCCATTTGGGCCCAAAAGTTTGAAATCGCGCATAATTTGAAGGCGCAATTTTATTTCATACTTTGGAATATTCTTCCAGGAAACTTCAGGTAGATTTTCTAAATAGGGACGTTTTCCGTCTTTCAAATACGATTCAATCAACTTGTAATCATCCAATGTTGGGTTATATACGTCAGAAACAGAGGACCAAAGATCTAAAAGCTCTTCGTCAACGTAAGAATAGACGCACGTAGTCACGCAGAGAAAAAAAAACAAGAAAATTTTCATATATACCCCTTTACACCCCTTTTGGATCAAATTATTCAGAATATTAATCTCTACGAACATCATGAAAAAAGAGAAGCGACTTATCTAAAATTTTTTGGCGATCAGGTTGAGATACACCTTCAACTGTTTGCGTACAATAATTACCACTTGGTAGACAATTATTTCGCCACATGATGGCGCAAATAAAATAATTCTCTCTCTCACAACAGGTAAAAAGCTCGAAATCTTTAACTGCTGTATCCCATTCATGGAATAACTGAGCTCCTCGATCACTATCAAAATTAAAACCAACTACATAAGGAACTGTCCAAGGAATATTGCTTGTATTACTTGCATAAATTTTAAAAACATCGAAAAATTCAGAAGGTAGGCCTCCCGAGAAAAAAGCCCCTCCGCAACCTCTTGCACAAGATAAAAAATACCCTGTTTCTTTCATGCATTCAAAAACATAGCCTGCATCGGTAAGAGGATGCATAGAGGTTTCCCAAACAACGATTTGGGTAAACCCCATCCGAATGGCTTCATTAAAAAATTCTAATTTCCAAAAAGCCATAAATGGGCTAAATTTGAGTCCGCCATTTGGTAAATTAGGAAACCCCCCAATCCGTAGCAATACATTTCCACTATACCCATTTTCCTTCAATTCTTTGAGAACGCGATAGGCTTTTTGAGGATATGTTCCATTATAAGTTGCGTAAATGCATATGCATCGATTTTCAGTTTCAGGGGTAATATTGAATTTATGCCATTCAAAAATGGGCATTTCTTCATTCGGCCCAATGAATTTCCAATTTCGCCTTTGTTTTACTCGAAAGTCACTTAAAGGAAAACCTAGATTTCTACTTGTGCCTTCAACTTCCATTTTTAAGGGGATAAATTCACCATGCTTAAAATAATTTTCAACTAACTTATAATCCTGCAACGTAGGATTACACACATCTGATAATGAGTCCCAAAGAGCTTCAAGCTCTGGATCAGTATAAGAACATAGCAAGGGGAAAATCAAAATCAAAAAAAAACACATCTTCATCTTCTTCATGTAAGTGTCCTTTCATTTATACTGTGGTGCACTGAGCTTTGTTACAGAAAGGCTGCAATCTACCACAAAGATGAGAAACCACAAAAGAATTTTTTATGCCCTTCGAGACAGGGGGGATTTGAATTTCGTTTACTTGGAATTCTGACACGTTACAGCGTGGGTCAGATTTCCAGGAACCTCAAGATGAGCCTCGATCGCCTCTTTTTCCAATACACGAACCAATTCTTCAATCGTCAGAAGAACAGGCAACTGATAATACGATGCATTTTAGTCCTAAATTGAGTGTTATTGATATAGGGACTGAGAATACCCCCGATGCGAAAATGAATTGTAGTTTTAGCCAAGGCATTGATTTTCTACCACCAAATAATTCCCTGCTGCTAGACTGGTAAATCAAATTTTATTATAACTATGACCCATCCAACCCACGGAAACATATGTCAAAACTCTCAAAATTTTTCATTTTCAGCAGCGCTTGTATGTCTATGCTTGTTCCACTTCAAGGAGATATTGACAAAGCCAACTCATCTCCATTGCAATATAATTTAGTAGCCGGCCTGCCTGATATTTACCTTGATCCATTTTCTGAAAGGATTGGCCATACCTGGGCATCTGGCCATGTATGGGATAAGCCATTAATTCAAAAATTTTACGCCCTCTTGGCGGCCCATGCTGATGCTTTTGTCGTGATGGACCTTGGCGCGCAAACCGGCAGCTTTTCGTTGTTGGCAAAATATTTCCCATACTCTGATTGGTATGCCTTTGAGCCTATTGTGGAAGCGGCGGATACTTTAAAGGCAAATCTGCGTTTGAATGATATAAAGAACGTCACTGTTTATCAAATGGCCGCCTCCGACAGTGCAGGCTGGACGACACTAAAAATGCCTATGCAGAATGCTTGGGGGCTGGCTACTGTCGGTTCAAATGTCCTTAGGTTTGACCCTGTGGCAGAAAGGGACATTGAATGCATAGATCTGGACAGTTTTGTTGCCGCCAACAATATTGATAAAGTGCATTTTATGAAGCTAGATACCGAAGGCTGGGAGTTCCACATCCTTTGCGGCGCAAAAAATCTGATCATACGCGATCGTCCTGTTATCCTGATGGAGTACAATGAAACCAATATGCAGCAATGCCATACAAAAAAAGCCGAGATCGATGCATTTCTGCGCGATATGGGCTACGAATGGGCCTTGATCAGCAGCGAAGATATTCTGTGCCTGCCTGTAGAACAACTTTAGCAAAGACGACTGTCGTTGGATTATCACAACTGAATTTGTGGGTCTTGTTCACCCTACAAAGAAGAATGTACAGCTACAATAATTTTCTTTTTCAACCAGTCTACTCACCGCTGCGTCTCTTAGTTAAATTGTCTCGTGCAACCAACGCTGAGAAGCTGAGGCGCGGCCAAGCAGAGCAGGGGCGAGACTGGTCATCTTTTTGGCCGAAAAGGTGAAGATGACCAATTAGTTCTTGTTTATCTCTGGTAATTAAGAAAAGAGCCGATGCAGCCACCGGCTCCCCAGCATACATTCCTTACTTATTTTGTAATGTAGGTAAAAAGGTCATCGTAAAGGGCTTTGATTTCATGGATCACACCTGGCTCATCGACAATGGTCACGTGCTTTCCACTTTCGGCCACTAATTTTGCTACGGCAAGCTTTTGCGAAGCATAGATAATTTTTACAGGACAGTTGGGCTTATATGAGACATCATCAAATACATAGTCATCTAGATTCTGCTCGATGAGCTGCTGCGCCATAAAGCGTGCGTGTTGGTCATTGGCAGCGTCCGTCGCTCTAAATGTCACGGGCTCTATGCCGATAAAGTCGGCATAGTCGGCAAGGGCGCGGTTGTCGCGCACGAAACAGGGGCCGCCAAAGCCATAGCCGGGCATGAGGTATTTGGATCCTACGCGGGTGTCGCCGCCGATAGCTTTGAGGATGTCATATTTATTTGCTCCCGGGGTCTCATCGGCGATATCTCCGACGAGGTTGGCGAAGGCCACCTTGGCTGTCACAAAGCAGTTGAGGGCTAGCTTGGCAATTTCTGCGCTTGCAACAGACATGTGGGCGATCTGAGGAGTGTTCTGATGGATTGAGCGGTGCAGGCTTTCAAGTAAATCGCCGACTTCATCTGAGGCTTGGCCGATAAGGACGATATCAGGCGTGACTAGCCCCTTGACGATCTCTCCTTGGGCAATAAATGGGGGATTATAACTCAACGTGATGTTTGTGCAATCGGCAAGCAAAGGCAGCGCTGTATTCCTGATGAAACCGGGAAATAGCGTGGAATTAATCACCAGATGCTTGTTGGAAACTTTGTGAGAGTTTATTTTCTTCAACAAGTCTATGAGCGCATCGAAATTATAGCCTTCGGTGCCGGTGGTGGTGGAAACAACGATGAGACAGACGTCGGCAAAATCCAACGCTTCTTTAAGAGCGGTCGTGGCATGGAAATTACAACTCTCCCTTAGCATTTCGTTAATACCTGGTTCTGCCACCTCTAATGTCTTAGAGTTTAGGCGGTCGATATATTCGGGGCTGACATCAACAGCGATCACATGATGCCCTGCGCGCTCAAAGCAAAGAGCATAGCTCAATCCCAAACGCCCGGCACCAATCACCGAGATGTTGCTGGCAGCAAGCGTTGTGGCCAGACCTAAAAAGCAGCTGCAAAAAATTCGGAAAAACAGCTTCATGGTAATGCACTCCCAGTAGTTGGTTAAGCGTGACGATGGAATCTAAAGGATCGTTTTTAATAGGGCAAATCCTTTTTTTTATTTGTCACCACAGGGGGTTTTAAAGCGGCAAAATTTAAGGCTAGACAAATGGAATGGCTTTAAGTAATTTATCCTACCGCGACTTGAATTTGAAAGGGTCCTTAAAAATAATCTTTTAAAAGAGGTTGTCTCGATGAACAATTTTTTTATGGTTTGTTTGGTTTTTCTAGGGATCCCGTTGGCACGGGCAGAATGTGCAGTTACGCCACCACCTATCACTGAATTGCAGAAGACGCCAAAGGAATATTTGACCAATCCGTGTAGAAGTGATGGTTTTGGGGCTCAATTCCAATCAATCATCTACTACGCACTTTATGCAGAACTGCATGATATGGAATTTATTTATACGCCATTTGCATCTTTAGAGCACAACTACAACAATGATGTCGAGTTCAACAGGAAGAAGGAAGAACTGATAAATTTTATTGGAAACTTCGAAGTTAACACTTCACTAGAGCTGCAAGATAAGGTGACTGAGGAAATATTCAATATACGCTATCAATTCGTCGAAACTAACCTCACAGCGTGTGCCAACACCCAAATCCTAAAAAAAATCAAAGCGGCCTTTAGAGCCAACAAGCACGTGTCAGACTATTTCGATGGTGAACGCTTAAATATTGCCGTACATATCCGGAGGCCAAATATCCACGATTCCCGTATCGGTGGCACGGACCTTCCAGATCATGTCTATCTAAAGAATATCGATCGTTTGAGGGGGATATACACAGGGCTTTTTCATTAAAAATACTTTACACTCTTCATGCCGCCCCTGCGGGTACAAGCTGCGCTTGATGCTCTAGGCCGGCAGTCGTCTACTCGAGCTGGTAAACCTCGCTCCCGCTGCTCACTTCCTTGATAAACTTGTTTAACAGTTCAAGCACATAGTGATCATTCCACATTGCCTTGCGTTGTTTTGATGCCAAACCGCGTCCTTGCACTGTTTCCTGTTTTAAAATGCAATAGGCCATCCGTCTAAAGAGACCTAGATTCTCCGCTGCATGGCCAGTATTGGCCCGGGAGATATCATCACCGAATAACACATCTAAAACCCAATGAAGATTATTCTCAATCCCCCAGTGTGAGCGAACAGTGCTGTTCGCCATCTTCGCAGTCATATCCTTGCTGGAAATGTAGTAGCGAAGTTCTTCTGTAGATTTACCCTTGATCGTCCTAGTGGATTTCACTTCTATCAGCATCTTAAGATCCCGCCAATCACTTCGACAATCCAGCCAATTGAGATTTTTGGTGATTGTCACCTCTCGCTTCTCTAGCCTGCCGTGTCCTTCATTGGTCGCTTCATACTTTTTACACTTAGCCCCCTTATAATCAGCTGCTCTGGCTTGATCAAAAAAATTCTGGGCCTCAGCATGTAGAGTGTCTTGGTTTCCTTTTAAGGCAATCACATAATGCCCTCCGCGCTCCCTGATGTCATTTACAATGCCTTTTTGGCACCCCATCGCATCAATTGTGACCGTCGCATCCTTGACATCGATTACCTTTAGCAACTCTGGAATTGCCGTGATCTCATTGGATTTTTCCTCTGTTTTCACTTGACCAAGCAGAAGCCCACTTCCAGACTCGTATCCGCTCACGTAATGAACAAGATCCTTTTTGGCACCTCTCAGAGTTTTCCCGTCGATAGAGATTTTTTTCTCAGTGCCGCCCAAGGTGTCAGCCACCAACTTAATCCATTTAATGAATGCCTGGTTCAAGATTTCAGGGTTTGTTCGCGTCAGGATCCACCAAAAGGCGGTATAGGAAGGGTGTCGTTCGAGATTAAGTAAAGGGCATAACATGGCAGCTTTTTCCTTTCCATACTCGTAAATACCACTGATGGACTTTGCGCCTGCAAGAATACCCGCCAGAATCGTTAGCAGAAGTCCATAGAATGGATATTGCAGATTATCTGCGACGCGCGGATCCTGAACGTCCGCAAAAGCATGTTTTACAGCATCCTCGTAAGAGTGAATATCGACATTTTGATCGTGTTCGTCGTAGATGAATTTCTTTCTTACTGACATGTTTTCGCCCTCAAAATCCCCCGTAGCAATTTGAAGATCTCCAGTATCGGGATCCTGAGAATTCGCTGTCAACTTATTAGCTTCGACAAGTGAAGGACTGGAGTCACCTGAAGGATTAGGGGCTGTCTGAGAAATTGCCTTGCGCCGTTTTTTTGCGTCTTTCAGCGTCTGACGCCAGAATACGACTTCCTCATTAGTGAGTTTACCCAATTTAAGTACGATTTCTTTCCGGCATGAGCCGTTTGTCCAAATGGATCTAGCAAGGCTATAGGAGACATACTTCTTGCCCTTAGAGGTAAATGCACCCCAGTTTAGATGTAGATCTACCAGATTCATCGACATATTAGACCATATATTTATTTAAAACACCTTGTAATATACGTGATAAATAAAGTCAATTGTTTTTTTATGTATTAGGCTAGATATATGAGAATAAAAATGGCGAAATCGCCTTAGAGCTGGCTGTGAGTGGAATTTTTGGTGTTAAATTTCTTTAATGAAAAAGCCCTGGGGATATACATAGCTGAACAGCCTCTTTTCCATATCTATTCACAGGGCGACGTCACCGCTTTTGAAAATATTTACAAGGCTGAAGATGTGGTCTTGCATATCAATGAATCTGTCGAACAAACCTTTGCTTCCATGGTCTTGGCTGATGTGTTGGTGACGACAAGCAGTTCGTTGAGCTACGCCGCAGGTATTATCTCTGAAGGGACGGTATACTACATCCCCTTTTGGCACCCCCCTTTTCCAGGCTGGATTGTACTGAATCAATAAGGCAGTCGTAAGAGGATTTTAATGACTTCTCAAAATGCAATTTTCAGGAGGTAATAGGTGTTATTTCAAATCGCGTTTTGTACCATGATGCTACTTACAGCCCATGCCAGTGCAGAAATCTCTAAACATGACGCTGCGGTTTCAGACCCTACCATAGCAGTAGTAAGAAATTATTGGGACAAGCAGCCTTGCAACATCAAACACAGCAAATCGGAATTTGGCACCAAGGAATATTTCGATGAAGTTGAACAGCGGAAATATTTTGTAGAGCCCCATATCCCTGCCTTTGCCGAATTCCAAAAATGGAAGGGCAAGGAAGTGCTAGAAATCGGTTGCGGCATAGGCACTGATTCCATCAATTTTGCGCGCGCCGGAGCTAAGCTGACGGTGATAGAGCTTTCGGAAAAAAGCCTTGAAATCACAAAAAAGCGCTTCGCTGTCTATGGGCTGGAAGCCACTTTCATTGCGACCGACGCCGAACATCTGTCCGATGCTCTGCCGGATAAAAAATTTGATCTCGTCTACTCCTTCGGGGTCATCCACCACACTCCCCATCCCGAATTGGTCATTCAAGAAATTGAAAAGGTCATCAAACCGGGCGGTGAATTGAGGATCATGCTCTACTCCAAGTATTCAACAAAAAATGTGATGATTAATTTGGGGTTGGCCCAGCCCGAAGCCCAAAGTGGGTGTCCTATCGCTTTCACATACACCCAAGCGGATATTTTGAAACTATTGGCTAATTTCGAAGTTTATGCATGTCGTAAGGACCATATCTTTCCCTATAGCATCAAAGAATATAAGGAATACAGCTATGTGAAAAAATTCCCATGGAATGCGATGCCGGAACCTCTTACCCACCTATTTGAAGAATGGCTGGGCTGGCATTACCTGGTTAAAGCCACATACAAAGGCTAGGCTAAGCCATTACCCTTGCTCGGATTCAAAGCGCCTATGGTCAAGCTCATCAGTTGACAGATAGGCTTTATACATGCGCGTGATGTCGAGCATGGAGTCGACAGAATGCTTGTTATCGACATAGTCCATCAAGCTGGCAAGCATCTCTGCCCGTTCTTTTGGATTGGCTGGCAAATACTGATTGATTAAACCCACGAGTTGGGTAAGCAGGGGTTTGATATCCTCATGCACATCGGTGTTGCCTGCCAGCAGGCTGGACAATTCCTCACCAGCCATACCGCCGTAGGCCGCGCGATAGACCATATTCAAGGCCATGATGGTCAGCATCAGTCGGATCAGATTATCCTGCTTGGCGCGCTCACCATCGGCAGGCTGTGTGTCCAAGCTTGGATATTGAACTATTGTCAAGATACTTTTGGCATAATTCTTGGCAAAATCAAGGTCCTGCAGCGGTTTGCCGCCGCCGGCAGCGGCCTCTTCAACGGTATCGTTGGTGGCTTTATAGACAGCGCCACCATTCAGGAGGGCGGCGATCAAGGCGGCAGCGGCTTGATAATCTCCCGGCAGACCGGAGCTTGGTCCGGCAGCAAACAGCGCATCGGCTACCGGGCTGACACTAATTTGAGAGCCTGCAGTAGGTCCATGCAAAATATCGGCATTGACGATCAAGGCGCCAGCGATGAATGTCGAAGAAGGATAATCGAGAGGAGCGGCTGCCAAAGGATTGATGATGGCTCCGGCGGACTGATCGAGTGGAGCGATGATCCAGCGATCGAACGTCTTGCTAAATTTGTCAGTCAAGGCACTAACGCCATCGATTTCTTTGGCTTTCTGACTCACCGTCATGGTCATCAAAAAAGCATAATATTCGGCGGCCGATTTAGGACCGCCGCTGGCCTCGATTTTTTGAATCCAGTGGTGAATGTCGTCTTTGCGAGCCAGTTCGGCCATCTCTTCGACGCGTTTAATGAATGCATCCCACATGCTATTAATGATGTCATGCTTTGTCTCTTCGACGTGCCTGGCCAGAATGAAGGCGGCGTCTTTAGTAATGATGTGATTAGCCGCCAAATTCTGAAAGCTTGTGGTCAGATTTTGTTCCGGAGACTGCAATAGCGGAAATTCGGCGGCAAGCATCATAGTTAAAGCTTCCAGCTCGCTTTGTTCTATGGATGATTTGTAAAAGATTTCCCGGCGGCGGTGCTGGGTTGAAGCTGAGTTATCCGGGATTATTTCAGGACCGCCCACTAACTGAGGATCCGGATTTTGCGTACCAAAACCACTGATATTGTCGTCCATAACCTTTATCCTCCGTTGCTCATTTACAGCTTGGTGCATAAGTTTATGCGGGCATATGACTGGATGGGAAAAGCAATACGCGCAGTCAACATATCCAGCTAGATAATACCCTATCCTTATTGTATCAAATATTTATTTAATTATACATAATTATATCCTTCGCTTAAGTCTGGTTCTTCCGTTTTTGCAGGACTTGCATAGAGAAAAGAGCAAGCAAAAATAGCAGGATATGACGATGGTCAGGATCAAAATGGCGCCCAAAATCCATCAGCAGCTTGTGGCAACAGTTCATCATATGCTGCGCTGCCTTTCAAAGTTTTTTTTTAATCAAAAAACCCCGGGCGTTTCCTTACATTATGAACCTCCTTTAATGCGTTGATTCTTGAAGAAAAAATGACTTTACCTTAGATTCCAACCAAACAAATCAAGGGTGCAGAATGTTCAATGCCAGCCGCAAAATTCTTATAAAAACGTTAGCTTTAGCACTTCTTGCCGGAATGCCGCAGCTCTGCCAGGGGAAGCTTCGAACCGACAGGCAGTCATTAACCAGCTTGACAGCATCGCGTCTCCGACAAGCCAGGAAAGCGAACTGCTGACAGCGTTTGCCACCCTTTCCCCTCAGCAACAAAACGCGGCCTTGGATCAGATGGGCGCCCCACAATATACTAGCCAATTTTTCAGCGCCCAGATTGCCAACACTCAATTCTTAAGACGCCTTTATGATCCTTTGCGCCCCATCATCACCCAGCTGGATTTCACCGACCAGACAGCCTGCGCAGAAAGTCCGCATGGCTACTACGATCCCACCTGCCCGCTGGAATATTGCGGCATCGACGTCTGGCTGGAAGGCGGCGGCAGCTACGGCTCCTTCCGTGGCCATGGCAAACCGGCAGGCTTCCGCATGCATGGCAACGAAATCATGGGCGGCGCCCAATACTCTTTCGAGAATGCTCTGACCATAGGGCTGGCCGGCGCCTATATCCGCGACTACCTAAAATACCCTGTGGGAGGTAAAACCACCAACCGCGCCGTGCTGGGCGCAGCTTACGCCCTTTACCGTCCTGACTGCTACTATCTATTGGCAGATGCCATCTTCGGCTACAGCAACAATGTGGTGGAGCGGCATGTCAGTATCGGCGCGTTGCACTTTACCGCGCACAGCCACCCCAATATCTGCGAAAGCACATTTTATGCTGAAATCGGCAGGGATTATTCCTGGAGGTGCCTGCTGATCCAGCCGTTTGCCGGTCTTGAACTCGGCAATGCCAAATATAGCCGCCTCCAAGAGCATGGCGCAGGCGTCCTTGACCTGACCATCCATAAGCAAAACAGCTTCAATAGCAGCAGCCGCTTAGGCGTGCACCTCACCGCAGCAGAACTGCCATGGGATTTCGTATTGAGCCTCGATTTGGCCTGGCTATGCCGGATCTCCGACATCAAAAATAATATCAATGCGGAGTTCCAAGCTTTCGGCTCCCCCTTCAAAATCAAAGGCCTCGCTGCCACGCGCAATAGCCTCGAAGGTATCTTCAACCTCGCTGTCACCGTCGGCGATAACTGGTCACTGTTTACCGAAGCTTCCGGCCAATGGTGGCAAGAAGGAACGGCCTACACTTTCCTCGGCGGCGCCGAAACCAGCTGGTAATGCATAAAAAACTTCCAGAAAAGCAGGCCTTATGCATAATGGTTGTGTATAGCAACCAATAAGGATGACATGTCTTCTGAAATCACTATAGCGCAGATCGAAACCCTGCGGCATGACGCGCGGACCATGGTGCGCGAACTTGGCTTGCTGGCCGATGCTTATTTTGATATCGGCATCACGCTGGCCGAGCGGCATCTGCTGATTGAATTAGCGGCTTTGCATCAACCCGATATGGGTGACATCGCCAAAAGACTGCTGCTGGAAAAATCTACCGTCAGCCGTCTGGTGGCCAAAGCTGTGAAGAAAGGCTTTGCAGCCTATATGACAACTGAGAATGATCGGCGGAGACGCTGCCTGAAATTGACCGATAAAGGCCGCCAGACGCTAGCTGCCGTCGAGCCGATGGCGCGGCAGCAGGTAAAAAACGCCATGCTAATGCTCAGTGAGGAAGAGATGCAGATTGTCTGTCGGGGAATAGCTTTATTTGCGGCAGGACTCACTAAGGCAAGACACACTACTGTCAGAACTGGCAAGGAGGCGTTATGAATGACCTGCAAACAACTTATGCCAAGCTAAAAGAACGCGGCTTGGCGCTTGATCTCTATATTAAAGCAGACCACGACGAGCTTTATGAGATATTCAAAAGCGTCATTGAAGATGGCTCGAATTTCCTCCATGAAGACAGCTCCCCTATCGGATTTCAGAAATGTTTTTTTGCGCCCGAATCGCACATCTATGTCTGCCGGTCGAAAGAAGAAGTGGTAGGCGGCTTCTATCTAAAGCCGAACTTCCCCGGCCGCGGCCAACATATCGCCAATGCAGCCTACATGGTCAGGGATACCCACCGTGGTAATGGCATAGGGAGATTGCTGGTAGAAGCTTCGCTTGGATTCGCCAAAAAGCTCGGTTTCAAGGCCTTACAGTACAATATCGTTTTCAGTCGGAACCTGCCGGCTGTCATTCTGTACCAGAAACTCGGCTTCAGCACCATCGGCACGCTGCCGCAAGCCATTCGCAATCCCGATGGCACCTATCAGGATGGGTATATCATGTTTCGCCCCACCTAAAGTTTATCCAAAAGCCACTTGCAATTCTCGTTGCGTCTCTGCGTTGATGTTCCGGAATACATTATTGCAAGTAAAAATTGAATCATTGTACTTAGCCAACAACTAATGAATCCGCTTCAACGCAGAGACGCAGAGTAAACAAACAGCATAGCAAGGGACAATGCGGGATCACTTCTCCAAGCTCGCGGCCTCCAGGCGGTCGATATCCAGCTGGCAGATGAGCTTGAGGTTTTTATTGATCTTTTCGATATCCCAATCCCACCAGGCAATATTGAGCAGGCGTTTGATGGTGGGTTCATCGAAGCGCATCTTCACTACTTTGGCCGGATTGCCGGCTACAATCGAATAGGCTGGCACGTCTTTGACCACCACCGCCCGGGTGGCGATGATGGCGCCATCGCCGATCTTAACCCCGCCCTTGACTAAAGAGTCATAGCCGAACCAGACGTCATTGCCAACGACGATATCCCCCTTGACCGGCAAGTCAAAGACATTGAAAGCGCTCTCCCATCCTTGGTTAAATATCGGAAAAGGATAGGTGCTGATGGCGTCAAGCTTATGGTCGCCGGTCATAATAAAGCGCGTCTCGGCGGCTATGGCACAGAATTTGCCGATGATGAGCTTTACTTTGGCAAAGTCATAGTTGTACAAGACATTGAACTCTTCAAATTTTTCAGGTCCGTAGCGCCTATCATCAAAATAGGTGTAGTCGCCTACGATAATGTTGCTGGCTTTGACGAAATTCTTCAAAAATACCAGCTTGTTGTCGCCGTTAAGCGGGTAGATGCCATTTGGATCAGGACCAAGTGTTATCGACATAAATGCCTCCAATTTAAAATAGCTACGCAAAAAAGGGCCATGTTCACCTTCATAGGAAAACTTTCGGTCACGATGATACTATCTTCTCTCCGTGCTCTCTGTGCCTCTGTGTTTCAAAAAAATCAAACACAGAGGCACAGAGAGCACGGAGCAAGAAATTGACCGGTTGGGTGAACAACGCCCAAAAAAGCCTAGTGTAAGTGTCGATTAAACGGATTGAAGCCGTTGATTTAAAAGGAGGCACGCCTCCTATACACGCTCGTAATTAGCGACTTACGCCATGTTTCTCTAAGAACATGCATTGACTTTAATATGTCCATTATTTGCGAGCAACAACAATTAAAAACATCCTGCGAATTAAAATACATTTCACTTTAACAATTTGTATTTTATAATAATAACTAGACACAGACTTATAAATATAAGGCTATGTATGAAACTAGAAGATATTATTGAAAGCCTTAGCCTGCAAACCGCGCAATTAAGACAAGCTATGCTAAATAATACTGCGCAAAATGTGCTGCCACCGCCGCCGGAAAAAAGCTTCGATTCGATTGCAGTCATGCAAAATAAAGCTGTAAAGGAAGCCGAAACAGACTTAAATTTCCTGCTTGCCAGGCTAAATGACGGCATAGAAGCCATCTTCGAAGTGCTGAAAGAAAATCCCTCAGCGCACGAAAAAATCATCGCCTGGTTCACCAGCCACAGCCAGTCCATGCTGAATTTCATGCAGGCAGAGGCGGAATTTTCACCCCATGAAACACTTGGCCATAAACTCAACTTCCCTGATGAACTTCTAGCCCACATGCACTATGCCGCCCTTGAGCTCTCCAAGCAGCAGAAATATGCAAAAGCCGCAGCCGCCATGTTGGTGTGTATCGTACTTGAGCCAAAGGTCTTTATGTTCTGGTTTGACTATGGCACCATCCTGCAATTGAGCCATGCCGATGCTGAAGCCCTCTACGCCTTTCAAGCCGCCTTGATCTACAAAGAAGAAAACCCTTCCGTCTATGCCCATATGGCAAAATCATGGGCGGACCTGGATGTGCCTGATGAAGCCAAAGCCTGCCTGCAAACAGCTTTGCACCTCTGTGAAGGCAAGACGGGGTATGACGAATTTAGAGGCTACTGTTACGCCTTATACGCACACTGCAATGAAAATATGCGTAAAATATGTTAACACCCAATTATTGGTGAGGAATTCCATATGGATACTACAATACAGCCTGGCGGTTCACCCATACAGGGGCCGGCACATATACCGCCCACAGTCTCTAATAAAACTGGCGGTGTAGAAGCTAAGCCTGCGAAGTATGATTTTAACGTTAACATTCCGCTACCCCCTCCCCCTGATGGCTGGACTGCAGCTGATGAAGCAGCGTTTACTATAAAACCTGATGCCACCCAGACACCTTATCCTGCAGCCGGCACAATTGCGGAAGATAAAGATATCCCTCCACCACCACCAGAAGAAGATGAAAATATCCCACCACCACCTCCGCCTGAATTAGCGGATGATATCCCACCTCCGCCTCCGCCTGAATCAGATGATGATATTGCTCCTCCTCCCCCTCCAACGACACCCCATCCCGATGATATTGTCCCTCCACCGCCAAACAAAATCCATCCTGACGTCGAAAAGTCGCTAAAGGCAATCGCCAAGCAGAAAACGCAAGAAATCAAAGCCGAGAATTTTGACAAAGGCCTGCATAACTTGCAGCTGCTTGGCGCAAAATTCAGCCTGGCGAATACGAAGCAGCCTGGCACCGTTGAAAGGCTCTTTAGCTGGCTGCTAGCGGGCGCCGCCACCCTCTTAGGCAAGCTGGGCATGAAACTCATCGCGGGAGTCATCGCTAAAAGTGTAGATACAAAACAAAGCCTGCAACAACAAGCATCCCTTAACGTGGCGGACAACTATCTCAAAGCATCGGCGGATGACAGGTACGCGGCGCTGATCAAAAATTTTGAAGGCGCTTTCAAAGCCATTGATAATGCGAAAACATATGGCGAAATCGAAAATTTCGAAAATATCATGTTCGCAGCCTATATCTACGATGAACATGCCATTATGGCTACACCCTCAGATCTAGCAGAAGGTATTAAATCGGCCGTCGAGCAGAAAGGTCCGAAACACGATATCGAAAAAGCGGATATCAGAGATGAGCTGGCGCAGATGAAAATCGAAAATTCAGCCGTCAGAGGCATCGCCGATACCGAAACCAAAGCCTATCGCGATTATCGACAAGAGCGTTCGGGCAAGCTGTTCCAGATAGCGCATCTATGCAGCGATATTAGAAACTACTATTTTTCAAAAGATAAGATGCAGGGGCCTGATGACAGATTAGCGATTCCTGAATTAAAAGCACTGCTCACCAAAGCGCTAAGAGATATCATGGTGGTATATCGGGAGGCCGCGCCGCCAGCAGATAATGAATCGTCAATAGGCAGAGGCACGCAAGCCCTTAATATCCTGATAAAGGAAACAGATAATAAAATCGAAGACCTCTTAGAACTGAAAACAGGCAAGACAATCATTAATAAGGCCTTAAGCACTTACAAAAGCGCAATGATAGGATCAGTTCTTGCGCCAAAGTCCGTCCCTACATTCTCTGAAGCCCTGCAGCAAGTCCTCAGCCAAGAAAAAATTGCGGCCGCAGGTGCCGAGCAGAAATCCGTGCGGGTGATGGAGACAACCTTTACCGGCACCGACATCAACGGCAAAACCATCCAAGCCACCGAAAAAGCCGAACGCGCTAATACCATAGAATTATTCATGAACGGACTAAAAACAAAACAGGCGGCCTTAGAAAAAGAGCTGGCCGATGAGAATGCCAAACCAGAAGCCATAAAAGAACCTAGCCAACGAGCCGAACAACTAGCCAAACTGCTCGCCGAGACCAAAGCCGACATCGATATTTACAGCAAAACGACTAAGAATGTGGAGTGGGTATCGACGAATGCCACCCGCTTCGCCTTCAAAACTGAAAATCGCGCACTGGCACTCACCCCGCCAGACAAGATCAAGCCTGAACAAAAAGCTGCCTATGAAGCAGCCAAAATAGCCTATGCTGTGGAATTTGCCGAAATTAAAGAGCATTTCGCCCCCATCCCGATAAACCTGCGCATGCAGACTGTGACAGATTCAAATGGCGTCACCGTGTCTGCCATCAGCCGCTCCGGCGCAATCTCGGATTTTGGACACGGCGAAATCAGCCTGCAAGAGCTGCAAGACTATCCCGACCTGTTGAGCTTATCCCAAGGAAAACCTGTCGGCTATATCGCCATGAAAAAGCTGGTCACACTCTACGATCTACAACTACCGGTAGAGAAAGGCGCGACCACACCAAGCGATCAGCCAATTGCCATTGACCCCAACAAACTCCAGCAGTTGGTCTTAACCATCAAAGGGCGTGCGTTAAAGGGATACGGCTCAGAAAAGCTTCTCGACGCTAAGGCACCCTATTATAACGAACTCTCTATGGAGAATCTTACTGTAGGACCAAAAGAAAAGGGAAGCCTGTGTCGATTGCTGGAAAAACTTAATACCAATAAACTCAGCCTGCAAGAGCTGGAGCCTCTCAAAAACATCGGTCTAGACTCAGAGAAACTTAAAACCATTATCGAGCAAAGAAGGAAGAAATTGGAACCGATGTGGCTGCAAGACATATACCTGCACCTAAACACCTTTCCTGCCGCCGGCGCAAGCACCCTCTTTCAGCGCATAAGCCTCCTTGACATGCAAAAAAATGCCAAAAATGATTCCGGCTGTATCCTGAATGAGCGGACCATGGGCCTTGATATGAAGGCGCTCTACGATAAAATCGATGGCCGCACCATAAAATTTGATTTGGATGTGGCTGACACAGGCCCCTATATCGATGATGAAGGCGCTATCCATATGCCGATATCATGCAGCACGCCCGGCATCAACGAGACAACCATCAACGCCGTGTTGTTCAATGTTTCTGTGCAAGGCAATACCGGCAATACCGGCCTGCAGAAAGCCATCAATGACGCTGGCCTAGCTAAATTAGCAAAGCTTGGGGTCAATGTCGATGACCTTAGAAAAAAGCTTGCTAAAGGCGATCGCTATAAAGCCATAGAGCTGCTAAATGAAGCCGGCAAAACTGTCGGCGGCCGGACCAGCGCCAACTGCTATGGGGGTAAAGACCGCACTGGCGCCGTCTGCGCGGGGGCCACCCTTGCCGCTATAAGAATACTACAAAATCCACCAGGCACAGCACGACTCACCGATAAAATGAAAGATGATGTCGGTAAGAAAAGGCAAGCCGAAATCGATGATAAGATGAAAGCCGATGTCGCTAAATGGCGGTCACAACTAAGGTCTGCACATGGCACGGCAGGTAACATCGCCCATCAGAATGCCGGCCATAGAGCACTTAAAATTGTCGCCTGGAATTCAAAACTCTACGGCATCAATCCGAGCGGTATTGCTAGGCGTATTTTCTCCTACTTGCAAGCCGGCATCATGGGCGTGAGGGCAAAGCTTGGCAAGTTTTATACCAGCGAGGCCGAAGGACAGTTATACAAAGAAAAACCCCAAGCCAAACGGCTGGCTGAAGAAGCCGCATCGTTGCGTGACAGAAACATTACGGCCATATCTCCCCCCCTAGCAACCAGGCCGCTGCCCCCGCCGCCTAATTATATGAAAGTAATATTCTCTCTGCGTCGCCGCGTCTCTGCGTTGAAATGGATTCACAGACCGTGTGACGGAGCATATTGATTCAAATTGTTCTGCACAACGACATGCAAGGAAAGCACCTCAACGCAGAGACGCAGAGCCGCGGTGACGCAGAGGGCTACAAAAAGGCTACAGGGAAAAGCTTTAGCGAATTTTTGGTTGCGTCTTAGACCATTTGCATTTAAATTAGAGCTTTTAATAACTGCCATCAAAGCCTAGCAAATGACCAAACGCAATCCCAATTTCGCACGCCTCACCGCTACCTATCTGTTCCCTGAAATCGCGCGCCGCAAAAAAGCCTTTCTCGCACAACATCCCAAGGCGGCGTTGATCAACCTGGGTGTCGGCGACACCACAACGCCGATCGTTCCATACATTGCCGAAGCGTTGACCTGCGCCGCCGCGCGTCTTGGCACGCAGGAAGGGTACTCGGGATATGGTCCGGAGCATGGCATACCTGAGCTGCGCCGCCATATCGCCCAGCAGATCTACGGCAATAAGGTCTCTCAAGAAGATGTTTTCATCTCGGACGGCGCCAAATGCGATATCGGACGCCTGCAAAAGCTTTTTGGTCCTAACGCCTCTATCGCCGTGCAAGACCCCACCTATCCCGTCTATCTCGACGGCAGCCTGCTTGAAGGCGTCAGCGACATCAAATTTCTACCGTGTGCGCCGGAGAATAATTTCTGGCCCGACTGGCAGCTGGCACCGCGCACGGATTTGATTTACTGGTGTTCGCCGAACAACCCCACCGGCATCGTCGCCACGCATGCCCAGCTTAAGGAGCTGGTGGCTTTTGCCAAGCACAACCGTTCCATCATCCTGTTTGATGCCGCCTATGCCAACTATATCCAGGATGCAAGCCTGCCACGCTCGATTTATGAGATTGCCGGCGCCGACGAGGTGGCCATTGAAATCGGCTCCTTTTCCAAGTTAGCCGGCTTTTCAGGTATCCGGCTGGGGTGGACTGTCGTCCCGCAAGGCTTGAAATATGAGGATGGCCTGCCTGTCAAAGCCGACTGGCAGCGGCTGACATCGACGATTTTTAATGGAGCTTCAAACATCTCCCAACAGGGCGGCCTAGCCGTACTGCAACCACAGGGGATGCAGGAAGTGAAGGCGGTGATACGCTTTTATCTTGAAAACGTGGCTCTCCTGAAAGAAGCCCTGCAAGCGCGCGGCTTTACCGTCTTTGGCGGCGAACACGCCCCCTATCTATGGACTAAATTCCCCGGCTACACCTCATGGCAAGCCTTTCAACTACTGCTTGAAAAAAGCCATCTCATCACTACGCCAGGCTCTGGCTTCGGTCCGCAAGGCGAAGGCTTTTTACGCCTCAGCGCCTTCAGCCAGCGCGAAGACATCCTGGAAGCGGCAGCACGGCTGAGCAAAATTGGCTAGTTTCATGTAACGTAGGCCATAACTTCAAAAAATTCACCACAGAGGCACAGAAACTACAGAGAAACCCGGGAAGCAATAGGCGCATACACCTCAACAGCATGTGATTAATAGAGAGTGCTTGTGTAAAAAAATTCAACGCAAAGCGGAACAGCGGGGGAAACCCTCCCATATCGGAAGATAACAATGAATGCGGCACTGAAGATACTAAACATCTTATGATTTGTTGTTTGAGGAGAAGGTAAAGACTAGCTTTAATTTATTTCCCCTTTGTTGCGCTGCTTGTTCCTTTGCGCCTTTGCGCCTCTTGGCTGTTTCTTTGCGTTGAATATTTCGGTGTTGTTCACCCAACCGGTCAATTTCTTGCTCCGTGCTCTCTGTGCCTCTGTGTTTGATTTTTTGAAACACAGAGGCACAGAGAGCACGGAGAGAGGATAGTATCATTTTGACCGAAAGTTTTCCTATGAAGGTGAACATGGCCAATATTTCTTTATACAAACTTCTTCCTAGGAAACCACAAAATCTACCCATTGTTTCTCTGTGTCTCTGAGCCTCGGTGGTGAAATTTTGTCTTTATCATTGCTTGCTTTCCATATAATTGCGTGCTAATGTAAAATTATATCAAAGCTTTAAAAGGCAGGTTACTATGAGTACTTTTGTTATTATTATCTTGGTGGTCGCTGCCGTGGTCGTGTTATGGCTGGTTGGCGCCTATAACAAGCTGGTCAATCTGCGCAACCAGGTGAAAAATGCCTGGAGTCAAATCGACGTGCAGCTGCAGCGCCGTTACGACTTGATACCAAACCTGGTGGAGACTGTCAAAGGCTACATGACATATGAAAAAGGCACACTGGAAGCTGTCGTCGCCGCCCGCAGCCAGGCCGTGGCTGCCAAGCAAGCCCTGACGCAAAGCGGCGGACCCACCGACGGATCGATCAAAGACCTCGTCGCTGCCGAAGCCACCCTTAAAGGCTCTTTAGGAAATCTCTTCGCCCTGGCGGAAAACTATCCGCAGCTTAAAGCCAGCGAGCCGATGCAGCGTCTGCAGGAAGAGCTGAGCTCCACCGAGAACAAAGTAGCCTTCGCCCGCCAGGCCTATAACGACCAGGTGATGGGCTACAATACCGCCCAGCAGGTATTTCCGACAGTGTTGCTGGCCGCAGCTTTCGGACATCACCCGGCAGAGCTGTATGAAGTCGAAGACAAACAGGCCCGTCAGGCTGTGAAAGTAACATTTTAACCTAAAAACGGCAGTTGAGATGCTCCGCAAATGCAATATATTGATTCATAGCAATTTGAAAAATCGTCTGACATACTCGAGAGTAGGCTGGCGATTTTGCAAATTGCTATGGATTAATAGATTGCGCTTGCGGAACATCTCAACCGACGGTTTTAGGTTTAACCCAGCAACGGCGATCAGTTAAACATGGCGATGAACTTTTGGGAAGCGCAAAAGCGCGCCCGTGCGCATACCACGCTATATATCACGATCTTTATAGTGTTGACGCTGGTGGTGGCTGTCGTATCCGAGTTGGCCATGCGTACGCTGGCACAAGACAGCTATGACCCGCCCCTCCCCTATGTCGGCATGGCCTTTTTAGCCATTACGTGTTGTGTCGCCATCTTCCAATATGCCATGTTCAGCTCCCAAGGCGGCGGCTATGTGGCCGAGTCCATGGGCGGCATCCGCCTGACGCCTGCCAATTCATCTCCAAAAGAAATACAGCTGCTGAATATCGTGGAAGAGATTGCGCTGGCAGCTGCGGTACCGGTGCCGGCGGTCTATCTCATCAATGCCAAAGAGATCAATGCCTTTGCCGCCGGCTTGAACCCGCAGACATCTGCCATTGCCGTTACCGTCGGCGCGCTGAACCTGCTGTCGCGCGATGAGCTGCAAGGCGTCATCGCCCACGAATTCGGCCATATCCATAATGGCGATATGGTCATCAGCATGCGCCTTGCCGCCATGGTGATGGGATTTTATTTTGTGCTATATATCGCCATGCGGCTGATGCAAATATCGGGGATGCGCGGACGCGACAGCCGTCGCGATGGCAATGGCGGCAACGTGCTGGCGCTGGCCGCCCTGATTTTGGTTGTGGCCGGCGCCTTCACCTGGCTGGCGGGGTCGCTGCTTAAATGCATGGTCAGTCGTGAGCGGGAATATCTGGCAGACGCCTGCTCGGTACAGTTCACACGCGATCCCAAATGCATTGCCGGGGCGCTGCGCAAGATTGCCGGCATGAATGTGCATGATATGCCAAAAAGCGGCATAGCCTTCTCCCATATGTATTTTGAAGATACGGGCTTCTTAAGCTCGCTTTTTGCCACCCATCCCCCCATTGGCAAACGCATCGCCGCCATCGAGGGCCGCACCTATATCCCAGCAGAATGGCATATCCCGCCGTCCTAGCCACATTTCGTGCCCGAGCCCATATGCGTTACCCGTACCCGATCGTCCGGCAATGGAAAGCGGCATCAAAGACTTTAGTGACCTATGGGATCGGCCTTTTAGTCCCTTCGAAGGCGTCGAGGCGATTTAGCGCCTCTTCCTGGGCCTTTTCGATGACTTCCCGCCCCCCTTCCATATGCAGCACGCGATTTAGTTCAATGCGCAGCTGATCGCTGATCGCATGATCTTTTCTGGGAGGGTCGCTCAACCCATCATCTGGATGTTTGTCTTTATAGGCCTGAGCGCGGATGATCACATCAACCAGCTCATTGAAGAGCTGCTTAAGCTTGTCGGCATGTGCCAGCAGGTCGTCACGGGAATGAATTTGATTCAGCTCAGCCACAAGCGCGCGGTTGATTCCCTCTCCCTCGGCCCGAAAATCGTCCATGGTTTGAGGGAAGCAGGCTGTAAGAATGATAAAGAGTATGGAAAATTGAAAGAAAATACGCGGGAGACGGGGCTCGAACCCGCAACTTCCGCCGTGACAGGGCGGTGCTCTAACCAATTGAACTACTCCCGCATTGGAGTTATATGTTGGGCGCAACAGGACTCGAACCTATGACCGCCTGTGTGTAAGACAGGAGCTCTACCAACTGAGCTATACGCCCTTGAAATAAGCATTAACTCTACGCTATCGGCGAATTTGTGACAAGCGATTTTGCTACACGCCCCATAAAAAATGTATTTCATCTTGATAATCAGTGGATTGCAAACATACTTTTCCCAGGCTTACTGCATCAGACATTGGCTTTTCCCTTGATTTTGTAATTGTTTATAAACGCTTTATCAGGTAGGCTATCGCTTAAACATTTTTCAAGAGAAACCAGACATGTATTCGCCACAACCTTCCGCAAAATCTTTTGCTAGTTACGCCTTAGATTACTTCCTATTAGCTGTGGGAGCAATTGTTGCCGCCTTTGCCTTGGAGGCCTTCTTCATCCCCAATAAACTTATCGACGGCGGCACCGTGGGTATCGCCATGATCTTTGCCAAGCTGTTCGGCCAGAAATACCTGCCTTTATTCCTGTGTATCTTCACCATGCCTTTTTGGTATTTAGGCTACCGCTTCATCGGCAAGGTGTTTTTCTGGCATATGCTTTTCGCCACCCTCATATTCTCAGCTTCCTTGGCGTGCATGCATAATGCCATGGAGTTTAAATTTCACGGCGAAACACTGGAAGTTGTGGTCATCGGCGGAGCCATCCTGGGCATCGGCATCGGCCTCATCATACGCTATGGCGCATGTGTGGACGGCACAGAAATCCTCGGCATCATCATCAACCGCCAGACAGGGTTTACCGTGGGCCAGGTGGTACTTGTCTGCAACATCTTCGTCTTCGGCACTGCCGGCCTGGTCTTCCAGGATTGGCATCCACCGCTGCTATCGCTGATTGCCTATATTGTAGTCATCAAAATCATGGATGCCGTCATCGTGGGCCTGGACGAGACAAAATCCGTGCTGATCATCTCCTCAAAATCGCATGCCATCGCGGAAGCGATTATGCATGAGCTGGGCCTGGGATTGACCGTGATGTATGGACGGGGCGGCTTTTCCGGCGATGAGCGCGAGATTCTTTATGTCATCGCCGAGCGCCTGCAGCTGGCAGAGCTCAAAGAACTGATCCATCGCGAAGACCCGTCAGCCTTCATCGCCATCGAAAACCTGCATGAAGTGGCTAACGGCAACCAGGGTGGCAAATCATCCGGCCGTAAAAACAAGATCGACGCCATCTTGACACGACTGTTTGGCCAGAAATCAGCCTAGACAAAAGCAAAGTGCGGCATGGCCAAGTGACAAAACAGTTAGCTTAGTATCTATCCATTAGCTAGAGTTCATGCCATGAGCCTGCTCATAAACAACGCGCCGCCTTTAAATAGCTTTATGCTGCCATCCACTGATATTGCCAATCAGGAAGCCGACCGCGTGCATAATAAGCCAGCGGCGGCAATTATTGCATTTTCCAATACAACCCCACCAGACACGGTCAACACATCAACCACCGTCGCATTGTTAGCAGATAACACCTTTACTGCTGTGACAGCAACACAGGCCACACAAAAATGCTCTCCTGCTAAAAACAAATCCCTTCACTCTTCTCCTTCCTATGAGAGCGGCCATCTTGCTCAAATAAAGTTACGGCATACAAGAACACAATCCTCTGTTTACGTTTCCTCCCTGCTAACAACCCCTATAAAAGACATACTCTCAACTGGCGGACCTCAGCCTGTAGAGGAACGAGAAAGTAAACAGGCCTCCCATCCATTTCAAATGGAATATAACACTAATGCCGAAAAACCAGCCGGGGCAACAATTGTTGCAGTCACACTATCTGCCAAAACTCCGCTTAAAAAACACTCTCGCCAAAGAGGAAAAACTTGTGATAATGTATCCTCATTGATTCACAAACCAAAGATCCCACCCACTCTTCAGGAGGATGCCAACGCCGCAAGTGCCGGCTCATCATCTCCCATCGGTGGCATGACTGTGCAAATGATTTCGGAGATAAAGACACCAAGGATTAAAGATGCTGGCATTTTGAGTGTATCTTTACCAAATTCTCGCCGGCCCTCAGATTATTCTAAGGACAGTTCACGCCTCTCCCCCCAATCTGCTTTACATGATTCAAATATTTCCACACCACAAGCAGCCTCTGATCATGAATCTATATTGTCAGCAGTAAAAGATACTTTTCGTGAAGAAATCCGCAGAATGACAAAGCAGTTAGCCTTAGTGAAAGCTCAGGTAGAAAACCTTACGAAATACGCACAGCAACCTGTCACCCAGCCATTGCTACCATCCCCCCCCGATCGTGCTTCTCTATCGATGGCCTTAGGAAACGCGTTTTGTGAAGGAATTCGCAGAACGAGAATCCAGTTAGACTCAATGCAAGCCTTTGTAAATGGGCATGCTGGCTCCGCACAGCTACCTACCCCCCCGTCGAACAAGGCAACGCTATCGAGGCATGACAGTTTAGTGACAGAGAACACCTTTTCTGCCACGGCGGCATGGCAAGTAAAAGGGGGAAACGCCGCTGCAACAACCACTCACCGAATTGAACAAACGGCAAGTGTTATTGCCAGCTTGCCGCAAACTCGTCACCAAGCAGAGTCACTAGAGCTGAAGGATGCCCCTCATCCTTTTCAAGCGAACTGCACGACCCCTGAAGCCAAGACTGCAGCAGCTGGAGCCGGTGAACTACATGGAACTCGGCAAATGGATCGTTCCGCCCATCACAGCACGCATAGCTGTGATGCTGATCTTGCGTCTGATATCATTCAAAAAACACCTCCAACCCTGCAAAAAAATGCCTTCGCTTTTCATGCCACCTTGGCACCACTCAAGCTTGAAGCTGAGAGTCCTTCACTGCGCCATATAAACCAACGATTTCGGCCAATATCTCTTGCTAGCAGTCTGGCAACAACGCCTATAAATGATCGTGAGGCTGTAAACGACTCCCAAAGTTCAGCATGCAACTTATCTGAGCCGATAGACCTAAACACGTTTCTTAAAAGCCTCCAGGCAGCCGGAGGACAAATGACATTGCCGACTCCACCTTCTCTACCGACATTGGCAAATGGTAGATCTTCTGCTTCCTTTTACTCATATCGTGTTCAGGACATCTCTGCGTTATCGGCTTTACCTGACTCTCGTCGATCCTCGCAATCATCATTGACTGGAGCTGCCGATCCTTTGCCCCCCCTTGGTTCGGAGAGTGGGTACACAGTATCAATCACAGAAGCGAGGAACCTTGCTGCCGAATTTGAAGCTAATTATCACGACTTGCGTACGCAAATTGTTACGCTTGAACAATATCTAGCCATGCATGCCATCCGCCCACATGCAGAGGCAGCCTCTGTAACTAAATCTCAAATACGACAAACTAATGAAAGCAATGGTAACAACTGCTGTTTGATCTGTTAGTCCAAGCGCTATGCACCTCTATAGCCAGCTTTCATAGTGATCGACCGGGCTGATCAAAATTCATTTACTTTATATTTTAACTGGCCCATATATTCGGAATATGAGCCCTCTTCCCCCGCGCACGCCATTCTCCTTGACTGACAGCTTTTTGACCGACAAGGCCATGAAGAACCACTCTCCGGAGAAAATGGATGGTGTTCATCCATTTGGGGTTCCGGCTGCGCAGCCACTGCGCCAGATGCCACCAAGATCCGGCAAGAACTGCTATCACCTGTTTAAAACACTGCAGAAGAATTTTTTAGAGGATAACGACTGGTATCGGCAAACTTCCAATGGCCAGACACCGCCTCTTGAATCAGAACAGGCTCCAGACAGTATTTCAACATTGCAAGACGGTGTAGACATCGCCTCCATATCTTCGGCTGCTAGCACATCCCTCACACTTTGTGCTAAAGACAGAGATACCTCATCTTCTATTGAAAGAGAACAAACGATCGAAGGGCAAAACAGCCTAAATACTAAAAAAAACCCGCCCCACCAAGCAGAGAAAATTCCAGCTAAACCAACAGCAACAGTCCTTAAAACAAGTCCACCCAAGACACCTCCAGCCATACCGAACAAGGAAAGCGCTTGCTGCATCATCTGCTAAGCTCAAGTCTTCAAAAACTCATGGCGTAATGGACTGCACTTATGTCACTGTTTCTGAGCTAAGGCCATGCACGAACTCACCACGTTAGTCTTGCATGTTTATGTAGAATTGTTCTTGCAAGGAGAACGAAATTTAGCACCAAACGCAACCGAAATATATGAACTTGGCCGTAAGCCACTACCATCACCCTTTGGAATCTTACAGCGTCAGCCAGCAACTACTTATGGGTCATCACACAAATGAGTGGTTGACAGAGATGACTACTCAAGAACTTATGACGTGAAAGGACTTTGAGGGTTGGGGTCAGGCTTGTGATTTGTGATTTGAAAGTCCTAAATACATTAGAAAGCCCGACTCCTTTCAAATCGCAAATCGCAAGCCTGACCTCAATCCGTTCAGCCAAAGCCTACATTATGAGTTTTTGAGGCTCATCAGGTTTTATAGGACCCACCTAGAAAAGGATGCGTAAAAATGGGAAATGTAGGTAACACATCGGAGCAAAAATAACAGGATATTAGGATGGACAGGATGAAAGATTTAAACTTTAGTTTGCCAACTTTGCGATTTACGTAGGTCTTGGGTGATCATCCTATTTTTCATATCCTGACCATCGTAATATCCTGTTATTTTTGCTTGCTCTTTTCTCTTTACAAGTTCTGCAAAACCGGAAGAACCGTTTTTGAGATGTTAGCTCTGTCAACCACTCGTTTGTGTGATGACCCCTACTTATGATACATAAACGCAAACGGTCAACAAAATCGATTATAAACATCGCATTTAAACGTTTATAAAAACAACAATCTTTTTATTTACATTTAATTAACGATCATATATAATTTATAACATGACTATATCATCCTATCCTTATACTCCCAGCCCTGGCCCTTATACTCCCAGCCCTGGCCCCTATACTCCCAGTCCAGGGCCTGACTCACGGCACAGCACTTGCGGTTCTGCCGCTGACGCTTTGCCAGCAGACTTTGAAACCTCATTTCCCGTAAAAATTATAACTAGGTCTTGCTAGGCAGGGTAATGTTCAGGTCTTTCAAAATATCTCGCTGTGGTTTCGTCATCTCTGTGAGAATGTGCCCGTACTTGCCGGAATACTTCACTTTGGTTAGCGTGTCCATTTCTTGCAGAAGCTCGCGAACTGTGTAGCGCTCAATAAGCGTAGACTTTCTCATCTCTCTACGTAAAGCGCTTACATAGATAAGAGCAATGAACTGAACGAAGAGCCTGCCATCAACAGTTGCAGAGCTGTGCATACGCAGACGCTTCATGTCTAACTGATTTTTAAGATCATCGAAGCACTTTTCCACGATGTCTTTGTCTCGATAGATCTGTAGAGATTCCGTTGGGCTTTTGATGCTATTGGTCAGCAATGCTTGGAATCCAGCATAGCGATTAATGTACTGGTTTACAGCCTGGGTGTTGTACGAAACTTGAATTCCCCGTTTAGGGGTTGTCTTCACCACAAAAAATGTATCATATGCTTCTTCGTGCTCATTTATGGCTTTTCCTGATTCCAGTTCCTTCTTGTATCCAACCAGTTCCTCGCTAAACCGATCGACTGCATTAGCCCGTGCATGTGCATTGTAGTAAAGATGTAGGTAGCAGCGACGGTTGTCCTTTCCCCATGGGTAGAGGCGAGAGTGGACATAAAGGATTTCATCATCAAGCTTTTGGTATCCCTCAGGCCCGTGAATGACCTCATAGATATCATCAATAGCGTGCTGTACCCATTTATTGTTCAGAGGAACCGATAGCATGAACTTGTCTCTAGAAGCAAGCAGTTCATCAACGTTTTTCTTGCTGTAGAACCCCTTGTCCATCACATAGTGAAGGGTCTTTGTCTCCAAAGCTTTGAAGGTCTTTAGAAGGTTGTGTAATGTAGTGACATCGGTGATGTTTCCTGGAATCCGTTCGAAATACACGGGCAAGCGTTCCTTTTGGCCGAAGAGTATGGCAAGATTCAGCTGCGGTAACTTGTCTAAGTCACGGTTGTGGCCGTATTTGATGTATTCATTGAGTTCTGAGTATGATGAGATGGAAGTGATATCGTAACAAAGGTAATCATCCTCCAAAACCTTATTCATCCATTTCGTGAAAAAAGTTTGTTTCTTGTCGATGCTAATTGCACGAAGGATCTCAGTGATGCACTGGCTCGTTAATGGTGTTCCAAAAGGATGTGCATGACTTTTGCACCACGCCCCACAATGGCTCAAAGGACCACCTTGGGAAACGAGATAGTAAGCCATTGTTAGAATCTGTCGGTACTCCTTAGGAAAGCTGGATTTTAGCAGCCCTTCCAGACCTAACTGGTCGGTGATGGTGTCGAGGATGATCGAAGATCCTACTATCTCGGCAGATGCTGTGATAATCGGATTTCTAACAGCAGCTTGTTCAGGCGCAAGACGCTTAGCCGGAACGAATTCTCCGTTGGCAGTATCAGGTTTGCCAATTCACACCTGTTTATTGCGCGCTTGTTTTTTTTTCTTATCCCAGCATGAACCAGCCTCATAAACATATGTAATGCCAGTTTTCTTGTTTATCTGATGTACTCGATAGGTCATATGATTTCCTTTTTTCATGGTTATAATTATAACCATGAAAAAAGGAAAGAAGTTTTAAAGTTAAGTGTCAAAGCATTGTTGTTTAATGACTTGTATTGTACCTAGTTATAATTCTTACGGGAAATGA
>CAWHMU010000036.1:0-160720 GCA_963830365.1 uncultured Chlamydiae bacterium
GGGGCACACGCAGACTTTTCATATCGGTTTTGGCAAAAATTTCTAAGCCCGCCCGCAAGGCCGCCAGCTGCAGGATGGGAGGATTGCTGATCTGCCACCCTTCGGCGCTGGGGGTCGGCTTGATCTTGTCATCCATCAGGAAGCGGGTTTTGACATCATGACCCCACCAGCCTTCGAAGCGGGGTAGGTCCAGGCGATGATGATACTGCTGATGAACGAAACACCCACCGATGGTGCCGGGTCCGCCATTCAGATATTTATAGCAGCACCAGACAGCAAAATCCACGCCGGCCTCATGCAGGGCATATTCCAAATTGCCGATGCCATGCGCCAGATCAAAGCCCACCAGGCAGCCATACCGTTTGGCGAGGGCGGCGATGCGGGAAATATCGAAGGCTTGCCCTGTGTAGTAATTGACGCCTTCCATTAACACCAACGCGGTTGATTCCCCGTGCTGGTTTAGGAGATGTGCAAGGTCATTTTCATCCACCACCCCGTCTGCAGCCGCCGGCAGCTGGATAATGGTTGTGTCAGGATCCAAACCATGAAACTTCACTTGGGAACAAAGCGCATAGTAGTCGGAAGAGAACATGCCGGGATTGATCAAGATCTTGTATCTGGCAGCTGTCGGCCGGTAGAAAGAAACCAGCATCAGGTGCAGATTGACTGTTAAACCGTTCATCACGGAAACTTCAGCCGGGCTGGCGCCGACGAGTGCGGCCAGTTTTTCCGTCAATAAGTCATGATAAAAAATCCACGGGTTCTTGCCATGCATATGCCCTTCCACGCCGAGATCTTTCCATTGAGCCAGTTCCTCATTCACATAGGATGCTGTTTGCCTGGGCTGGGCCCCAAGGGAGTTGCCGGCGAAGTAATGCACCTCTTGTCCGTCTTTTGTCCGTGGAATATAGAACTTTTCTCGAAAAGCATTTAAGGGATCTTTTTCGTCTTGGCTTTTGGCAAAGAGGGGGTCTAAGGAAAAATTCTCCATGGGTATACTAGCCTCTTTTAGTCAGCTTAAAAAGCAGGGGCCTGCTAGGGGCGGCATCGGCCACAAAGCTTGGCATCTGCAGATTCAAGGCATAATGTCCATCCGCCACCGATGGCGCGGCATAGATCAGCTCGGTGATAGTCCTTTCGCTATGGGATGCAGGCGTCAGTTGGCGGCTGTCCAGAGGGATATTCCAAAAAAGGCGGTGGATGAGCATATGCCCTTCGTCATGCATGCGGTCGACGGAGGGGAAGTCGACCAGCAGATGCGCTACATGTTTTGAAAGCAGGTATTCCATGGCCTCGCGCGAGAAAAATGGCGGCGTATTTTTTTGATAGTCGCACGATAGTTTAAAAGGGCCATTAGGCAGGGTGCGGATAGCAATACCTTGGCAGAAGGCATCGGGCACATGCTGCAGCTTTTCTTCCAACAGGCTGCTGGTGATGAGCATATCGGCCGGCTGCAGATCCGGCAGATAGCTGTCGTGACAGTCAGATCCCTTGACGGGTAAAACGGTAATTAACGTCAGCGGAATCAATAGTGCCTTAAACACTTCTGGCACGGCGAGGGCATCTGTCGTGATATGGCCGGCGCATTCGGTATGGGTGCCGTGGCTATGCGGCGTCAGATGGTATTGGCACCAGTTGCAGCTGCCGCCGCGGCTGACATCGCCGATCATACCGGGCAACTCCCTGGTTTCGGCCGATGCCTTCCCGATGTCATGCACGTTGGGCTGCAAGCCTGAAAAATCCAGCGGCATGGCGATATCGATGCCCTTTTCGCCGTCGATGTCATAGCCTGTTGAATCGATGTTTAATTCTATGCGCATGGTTACACGTCATCCTGAAAAAAGTAATTCACCGGCGGTAGCAGACCCTCTGGCAGCGGTGGAATAAACGGTTCCGGCAGCAGCAGCATGGGGATGAGATAGAGGTCGGCAAAGATATTATATTTTTCAACGGTAGCCTGCAGGTATTGCACTCCCGAAGAGCCGCCGGTGCCGCTTTTCCAGCCGATCATTTTCTGCACCATCTGGCTATGGCGATAGCGCCACAGCGTGAACAGGGCGTTGACTTCCACTACCTCTGTCAAGAGCATATCGGGCAAATGCAATAGGGGATGGTGGCGGTACAGGCGGATGAAAAGGGCGGCCATGAAGGCTTTATATGAAAAGCGACGTTGCCCTGTTTTCAGCAGCTCTTGATAGGGTGCGGCATTAAATATAATAGCGAAATTAGGGCGCAGTTCATCCAGTCTTTTGTAGAAGCCCTGTCTTTCTTCCTCGGTAAATTCTGGATTATTTTGGATATGCGCTTTCTCTTGCTGCATCATCTGTTCAAAGGCCTCTCCATAGGCATCGGTAAAGCGATAGGCGCCCTTTTCCAAGAATGGCATACCCTCCAGCCATTTTTCAATGCATCCCAATAGAGAAGTGTGCTGTTCAGCCTCTTTCAAAGCCTCTTTATGTACACTTTTCAGGTCGGTATCATAAGGGCAGCGGGCATAAAGCATTCGTTCATCCCTTTTTAAGCCGAATTTGGTTTCGATCATGCGGAATTGGTAGCTTTGGAAGCCCGACATGGTGCCTAAATTGTCCCGGAAATTGAGGAATTCCAGCGGCGACATCGTCTCCAGTACTTCGAATTCCTGCAATAAGAGATGAAAGATTTTATTGATGCGCTGCAGGCGGATCAAGATGAGTTCCATATCCTGTTGGGCTATGGGTGCCTGGAAGAGGGCGAAGATGGAATCCAGATCGGCAATAATTTGCTTAAACCACAATTCATACACCTGATGCACGATAATGAAAAAGAGCTCTTCATGTCGCGCCGCTCCTTTTTCGGCGCTCAATAGCTTTTGGGAGGAAAGGATTTTATCCAGCTGCAGATAGTCGCCGTAGACTTCATTTGGATGAGATCTGCCTTGCTCCATATCAAGCTGCCTTTGTCGGCGGTTGCATGACATGGCCGCATTGTTGGCAGCGCCGCTTCTCTGGATCATCATAAAAATGTTCAAATATTGCTGGCAGTTGTTCGACGATATCGGTCACCTCGGCATATTCTTCATACAGCAGGTGGTGGCATTTTTCACAATACCATTGGAAGCCATCCAATTCGTTGGCCTGCCTTTTATGTTCGATCACCAGGCCGATGGTGTTGGCCGGCCGTTGCGGGGAGTGGGGCGTGCGGGAAGGCAGCAGATAAACCTCGCCTTCGTTGATTGGCACATCCACAGGCTGTCCATTGTCAATCATCTTTAAAACGATAGCGCCTTCGATCTGATAAAAAAACTCTTCCCCTTCGTTGACATGGTAATCCTTGCGTGTGTTGGGACCCGCCACCACCATCACGATAGTGTCGGTATCCTGCCAGATCACCTTGTTGCCTACCGGCGGTTTCAATAGGGCGCGATTTGCGGCCACCCATTTCTTTAAATCCACTGCCGACCTTGGAATCATGGAACCCCCAATTTTAATGCAGCATAAAACACAAAAAATTAAGGTACAATAAATTATTTAATTTGATATTTTAACATTAACACCTTTTAAAAGATGACGCCCCATGCATGAAATTATTAAAACACACTATGACATCCCAAGGAATATCATCGAAACGATCGTGTTGCGCGCGTTAACCGAAGATCTGGCGGCCGGCGATGTGACGTCCACCGCCTGCATCGATAGCGAGGCCGCCAGCCAGGCCAAGGCTGTCGCCCGCCAGCAGCTCATTGCCTGCGGCAGCGGGGTGGCAGCCTGTGTCTTTGCAATGATCGATCCAAAGCTGCACTTTGCCGTGCAGGCCGCTGACGGCACACCGCTTGAAACCGGCGGTGTTCTCTGGACAGTCTCCGGCAACACCCGGTCGATTCTGATGGGGGAGCGCGTGGCATTGAATTTTGTCCAGCACATGAGCGGCATCGCCAGCATGACAAGGGCCTATGTTATGGCCATTCCTGCCGGATATGACACGCGCATCACTGACACGCGCAAAACGACTCCCGGTCTGCGCCCGTTGGAGCGCTATGCCGTGCGCATCGGCGGCGGCTTTAACCACCGCGATAACCTCGGCAGTGCCATCCTTATCAAAGACAATCATATCTCAGCCTGTGGCAGCATCGAAAAGGCTATCGCGCGCGCCAAGCTTTTCGCCTCCCACACCTGCCGTATCGAATGTGAAGTGGAATCGCTTGGGCAGCTGCAAGCAGCCTTGGCGGCCGGCGTCGATATCGTCCTGTTAGACAATATGCCTGATGAGGCAGTTGTTGAAGCGGTGCGTTTGGCCAAAGGGCGGGCCGTGATCGAAGCTTCCGGCGGCATCACCCTGGGTAGGATTGGCGCGCTGGCTAAAGCCGGCGTCGAGATTATCTCGATAGGCGCCATCACACATTCCGCCCCGGCTGTCGACATCGGCCTCGACATGGACTTGGTTTGCACCACAGAGGCATAGAGGCACAGAGAAAAGCACTAAAAAGCAAGACAGGAGGAGAAACAGGCAAACGCTTTAGGCTAAATAAAATATATTTCGATCACATTAAATTTGAATGCGTTTGACATGTTATAGCATCTGTTAATTCCTTTTAGAATGCATTCCAGCATGCCTTAACTGTGTATAATTGCTTGTAATCGGCTGTTTCTCTTTGTCTCTGTGCCTATGTGGTAAAAAATACGCAAAGCTTTTGCTCTCAGCATTGCTCGTTTTCGATCAATTCCCGCGGGAGTTGCGACGATGCTGGTTTAGCTGCAGATTGGCTTCGTAGAGTTTTAGGTATTTGTAATAGGCGGTATGGCTATTATAGGCGGAGATCACCAAGCCTTCGTATCCCCCCATGAACCCGCCTTTGATGATATAGCTTTTGATGAAGGCAAAGAGGCCATGCATAACGGCTTTGGTGGGCGATGAGTGGCACTTGCCGCGGTTCTGTTCGGCAAACAGGGTGGAATAGGCCTGCATCTTGCTTAAGAAATCGGCGATGGAGGCGTAGGAATAGTGCACGATGGGCGCCTGCAAAGGTACATAGCGCATGCCTTCAGAGATGATGGCCTCATGCACCTGGTCGTCTGAAAAACGCGTTTTAGTACGATTGTAAAGCCTGATCTGTCTGTCCGGATACCAGCCGCACCATTTGATGAATTTGCCGTTGAAGTAATTCCGGCGGGTGAAGGCATAGACGGCTTTTGGATCGAGCTCTTCATTGGCGATGGCTTGGGCCAGTTCGGGAGTGGCGATTTCATCGCTATCGATCGAGAGGATCCAATTGTGTTTTGCCACTGCCGAGGCCATGTTATGGGTGGGTCCAAAGCCGACAAAAGGCGCATGCATCAGAGTGACATTGGGGAAGCTGCGCGCGATGTTGATGGTGCCGTCTGTCGACCCCGTATCATAGACCAGCACTTCGCCGAAAGGTGCCAGCGACTCTAGCACTTCTTTGAGATGCTTTTGGCTATTTTTGGCCAAGACCGTTACGCTGATATCTTTTAGATCCATGATGGGTATTACCTAATTCCTTGGCTTAAGGCTTGCAAGACGCGCTCTGTGTGGCCCTCGACGGAGACGGGCTTTTCAAGCCAGCGGATGGTGCCAGAAGAGTCGACTACAAAGGTGGCGCGCAAGATGGCGAGCATTTTCTGGCCATCTTTTTCCTTCTCCTGCACGGCACCGAATTTGCGTGCCAGCTCCAGCTGTTCATCGCACAGCAGTGTGAAGTTGAGACCGTATTTCTGCATGAATTTGACATGCGAATCGGCGCTGTCGGGACTGACGCCGATGACCAGTGTGTCAAGGTCATCCAGTTGCGGCATGTTATCCCTGAAGGAGCAGGCTTCTTTGGTACAGCCTGGGGTGTCGTCTTTAGGATAGAAATACAGCACAAAGGGGCTGCCGATGAGATCATCGCTATCGATTTCCAGCCCTTCATGGTCTTTAATCGAAAAGGCAGGAATTTTGTCGCCCACGTTTAGTTCATATGACATGGATAATGCTCCATTTAAAGTGTGATTGATGATATCACAAATGGGGTCGATGTTAAATAGTTTTTTTGTTTCATTTCCAATCGCTTGGAGACATCAAGATGCAATGGATAGCGCGCCTGATTTTTGCCGGTTTACTTTTGTGTGGAGAGCTATGTGCCGAGACGGCGGCGCCATCGTGGACTGTGTCCGAAATGCTGAAGGTAAAAACGCTGAAAGATGTCAGGCTCTCTCCCGACAACCGTTCAGCCATCTTCGTGGTGACTGACAGCGGGCTGGCTGACGGCAAAGACAGCTATCTTTCAAAGCTTTATAAAGTAGCTCTCAATGGCAGCCAAAATCCCATTCCCTTCACACAGGCAGAAAGTTCGGCCATACAGCCTAAATGGTCGCCTGACGGCAGATGGATCGCTTTTTTATCAGACCGCACAGGCGCGCTGAATCTTTATCTCATCCGGCCTGATGGCGGCGAGGCCATGGCACTCACGCAAGCCAAAAGTAATATCCATACCTTTCAATGGTCTCCCGATAGTCGCCGCATTGCCTTCGTCATGCCGGACGCCTTAGCAAACAGTTCGGACGGTGGTACAAGCGACGCTATCGTCTATCAGCAAGACGATAGCGTCAACCGTCTGTGGCTGGTCGAGGTGGCCGCGCCTTTGTCGCTTAGGGCACTGACGCCCGATGGCTACTTCGTGCGCGGCTGCGGCGATTTTGGTACGGCTAATGAAGAGTTCGACTGGTCGCCTGATGGCAAGAGCATTATTTTTGCCTATGCGCCGGCGGCAGGCTTTGATAATTTCTACCGACACAGCAGCCTTGCCGGTTTGGATATTGAAACAGGCAAGATCATTCCATGGGAAAAGCTTTCCCAGCATGAATCGTTGCCCCGCTATTCACCTAATGGAAAATGGGTGGCCTACCTCAGCAGCGACACGCCGGCAAGCTATGCCATCCAGCGCCAGGTGGCTGTCAGGGCGGCCGACGGCACGCAATTCCGCCTGCTGGCGCAGACTTTCAATGCCGGACCATTTATGGCCGGACCCAGCCTTTTGGGATGGCATCCGGCAGGAGAGCAGGTGCTTTTGTTCGAGCCGAAGGGCACGAAATTCCAGCTGCTGTGGCTGCCGCTCAATGGAGGGCCCGCCAAAGAAATCGTCGTCGGCGGCGGCCTGATCCAATCCCCCGTGCTGAGCGATGACGGCACCATGCTGGGGATGAGCGTGCAAACCCCTTCCTCCCCGCCGGAAGCCCATGTCGCATCCCTGGCAGACTTTAAACCAAAACCCATTTCATCGCTTAATAGTCCGTTTAAAACCTATCCAAACGCCTGCACAGAGGTGGTCTCTTGGCGGTCCACCGACGGCCAGAGCATCGAAGGATTATTGACCTATCCCGTCGGCTACCAGCCCGGCAGGCGCTATCCGCTGCTGCTCGTCATCCATGGCGGTCCGATGGGCTTTTTCAACGAGTCTTTCCTCGGCTCGCCTGGGGTATATCCGCTGGCGGCCTTGGCAGAGGCCGGTTTTGCCATCTTGAGGCCCAATCCCAGGGGCTCCTGCGGCTATGGCAAGGCCTTCCGCTGTGCCAATTATGGGGATTGGGGCGGCAAGGACTACCAAGACATCATGTCGGGCGTTGATGCCGTCATAGCCCGCGGCATCGCCGATGGCGACAGGCTGGGCGTTATGGGATGGAGCTATGGCGGCTATATGAGCGCCTGGATCGTCACGCAGACGGCAAGGTTCAAGGCCGCCTCTATTGGGGCGGCGGTGACGAATCTGACGAGTATGTCTGGTACAAGCGATATGCACGGCATGCTGGAGGATTATATGGGGCATTTTTCAACAGAGGCCGAGCGCTACCGCGAGCGGTCGCCGATCTACTATGCCGACAAGGTGACGACGCCCTGCCTTATCCAGCATGGGCTGGATGATGAACGCGTGCCTGTCACGCAGGCTTATGAGCTCTACCACGCCATGAACCGCCAAAAGCAAGTGGCCACGCTTGTGCTCTATCCGCATAGCGGCCACGGCATCAAACAATCCAAACAGCTCATCGACGCCGCAGAACGCAATTTGTCCTGGTTCAAAGAGCACTTGTCAAGTGGGTCATCAATCCAATAAAGGATAGGAAAAACAAGCGGCGTTGGGGTCTTTTCACTGACTCCATAGGTTGATACCTATGGCTACATGCTTCCGCCTCTATCGAGGCTAACTAGACCTTCTGTGCTAGAATGCCGATTTGTTTCAAAAGAACATTGCAAATAGATCATTACTTCTCATATTTCAACCATCAATTACTAAGGATTTTTTGACGAATCATCATGGGCAGGTACTCATTTGTGCGATGAGCCGTCTGTTTCTCTTCTGTTCAAAATTGATATCAGCATCTAAAAAAGCTGGGAAATTCAGACAAAATGGATCCTAATATTGCGGCTCAGATTGAAGGTCTGAGCCCCATAAAGATGCATTGATGTGTCGCTTTTATGGAAGAAAAACAAGCCTTGTTCACCTTCATAGGAAACTTTCGGTCACGATGATACTATCTTCTCTATCCTCTCTCCGTGCTCTCTGTGCCTCTGTGTTTCAAAAAAATCAAACACAGAGGCACAGAGAGCACGGAGCAAGAAATTGACCGGTTGGGTGAACAACGCCGAAAAACAGACACACACATCCATTAGGCCGTTTTGAACTTTTTGATAGCCCAAGCCTGACCCATGTCATTATAAAAAAAAAGTCAGGCCTATTGGTTTGGTGCCTTTCTTAGGTGAATAACCTAATACCAAGCCTGACCCTCTTTTTTCATCGAAGCGGCTTTGACAGCCACCTCCCATGCCATCAGCATTCATTCCGCAGAGAGCTCTGCGCGCGCCCATCTCTGTCTCTTCTCAATTATCTTAAGACACGCCAGCCTTCGGTATTAGTTTTTTTATATAACATGCTCAGTGGTGTGGCTAACGAGATGTATTTGTTTTTAAGGAAAGTCATGCTTGAAGATTTATGCAAGAGTTGTGTAGTATTGCCAGCAACTAGCATAACATTTATTGCAGGTCATTATGTTTTCACTCGCACGCGTGCTTTCTCCAAGAAAAAACACTAACAACTTGGTTGATAATACAATTAGCCTGACCGGCGCCGCAAATAGTCAGTCTAAATCCTTTCATCTGACAGTGCTGCTTGGAGCAAGTCCTGTTAAGCTTAAGCGTCCGCGTGATGAGCATAAAGATGGCGACAAAGAGAATGTTGGCCTATTGGGAAATCCAGGAGTCATACTAGGCCGGCAAGTGAAGTCGAGAGTACCTGTAGCGGCTTGTAAGGTTACCGATATCGCATTGGCGCATATCGGACAGCAGCTAGATAAGTTCAACTGTTTTAACCCCACTTCCCTTGAAAAGGCGCTGACAGAGAAAGAAATGTTGCGCCGGGTATTCATGCATGTGGACGACACAATTAAAGCACAGCCCGAACAAAATCTCTGACCTGGCTAGAAAAGGTAGATGATTCATGACCGTTGATCCCATGCCATTGTTGATAAGCCGAAAAGCGCGGTGAATGTCTATCTGCAGACATCGCAAGTTGACGATAGCTTGGGTGGCAATAAAAGCTATGCCACGGCTATGGCTTTAGCTTTGTGAAAGGACAGCAACTGCCAAACGTAACAGACCTGGTCAAATTAACTTCCAAGCCGCATGTGAATTTAGATCGGTACGCTAGAGAAGCTCAGCTATATCGCGAGGTGGATGGCAAAACGAAATCATGCGTTCCCAAATTATATGATTTTGTTGCTTTGCCCAGTATGGGCGAGGGTAAAAAAGAGAGCACGATGTATTTGGAAAGATGCCGTGCAGGTTCATTTTTACAGTATTATCATGACAGCCTAAAACCGCATTTAGAACAAAAAAATCTCAATACTCCTCAGCAACAACTACCCGTGCTGCAACCGTTTTTTGCCTCTTTAATTGCGATTTTAAAAGACTTCCATGCGCTTAATCTTGTGCATGGCGATTTCAAACCAGCCAACGTGCTGGTTAAAATCGAAGATGGACGACCACGTCTTTTGCTGGCGGATTTAGATTCGGCACAGCCAGAGGGTCAGATGAAAGCCTCGCGTTTTGTGGCGTCTGCGTCTTATTGTTCGCCAGAAATGTTAAACTATCGTCAATCTGAGGGCGCAAGTTCGTCTGCCATTGGAAAGCCGATTGACATCTGGGCCTTGGGCTGCTGCTTTTATGGACTCTATACAGAACAGCCTTTACGCTGGTCGGCTTTAGTTATGCATGGCTTCACCTTGAAAACCATGTTAAAAAAATTATCTGCCATGTCGGTAAGTGCCGCTGCCGCCGTTCAAGGCACCCCAACGGATCACGTTAAGCAGCAGGCCAGCCAACTGATAGCTGATATGCAATCCCTTGAGGCTAAGGTGAGAGAGCTTTCTGTTGCGCATCTGGCTTATTTGAAGGGCATAAGCGAGAGTGCGGCGGATTCCGAAGATTTAGCGGCCAGGGATGCGGCTTTTAAGGATATATCATCAGCTTTGTCAGCGAATTTAAAGCAGGCAGAAAACGTGGTAGCAGAGCTGGGGCAGGCCGGAGCTCCGCTTGGGGCAGTGCATCAGTCTTTGGATAGTTTTTTTGCAACGATTAAGGCTAAAATTAATGAGACATGGGATGCTTTGAATAGCGCACCTGAACCAGATCCTGATAATGACCCTATGGTGCATTTGATCTGGCAGATGTTAAGACCGATGGTAGATAAAAGAAGCTCTATCGAAACCGTTGCCGAATTTTTTCATGAGCATTTTGGAAAACAAGAAATGGATGTTTCTGCTAAGCCGAATACTCAACAAGAAGAAATGAAATAGGGTTGACTAAGCAGGCTAAAAGCAAAGCCCATTTGTTCTTCTCGGGATTTTATATTTCATTCTACACACGTGTGCTCCGAACACTTTTTATGGCATTCTTTAAATCCTTTTGCTAGAATAACTTCCGCCATTCGCGGAAAGGCTATAAAGTATAAGAGGTTGCTTGTATGTCACTTTCAGTTTCCGCCGCTGTATGTTTCATTGCCTGCCACGGTGGACCGGCCGATCATTTCGCCACCTTTGCTAAAAATTTAGAGCATGATGGCCACCATGTTGAAATCCTAGCTTCCGGTCCGGCATTGAATAAATTTCTGGAAAAAAGTGTCTATGTCAATCACCAGTTTTCTATCGATAAACTTTCAGAGGATGAAAAGGACTTATTAGCGGTTCAAATTGCTAAAACCTGCTCGACGGCCTCCGTGGTGATTACCGATGTCGGGGATCCTTTTGCCTATAGGGTGCAACAAGCGCTCGCCAAATATGCCGTAGAAGTGCTTCGTCTGGCCTACTACGACAATCCCGAACCATATGTTCCCGGCGGCTATTCTACTCAAGCTGCCAAAGTGATACTGGCAGCGCAAGGAATTCTTTTTGGCAACGCCAACCTTGCCAAAGCCCCCCTATATCAGGAACCTAATACAGAAGTTGATTTTGGCGACCGCAAGAGAATTGGCCTTGGCTACTATCCTGTAAATCAAGGTGCTGATCTCGCCGTACGTAGAGAGAAAGAGCATGCGCCGATGCGCGCAAAGCTATTTTGTAAACATAATATAGAGGATAATGGCCAAAAAGTTTTGTTGTACCTTGGCGGCAATAACGAAGAGTACTTTAATGAGGCTTTTCCTGCATTTCTTTCCATTCTAGACAAAACAACGCATCAATCCGATCTTTCAAATTTGGTGATTGTGATGCAACAACATCCCGGCGCAAAATCCGCCAACCGCGATGCCAACTTGTTGGCGGCCAAGATAAAAGACTTCAGCCATACTTCGAAAGCCCCAAAAATTATTATGTCGGATGTCCGCTCAGACGAAGCACTTGTATGTGTAGATGCAGCCTTATATTACCAGACGAGCATGGGCCCCCAGATTGCTTTGGCAGGCATCCCCACGGTACAAATTGGCCATAAAACCTATGCCGATATCCTGGTGAGAAATCATATCACGCCTTCTGTAACTAATGCGCCTGAATTGATACATGTTATCAATGCCTTGAAGCATGATAAAAAAACTAAGCCACAGCAAGAAGTCATACATGCAGCGCTGGGCATTAAGTCGGATTGGCTAAAAAAACTTGAGGCAGTTATCAGAACTGCCACGCTGGTATCGAAACAATAGCTACCAATGAGGTCTCCATGTTTGGCCTTGTTGATACAACAAGCCTTTCATCGGCAAATCGAACAGAATGTTCATAAGTCACGAAATTTCAGCGGCGGTGGCTGCCGCTAAATGGGCCGGCCAAGGAAATCGCCGTTGGCGACGCCCTGCCATATACAGCATGGACTGTAAGATGAGCGCGTTTCTATCACGCCGGCTTATGAGCTCTACCACGCTCTGAATCGCCAAAAGCGCATGGCCATGCTGATGCTCTATCCGTGCAGCTGTCATGGGATCAAGCAACCCAAACTGCTTATCGATTTACTCATCGATCTACTTATCGATTTACTCATCGATCTACTCATCGATCTACTCATCGATGGCGCCGTATGCAATTTGGCCAGGTTCAAACAACACCTGTTGGATCGGTAACTTTTGCCATTATAGCGGGCTTTTTATATGATGGTGCATTCACGCTTTAAAGAAGGTAAGCACTCCATGTTTTCAACTGCGCCGTCAGCCACGAAAAAATCCCCATCCGCGTGTGAGCATCAAGCGCCAGCTGAGGGATTCGATCTCGCCAAGCGGCCGCGCCGCAACCGCAAAAGCCCCGCCATGCGCGGTCTGCTGCAGGAGACGCGCCTGCATGCCAGCAATTTCGTCGCACCCTGTTTTGTGCTTGAGGGCACGGCGCAAAAGCAAGCCATCGCCAGCATGCCGGGAGTCTACCGCTTGTCGATCGATCTCTTGCTGAAAGAAGTCGAAACACTTCTGAAATTAGGCGTCAGGGCCATCAACCTCTTCCCCGTGATCCCTGCGGACCAGAAGGACAGTTTAGGTTCGGCCGCGCTAAGGGATGACAACTTGCTCGTGCGCAGCATCAGGGCCTTGAAAGGGGAATTTCCCGAACTCTGCGTGATGGCAGACATCGCGCTTGACCCCTTTACCGACCATGGGCATGACGGCCTGGTCGATGGCGACGGTTATGTCATCAATGATGCCACCGTCATCAAGCTGGCCGAGATGTCCATTTTGACCGCCCAGGCGGGCGCCGATGTGGTGGCCCCAAGCGATATGATGGATGGGCGCGTGGCCTATATCCGCGCGGCGCTCGACCGGGCCGGTTTTGACACTGTCAGCATCCTGGCTTATGCTGCCAAATATGCTTCGGCCTTCTATGGGCCTTTCCGTGAGGCGTTGAGTTCGGCGCCTAAATTCGGGGATAAGAAGGGGTATCAGCTAAACCCCGCCAACACGCGCGAAGCTCTTATCGAATGCCTGCTGGATGAAGATGAAGCCGCCGATATGCTGCTGATCAAGCCGGCCTTGGCCTATCTCGATATCATCGCCAAGGTGCGGCAGGCCACCCACCTGCCTATTGGTGCCTATCATGTCAGCGGCGAATACGCCATGGTCAAGGCGGCCGCCCAGCAAGGGTGGATCGACGGCGAGCGCGTGATGAAAGAGTGCCTGCTGTCCATCAAACGCGCCGGGGCCGACTTCATCCTGACCTATGCCGCGCGCGAAATGGCCGAGCAGTTGAAAATTAATTCGGATTGTTAGGGGTTATGTTAGGGGAAGCGCAATTCCATGATACCTTACAGGTTTTGTCACAAAAAAAGTTCTTTTCATGCGGCTTGGGCGTCGATAATAACGGGTGGCTGCGGGAAGTCGGACTGTTTGAAAAAGTCTATGAAATATTCAGAGGGTTGGTGGGTTTGGGCGATCGCACCAGCAGGCCCATTGTTGAATATAAAGTCATGCAACTTCTCCAATGCGGCATTGAGCATCATTGGCTAGGAAATGATGACGTCGGGATAATCGAGGACCTGGCAGCTCGCTTAGGGATCACAAAGATTAAGGCTGAGGCTGCTGCCACTGGGCTCGGTGCCTTGGTCCTTAAAATAAGGCATACGCCGCACTTAAAAGAGGATGCGGAAAAAACAAATAAACTTTTTAGTGAAACGGAAAAGGTCATAGCCTCTTATAAACGTTGTCATGAGAAAGAACTTAGTCCATTCAGCCCTCTCATGATCTCGTTCTCGGCGATAGCTTTACCCTCAACGACTCCTCCGGCGGCGGTAAATTTCACCCCCTTGGCGGCCGGGAATTCAGCGCCGCTAGGCAAGGCGGTTCTGTTCTCCCCCTCTCCTGCCATCATGACTGAGGATACCGCCGGTAATCTTTTGGATGAAGATGAAGTCCTGGCCAGCATGAGTGTTTGTGACTCCAACAGGGGGATTGATCAGCCAATGACCGCATCCTCCCCTCAACATCCTATCCCTTGCCAAGTCGCCACCGCCACCGCTGTCAAAACACCGCGTGTAGATATTCTGAAGGAAGTGTTCGTGGCCGGCAGTCCTGCCAAAGACACCGTTGAGGGGGATGGAAAATTTAAGGCGCCATCACCCAAGGCTTGGGTGCCAAACAGCGGGATTTCAAACATCGGCTTGCCGCCGACAGCCTTTCCGCTGGTCGCCGCTGCCAGGGCCGAGAGCTTAGCAGGCATTCTCATCAGCCAACCACCTGTAGGATCGGATCAAGTCGACGAGGTCAAAGCCATAGCCGAGGCCCCAAAACTTTCCGCTAAAGAGCTGATGCTTGAGGCTATAAAAGAATTTGTGCATGCAGACATCCATGAGGTTTGGCAAGGGGTTTTTAATAAATTCGATAGGGATATGGTGAAATCGTGGTGCTGCGGCCCAAGCGGAGATTTTAAGCTTGAATTGCAGCAGCCGATGAAAGTCTGGATTCCTGGCAGGGATGATAAAGGGGAGCGCGATTGTCCCGTTGGGGTGGTCTTGTTGTGGGGCGTGAATGTAAAAGGAGAGGCGACAAAGGTTGTCACCGGTAACTTTGATAAGGTCAATAAGGCGATGTATTTCAGCGAAGGATTCAATGTCTATGTCAACCCTAATAGGATTGGGGCCAGCGCCGGCTATCTTGAGTTCAAAGAGCTCAAATACAAAAGCAGGCATGAGATCACATCGTTGACTTACAAAGACCTCAAAGAGGATTATGGCTATTTAGCGCTGATGTTCGTCAGGCGGTTTGCCAGTTTGTTTGGTCATGTAGATGAAAACGACATCCTGCAGGTCGAGAAAAAGAGATCACTTGCCAATATGGTTGAAAATTGGAATACCGCAGCCAAAGTGGTGAACGACGAAAAAAAGGCCTTGGAAGCATAAGCCAAGTTTTTCGCAGCGGGCTACTGCCGCTGTTCGTTGATCAATTCATACAGCTCAAGGCCCGTCAGGGCCTGCACGCCGACATCGCGCAGCCAGGCGGACATGCCGTAATTCCAGCGCGAGCGTTCGCTATAGGTGTAGAAGATGTCGAAGGGCAGTGAGAAGGCCACGCCCTTGTCGAAATAGGTCTGCCCGTTGATCTTGTCGTGTGCGCTGGTCCAGGTATACCAGACCGTCATGCGCAGGCCGCTTGGGAAATAGTGGGATATCTCATTGCGCACCCCCCAGTCGTTGGCCAGAAATTTGCCGGCCGTCACCTTGAAATCCAGGCGCGCCTCTTTCCAGTCGTAATAAAGATTCAGGAAATACTGCGATCCTAAAAAACGTTTGTGGGTGAGCTTGAAGCCTTTAAGCTGGCGGATTTTATCGGTGAAGCCGAGGCCGCGGTAGCAGCGTTTCTTAAGTATCGCTCCATTGAGTCCGATCGCCCAGCAGCCTTTTAGAGGGTAATATAGGAATTCAGTGGCCATCCCGCCATATTCTTCTTCGAAATAGCCGACGGCGATACGTGCATACAAGCCATGGCTTAGATTCCAGTTCTTCTGCAGGAAGGCTTCGTCAATTGTAAAACCCCGCTGATGGTAATATTTCACCACATCGGTGCGCACCTGGATCAGCTGGGAAGGGTTCAAGCGGTCATAGCCTTGTTGCTTGCCGAGATTGGTGATGAAATTATACCCGAGCAGCGCGCTGTAATAGATATCCTGCCATAGGAAGCCGTTGAAAGCCGCATTCAAGCCCAGCGCGTATTTGAATTTGCCGCTGGCACTGCCGAAGAGGGTGTGCATCCTGGGCATGAGTTCGAAATTATACAGATTGCGCTTGCGGGCCACGAGATGCAGGCTGCTATAAGGGGCTGGGAAAGTGACCTCTGTCAAGGGTGTCAATACGTTGAGTTCATGCGGCCCCATCTGGCAGGCGGCAAAGAGGCGCACATAATCCATGCGGTAGTGATATTCCTGAATGGGAAAGCCTTCCGAATTGATCACCACCACGACTTCATCGATATCAGCCGGTATAAGGCCACCGAGGAGGTGGTTTAGACGATCGCGCACCTCCCTTTCAAGGCGGTAGGTCTCGTTGAGGACATTCAGCCGCATCACCTTTTCCTGGCAGGCGTTATAGGAAAGGTAGATATCTAACAGGGTTAAGCTTTGTGCCTGAAAGGCAAACAGCAGTTCCGGTGCCAGCACCTCTTCAGGGCGTCTTAAGCCGAGCGGCTCGGTATTTACCGGCGACTGGTAGGGCAGGGCGTCATCGATCTTGGGCAGGAAGCCTTTGGTCTCGCCGAGGTTATAAAAGGTCGAGGCCGAAAAGGCCAGTTTGCTGCCGCGGATGTAGCTGATGGAGAAATCGAAATAATCCCAGGCCCGGTATTTAAGGCCGAAGTTGAGCGGCGACTTTTTGACCCGGCCGCCGGGATGCTTTTCGAAGATTTCACTGTGGTAGGGCGTGGCGTCATATTCGGCCGTCAGGCTCAAGGGCTGCAGCAGGCGCCAGCAGCTTTTACGGAAAGGCATCAGATTGAAGCCGCCGAAAAAACCTTTGATGCGGCCGGCGCCATAGCCCAAGCTCACTTCAAGGTGGTAAGGCAAAAATACCTGGGTGAAGACGATGTATCTGGCATGGAAGGCGCGCGTGCCGATGAAGTCCTCATAGCCAATGGCTATCCCCGGCAGGGCATATTCGCTGTCTTCCGGACTGAATAGCGACAGTTTAAAATTAGCGCCTTTGTCGGAGAAATCCCCGTAGCCATGTTGCGACAGCACGGGATCGTCGATGCCGGAAAAGACGCGGTAATTGCCGGTGATCTCCAAGCGGTCGAGCACCTGGCAGCGCAGGTTGTAATTTCGGTAGGGGGGGACATGGGAATAGCCGAAGCCCATCTCTCCCTCTGCTCCCATGCGGGCCGAGGGCATGGCGAAATAGCCGCCTTGCAGCAGATGGTTGTACGTCACCGGCAAACGCTCGTTGATGCGTTTATTCCAGTAGTCCACCACCAACAGGTCGTTCATCAGATTTTCCTGGTCAGACAGCTCATCGGCCGGCAAGCCGGCGGCTAAAAAAAGCATCAGCAGGAGTAAATAACGCGTGGTTTGAATCATAGGATGAAGTACTTGGATCCTCAGAGGGAAAATCAGCATAGTGGCTAGCTGCCAAAAAAGGCAAGCAGTTATCTTCCCTAAAGCCTGACTGTGATCATAAAATAGTCTCGACCCCAAGCCTTGTGATTGTTTCATACTTGTGGGTGATATTGCTTAAGATTGAGCTTTCATAGTTGTGATTTTTCCTTTATTCTTAGGACTATGGAAGCTCAAATTTACGCGACAGATATTGTAAAGACTCTCGTTAGAGAAGGTTACATCGCCTATTTTGCCGGCGGCTGGGTGCGCGATTATCTGATGGGGCATCCTTCGGAAGATATCGATATCGCCACCAATGCCCCGCCGGAGAAGATCCTCGATCTGTTTCCCCGCACCATCTTGGTGGGGCTGGCCTTCGGCGTCATCATCGTCGTGGTCGATGGGCACCAATTTGAAGTCGCCACCTTCCGCCGCGATATCGACTATGCCGACGGGCGCAAACCCTCGCAGATCGAGCTGGCGACGCCTGAAGAAGACGCCTTCAGGCGGGATTTCACCATCAACGGCATGTTCTATGATCCGTTGCAGGAGGTGGTGCATGATTTCGTGCAGGGGACAGAGGACATCAAGCGCCATCTGATCTGCACTATCGGCAATCCCTATGAAAGGTTTGTGGAAGACCGGCTGCGTATGATCAGGGCGGTGCGTTTTGCGGCGCGCTTTGGCTTTGTGATCGATGCAGACACGCAAGAGGCCATCCGCGCAACGGCCGATGCGCTCTTTCCGGCGGTGGCCATGGAAAGGGTGTGGCAGGAATTTTGCAAGATGTCCAGCTACCCACGCTTTGAGGCCGCCTTGATCGATATGCAGCGGTTGGGATTGCTGGGGGTGATTTTTCCGGCGCTTGCCGGCGTGCACCTCACTGAAATCAAGCGGTGGGTGGAGCCTTTTGCGCATTATCCTAAAGGGGTAGCGACGATCATCTATCTGCTGGCCCTTTTCCCGGATGCCGGCAGCCAAGATGCGCTTGATCTTTGCCGCTATCTGCGCACCAGTGCCGCCGCTGGCAATCTGGCCGAATTCCTGGTGCGGCTGCGGCAGTGCGTGCAGCGGCAGCAGGTAACGGGTGAAATCGACAAGGCGGCATGGGTGCATCTATATGCGCATGCTGAAGCCGAGCGCTGTATCCAGGTGCTGGCGGCGCATATGGCGGACGATGAAAGAGAAATTTTCCTGGCCGCCCAGCGCCAGCTGGCGCTAGCGCTGGAGGCGCATATCCAAAGAGTGGTGCAAAAGAAGCCCTTGGTAAGCGCCGCCATCTTGCAAGCTCATGGCGTTGTTCCTGGAAAATCCATGGGTGTGATATTAAAAGAAGCCGAGCGCCTGGTCATCGTGCATGACTTTAAGCAGGCCGATGAGGCGGTGGCGATTTTGAAAGAGTCTGGATATTTCTAATCAGTTACAAGGAGATAGATCATGCTGCGTCAAGTGACTAGTGCCCAACATCCGCTGGTAAAACATTTAGTAAAGCTGCGCCAGAACCGCGACTACCGCTATGATCACCATAGTCTGGTCATCGAAGGCCTTAAGCTGGTGGCTGAAATGGCCCGCGATACGCATTTCAAGTGTGTGGTGGTGCGCGACGAGACGCTTTTGCCCAAAGGGGTCAAAGCCGACGAGGTGCTGGTGGTCACCGACAGCGTGATGCAGAAAATCTCCGGCCTGCAGACGACAGAAGGCATCGTCGCTGAAATAGCCATGCCACAGCCGGCAGTGCTGAAAGGCTTGCGCTATGTGGTGGCCTTGGACGGCATTGCCGATCCGGGCAATCTGGGCACGCTGTTGCGCTCGGCACTGGCATTGGGCTGGGAAGGCGTCTTCATCCTGGAAAATAGCTGCGATCCCTTCAATGAAAAGGCCATCCGTGCCGCCCGCGGCGCGACCTTCCGCCTGCCGCTGGCCTGGGGCAACTGGGAGCTGCTGAAGCAGCTGATCCAGGACAACAAGCTTGAACCGCTGGTTGCCGATCTGCATGGAAAAGATCTGGCCGACGTGAGCGTCAAAGCGGGCGTGCTGCTGGTGCTGGGCAACGAAGCGCGCGGCGTATCTGAGGAGGCTAAGACTGCCTGCCAGGCCGTGACTATTCCGATGTCGGGCGAAATGGAATCGCTGAACGTCTCTGTCGCCGGCGGCATTGTGATGTATATGTTAGGAAAGACAAAAAAGAAATAACTATGAAAAGTAAAGAGCAAGATTCTCAAGATTCCCAAATGCCAGAGGCCCAACTGCCCAAGCGCTGGATCGGCTGCGATATCGAAGCCGACTATTTCGGCGACGAGCGCAAAGTCGGCAAGCAGGATCGCAAGCACGCCGCTGCCAAAGACCGCTCCAAATACAAAAAGACCGACCAGCGCAAGCTTGTCAAGGAAAGGGATTTTAAGGTCGATAAGGAGCACTTAGAGCGCGGCCGGGTGCTGTCCATCGCCTCACAAGGCATCATCGTGGATGTCGATGGGGAACAGCTCTTATGCACCTTGCGCGGCGTCCTCAAGAAGGACAAAACAGAAGCCAAGAATCTGGTGACGGTGGGGGACTTTGTGCTGCTGGAAAGAAGTTCTGCCGGCGAAGGGCTGATTGCGCATGTCGAACCGCGCGCTTCGGTGCTGTCGCGGGCGGAAAATCTCTCGCGCCGCAAATCCCAGCTGATCGCCGCCAACATCGACCAGGTGATCATCACCGTAGCTGTCGTCTCACCGCCCCTTAAGCCAGGGCTTGTCGACCGCTATATCATCGCCGCCCAGAAAGGTGGCATGGCGCCTGTGATCGTGGTCAATAAGATCGACCTGCTGGAAAGCTGCGAAGATGAGGTGCTGCGCGAGACGGAAAAGGAGATTTACAGCGAGATGCTCACGGCCTATCAGGCCGCCGGCATCCCCATCATCGCGGTCAGCACGCTGACAGGGGTCGGCATCGACCGGTTGCAGGCCGCCATGGCCGGCAAAGCGTCGGTCTTTTCCGGACAGTCGGGGGTGGGCAAGTCATCGCTGATCAATACCATCACCGGCCACACGCTGCGCGTGGGCGGCATGGTGGGGAAGACCAAGAAAGGCTCGCATACCACATCGACAGCGCAGCTTTTGCCGCTGGCGTGCGGGGGCTGGTGCATCGATACGCCCGGCATCAAGAGCTTCGGGGTGTGGGATCTGGACAAAGAGGAGATCGAGCAGTATTTCCCCGAAATCTTCACCTGCGGCCACGCCTGCCGCTATCCCGACTGCTCCCATATGGGGGAAGAGGAGTGCGCCGTGGTGGCCGCCGCCGAAAAAGGCGAAATCTCCTATCTGCGCTACGCCTCCTACGTCTCCCTCATGCAGAGCTTCTCGGAAGAGCACTACCGCCGCTAGCGTTAAGCTGCGCGGTGGCTGATGCGCCGGTAGATGGTGGCCAGGGCCAGTATCGTCACCGGCACGGTGACAAGCAGGCCGATGCCAAGGAACAACAGACCCACGATGTTCAAACCCAAACAGGCCATATAAAGCACGAAAATTGGCCAGGTGATCCCTTCGGTGGCTTTGGCGGTCTGTTTCAGCGCTTCTATCGGCCCTAGGTTTTTATCGAGGACGAAGAAATGGAACAGGCCGAATCTGGCCAAGACATAAAATCCCGGCACGACCAATAAGAGCAGGCCGATGATGAACATGATGCCGAAGAGGATGCTGGCTACAATCCAGGAGACGAAAAGACGCCAGTTCCGGTACAGCTGGTCAAAGCCCGGCTTGATGGCCGCGGTGATCAGCAAGCTGGAGTTATAGAGGCCCATATTCGCCAGCGGCACGACCACCCAGCCCAGGAAATGCAGAACAGTCCATTGCAAACCATACTGCAAGCTATCTTCCCGGCCGGCAAACCCCAGGGCCAAGTTTAAGACGAACAGGATGAACTGGTAGGCGATAAGGAAGCCTAGATTGGCTTTTGTCAGCCTCCAGCCTTCTTTGATAAGGTCTTTGACGGCAAATAATTGTGTGTCCATGGATACCTCTTGTTAAAATAATTTTATATAATTTATGCATGAATTAATGACAAGCCCAGCAGGCATTTCACATATCCGGTTGTACTTAAAAATCGGGAGGCTTATCTTAAAATGAAATTAAACAGGCCAAAAAAAGGCGTTTCTTATGTCATATATCCGCTCCGTCAAAGCTCTTGAAATCCTCGATTCGCGCGGCAACCCGACGCTTGAGGTGATGATATCCACCGACCGCGATGTCATCGCCAAAGCCGCCGTGCCGTCGGGCGCTTCGACCGGCGCCAACGAAGCGCTGGAATTGCGCGATGGCGATATGTCGCGCTATGGCGGAAAAGGGGTCTTGCAGGCGGTGGCGCATGTCAACGGTCCTATCGCCCAGATCCTGGTGGGGGAGCATGTCTTTGACCAGCGGCGCCTCGACATGTTGATGATCGAAAGCGACGGCACGGAAAACAAAGGGCGCTTTGGGGCCAATGCCATCCTAGGGGCGTCGCTTGCGCTGGCAAGAGCCGGCGCGCTGACGGCTAAAGAGCCTCTGTACCGCTATATCGGCGGCTGCCAGGCCTATATCCTGCCCTGTCCGATGATGAATATCATCAATGGGGGCGCGCATGCCGACAACTCGCTGGATTTTCAGGAGTTTATGATCCGCCCGGTGGGGGCGCCGTCTTTTAAGGAAGCCGTGCGCTGGGGCGCCGAGATCTTCCATACCCTGAAGGGCTTGCTTAAAGCCGAAGGGTATGCCACCTCTGTCGGCGATGAGGGCGGCTTTGCCCCCAACCTGCCATCCAACGAAGCGGCTTTGGATATTATCTTGGAGGCCATTACCAAGGCCGGCTACCATCCCGGCAGCCAGGTCACGCTGGCGCTGGACTGCGCCGCTTCGGAATTTTTCGATATAGCCAGCGGCTGCTATATCGAGAAGAAACTCAAAAAGCGCAAGCAGGAGTACAAAGAACGCACGGCTGAAGAGCAGGTCGACTACCTGGCCGGGCTATGCGCGCAATATCCGATCGATTCTATCGAAGATGGGCTGCATGAGGCCGACTGGGAAGGGTGGAAGATCCTGACAGAGCGCTTGGGAGCTAAAATACAGATCGTGGGCGATGACCTGTTTGTCACCAACCCTAAGTTTTTGGGTAAAGGCATTGCGCACGGCATTGCCAATTCGATATTAGTCAAAGTAAACCAGATCGGCACTTTGACAGAGACGCTGGAGACCATCCGCCTAGCCCAGACGCATGCTTACAGCACGATCATCTCGCACCGCTCCGGCGAGACCGAAGACAGCATCATCGCCGACATCTGCGTGGCGGTCAATGCCGGCCAGATCAAGACCGGCTCGCTGTCGCGCACCGACCGCATCGCCAAATACAACCGCCTGCTCAATATCGAGGAAGGCATGGGCGGCTATGGCCGCTATATGGACAGCAATCCGTGTAGGGCGCAACCTGATCCCGACCTGTTTCATCTGTAGCCTTGAATCTTTAGACGCCTTATGTTGCGTGCCCGTGAGCTGGTAGCCTATCCCTCTTTAAGTCAGTAAAATGTTGCTGAGCTCCGATGGAGCTCAGCGGCAAACAGATAACGGCTTAAGGGAAATGGGATGTGCTTGCCCGTGCCCACTTTCATCTCCTATCGATGCTGCGATGATTAATCTGCACACCGTCGTTGCCGAGGGCGCGGCAGGTGACGGCCACATTCAGCGCTTGGGTGCGCTATGGGCGATGGTAGATGGCTAAGATCTCAGGATCTTTTTTTAATTCATCGGATGCATATCTAAAGGCCTCTCTATCGTTTTGCACGGCAGCCAAGACAACCTCTCGATCGTTTTTTAATTCATCGGATGCATATCTAAAGGCCTCTCTATCGTTTTGCACGGCAGCCAAGACAACCTCTCGATCGTTTTTTAATTCATCGGATGCATATCGAAGAGCCGATCCATCGTTTTGCACGGCAGCCCAGACAACCTCTCGATCGTGCTGGAATTTCGGTGCATCTTGAAGAGCATATCCACGGTTTTGCACGGCAGCCAAGACAACCCCTTTATCGTGCTGGAATTTCGGTGCATATTGAAGAGCTCTTCCATTAGTTTGCACGGCAGCCAAGACAACCTCTCTATCGTCCTGAAATTGCGGTGCGTATCTAAGCGCCTCTCCATCGTTTTGCACGGCAGCCATGACAACCTCTCTATCGTCCTGGAACTGCGGTGCGTATCTAAGAGCCTCTCCATCGTTTTGCACGGCAGCCAGGACAACCCCTTTATCGTGCTGGAATTGCGGTGCGTATCTAAGAGCCTCTCCATTGTTTTGCACGGCAGCCAAGACAACGCCTCTATCGTGCTGGAATTGCGGTGCGTATCTAAGAGCCTCTCCATTAGTTTGCACGGCAGCCAAAACAACCTCTCTATCGTGCTGGAATTTCGGTGCATATTCAAGAGCCGATCCATTATTTTGCACGGCAGCCAAGACAATTTCTCTATCGTCCTGGAATTTCGGTGCATAGTCAAGAGCCTCTCCATAAGTTCGCACGGCAGCCAAGACAACCTCTCTATCGTGCTGGAATTTTGGTGCATATTGAAGAGCCCTTCCATTAGTTTGCACGGCAGCCAAGACAATTTCTTTATCGTGCTGGAATTTCGGTGCATGTTGAAGAGCCTCTCCATGAGTTCGCACGGCGGCTAATATAAAATCTCTATCTGCGAGTAATGCTGGTACTGCTTCAAGAATGTCGTAGTCCACCGCAACAAGCAACAGCACGATTTCTTTGTCTCCTAATAACTCGCGCTGTAATGGGTCTGCTGGATTTGTTCTGATCAGATACCAATCCGCATCAAATCCCAAAATGATAGCCGCTTGCCTGCAAATAGCTTTTTTTGAATAATCTACACTCCTGTAAGGGTGATTGAAAATAGCTGGGTCGGAGGCGTCTAATTTGTCTAGGGCGGCGATCATGTGTGCATAGGTTGATGGTTTTCCTGTCGGTCGCTGATTTTCACCTGATAGCGGGCGCGAAGCAGATGGGGAACGATGCTCTATCAGGCTAGCTTGGCTATCTGCGGTTGTATCCCCTTTCCTTTCATCGCTGTCTGACGCTGGCGTGGCTGCCGCGGCAAGTTTTTCTAAAGATGCTTTTATTCTTTTTTTTATGTCAAACAGCATGGCTTTTTTTGCTTAGCTCCAGGCCTTTATGCAGCGCGGCGATATTTTTTAGTCCCTCATCGATGTCCTTAGCTTCTTTTGAGTGGTTGGGCTGCGCGCGTTCAAGAGACTTTTTACATTCTAGCGCGCCGACTAAGTCTTTATCATATAAATAATCGGCAACGATTTCCCCTGGCCCGGCTCCGCCGCCATCAATAAAAAGATCTGCAAAGGTTGTCAGGCTGGCGTCCGATTTCAGCTCTTCTGTAGAGTCTGCCTGCCGATTCCTTGAGGCCGCCAGCGTAGCGCGTTCGGTGCTGCTTAACGAGGCTTCTATGGCCGCTGCGACGGCTGGATTTACATAGGGTTTGGGCGGCGCTGATGCAGACGGCGATGCTTGGCCAGCGGCGGCAGCAGCAGCGTCGGATCCGCTGCCAGCAGCTGCGGTCTGGTCGTTTAAAACATGCTGAACGGCAGCGTCTGTTTTTTGCACCGTGGCGGCGGGTGGATTTTGGCTACATAAACGACGCACTAATGACACCATGCGGCCAAATAGGGAACCGAAGAAAGAGCCCTCATTAGGGGATGTGGGTGGATTTGGTGCGGCCATGCCTGAAGGAGGGATGGATGTTGGTGATGACATAGGAGACTCCTTGATCAAAGCATTTTAGCATAGTTAAATTGCGGTTTTTTCGCAGCTAGGGGTTGTTTTTCGATTTGAGGGTCATCACACAAATGAGTGGTTGACAGAGCTAACATCTCAAAAACTCATCATGTAGGCTTTGGCTGAACGGTTTGAGGTCAGGCTTGCGATTTGCGATTTGAAAGGCGTCGGGCTTTCTAATGCATTTAGGACTTTCAAATCACAAATCACAAGCCAGACCCCAATCCTCAAAGTCCTTTCACGTCGTGAGTTCTTGAGCGCTCATCTCTGTCAACCACTCGTTTGTGCGATGAACCCGATTTGAGAGGTGCTGACTCCTGATAAGTATAAATATACAATTAAATTCAATTAAACATCAAGTTTAGTTACAAGTGTTTGTTATTTTTTAAATGCTATTTGTTGGTGGTGAGTTAAAAAAAAGAATGGATTCTTGTTGTGTTTGATGAGTCATAAATCTTTATGATGGCAGATCAATGGTTCATCCGACAAATGCGTACCTTAGCACAGTAGAAATAATTTAGGTTCATCACAGAAATTCGTACAGACTCTCAAGGCTTGACCTCAGTCAGGGCTCTCGGTAACAGACCGATAGCACTATCGCGCTGGCATAAACCACAACGAATTTAACCAGAACCTCTTCTCTTGTTTCATATCTCTAGTTTGCTTAAAACCTGCTTGAGGTCAAGCCTGCGATTTGCGATTTGAAAACGTCCACCTTATTTGGCGTTGTTCACCCAACCGGTCAATTTCTTGCTCCGTGCTCTCTGTGCCTCTGTGTTTGATTTTTTGAAACACAGAGGCACAGAGAGCACGGAGAGAGCAGCATCATCGTGACCGAAAGTTCCCCTGTGAAGGTGGACACGGCCCCTTATTTTAGCTCTCTCTAATTTCAAATCACAAATCACAGGCTCGACCCCACTCCTCGAGAGTCAGGTACGCATTTGTCGGATGAACCAGATCAATGGACACCACTAACCACTGGTGATTTCAGAACTTTTTGACAGTCTAGGCCGAGCCTTGAGATTTGCGAATGTCTGCATTATTTTTTAGCGGCTAGCACTAAAATCACAAATCACAGGCTAGACCCCAATCCTAGAGCCAATTTTACGATAGGAGTTTGTATTTACAGCTGGCCGCTGAAGGTCTGGATCCAGCGCTTGCCGTTTTTGACGACGCTGTCTAGCTGCACATCGTCTTTGCCATGGGCGCGGCAGGTGACGGCCAGATTCAGGGCTTGGGTGGCGCATTTGAAGGCGGCTTTATTATCGCCGACCTTTTCGTGTGCAAACGACAGGTTATGCCAGGCCAGGGCCAGCAGCACGCGGTCTTGTCTTGTTTCAGGCAGGGCCAGGTGTCGATCTAAGGCCTCTTGGCGCAGGTTGAGTGCCTGCTGCGGGGAGAGTTTTTCGAGGAAGGCGCGTTTGTTGGTGCAGCGGGCGTGCATCTTTTCGGGGTCTTTGGAGAGGGCGACGCACTGTTCCCAGCGCTGGCTTAAGGCGGCCTGCGCGGCTTTGATTTGTGCTTTGACTTGGGCGGTTTGATCCAGCCCTTGGTAGTGGCTGATGTTGGCGGCGGCAAAGCCTGTGATCTCATTGTAGATCAATTCGGCCAGCTGGTCGTTGACCTCTGCCTGGTTGAAATGCGGCTTGGTCTGGGCTTGCCGCAGGCAGGCTTCGCCTGTGCCGAGGAGGCGGGCCGAATCGTCGAGGGTGGTCTGTTTGAGGTAGCGCATGGCGCCGTGGGTGTAGAGCAGGATTTTAGGGATGTTGAAGAGCTGGCGCTGGTTAAGGGTGGCGGCTTTTTCCGCCCAGCGCTCGGCCGGCAGGCTGTGGATGAGGGCGTCGGCCTGGGCTGAATATTTGGTGCGGGTGGAGTCGAGGTGATACAGGTCTTCGAGGTGGTTTAGGGTGGACAGGTCGGGGCAGGTAGGGCTTAAGCCTAAGGCATATTGCTGCAGCAGCAAGGCGGTTTTAAGGACATAAAGCGCCGATTGGAAGGGGTCGGGGGTTTGCGTGCTGGCATAGATAGCCACGCCAAAGCGGGTCACGATTTCGGTCAGCTGCCAGGCGATCTCTTTAGGCAGGTGCACGGGGTCGAGTTTGGCAGCCGTTATGGCCTGCTTGGCGGCGACAAAGGCGCGTTGGTGGGCGTTGAGCCAGTCTTGGCGTTTTTTGGTGCTGGCAGCTTCCTGATCGATGGCGGCCTGTTTGGTGGTGGGTGGCGACAAGCTGATTTGTCTATAGGCAGTCTCCTTGGCGGTGATCTCATCGAGGTGGGCCAGGAGGTGTTGCGCCGGTACAAGTTTAAGTGTTTTGAAGGGATGGCAGAACAGGCAATGGAAGAGGGTGACGAAGAAAGAGAGGCATGACTGCCAGATGCGCTGCAGTTTGGCAGTCAGCGTGTGGGGATTTTTTGGGGCGGCGGCAACAGCTGGCAAGGGGGGCTGGGATGAAGTAGGTCTTTGTACTGGCAGCATGTTTCACTCCTTAATTGTTTTAATTATATAATAAATTTACTATAATTTATAGTTTGTTAGATAAAAAAGCAATAATAAAAATTGCGTAAAGTTTGTTGTTTAATTATAATGGAGGGTATAGGGTAATGACACATGTTATCTGCTAAGAGTTGATAGCAAGGTTAGTTCTCAAGAAGTCATGGCACAGGTTCCGTGAGAACGGCTTGAGGTCAGGCTTGCGATTTGCGATTTGAAAGGAGTCGACCTTTCAAAGTGCTCTGTTGGACTTTCAAATCACAAATCACAAGCCAGACCCCAATCCTTAAGTCTCCAATCCTCTGCATGAGTTTTTGAGAACTTACACAAGAAGAGGTCTGACTTATGGAGATTTATAATATTGCGTTATTTGGCGAAGCCGAAAAAGGGGAATATTCCACCGCCTATTTCTGTCAAAGCGTGCAGCAGCTGCTGGAACGTTTTGGCAATCCTCCGCCAGAGAGCCGCGGCATTTATTATGCCATCCAAGCCCTGCTGTATCGGCGCGGCCTGATATTCTTTCGCGTACGCGAAGAGGGGTTCAGCTATGAGGATTATTTGAGTGGATTGCATTGTTTGCAAAAGCAGCAGCTGGTGCCGCATTTAGCGGCGCTGTGCCTGCCGGGCGTGGGCGATCGTGAAATCATCGAGGCCATCGCGCCGGTATGCGCCATCTATCACAGCATTTTGATTACCGGCGAGGCAGACTTTTACGACTACCTCACCGAAATCAGCATGCATTAAACCGTGCATTAAATCAGTGTGTGGCGGTCATGAAGTATTTTTCCAGGCCCGCCTGGGTGGGTTGCATGCTGGTTTTGCCTTGCTGCCAGTTGGCCGGGCATACTTCGCCATAGGTTTCAAAGTAGATCAAGGCATCCAGGATGCGCAAGGTCTCGTCCACGGAGCGCCCAAGCGGCAGGTCGTTGATCACCTGGTGGCGCACCACACCTTCCCTGTCGATTAGAAACAGGCCGCGGTAGGCAATGCCTTCTTCCGGGATGAGCACATCGTAGGCGCTGGCGATTTTTTTGTTCAAATCGGCCACCAGCGGGTAGCTGACGCCCTGGATGCCGCCCTTGTTTTTTGGCGTATTGAGCCAGGCGAAATGGGAATAGCAGCTGTCGATGGAGCAGGCCACCACTTGGGCGTTGCGCTGTTCAAATTCCGGCAGCTTATCTTGAAAGGCGTGCAGCTCTGTTGGACAGACAAAAGTGAAGTCGAGCGGATAGAAGAAGAGGATCAGATATTTGCCGCGGTAGTGTGACAAGCAGAAATCATCGGTGATATGACCATTGACCACGGCTTTAGTTTTGAAATCGGGAGCCTGTTTGCCGACTAATGTGCCCATAAAATCCTCCATCATTTAGTAAATAATAAAAAGTTTTGTAATTAGTTATCAACTTTACTATAAATGTTTTTTTATAGCAATACCTTTCATCCAATGGATGGAGCTAACATCTCAAAAACGCATCATGTAGGCTTTGGCTGAACGGATTGGGTCAGGCTTGCGATTTGCGATTTGAAAGGAGTCGGGCTTTCTAATGCATTTAGGACTTTCAAATCACAAGCCTGACCCCAATCCTCAAAGTCCTTTCACGTCATGAGCTCATGAACGGTCATTCTCTGTCAACCACTCGTTTGTGTGATGAACCTCTTTTTTGCCCTTTATCTCTCATTTTGTAGCCCATACCTAAGCGCAGCGCAGGTGTGGGAACCTATGTCAATAAGACATAACCGGGGACCGGTTCTTCTTTTTTCTTTCCTGCAAATATTTATGAATAGAAGAGTCAGTTGCCGAAGAGCTCTTCGGCGCGCGGCAGCCACCCTTCGGCGCCGATGGTGGTGGCGGGGCCGTGTCCGGGGAAGACGCGCGTGGCCGGCGGTAGTTTGGCCAGTTTTTGCAGCGCGGGCCACATCAGCTTAGGCCGGGCCGTCGGAAAAGAGAGGTTGCCGATGGTGCCCTTAAACAGGGTGTCGCCGGAAAGCAGCAGCTGCGACTCGGGGGAATAGAAGCATACGCCGCCGGGGGTATGGCCGGGGGTGTGGATGACAGTGAATGTTATCTCGCCCACGGTGAGGCTGTCGCCATCATCGATCAAGTGATCAGGGGTGACACCGGTGATCTGGATCCAGCACGGCAGCTGGTCGGCGCCGGGAGTTTGCAGGTTGGGCGCATCGAGGGCATGGATATAGACCGGGAGATGGTATTTGGCTTTTAGAGGGGCAACATCGGCGATATGGTCCCAATGGGAGTGGGTCAGCCAGATGGCGACCGGCTGCAGTTGCTGTGCGTCGAGATAGGCGATGATGGCGGTGGCGCTATCAGGGGCAGGATCGATGATGCAGGCTTGCCGTGTGTGTGGACAAGCCACGACATAGGCATTAGTTTCAAAAGGTCCTGATGGGAAAGCTTGGATAAACATTGCACTGGAGAGGAATTGAACCTCTAACCGCCCGGTTCGTAGCCGGGTACTCTATCCAATTGAGCTACCAGTGCATAAGAATTGACTATATTGCCAAGCCTGCATATTTATAGCAAGCACTAATTGTAGAATTTTTGGAGGGGCGGTTAATTCTTCCAATATGATGGGATCGTCATCACGGCGTCGGCGTTATTGACATTTAAAAGCGTGACTTCTTCAATTTTCAGTGCCTGCATGTAGCCTTGGATAAGCAGCAGATTGGAGACATAGCTTTCAGCATTTGAGACAGACAAATTAAATTCCTTTTCGATAACGGCATCATCTTTGCCAATAAACGAGGCGATCATGCGCGCCAATTCATTTTTGGTCAGGATCTGGTCGTTATTTTCCGTTTCTTTCTCTAGTGAGCCGATTTCCTTATACAGAATCCCCCCTACGCCTAATACGACGGTGTCTTTGGCTGTGATTTTTTGTTTGATGTAAGGATCTGTTTGCAAGGCGATGACAGCGGCATAATCCACGGCTTTTTGAATGTCGGCCGCCGTCATGGGATTTGGGGTGTTTGTCTCTGAGAGCTTCTTGCCTTGGATCTTTTCGATGATATAATTCTTGAATGGCACGGAAGCAAAGAGGCTTTTGTAAATGACCAGCTGGTTATTTTCATCCATGGTGGTAAGCTGGGCGCTGCCCCCGCCGACATCCCACACCACGGCATGTTCAGCCATTGCCGGACAGTTGGCTACGGCGCCGAGGAAGTCATATTCTGCTTCTTGCTGCTGTGAGATGATATTCACCTCGATGCCGGTCTTCGCTTTGATTTCTTTAGCTACGGTTTGGGCATTTTTGGCCCGGCGGAAAGCGGCCGTGGCTACGGCGGCGACTTTTTTGGCGCCATATTTTGCGGCCAAGGCTTTAAGGGTATTGATGGTTTGGATGCCTTGTTCGATGGTGGCGCGGTCGAATTCATCGTTGGATGAATTTGCCAGGGCTTTTTCGTAAGGCATGGAGATTACTTGCTCGAAGAGGCGTTTGGCAATCTTATTGGTCTTGGCATCGACAAGGGCGATTTTCATTTTAGTAGCACCGGAACCGATGTCGAGGGCGGCGCGGGTTTCCAATGTTGGTGGTGGAGGCGCGGTTGGCTGAGCGGGGGCTGGCGATGCATGGGTTTCAGGCAGTAGCTGGCAGGAGGTCGGTTGGCAAGTGGGTAGTGCCTGAATTTCGGCGTTGCCGGCGGCTGCGAGGATCATTCCGCAAAGTAGCCACAGCCATCTTTTTGGATTCATCTGTATGTCCTCGGTTAGGTTGAAATTAAATGGCGTCTTTAGTTTGTTTTAGCAAATCGCTGATTATATCAAAAGATTTATATGGCATATGGTTACTGGTGGTAGTCACTTAAGATTCGGTAGTGCTCACCCTTTCGGTCGCGTTTTGTGGGAATTATGGCGTTCTTATGTATCCGTTAATGGGGTCGGAAACCATACATCAGGCCTTCAGCCTGAGTTTTTTATATATTCCACCTAGGGCGTTGCCCTAGGCTTTTATAAATTAGGCTTTCAGCCTGAACACAGTTCTCAGGGCAATCCTTACAGAACTCTGCATTGAAATTTGATTTTTCCAGGTCGGAGAGAAGCGCAGTTTTGGGTGGGACAAGCCAGACCTCACTCTTCAAAATCTATCTGTGGCCACCAACTTAAGTGATGAACTTTTAGCAGTTATTGGCGGTGGTTGGCGACGAGCGTTCGCCGAGTTGTTCGATGACCTGGCAGTAGGTGTCGGCATAGACGGAGTGTTCCGGCATGCCAACCAGCGAGCCGCAAAAGTAGACGTTGCTATCGCTGTCGGTGAAGGCTCTGTGATAGCCTACCGGATCGAACAGGCAGACGCCATCGCGCCGGCTGGCGTAGTTGGCCACGCTGCCAAAGCCGGCGTTGTTGGGAATCAGGCTGGGAGATCCCAATGTGACGATATGGATCATGCGCTGCTCTGCCGGCGACAGCAGGTCTTTGGCGGCATAGGTATCGGTGGCGCCGATGCTATGGGCATAATGTACGATGCTGCCGCCGCCGTCTGTGCCTCCCATCTCGTGGATGAGCGCTTTCCATTTTTCGGCCATCAGGCGCGCCGGTTCCGAGATGTAGCCGAATTTGACAAAGGTGCAATTCCACAAGTCATTGGTCCATCCTTCGGTCGGACGGAAGACGTAATGCACGGAGATGTCGCCATGCGTTTTTGAGATTTTAGTGAGGATGGTTTCCATATCGGCACTGACATTCAAAATACCATTGATCAGGCTGACACGGACTTTATCATGCATCTCCTGATCGGCATGGAAGGTGCCGGTACTGGTTTTTCCCTGGTAGTAGCCGGCGAACTGCAAAAAATCTTTGCCGAATAGGCCGTGCATGAAGTTGTTCCACTTATCGTGTAGGTAGTCGCCGATGAAGGATTTCTTGCTGAAGGCGGGGTGATTTCCTGATGGGTTTTTCCGGCCGCTTGAGATTTCCTGCTGTTGCAGGTTGCCGTCGAGGTCGTAGCTGTTGGTGATGCGGTTGAGGCAATAGGAGGTGCCGGTAGCTATGGAGAGGCGGTTTTCCTCGATCTCTGCCAGCAGGCCATAGGCAGCCCCCTCCTGGCAGTAGCTGAAAGTCGTCTCGTAGCGCGTCTTTAGTCCGGCAAGTTCGTCGGCATAGGGACTGTTGACGTCGTCGACAACGATAGAGGTTAGCCTGTCTTCGTTGTCATAGGTGAAGAAGCGGCGCTTGCAGATCGTGCTGCCATCGCCGGTGAATTCGGCTGCCACCTGCTTGGTGACGGGGTCGTATTGAAAGTAGGTGGTGGTGCCATTTTCGGTGGTGATGGCGGCCGGCAAGGCAGGGTTTGTTTCGTCGGCCAGCCAGTATAAGGGTGGGGATTCGTGGTCAGGTGGTGTTTGGCTGGCGGCCGCGTTAGCGCTAAGCTGTGCCGATAAGAGTAGACTGCTATATAAAATTATTATGTTTTTCATTATGCTGTTGTTTGGTTTTATTTTTGCGGTATGTTAGATTATAAGATCGGTCTATTATAGCGCAATAGTAGCGAAATTTTGATTTTTTGGAAATGGAAATACAATGCTTGAAGTTATTTATCATATCGCCCCGGCAGCAGATCTTGACGAGGCTTGGCAGGCTCTGGAAGACAGCGGCTGCCGGCTGCTCTATAGCGAGCAAGACGATGCCGCACAGCAAATCATCGGCTACCTCCCGCCGGCTAGCGGCACAGCGCAGCTGCTGGCCAAACACAGCTTTATCCAAAGCATCGTCAACGCCCCCTTGCCATCCATCGATTGGGATGCCCAATGGGCGGCGCACGGCTTGAACTACCGCGATGGCATGCTGCATATCGATATGCAAGATTTTGCGCCAGGCTGTCTGCTAACCCACATGCCATCAGGCCAATGGCCGAGCGTGCTAAAGCTAAAGCCGGGACCTGGCTTTGGCGACCTGTCGCATGCGACCACGCGCCTTGTGCTAAAGCTGATGCACGGCCGCATGGCGGGACAAGCCGTGATTGATGTTGGCTGCGGCAGCGGCATCTTGGCGCTGGCGGCGCTTTCGCTGGGGGCGGCTAGCGTCTGCGGCATCGATATCGAGGCAGCGGCGCTGGTGCATGCCGAGGCCAACTGCCGGTTGAATGGCATGCAAGGGCATATTTCCTTTGGCCAGCCGGCAGACTGCCGGGCGCTGGTGCCGACAACAAAGCCATTAGTGATCCTGATGAATATGATCCATAGCGAGCAAAGGCAAGCCTGGCAGAGCTTAGCGGCGATGCATGGCCAAGTGGGCTTGGCCATCACTTCCGGCATCCTGCGTGAACAAGAGGCAGAATACCTCAAAGGCTGCGCTACATGGGGCTGGCGGCTGCTAGCGAAGATGGAGGAGGAGGGGTGGCTGGGTTTTGTGTTTGGCTGCTCGGCCCTTTAAAAGGGACCTAAAGAACATAGGGGACGACATCAAAGATTTGTGTCCTTTATGTCCCTTAGGTCATTTAGGTCCTTTAGCGCTATTTAGCGTCGCAGGCGCCTTTGTTTTTGCCGCAGGGGCAGCCGCCGCCTTCGGCTTTTGGAGCAGGCTCGCTGCCGGGTTTGTTCTTGCCATACATGGTGGCATAGAAGCCGTCGCCGGAGAAGGCGAGGCCGATGCCGCCGCCGGGACGGCGCACGAGCGTTTCGGCATGGCAGACCGGACATGTCAGCAAGGGAGCTTCAGTAATTTTTTGCATCGTTTCCAGTTCATGTTTGCAGGCCGAACAGAAATAGTCGTAAGTAGGCATCTTTAATTCCTTATATAAAAAAGAGAGTGCATCTGCATCGAATGCATTTTAGAAACACTGTTGGGGATTTCTAAGATTTCAATCTATTAAAACTCTAAAGTGTAACACACCAAGTGCCAGGCCGGCGACAGCGCTGACAAGCGTGGCTACGCAGGCTATGTCATTATCAGGGTTATTGATGATGGACTGCTCGATTGATGTGACGATCGCGATGACGCCACTGGCAATGCTTAGGCTGCCAACTATCAAGCCTTTGGATTGGCCGGCAATGATAGAAACCACGCCGTGCGTTAGCAGAGTTCCGCCAGCCAGGGCGCAAGACGGACTAGACAAAAAATTATTGGGCACAGTCGCGTGAAAGCTAACAGACATCGACATCCTTATGGTTTATTTGGCAATCATTCTATACCACGCGCGGTTAGGTTGTTTACATTTTGGCGCAGCCAAAATATGAACAACCTAACCGCGCGTGGTATAGCTATATACAAAAAGGAGCGCATTCACCCTTTCTGGTCGAATGCGCTCCTGTATGCTGCATGGGGCAATTGGCCGGACAGGCTGGGTTACATCATGCCGCCCATACCGCCCATACCACCCATACCGCCCATACCACCCATGCCGCCCATACCGCCTATGCCGCCCATGCCATCCATGGCTGGGGCATGCTTGGATTTAGGTTGTGGCTTGTCGGTGATCATGGCCGCCGTGGTCAATAGCAGGCTGGCAATCGAAGCTGCATTGATCAGGGCGTTTTTGGTGACCAGCACCGGATCGACGACACCGGCTTTGAACAGGTCGGTGAATTCGTCGGTCAGGCCATTGTAGCCGAAGTTGCCCTTGCCTTCGTAGATCTTCTCGGCGATCAGGTTGCCTTGCTTGCCGCAATTAGTGGCAATGGCGATGGCAGGAGCGAAAGCCGCCTTTTGGATGATGGCCGCGCCGATGGCTTCATCGCCTGTCAGCACGAGCTTATCCAGGCTCTTGACAGCCCTCAGCAAGGCTACGCCGCCGCCGGCTACGATGCCGCCAGCTACAGCTGCGCGCGTGGCATGCAGGGCATCTTCGATGCGCGCTTTCTTTTCCTTCATCTCGGTTTCGGTGGCTGCACCGATATTGATCACGGCGACGCCGCCCACCAGTTTGGCCAAGCGTGATTCCAGCTTTTCCTTGTCGTAGTGCGAGGTGGAAGGCTTGGCAAGCTCGGCTTTGATCATGGCTGCGCGTTCTTTGACGAGGGCCTGGCTGCCTGAGCCATCGACGATGGTCGTCTCTTCTTTAGAAATCGTAATCGTCTTGGCTTTGCCCAGCACGCTGAGGTCGGCATCTTCCAGGTGCAGTCCCACTTCATCCGTGATGACGGTGGCGCCGGTGATGATGGCGATATCCTGCAGCATGTCTTTGCGGCGGTCGCCGAAGCCCGGGGCTTTGACGGCACACACCGGCAGGCCGGCTTTCAGCTTGTTGACCACCAGCGTAGCCAAAGCTTCGCCGTCGACATCATCGGCAATGATCAGCAGCGGGCGGGCGCCTTTTTCCATGACTTTTTCCAGAAATGGCACCAGGTCTTTGACGGTCGAAAGCTTTTTATCGGTGATCAGCACCGCCGCATTCGACAGTTCCACCGTCATATTTTCCGGGTTGGTGATGAAATAGGGGGACAGGTAGCCCTTATCGAACTGCATACCTTCGACCACATCCAGCGTCGTGTCGATGCCTTTGGCTTCGGCGACGGTGATGATGCCGTCTTTGCCCACTTTATCCATGGCTTCGGCGATGATGGTGCCGATGTCGGCATCGTTATTGGCGGAGATGGTGGCAATCTGTTTAATTTCGTTGGAGGTGTTCACCGGCGATGCCATCTCTGACAAGGCTTTGGTGATGGCCTCTACGGCCTTGTCGATGCCGCGTTTCAGGCTCATGGGGTTGGCTCCGGCACTGACGTTTTTAACGCCCGCGCTGAAAATGGCTTCGGCCAGCACGATAGCTGTCGTCGTGCCGTCGCCGGCGGTATCAGAAGTCTTTGAGGCCACTTCCTTCACCAGCTGCGCGCCCATATTTTCGAATTTGTCTTTTAGGGAAATCTCTTTGGCTACAGTGACGCCGTCCTTAGTGGACAGTGGTGAGCCATATCCCTTGTTGATGACGACGTTGCGGCCTTTAGGACCTAAAGTCACCGTGACGGCTTTAGCCAGGGTGCGTACGCCTTTTAGCAGCGATTTAAGCGCTTCTTCATTGAATTGTAACATTTTTGACATAAGTGGCTCTCCTCATTAGATAAGCGTTGTCGGTTAATTGGGAGGTAACTATTTAAGCTAATACGCCCAAGACATCATCTTCAGCCAGGATCAGCATTTCATCGCCATCGCCTTTGACTTCGGTACCGGCATAGGAGCTGAACAGGACGCGGTCGCCGACTTTAAGCTGCATGGCTTCTTGGTTGCCGTGTTCGTCGATTTTACCGGGGCCGACGGCGATGACGGTGCCTTCTTTGGGCTTTTCTTGGGCGGAATCAGGCAGCAGGATGCCGCCTTTGGTGGTAGGCGCTTTGGAGCGCTGGATCAGGACGCGATTGCCAAGAGGTTTTATTTTCTGCATGATGGGAACTCCTGTGTTAATTCCGTATGTTAGTAAATAGATAATGAAATTGTAGAGATAGAGAGAAATTTAAGTCAAGGGGTGGTTTGATGTTCTTAGCACATTCGCGTTTTGAGTGCTAAAATCTCAATCGCCATATTCTGTCATCAAATATTTCTTGCGCTTACCAAGAAAGGCTGTGCGTTCGGGCTTGCACAAGTCGCATAGCTTCCAGGTAATATATTTCTCTTCGGTCAGCAAACGGTAAGCTTCCTCCGTGCCGTTGAGTTTGCAGATGGTAGCTTTGTGCTGTTTCATCGTTTCCACCGCTACTTGAAATTCGGTGGGGTACATCGTTTTAAGCACGCCCAATATTAAATACTGGGTCGACATCGGCTTAAACTGCTTGGCATCGGTGATGATGATCAAGACGCCCTGGCAGTCCTCTTTGGCAAAGCGTCCATACATCGGACGATAATAAAAGGGTTTGAATGAAACCCCCGGGAATTTTTGGGCGTTGAGCTGGGCGCTGAATTGTTTGGCGTTGATCCAGGGGGCGCCGATGACTTTGAAGGGCAGTGTGTAGCCGATGCCGATATTGACCAACTTCAATTCCCCGATGATGCCAGTCGTCGAATAAAAAAATGGCGTCGATGGCTCGGGCACATACGGGCTGGTCGGAATCCATGGCAGGCCGGTGTCCTGGAAGCTCATACTGCGTTTCCATCCCTGCATGGGGATGACTTCCAATTTGCAGCCGATCTTATATTCGGTATTGAAATAGCGCGCCAGTTCCCCCACCGTCATGCCATGGCAATAGGGCACATTAATATAGCCTATGGCCGAGCGCCACTTCTCTTCCAGCATCGGCCCATCGACCGTCGTGCCGTTGATGGGATTTGGTCGGTCCAGCACCACAAAAGTGATGCCATGTTTGGCGGCTTCTTCCATGGCGTAAAACATGGTAGAGACATAGGTGTAGGAGCGGGCACCGATATCCTGGATGTCGTAAAGCAGCAGGTTTATGCCTTTCAGCATCTCGGGCGTGGGGCGGCGCGTTTTTCCATATAGGCTGTAAATGGGGATATTATCGTGGTCTTTCTCTTCCGCGACATGCTGGTTGGCATATGCGGCCCCGGTGATGCCATGCTCTGGGGCAAAAAGTGCGGCAAGCTTATACCCCTTGGCGCTGGCATTGGCTTTAAGTACATCGACGGTGGCCTGCAGCTGATGGTTGACGGCCGTGTGGTTAGTGATCAGGCCGATGCGCTTGCCTTTAAGCAGGGCGGTGTTGTCGTCCAGCATCAGCCGTTCGATCCCCACTCTGACTTTGGGAGAAGCTTCGGCCGAAAGCCAGCCTGGCAAAAACATGCTGAGAATGATGAGGGTGAGGGTATAGTTGAACATAAGTGTTAGATGATTCCTTGCTTGGTGCCTGCGCCGGCATCCTAAATACCGCGCGCAGCCGAAATGTAAACAACCTGGCCGCGCGTGGCATAACTCTTTTACAAATTGTGATGGTTTTGTTGAGCTCTTTGGGAGCTCGGCCGCCACCATCACGCTTTGAGTTAATTAATGTGCCAATGGGCGATTCGCTTTTTCCGAGATGTTAAGGAATATGACATATTCAGAAATATGGGATACATAGAAATTATGAAAAGGTTAATATCGGATTTTTAAATATTTTTTTAGGACGCGGGCACGAAGATTAGGACGCGGGCACCGGCACGCACTCGGGCACGGGCACGAAATTTAAAGATAATCGGGCAGGGAAAAAGGATTTAAGTATGGAAATGTCAAAATTTATGGCGGCGCTGTTGAACGGTTTAAAGGATGCCGGCAGGCATGCGCTGACACCTGAAGAGCGCAAGGATAAAGCAATCGACTTTGCCGCCGATATGCTTAATGAGGCCAGGCGCTTGCGCACGCAGCATGAAAAATCCATTCAGGAACAGCTGGCCAGGATGATGAACGACCCTATCGGCAAAGCTTTTGTCACCAGCATGACGGATCAATGTTTCCGCAGCCAGGACAGCCGGCGCGTCGCCGACCAGCTGGTTTATCTCATCCACAAAATCGGCATCCCCAACTTTCTTTCTTCCTTCAAAAGGCTGCAGTTGGCCGCGTTTCGCGCGCTTGGGCGTCCGCTGGCAGACCTGCTTGTGCCCCTAACCAAGCACATGCTGAGGCAAGAAACCTCGAATGTGATTCTGCCCGGCGAGTCAACAGCGCTATCCAAGCATATGGCTTTGCGTAGAGTTGAGGGGGTGCATATTAATCTGAACAGGCTGGGAGAGGCTATTTTAGGCGAAGAAGAGGCCGCTAGGCGTCTTGATAAGTATCTAAAAGATCTGGCAAATCCCGAGATCGAATGCATCTCGGTGAAGATATCGACCATTTTCAGTCAGATCAACCTGCTCGGCTGGGAAGAGACACTGGTCGAACTGAGCCGCCGCCTAAAGCTTTTATATCGCGCCGCCAAACAAAATCTCTTTATCAGTGCGGATGGCCAAAAAATGCCAAAATTCGTCAACCTCGATATGGAGGAGTACCGCGATCTGCATCTCACCGTAGAGCTGTTTAAAAAGGTGCTTGACGAGGCTGAATTCAAGGATTTCTCCGCCGGCATTGTCTTGCAGAGCTACTTGCCGGATGCTTTTTGCATCCAGCAAGGCCTGACAGCATGGGCTCAAAAGCGCGTGGCCGAGGGCGGCGCCCCCATCAAGATCCGCATCGTCAAAGGCGCCAATTTAGCCATGGAACAGGTCGAAGCCTCGCTTAAGAACTGGCCGCAGGCTCCCTATGCCACTAAAGGAGAAGTCGATGCCAACTACAAGCGCATGCTGGTGTATGGCTGCCAATTGCCGCACGCCAAAGCCGTACACCTGGGCATCGCCAGCCACAACCTGTTCGATATCGCCTATGCCCTGCTCTTGCGCGCCGAAAATCATGTCGAAGAGTATGTCTGCTTCGAAATGCTTGAAGGTATGGCCGACCACCAGCGGCGCCTGGTGCAGCAGCTCTCCGGCAATATGCTGCTGTATTGTCCGGCCGCGACGCGTGAGGAATTCCAGAATGCCGTGGCCTACCTGGTACGGCGCCTGGATGAAAATACGGCGCCCGAAAACTTTTTGCGGCATGCCTTTGAGATGTTGCCGGGCAGCGACGCCTGGCAGGCGCAAGCTGAACTTTTTGCCAAGGCCTGCCATGCTATCGATACGGTGCAAACCACCCCTTCACGCCTTCAAAACCGCTTGCAGAATATGCCTCCGCCAGCTTTTGATGCATCCTTTGCCAATGAGGCCGATACCGATTGGACGCTGCCACAAAATCGCCTTTGGGCAGAAGGGATCTTACGCGAGTGGTCTCACAAGCACTTTGAAGTGCTGCCTTTAGTGTTGGGTGAGCAGACTATCTCAACGGGGGTAGCCTTAGCAGCCGGACAAGACCCCTCATTTCCGGATAAAACCCTTTATCAATATGCCTTGGCTGGCGAAAAAGAATTGGAACTTGCCCTGCAGACGGCAGAACGGGGTTATAGCAGCTGGTCGGGCCGCCCTTTAAGCCAGCGCCTGCTGCTGCTGGCAGAAGTCGCCCAAAAGCTGCGCCAAAGGCGCGGCGATCTTATCGGCGCCATGGTCGCCGATACCGGCAAGACGGTGGCCGAAGCCGATGTCGAAGTCTCTGAAGCCATCGATTTTGCCGAATATTACCGCCGCAATGCGCTGGAGCTGCACTCCTTGGTGGATATCGCCTGGCAGTCTAAGGGGCCGGTGCTGGTGGCGCCGCCATGGAATTTCCCCTGCTCCATCCCTGCCGGCGGCATCTTGGCGGCTCTTGCGGCCGGCAATGCCGTCATCTTCAAGCCGGCGCCTGAAGCCGTGCTGGCCGGCTGGCAGCTGGCCAATACCTTTTGGGAAGCCGGCATCGATAAAGAGGCACTGCAGTTCTTCTGCTGTGCCGACGACCCTATCGGCAGCCGCCTGATCCAGGATGTGCGCGTCAAAGCCGTCATCCTGACCGGCGCCACCAGCACCGCCAAGCTGTTCTTCAAATTGCGTCCCGGCCTCGATCTTTTGGCTGAGACCGGCGGCAAGAACAGCTTGGTCATTTCGCGTATGTCCGACCGCGATCTGGCTATCAAAGACCTTATCCATTCGGCTTTTGGCCATGCCGGCCAGAAATGCAGCGCCTGCAGCCTGGCGATATTGGAAAAGGAAGTCTATGACGACCCCCATTTCAGGCAGCAGCTGCACGATGCCGCGGCCAGCCTGAAAGTGGGCTCGCCTTGGCATCTGTCCACGCGCATAAACCCGCTCATCCGGACGCCTAATCCCGAACTCATGCGGGGTTTGACGACCCTGGAACCCGGTGAAGAGTGGCTATTGCAACCCAAACAGGATGCTAAGAATCCCAATTTGTGGTCGCCGGGCATCAAATTCGGCGTTAAGCCCGGCAGCTTCATGCATCGGACAGAGCTGTTTGGCCCGGTCCTTGGAGTGATGTGCGCCAAAGATATGGCTGAAGGCGTGGCTTTGGCCAATGCCACCCCCTACGGCCTGACCGCCGGCATCCATACGCTTGATGAGCGCGAGCAGAAAACATGGCTAAAGGAAATCGTAGCGGGCAACTGCTATATTAACCGCGGCATCACCGGCGCCATCGTGCAGCGCCAGCCTTTTGGCGGCTGCAAGGAAAGCAGTTTTGGTCCCGGCGCCAAAGCCGGCGGCCCAAACTATCTGCTGCAGCTGATGCAGCCTAAGCCAATGCGGTTGCCTAAAGAAACCGGCGCGGCCAATAGCGAAGTCAATCTGCTGCATCAGAAAATGCAACAGGCCTTTAAAGACCCGCGCGAGCTTGAGCTATGGGAGACAAGCCTCGACAGTTACGCCTTCTTCTGGCAGTACTATTTCACCAAAAAGCACGATCCCAGCCAGGTACTGGGACAAGACAACTATCTGTGCTATGTGCCCCATGCCAAGCAGACGCTGCGCGTGCAGGCCGGCGATCTGGTGGTCGACGTGCTGCGCCTGGTGGCTGCAGCCCTGACCTGCCAGGCGCCTTTTGAAATCAGCCTGCCGCCGGGACTTGCCAAGCTATTTGCCGACGACGAGTGGCTCAAACAGACGGCCGAGATTGTCTTTATAGAGGAAGATGAAGCGCGGCTGATCGAACGCCTGGCCGCCGGGCAGATCAAGCGCCTGCGCCTGCTGGCCGCGCCGAGCCCTAAATTGCAGCTAGCCATAGCCGAGGCGGCCTGCAATGCCGTCATCGCGCCCGTATTGGCCAATGGGCGCCTGGAACTTTTGCATTTTTTACGCGAGGTGAGCGTCAGCCACGACACCCACCGCTACGGCTATCTCGGCCTGCGCGAAAAAGAGCCCACCCCGCCGCCGCCTGCCGCCCAGGCCTGCGGTAGCAGCTGCGGCTGCGGCTGACAGGGACAGCATGGACGAAATGGACTAAATGGACTAAATGGACTAAATGGACAAACTATGGACAATATGGACAACAAAAAAAGTCCATAGTTTGTCCATACAGTCCATAGTTTGTCCATCTGATTCAAGAAACCCAGTTCAACAAAATCGATCAATGGGGTGAAAATTTTTAAAGGCTTATTCTGGCTTATGGGCGCCTAAAGCCTTTTTCAACCACAGGTTTATCTCATGGATGCTTTCTTTAATCACGGCAGGATTTGTCGGGACGTGATCTTGTCCATTGAGCCGTAGCATTTTCACGGGTTTATTTTGGGATTTGAGCGTGGCCTGTAATTCATAAGACTGTGAGATGGGCACACGTTTATCCTGGTCACCGTGGATGAGCAATAGAGGGGTATTAATATTGCTCGCTTGGAATAAGGGTGAGCGATCTTGGTATAAAGCTAATTTATCCCAGAATGGGCCGCCAAAATAGCGTGGTGCAAAATATTCTTGGCTGCTTGTGCCGGAGTAAGAGATCCAATCGCTGATGCCAGCACCCATGACAGCGGCCTTAAATCTATTTGATTGTGTCAGCGCGCGAGCCGTCAAATAGCCACCATGGCTCCAACCTGCTATGGCCAGCTGAGCTGGATCGACGATCCCTTTTTCAATCAAAAGATCAATGCCAGACATAATATCGAGATATTCAGCACCACCAAAATCGCCGTAATTGGCTAATCGGAATTTACTTCCATAACCTGAACTCCCACGGGGATTTGGTGCAAAGATAACAAAACCTTCGCTTAAAATATTTCCCCAACAGGTGGTGGGGTCGAGCATTTCTGCATACTCATCACAACCACCCAAATAACGCTTTGCCCATGCGCTAGCGGGTCCACCATGCGCCGTAGTGAGGAGAGGATATTTTTTGCTGGAATCATAGCCGTCAGGTTTGATAAGTAAACCATCAATCAATGTGCCATCCTTGGCGTGCCATTGTACAACCTCGGTTGTGCCGTGGGCTTTCTCAGGGCTAGCTTGGAACAGCTCTATTTTTTCTTTTTTGAAGGGGCGGGCTGGACTGATATAGGCCTCAGGCCTTGAATTCACTGTTTCATAAGCAAAACCGAAGAAATTGTGGCCACTATTGAGCGCGAGGGTAAGCGGTTCAATGAAACCATTGCTGTTAGAAATATTGACCGGGGTTTTACTCGGATCAATATTTAAACTATAAATTTCATAGCCGACGGTCTTGAGCATTTCTAAGACATAAACGTTTTGGCTATCTGCATCCCAACCCAGTATCGTCGGCTCTTCATTAAAGGTAGGAGCTAGGCAGTGGGTTTTCGACTTAACCGTGTCAAATACACAAACTTTAGTCACCGCCCACATCAAGGTGTTGATCTGGACTTTGTTTGGCGGATTCTTTAAATCAAATTGTTTTACAAATTCATCGGCAGAAAGATTTGATTGAAAGGCTATCCATTTTCCATCAGGTGAGAAGACTGGCTGCACGCTATTGTGGGTAATGGTGTATGGAATATCCTTCAATTGCTGAGAATTCAGCTCATAAATGCCAAGTTTATTTGTAAGGGTATCTATATCGTCGGCAATGGGCTGATAGCCGATTACAAGAGATTTGCTATTGGGTGCCCAATCAAATCCTCTGATGTTTATCGTGTTTAGATTGAGTCGTTCAGCTACAGCGCTATCTTTGGGATGGTTTGGGATAATGTACAAGGCTCTGATGGAGGTTGTTGCCTCAACGTCAATGACCATGCTTTTCGATGTCTTTGTGGGGTCTTTCGAGATAAAGGCAATACTTTCTCCGCTTGGAGATATTTTATAGGATTCTATATCGGACGTATGTTCATAAAGCTGCTTGGTTTCCCCCGTGCTAACGTCCGATGCCCAAAGACTTTGGAACGCTTTGCCTTTACTAAGAAAGAAAATCTGCTTGCCGTCTGGGGACCAAGCCGCTGAGGAGATATGAGGGGAGGTATGCATTAAAGAGATTTTTCCGCCTTTGTCACGTCGATAAAGCGCATATTCCCATGACATTGTATCCTTGATATTTTGTACCTGAAAAGTGATGACGACCACCTCTTTGCCATCAGGAGAGGGGACTACCTGTCCAAAACGTTTGAATTGTAACATTTCGTTCGGCGTGTAGTCTCTTGTTGGAGTTGCAAGGCAATTCACAGAAGTTAGGTAGAGCAGGCAACTGATCAATATGTTTTTCAAGAAAACTGTCATTTATAGCTCCTTTAGGATCAACATGGACGGCATGGACTAAATGGACTAACATGGACTATATGGACAAAGCATACATTTTAGTTGTCCATACTGTCCATAGTTTGTCCATATAGTCCATGTTGTCCATTTTCTCAAGGGCCCCGTTTTGGACTTTGGGCTGCCTTTCGTGTGTGATAAAGGCGTTCGGTGAAACCGCCTTCGCGTTGGAAAGCTTCGGCTTGTGCCGCAAGCTGTCGGTTAAGAAGTGTGCAAGCCACGGAAATCAGCACCAGCATGGCATTAGCCGCAATTTCTGGCAGGTTGAGTTGATTCTCATGCGCCTGCTGCTTTACCCATAGGGCAAACTGATCGGCTGTGGTAAAGCGTTGCCTGATCACTTCTTGGCGGCGCGGTTCGGCAAAAGCCCAGATATTCAGCTGGTGTTGGCGCAAAAAATCTTCGCAATCGAGTTTTAGTTCTTCAAGACTGGCGCGGGCCACATTCGTGAGTTTGAGCTCGGTCTTTTTGGATGTGCCGGAGGCTTGGCTGCCTTCAGCGATATTTTGCACGCCCGAACGGGCGGCCTGTACCATCTGGTCGTGGGTGCGGCTGCGCGCGCCGACAAAGCGGTCGCAGAACCGAATCGTGATATCAAATACAAGGCGGGACAGCTGAAAGGTTTTGAGTTCGCGATAGCCCCCATGCTGGGGAATCAGCTTTTCCATAGCGCAGCTCCATTTTTTCTTGTTTTCAAAAAGTTAATTTATTCTTTGATTTTGTCCAATCGAAAATGGACAGCATGGACTATATGGACTACATGGACTACATGGACAACAAAAACGTCCATAGTTTGTCCATATAGTCCATATAGTCCATGTAGTCCATACTGTCCATGTGCTGCTAGTGTTTGCCTTTTGCGGCTAAATCCTTTATGATTTCCATTCATTCTCATAGCCGGTAGAAAATTATGCAAATCCATGCCTCATTAAATCCTGATCAATGCCTTGCCGTCGATACACTTACCGGTCCTTTGCTGGTGCTGGCAGGGGCGGGGTCGGGTAAAACACGCGTCGTCACCTGCCGCATCGTCAACCTGATGGAACACGGCGTAGAAGCCTCGTCCATTCTCGGCTTGACCTTCACCAATAAGGCCGCGGCCGAGATGAAGGAGCGCGTCACGCAGATGACGCACAGCCTGGTGCTGGTATGCACTTTTCATAGTTTGGGCGCGCGCATCCTGCGCGAGGCGATCCATGTGATGGGCTACCGGCGCGATTTCACCATCTATGATGAACAGGATACCGAGAAGCTGATGAAGGTCTGCCTTGATGAACTGGAGAGCAAACAGAAGCTCGATGCCAAAGGCTTTTTACATCTCATCTCACGCGCCAAGAATGCCATGCTGGGCCCAGAAGATATCAAAGAGGCTGAACTTGACGAACTTGAAAAAGCCTTTCCCGATGTCTATGCCCGCTATACCGCAAAACTTAAAGAATGCAATGCCGTCGATTTCGACGACTTGCTCTATCTGCCGGTGCGCCTATTTCAGCAGCACCAGGATATGCTCGACCACTATCAAAACCGCTGGTCGCATCTGCTCATCGATGAGTTCCAGGATACCAACGCCGCCCAATATACCCTGGTGCGCCTGCTGGTGGCCAAACACAACAACATATGCGTCGTCGGCGATCCCGACCAGTCCATCTATTCGTGGCGCGGCGCCGATGTCAGCAACATCCTGGGTTTTGAAAGGGACTATCCCGGCGCGGTCGTCGTCAATCTGCAGCAAAATTACCGCAGCCGCACCAACATCCTGGAGGCTTCAAACGCGCTGATCAGCTACAACCGCGGGCGTTATGAAAAGAACCTATGGAGCGATCGGGGCCCTGGTGAAAAGATCAGGCACTATACCGCCGATACCGAAAGGGGCGAAGCTGAATTCGTAGCTGACAAGATCAGCATGCATTACCAACAGCAGGATATCTCCTTAAAAGAGATGGCCGTTTTCTATCGCACCAATGCCCAGTCGCGGGCGCTTGAGGACAAGCTGCTGTTGCACCAAATCCCCTATGTCATCGTAGGCGGCGTCTCGTTCTACCAGCGGCGTGAAGTCAAGGATATCTTGGGCTTTTTGCGCATGGTGCAATCCGGCACGGACTATGTGTCTTTCCTGCGCACGATAAACATTCCCAAGCGCGGCTTAGGAGAGGCCACCATCGATAAGATCCGCCTCGCGGCCGCCCATGAGCAGCGCTCGATCTTAGGATACTGCATTGAACTTGTCGCAGGAGCTGAGCTGCAGCATCCCATCCGCCTTTCCGCCAAACAGAAGACTGCCTTGAAATCTTATGTCGATATCGTGCACGAGCTGAGGGAAATCAGCAAGTCGTGCTCATTGAAAGAGCTTGTCAAAGCCGCCATCGAACGCACGGGCTACCTGGACCACCTCGCCTGCGAAATGGAAAGCTATGACGAACGCAAGGAAAACTTGAATGCGCTCATTTCAAAGGCCATGGAATGGGAGCTGTCTTCCACTGAACCTTCCCTTGAAGCATTTCTGGAGGAATTATCGCTTAAGTCCAGCCTGGATGAAGCCCAAGCGCCACACGACCGCATCCACCTGATGACCATTCATAATGGCAAGGGGCTGGAATTCGAGGTTGTCTTTCTGGTGGGGATGGAGGAGGATCTATTCCCGCATGCCAATTCGCGCGATAGCGAACCCGCCCAGGAAGAGGAGCGCCGCCTATGCTATGTGGGGATGACGCGCGCCAAGGAATATCTTTACCTCTGCGATGTCAGGCAGCGCTTCTTATGGGGCACCACACGCAGCCAGCGTCCCAGCCGCTTTTTGCAGGAAGTGCCGGGTAAATACATCGAAAAGCTGCGTTCCTCGTTTTTTGCCAAATCTCAGCCATCAACAGCCAGGCGCGAAGCGCCCCGGCATATGCGCGATGAGGAGGATTTTTTGCCGGAGCCCTTTTCAGATGAGATTGAGGTGGCGCCAGTCAGGGAAACGGTGCAGCTTGTGCCGGGCGATGCCGTCTTTCATAAAGATTTCGGCATCGGCGTTATCCGTGAGGCCTATCAAGGCTCCATCGGCCTCACCTACAAGGTGTTTTTCTCCAATGACAGCCGTGAACGCAGCCTGGTGGCCAAATTGGCGCCGTTGCGCAAACTGTAGCTTTTAACCTAAAAGCGGCAGCAGCTAGGCCGCCTGTGCCAGCATGAACATGCCTACTTCCGAACTGTGGTGGATGAGATTCTCTGGCCGAGCTTTTAAAGATTGGGGGCTGGCTTGGCATGCCCCCGATCTTGACCCCGGTTTTAGCACAAAATGAAAATTTGCGAGACATCAAATGCTTTGGCGGGCCAGCATGTCGGCAAACAGGCCGCCTTGCTGAGCGAGCTCGGCGAAGGTGCCGCATTGCGCCACCTTGCCGCGGTCCAGTACATAGATGCGGTCGGCATGTTTTACCGCAGACAGTCGGTGGGCGACGATGATTCTTGTGGCCTTGAGCTTTTGCATATTCTGCATCACGATTTGTTGGGTACGATTATCCAGGCCGCCCGTAGCTTCATCCCACAGCATGATCTTGGCCTTACTTAAAAAGGCGCCCGCCAGAAACAGGCGCTGGCGCTGTCCGCTTGAAATCGTCGTCCCTGCACTAGTCAGGACAGTATTTAGTCCCATGGGGAATTGTTGCAAATCGTTCTTAAATCCTGCCATCTCGACTGCCGCCATGATTTCTTCCAGGGCATAAGGCTTTCCGCCGGTGATATTTTCGCGCATGGTGCCGTCCATCAGCTGGCTGTTTTGCAAGATGGTGCTGATCTGCCGGCGTACCGCTGGCAGATAAAGCGTAGCCAGGTCTTGTCCGTCATAATGAATTGCGCCCTGCTGGGGCGACTCAAAGCCGAGCAGCAGGCGGATGAGCGAGCTTTTGCCGCAGCCGGAGGGGCCGACGATGGCCACGAATTCACCCGGCGCGGCGCGGATGGAGATGTCGTCATGGATCAACGCACCCTTGTCATCATAGCGGAAGCTGACATGTTCGATATGGATGGCGCCGCTTAATGGTGGAGGGGTGATCTTGGCAGCACTGTTTTCCAGCGGTTCGTCCAGGATGACTTTGGCGTAGTGCCATAGGGCATAGGTGTTTGGCATTTGCAGCAGGGTGGCATTGAGATCGGCGAGGGCGACGGCGAAATTGACCAGGGCGATGTTAAAGGCCAGGTAGGCGCCGAGGCTGAGCATAGTTGAAGGGGAAGATGTGGCACCCACCCAGCCGATGACGACAAAGAAAATCACGAAATATTTCAGGCCGTCCAATATGATATCGACGGCATGCAGGCGATTGGCGATGGTCCCCATCTGTAAATGCAGGCGCTGGTTGGCCATGGCATCGGCGGCCCAGAAACGGAAGATGCGCTCTTCGGCGCCGTGAGTGCGGATTTTGGAGAGGCCGATGATCATCTGGATGACTTTGCCGTTGATGATCCCGAACTGATAATTCATGGCGCGCTTTTTGATGGCGGCAAAGCCGTAGGCCGTCGCAGCCAGGCTAAAGAGCATAAGCCCCAGGGCGATGGCGCTTAGGGTAGGGCTGTAGTAAAACATGGCCACCAGATAAACGGTGGCAAAGATGGCATTGATAATTGTGCGGGCGGCATGGCCGGCTAAGCTGCGCCGGATCTCGGTGACGCATGAGAGGCGCTGGAACAGGTCGCCTACCGTGAACCTTCTGAAGAAGCGCATCGGCAGGTCGAGCAGGCGCTGCCATAAGGCCGCCTCCACATCGTGATTTAGATAGGTTTCTACTTTAAGCATGGCGTATTCCTTAATGGCATTACAGGCGGCGATGCTTAGGAAAATCAGAGCCAGGCCAAGCAACAGCTGCATAAAGAGCTGTTTGTCCATTGACGGAATGATATGGTCGAATAAAATTTCGTTGGCAAAAGGTAGAAAAAGACTCAACACGCCTACCAACAAGCTTAGCATAAAGATAAACCAGAGATCATTTTTCCTGCCGTGCAGGCAGAAATGCAGCATATCGCGGTGGCTCAATTTGTCTTGGGCGGGAAGCAGACGGTAAAATATGTTGGCGGTAGGGTCGAGCTTTTGGGCTAGTGCCGTATGGATTTTTTGCGGGGCAGGGGCTTCGGGATCGATCAGAGAATAGCCGCCGTTTGGGTCCGGGGACAAAACGACCGGCTTCAGGGGATTATCTTTAAAATAGCCAAGCAGGGGGCCGTGGTCCTCCAGCCACCAGTTTTTTGGCAGGGTGATGTCGCGATAGTTTACGTGCGATGCTTGGGCAATGGCATGCAGGCGTTCTGCCAGCGGCTGTGTGGTGGTGGATAGGGATGGAAATTGGAAATCGATATCCAGCTTAGCGCCCAGGATTTGACAAGCCCGCATGAGCGGTTCTGCGCCCATTGGTGCGTTTATAGGCGCCATTTCATCATCCAAGATGTTGCCGAACTCTTTCAGGGTGCTATCGAGCATGGCCCGGTCGCTTTGCCTGCGGAGCTGTGCTTGGCTGGCTTCATTTTCCTTTGCAGTCGGCGCCACGGCTTACTCCTGTTGTTCGCTCGTTACCAGTGCATGGTAGAGGGGGCAATGCTCCATTAGCCTGGCATGTGTGCCTTTGGCGATGATCTTGCCTAGGTCCAGCACAATGATTTCATCGCAATCGCGGATGCTGCTTAAGCGATGGGCGATCAAAAGCATGGCACTGCCGCTGTTGCGCAGATGCTGCATGATGGCATGCTCGGTAAAGGCATCAAGGGAATTGGTGCCTTCATCGAGGATCAGAATGGCAGGCTGCTTTAAGCCGGCTCTGGCAATCTCCAGGCGCTGCCGTTCCCCGCCGCTCAAATTGGCGCCATTCTCTTCAAGCATAAGCTCATAGCCGCCGGGTCTTGACATGATGGTGTCGTGCAGGCAGGCGCATTTAGCGGCCGCTATGACAGGCGGCAAAGGTATCGTTGGGTCAAGAAAGGTGAGGTTGTCTTTGATGCTGGCAGTGAAAATGAAGGGATCGCTTTCGACCAGAGCCATGCTGTTGACAAATAGTTCGCGGGGTATAGCCTGCTGGCTTTTGCCGTCGAATAGCACTTCCCCTTCCCAAGGATGCAACAGTCCGGCGATAATCCTTGCCAGCGTCGATTTGCCGCTGCCAGAGGGGCCGACGAGTGCCACGCTTTTGCCGGCAGCCAGTGTCAATGAGATATCTTTGAGCATCGGTTCGTCGCAGCGGCTGTAGCCGAAAGTCACGTGGCGAATGTCGACCGCGCCGCTCAGTTTACTTGTCTGCTGAGGCCGTGCTTCCGGCGGTTTGAAGACGCTGTCGATGGGATAGCGCATCAGGTCATCCAGCCGCGCCATATCGACCTTTAGAAATTGCAGGCTCTGGTTCACGCCGGCCAGGCTGACCACGGGTTGGATCAGGCTGAACAGTAAAATCTGCACGGCGATGAACATCCCCACGGTCAGTTGACCATCGATGACGCGCCAACCGCCGACCGCGATGAAGATAAAGTAAGTCAAAGCTTGCAATAGCTGCGTGCATATGGTCAGGAAGATGTCCTTGCGCCCCACTGCCTGCAGCGCATTCAATAGTCTGGTATAATATGCCGCCCAGGTCTGGAAAAAGCGCCGTGTTGAGCCGCCGGCTTTTAGCATTTCTATATTTTCCAGCCCGCCGATGGCATAGGCAGTGCTGCGGGCTGAGTCCGACTGATAGCGTGCATACATGTCTGAGCGGGAGCTATAGACGCATTGCATCAGCAGGAGGTTGGCGGCCATCACCGACATAGCCACCAGGGCGATGGTATAATCGTAATAGAGGATCGCCACACCATAGCTGAAGGCAAACAGCACGCTTAAGACCAGCGTGATGACATCGTCGGCCAGGGCATGGTTGATCGATTCATTGAGAGTTAGGCGGTAGGCCACTTCACCTGGATAACGCTGCAGGTAAAATTCCATCGGCAGCCTAAGCATATGCCATAATGTCTCGCTGCCCAAAGCGACCGACAGGCGCGTTTTTAAGCGGTTGATGGCCTTGCCTTGCAGGAATATCAGCAACCCTTTGACAGCCATCACCAACAGCAATCCGGCCAGGATGCCGTTTTTCCAGTCCAGGTTTTGCGCTACCAGCACCCGGTCGATAAACACCTGCGTCAAGGCGGGAAAGGCCAAATTCGGCACGACCAGGCATAGGCCGATCAGGGCGGCAAAAAGTAGCGCGGCCTTGACGTTTTTCAGTCTATTGTAGATGGCCTCGATCACCCCTGGCGGCCGGCCGCTTTTTTTGAACTGCGTTCCGGGCTGCAGGGTGATGGCGATGCCGGTAAAGTCGCTGTCGAGCTCATCGTAGCTGATGCTGCGCGGCCCCGTGGCTGGATCGTTGAGGTATACATGCTTTTTGTCGAAACCTTCAAGGACCACAAAGTGTTCGAATTTCCAGAACAGGATGGCCGGCAGCGGCAGCTGATAGAGATCTTCCACCTCCAGACTGTAGCCGTCGGCCTGCAGCTGATAGCCTTCGGCGGCCTCGACGATATTTTTGGCGTTGCTGCCGTCGCGCGAGATGCCGCAGGCGATGCGCAGCTGTTCTATGGATAAAAATTTGCCAAAATGCGCCAAGATGATGGCTAGGCAGACGGCGCCGCATTCGGTGGCTTCGATCTGGATGCGTGTCGGCGTGCGCACGCGCCGGTAGGCGCTTGGCCGCGGGATGATATTCTCATTCATCTTTCACACTCTCGAGTTTCAAACTCTCCAGTGGCAGCATGTAATAGAGCGGCCGGATGCGGTGGATGGTCGCCTGGACTGTGCCGACGGTACCGGTTGTCAGGGGGGATGGCAGGGACTTGCCCGATGTCAGGCGATAGTCATGGGTATGCGGATCGATATCCAGCTCGATGGTAGCTTCAATCACGGCCTCATCGCCAGGCGCCAGATATTCCACCAGTTCCTTATTGTAGATCTGCTTTTCCAGGCCGGCTTGGGGGATGGCAAAGCCCGATACCTCGCTGACTTTTCCCTGCAGGTAGCCGTATTCTTGGGTATCAATGGTGGAAACGGCGACGTAGGCGGCAGTCCCCACGGCCAGGCGCTTTCCCTGTGCTAACGGGAAATAGGCGTAGACGCGGTATGGGGCGTGGCCTGCATTGCTGTATTCCAGCCATACCACCGGGCTGCCGGGCGTCAGTGTCTCCCCTTCGCCGGCCAGTAGTTCCAATACCTTGCCGTCGATGGGACTTGTGAGCCGATGCAGCGGCATTTGCCGTTCGGGATCGGCCATCTCGGCCATCAGCTGGCCGGCTTTAACCTCTTGGCCGGGTTTGACGGTGATATTTTGCATGAGACCACCGACGGGCGTGTTTATGGTCAGCAGGCGTCCCTTTTGGTTCATGACGATCCCCCTGCCGTGTACGGTGACGGGCAGGGAGCCAAAAACAGACCATCCGATGAGACCGCCAAGCAGCATGATCAGGCATAGCAGCGCAATCCACATGCGAGGAGTCACTACCACAAGCAGGGCGTCCAGCTGCACAGGATGGGAAAGGCGTTCCAAAGGTCCTGGCCGAAATAGGGACGAAGCTGTTCCTGCGGCCTCTTCGGATGTGGGGCCGGGGGGTGATTTTTCGGTCATTGTGAGCATGCCTTATCTAGGTTTCACCATTTAGGTTTCACCCCTTTGTCGGCGTCTGCGCAGGCGAGGTCTCCCGCGTGGCAGGCAACTTCGGCTTGCTTTGGCGGGCAGGGGGTTTTGGGGGGCCGTATGTATTCCTGGTAGGATATCCCCCTACCACTTGCAATAGTTGAGCTTTGGTCAGCGGCTGTTTTTGTTTTTTAGGCATATATCCTCCAAGCTTAAGTTCATCAACTGGGCCTATACTGGAATATACAAGATGTTTTATTATAATATATATAATTTTAAAAAAGCAGGCGATTTTGGACTTTTAAATAACCGGTCGAGGAATGGGATGGTTGTTTAGGAGGTTTTTGGGATTTAGCGATGACGATCCGAGAGGAATGCCGTAGGAAGGATTGGGTTGATGGGGCGAACGGGTCGGCGAGCATGCTCCCCCTTTGACATACATCAGTTGTTTTTTGGTCAGCGGCGGCTTTTCATCGTTAAACATGCAAGCTCTCCAGCTAAAATTAACAGAGGCCGTTGCCACTTAATTATATAGTAAAGTTATTTATTTAACTAATGTTTGTATATACCACACGCGGCTACGTTTGGCATTTTTCGGCTGCGCCAAAGCCCCGAGGTTTAACAATCGAAAGTGACCCAATATTCCAATATGGGGTCACTTTCGATCGTTAAACCTCGGGACTTTCGCGTTGCCGAAAATCGCCAAACCTAGCCGCGTGTGGTATAGTTGCCTTGTGCTGCCGCCCTTACTTATTGATGATGACGATGACGGTGCATAGGGTGCCGGTGGGAAGGTCGGGCGGCGGCAGGGAGCTCATCCAATAGCCGGGTGTCCACCATTTCTTGGACCACTTATAGCCCTTGGTGACTGGATCGATATCGGGATCGATGACGGCTTCGATGACGGCTTTATCCCCTGGGACGAGGAGGTTGACGAGTTCTTTGTTATAAAGGATTTTGGTGATGCTATCGCGCGAGACGGGATAATCGGTGACTTCGGCCACTTTGCCCAGCAGCACGCCGTAGTATTTAGTGTCGGCCGAATAGACCACCATGACGGCCCTTTGCCCGACGACGACGTGCTTGTTCTGTTCCATAGGCAGGTAGGCATAGATGCGGTCGGGAGCATTTTTCTCGCTACGCCCTTCCATCAAGAGTAAATTGGAGCCGCGTTTGACGATTTCCCCTTCGTTGGCCATCAGTTCAAGCACACGTCCATCCCAGGGGCTCTTCACTTTGTAATATTTCGCTTGCTGCTCAAGCAGTCTTTTCAGTTCCAGGTTTTGGGTGAGGTCGCGCTCTTTATTCTTCAGCTCCTCCGAACGGTAGCCTTTAAGCAGGTTGAAATGCAGGTTGGCAATTGACACCTGGGTGGTTTCTCTTTCGATTTTAGCGGACGACAATTTGTCTTCGGCATCGCGTACGACGGCAGGGCTGATCAGCCCAAGCTCGAATAAATGCTTACGCCGGGTCACCTCAGCTTCCAGATCGGGGATTTTTTTGTTCAGCAGCTGGACATTGAATTTTTTGGCCAGCATCTCTCTTTTAAGGGCCTTTAGCTGTGCCGCTCCTTCCTGGCTGATGTCATGCTTAAACTTCTCTAAATCAAGTGTCAAATTCTCCACTTTCAGCTTGGCAGCCGACAGCTTGATTTCGTAGTCGTGATCTAAAATATCAACCACCAGCTGGTCTTCTTTGACCTCGTCCCCCGGGCTGACGAAAATTTTTTTAACAATCCCGTCCACTCTGGTATTGATGGTGAAAAGCCGCCCCTTGGCATTCAGGATAATGCCTTTGCCCACGACTTTCTCCGGCTGGAAATAATCATCAATCTCGTAGTAGGCAAGGCTTGTCAGGCAGACCAGGATGATGACGATCCACATCTTAGGGGAAAGGCGCTGATAAAATCTTTTTTTGGGGGGCTCAAATGCCGGCTGCTGGGCTGGAGATGGGGGATTTGTTGTCATAGGGCATCTGCCTTTAATAAACGATTAATTTGTATTTATTACCTAATCACAACTCTCTGCTACATTTTCTGGCCGTCCTGAGCCTATCTCCGGCAGCGAGGTGATATCCATGACTTCAATGCAATCGCTATTTTCCCCCTGCCAGAATAGTGTAGCGGTCAGAAAACGGATCTGGCCGATGTTCTGCATGTACTTTTTACGGAAATCGTTGCGCTGCAACAGGGACGTGGTCAGGTTTTCTTCAAAACTCAGCAGATCAAAGAGGGAAATGAAGCCCGCCTGCAGTTTGACGACGCCTTCGGCAAACAATAAGCGGTTTAGGCGCACATTTTGTTCGGCTTCCTTTAATTGGGCAGATAGCACGATTTGACTAGATAGGGCTGCAGGTAAGATCGTGAGGGCTTGCTGCATCAACAGCTGCGTGGACAGGATGGCTTGGGCATATTGCGCCTTCCTTTGCTGCAGCACGCCCATCGCGCCGTCGTTATACAGCGGCATGGCGATATTGATGCCAAGCGACCAATTTGTTTGACGCTGATGCATCTCAAGGGGCGAAAGCAAGGGTTTGCCGGCTTCGCCAGTTTCAAAATTCGGCATGGTGACTTGGCCTGTGACATTGAGTGTGGGCAGACGGTCGTTATTGGCGCCTTTTAACAGGAAATATATTTGCTTTTGGCGCAAGGTAGAGGCTTGGATGTCATAGCGGTGCCTGATCGAGTATTCAAGTAAATATGGGAATTGAGTTTGGAACCACTCGACATCGAGCGGTGGCAGCGGGAAGTCATCGGTTAAATATAAAACCTCATCCTTAAAGTCTGTCACTGAGACATCGCCCATGACAAATTCCAATTGTTGGATGGTGGAAAAAAGAAATTGCTGCGCCTCCAGCAGGCTGATTTGCTGCTTGACGATCTTCTGCTGGGGCTGGTGGATGTCAGTGCGGGCCAGCAATGAATTTTTGATCAGTTGCTTGATATTTTCGGTTAGTTCCCTCAGGCGTCTCAAACCCTCTTCCTGGATGCCAACGGCTTTTTGGGCAGCTACGGCTTCCCAATAGGCCGTGGTGGTGCTGAAGATGTTTTGGCTGACAGCATGGAAGTCGTCATAGTACCTGGCATAAAGTTCCATGCGGGCGGCTTTTTCCTGCATCCAATTTACACCGTTTAAAAAGCCGCGCAACAGCGGTTGCTGTACCAAAAAGGAAACCGAGCCGACATTGTTGTTTACTGTTGCCGGTGAATTGAGGGGGTTATGCAGCCTGTCGACCTGGGCGCTGACGGCAAAGGCCGTGCCTGGACGGGTGAGGGTGGTGGCGGAGAGGGTGGCAAGCGTTTCATTTCCATTGAGCTTTGTTTTTATAGGCACCGAGGCTCTTTGCAAATCGTCTTGGAAGAGATAGGTATTGGTGCCGACGACATTATAATCGAAGGGGGAGGCCGCGCTGCGCAATACGCCGGCTTGCACGTTGATGCTGAGTTGTGAAATTTCCAGCGAAATCTGGTTCTCAAGTGCATATACAAGCGCTTCATTGAGCGAGAATGGCCGTCCTTTGGGATCTGTGCCGGGCATCATGATGAATGGTGTGTGCGGAAGTTCGGCTTCAAGTTCGGCTACCGTCAAGTCAGAAAGGTCTGGGAGGGCATCGTTTTCCTTTTCGAGGACTTCGAGGGAGTGGAGAAACTGTTTGCCAAGCAAAGGGTTTTTTGGCGGCACATCAGCCTGTTTTTTTGGCTGTGCCTGTGCCGGGGATGGAGGCGCAACCTTGCCCTCTTCCCGCATGAGATAGGCTACGAGTTCATCATCTTCGGCAGACGCACCGAGCGTATGACTGGCAGCCGGCATCTCGGCAGGGGGTGCTAATACCCCGCTTGCCATAGCTTGAGCCGAAGGCGCAAGCTTATCACTAACGGCAGTAGTTTCGGCCGCGGCCAGCTGATTGAGGGCAATAAATGTCAAAATGCAAAGCAGGGGTCTCATGTATAGTATAACCAACAAGTTGCCGGATAGAAATAGTCCAGGGCTTAAATGTAAGTCAAATCTATACTTGAGAAATCAGAAGGTTTCAAGTTTTTTTTTGCCTGCCGGTTATGAGGCTGGATGGGTGGCGAATACAATATCGAAAAAACCGTTCCAATCCCTGTTTTGCCAGGCCGGCCGCATATAGATGGCGTCAAGGTCGATTAAGCTGCCAAAATCCTCTGCATGCGGCAACACATTGTCAAAATCGCTTTCATGATCGAGTGTGGATGAATATGTATCAAACAAATCCTTCCATACCAAGTCCCTGCCACGGATCTTATGCAGCCAGGCAATCAGTTCGCGATCGTTGCAGATGGTCACTAAAACCTGCAGTGGATGGATGTGGTCTATGCGTTTGACAACTTTTTTCAAAGAGCTTTGGGCATAAATGATATAGGCCAGCGACGAATTGGCCAGCGTGTCTAGCACATAACGCATATCCTTTTTTTCCGAATCGGTCACGGCGGCATAGTAATCGCGGGGAGTGAGGCGGGCTTGGGGTTTTACGGTTTTAACTAGCAGGCTGCCGTTTTCATTGGTGAATTCCAGGCTGGTGGCGTTTTGGCGCAGGAAGGAATGATCCTTATGGGCAGGTGTGTGTGTGTCATCGGTCGACTGCATGTGTTGCTGGACAATGTGCATCACATCGGCAAAGGTGTCGGTAGGCTGGATTTCCATGACGTGCTGCACGCCCGATGATTCTTCCACGATAAGCTGTTGGCTGAAGGCGCTAAAAGGTAAAAGTAAGTAACATAGAGTTGTTAAGTTTCGTTTCATGTTAGTTATCTTTAGCATTAACGCTCCTGTTTGTGTTATTTAATTTATAATACAATACTATATAGGTTTGATGTTAATTTGTAAATAGTTTATCCAGAAAATTTTGCGCTCGTCAGCCTTGCCTCTGGTGCACGCTCTCTCTTTTCTCGTGTCCGTTTGTGCAAACGGACACGAAATAGACGGACGCCTGCCGGAAATCGCTATCTTAGAAATCCGCGGTTTTGCTATGCGTTGATACAAATATTTATATCTATGTGAGGATTCTATGCAAAACCTATGGGTTGTTTTCTACACCGTTCTTTTTGGTCTGACAATCTTTCAGCCCGAGGTAGCTGCGCATCTAAAAAATAGTCGCTTTGAAAACTGGGTGCCGGAGACGACCCAGGAATTGGAAGACTGCAGCCGCCAGGCGCACACCTCTTTTGGTCCGATCGAATATGTGAGGAAGGGCGAGGGCCCTGTCGTGCTTAGCTTGCAAGGGGCTTTTGGAGGGTGGGACCAGTCGTTGCTGATAAGCTCCCATCTGCTCGAACATGGCTTTTCCGTCCTAGCGGTATCGCGTCCGGGTTATCTTGGCACCCCACTTAGCGTTGGCATGACGAACGAGCAGCAAGCCGATGCTTTGGCCGCGCTGTTAGAAATGTTGCATATCCCCAAAGTAGCGGTACTCGGTTTTTCTGCCGGCGCGCCGGTTGCCTTTCAACTGGCTTTGCGGCATCCTGAAAAAGTCTCGGCCCTGGTCTTGGAAAGCATTGGCGCCCAGTCAAACGACACACTTTCTTATATCGTCTTGGAGCTGTTGCTCAACCAGGCGTCACCCTTTTCAGCTTCCGCCATCCCTCAATTGGATTTCGCCTTTTATATGCTCTATTTGACCATGCGTTTTGACTTCTATTCCACGGCTAAAGAGATTTTGCCGATGGATAATAACTTATTTTATACCGAGCTCAATCAGCGCATGCGCTTTGTCGTCAAGCATGCTAACCAGTCCGAATTTTTAAGGAAGATGATCTACGCCATGATGCCGCTTTCGCCGCGGGCCGATGGCATCGCCAATGATATCGGCAATGCCGTGCTCGGCAATTGGCCCCTCGTGCCATCTTTCTACCAAGGGATCGCGACGCCGACCATCATCGTGCAGGCTTTAAATGATACCAACGGCAATTATAGTACGGCGCAGTATGTAAACTCCCAAATTGCCGGCTCGCAGCTGCTCACGGTGCAAGACAGCGGCCACTTCATCTGGCTGGGACCTGATACCAAAGCCTGGGAAAAGCAGCTGGTCTCTTTTTTAAGGGCCTATAAGCCGCCCATGCCCTAATGATACCAGCAGCTGGTTGAAATTTTCCATATGAACTGTGCCGAAGTGCGTGGCAATGGAAGGGGCTGAAATTTGTTGACCGCTACTGCGGTAAGCGCACATTTCAGCTTACTTGTAAACCATCGTCGGAAAGACAAGGATACGGCTTCAGAGATGTGGAATATTTTAAACTGCGACTTTATCGCAGTTGTTCATCCTGACCATCCTAAAATCCTGTTATTTCTTATTTTTCTTATGAGAATACCGTTGGACGATTTGTAAATCTTTTGGTTCATCGCACAATTGCGTGCCTCCCCATATGTAAACTAATGGAGGATGTTAAATAAATCATACATAATGGCAAATTGCGCGTTCGATCCTGTGAAGGAAGGATTTGAGTTGGCACTGCCATACAAGAGATAGGGCACAAGCCATGAGAACATTTTTACAGCCTCGATAGAGGCGGAAGCATGTAGCCACATGCGTCAGCGTGTGGTAATCGCATGTTTAGAAACAAAGCCGTGAATACGGCGGCAGCAATGACTAAAGGATAGTATATACTATAATAATTGCATCTAATTCAGCTTCCATCGAAATTGCTGTCGCCGTATTCACGGCTCTCTTTATACTACATTTTATTCCATAGGTTGACACCTATGGCTACATGCTTCCGCCTCTATCGAGGCTAACTAGACCTTCTGTGCTAGAATGCCGATTTGTTTCAAAGAGAACCTACAAATAGATCATTACTTCTCATATTTCAACCAGCAATTACTAAGGCTTTTTGACGAATCATCGGCGGTATTTTTGCAACTCCCTCATTTGTGCGATGAACCAATCTTTTTCATAAAAATAGGCTGGTTGGTTTTATCCTGTTTGTAAAAAACAAAGTATATTATAATAAAACAAGAGATACGGCAGGAGGTTTTATGAAGAAAATAGACAAAAAACCGCTGACTAAAACACAACTGGCACAGGTCGCCGCCGCCCGCAGGGAAAGTCCGAGTTTGGATAAACGTTATACCGATGAATCCGGCGGCAGAAGAATCATTAAAAGGTAGGCTATTTATACTGCAGCCGGCATCAACATTCGATTTATGGACGCATCTTTTCTCGCCGAAATGTCGTTTCAAAAGCGAGCCTACAAATATGTATGTCACGCTTTCGAAACGACATTTCGGCGAAAAAATCTACATCCATAAATCGAATGTTGATGCCGGCTGCAGTATAACAGTAAATAGCCTTTTTTATTCTCTGTGTCTCTGTATCTCTGTGGTGAATTTCTTTGCCTGCCACAATGATCAAGTCTGATTTTTCATTTATAACGGCAACCATTTTTGAATTCGGGTACGGGCTCCCATTGAGCCTGTGTTGCTATTTGGCTGCCTTTTCGGCCTCGATGGCGATGCGGAAGCCGGTATAAGCATCGGTATGTTCGGGCAAAAGGCCAAGCCTTTCGCTGACACGCACGCCATCGGCCAGGCTGTCATAGCAGCCGCCTTTCACGACCTTCAGCGTGCCGCCGTCAGGTCCTTGTGGATCTGTATCCGACATTTTGGCGTAATAACTGTCATCATACCAATCGGCAACCCATTCCCACACGTTGCCGCTCATATCGAAGGCGCCATAAGGGCTTTTAGCTAGGTGCGTGAGCTGCTGTTTGCTGTGGCCTGCCGTCAGGGGAAGGGCGTTTATGCCATTATAGAAGCCGACAGGCGTGGTCAACACACGGAAATATGGCAGCGGTCGGTCGTCGTCTTTGTAATTGGCCCAGGTGCGGTCGATGGCATCGCTGCCGAAGCCATAGCGGTATTTTTTCAAGGGCGTGCCCGCCTTTTCAGGCTCCATGGCGGCGGCTTTTTCCCATTCGGCTTCAGTAGGCAGGCGGGCCTTACGGTCGGCACAATAGGCCATGGCGCCATACCAGGACACGTTGATCACAGGGTAGGAGTCTTTGCCTGGCAGCGGCACGAATACCGGACTTTCCATACTTTGCATTTGGGCCGTGATCTGGCTATAGGGATCGGCGATAAAAGTCTTAAAAAGCAGACGTCCGCTCATATCAACCACCTGGCCGCGGTTGTCGGCCTCTTCTACAAACGAGATGGTGCCGGCTTTAAGAGCTTGGTTCAGCCAGGTGGCATATTGGATGTTGGTGACTTCATAGATGCCGATGGCAAAAGCGCTGATGGTTACGGTTTTAGCAGGCAGCTTATTGGCAGTAGTTTCTGTGGTGATATCGCCCATGAGGACTTTGCCGGCGGGGACAGTGGCGGTCTGTTCGATGGGCAGGTAGGTGGCTTGGATGTTTTTTTCCTGTTCCGCCTCTATCACCACCGTCTGTGGGGCCGGCGTCTGGTAATTTGGCACTTTATCAAAAGTGATGATATAACGATCGGCAGGGGGAGGTGTCAGCTGGGTGTATTTGCCGGAAAAATGTCCGATGATATCTTCATGTGCGGCCGTGAATTTGCTTAAGGTGAACCCCCCCGAGGCCACATTGGTGGTGACGATGAGTTTTCTTGGTTTTATAGCAGGGGGCGTATTTTCGCTGCCGAAGACGAGGTTGATGTCCGCTGACATCAACGCGCGCACATTGATGTCGGTGGGGTCTGGCGGAGTGCGCTTTAAATCGCTGCCTGCACCGCTTTCAGGTGGTGTGAGGGTGAGGCGATAGCGCCCTTCCGGCAGGGTAAAGGCTTTGCTGCCTCCGATGATTTCGGCTTGCGAGGTCTGCTGCCGCCCGCCGAGCTCTTGGATGGCGACATGGCTGTGTTCGACATTGGTATTGATAGTCACTTTGCCGGCGATCTGGAAGGGGGCTTTGAGTTCTTTGTTTTCCTGGGAATTTAAGTTGAAACGCATCTCGGCCGGCGGGATGTAATAGTCTGGTTCGCTGGTGGAAAAGGCCAGTGCATAGCTGCCGCTAGGCAGGTCTGAAAAGCGATATTCACGCCCTTCCCCTTTCCATACCTGCGACGATTTTGTCGAGCGCAAAAGAAAAGTGGCCGCGGGGATATTGGCGACGATATGTATTGAGGATAGTTTTGATGCCAGACGAAAGAGAGGGGTCAGGATGAGATTTTCGCCGCGATGCAGCACGATTTTCTGCGCGGGTGCAGCTTCATAAGCCGGCGGCAGGCGATAGAAAATTTCGTATGCCCCTGGCGGCAGCGGCTTGCTCTTCCAACGGATCTGCCCCTGGTTGGCGTTAAGCTTTAACGAAAAGGCGCGGGCGGTTTCGGGTTTGATGGCAATTTCGATGGTGTTGCCTTCTGGCAGGTCCGTTTGAATGGTGATGAAGCTTGGGATATGTGGGATGACCGGCCTCACTGGTCGGTGATAGTCATATCTGGGATAGCCAGACTGATATTGCTGGATAATGACCGTTGACATTTCGGCGTCATCAACGGCACGTGCACCCGCCAAGGTGGGCATAGCTCCCAAAAATGCTACCAGAATGGTGACTAAAGATGCCAGATACATAGGGCTTGCCGTAGGTTAAAGGTTCTAAGAAGCAGTGTATAGCAAATCTTTGGCCGATGGGCTATCTTTATTTACACCGGAATTTTGGTACAGCCGCCGCTATTTGCGGCTAACTTCTTTTATTTCCACCACCTTGCTAGGCTTCTTACAATTCACGATGCACCGCATAATTGAGATTTGCCAAAATCAGAGGACTTAATACTTTTACCTGCCAATGGTGTTGATTTGTCGACTGAAACAACATTTGTTGATTTTCAATTCAAATAAATTTATACAATCTTAATATTTTACTGTTATATTATTATTTAATTAAACGGAGGTCTAAGTGATTTCTAATACAAGCTTTCGCACCGCAGTCAATGTGCTTGATGGGCTGACCTCCCATAAGGCGTCTGTTATCCCATCATCTGTTGTCCCATCAATTGAATTTGAAAAAGAATATGAGGGGCAGCACAATATAACAACTGCCTTAAAGATTATAAATAAAGCTGTTTTAGAAGGTGCTGATTCTCAGAAAGCGGAGTTGCTATCCTCCAGGCATCAAATTATATCTCTTAATAAATTGTTGAAGGGCGACTCATTTAACGCCGAAGTAAAGGATAAATTTGGCGTTGACATGGGTGATGAGACTGCTAAAATTAAGGGTATGCAAATTGCCATACCACAAACTAGCTTTGAAAAAATGGTAGAAACTGCCACAAAAATTCCCCGTATCATTTTCACAATTCTGTGTGATATTTTACTTCTGCCCGCTGCCTTGGCGTTATTGTTAGTGGCACGCTGCAAATCAAATTTCAATCCTAAACCTGAGGATGTTAAGCAACGGACCACCCCTATTCTGCTGTTGCATGGGTCTGGCTTCAATCAAAGCGAGTGGGTAGTGGGTAGACAGTTTTTAAAAAATCAAGAGTATGGCTCTGTCTTTTCATTGAATTATGATGGACTAGCAAGCAATGATCCGACCAAAGGTGTTGAAGATTATGCCCAAGATAAAATCAGCAAAGAAATTAAAAGGATTAAAGAGCTGACCGGAAGCGATCGCATCATCTTAATGGGTCATTCTATGGGAGGACTGATTGCCGGTTATTACGCTGAAAATCTTGCCAAAGCCGATGAAGTCAATGTTGAACATGTGATTAGCATTGCCACACCATGGCAGGGAACGCCATCGATTGATTGTTTTTGGAAGTTAGGGGGGCGTTTTTCAAAGGAAAGAGAAAGTAAGCGTCATCAGCAAATGAGCCTTAGTGGTGGCACTGAGACGGATCCAAAATTCCGACAAAACCTTGTCGCTAAAGCATTGAATTCGGAAAGAAAAGGGGTGCGCAAATATTATAACATCTGGTCAACCACAGATTACGCAGTTCCTGGCGCGCATGGCCGCGTTACAGAAGATCCAAGAAGACAGCGCTCATTTAGCTATTTAGGTCATTATGCCCTTGTAGCCTGGCCAAGTGTTTGGTTGCAGACGCGCGCCTGGTTAAATGAAATATATGCCACAGAGTCGGCGGCAGCGACGGCTCCTGTTGGATTGGCCTGCCAACCAGCATTTTGATGCAGTGCCGAAATATGAACAACCTAGCTGCGCGTGGCATACGTCTTAAAATCCTGTTGCCTTTTCTATTTTGGCGCGGCAGCTTACCAGGCGAACTCATCGAAGATGTCGCCGTCGTCGGTGCAGGCTGAAACGCGGCACTGATCAGCAGCAAGCGTCATATGGATGAAATGCCGCTTTGAGGCGGTATACGCCAGGTAGCCTTTTTTCTTTACTTCGCGCGCTCTGCGCGGTTTTCGACCCCCCAGGCGCCGTCGCCAAGGTAGATGACGCCCTTTGGGACAACTTTGCCGTCCAGCAACGGATGGGTGCGTTTGTAATCGTGGTCGTGGTTTTCAAAGGCTGCCGTCAGCTGGTATTTATCAAATAGAGGCACCCACGCTTTGCGGATCTGCGCGCTGATCTTGTAACTGAAAGGGCGGGCAGAGGGGTAGGCCGGCACATGGTATAGGGCGAATGTGTGCGGCACCTGCTGACGGGCTGCCAAGCTCTTTGCCAGCCATTCCGTTTGCTGGCCCTGGATGGGTGAGTGTGGCCGCTATCCAAGAGCATGATGCTCATGTAATTGCCGAAATCAAGCACCTGATAACCCTGCAGCCCCGGCATGGGGAAAAGGGCATAAAAAGGGAGCTTCGTCAGGCGTCTGGCCGAAGAAACCGTTGGTGTCGTGGTTGCCCAAGACCGGCAGGATGGGCACCAGGCGTCCGTCAGGGGTTACCATCGAAGTTTCCCAGGCCATAAGCCAGTCCAGCCAGCCAGCGAATTTCTGTTTGGTCGGCAGGTTGAGCAAATGCTGCATCCAGCTGGGGAATAGGTGGGCGGTCTTATCCGCCGCATAGGCGATATCGCCGCCCACCAAAGCAAACAAAGGGCCGGTCCTGGCTGCCGCCCGGTTGGTGGCGCGCAAGATGTCGATCGTATCGTGATACATGTCGCCGCCGGCCACGAAATGGATGGGGTCCTGCAAGATGGCCGGCATGGTCTGGAATTTGTAGATATGCTCGGCGGATTTTATACGGAAGGCGTAATCCGTGGCCGGCAGCAGGTTGGTGAGTTCGACGGTATGGATGAGATATGGGGTATCCAGAGGTATCGGTGCCTGCGAGCCTGTAGCCTGCAGCCAGTCGGGAGCGCTCTCTTTCCTATATTCCACGACATCCGCGCTGTCATCCAAGGGCGTCAGCCAGCAAATCGTCATGGTGCTTTCGGGGCTGCGCTGCCATGTCAGATAGACAGCTGCCGGCTTTTCGCCTGCGGCGTAACCGGCAGCTGCTGTCAGCAGCAGTAAAAGCAGAAATAAAGAACGTGCCGCTTTACCCATGTGCTATTGGCTATCGTCTGCGGCGGCGTTTGGTGCGGCGCTGGCTGTGGTGCTGGCCAGGCGGGCCAGCTTCTCCATGACGCGGCTATTGCGCACCACGAAGTCGTTCAAGGCGGCGGGGCTCATCTCCCTTTGCGAGAGCAGTGATAGTTCATACGACTGCCTGACGAGGTCTTTGGCTAGTTCGGCATCGATGGCATCGAGCTGTTGGATGGCGGCCATCAGCGGGTTGTTGGTGTTGACGACGAAGGTCAGTCCTTGCAACAGGTGCATCTTGTCGGCGGCTTCTTTAGGATCGAGGTGCATGAGATAGTCGCGCATCCTGCGCTGGCTCTCGTCGATGACAATGAATCCCGGCAGGGAGTCGCTGGCCAGGCTTTTGGCCTCCACCTTGATTTTGTCGTCGCCAAGCTTGGCGCGGACGAAATCGGCCAGGTGGGCAGCTTCGGTCTTACCGGATTCATCCAGGACGCTTTTCTCGCGGTCTTTGTCTAAAATATTCTCATCGATGCCGGCATCGATACGCTGGAAGGTGGTCGGGGAGAGCTTCTTTTCCAGAAATTGCATCAGATAGGGGTCGATGGGGCTGTCGGCGCACAGGACCTCGACGCCGCGCTGGCGGTAGACATCCAGGAAGTGTCCTGAATGGGCGAGGTCTCTGGTGTATAGAATCTTATCCTTGGTCTTGTCGCGGTTGCGCTCAAGGTAGTCTTCAACAGTTGTCCAGGTGCCTTCGGCATTTTTCCAGATGAGGAATTCCTTGACCCGGTCATAGAATTTTTCGTCTTCCAGGATGCCTAGCTTGACGACCATGGAGACATCATCCCAGCAGTCTATGAAGCGTTCTCTTTCATTGCGATACAGGCTCGACAGGCTGTCGGAGACTTTTTTCGAGATGTGGTTGGCCAGCTGGCGGACGGTCCTGTCCATCTGCAGGTAGCTTCTAGAGACATTCAATGGGATATCCGGACTGTCGATCACGCCGCGCAGGGCCATGAGGTAGTTGGGGATGATATCCTTGCAGTTGTCGGAGACAAAGACGCGATTGCAGTACAATTTGACGGTGTTTTTGCTGTTGTCGTAGTCGCGCCGAATCTTGGGGAAATACAAGATCCCTTGCAGATGGAAGGGGTAGTCGACATTCAGATGCACCCAGAAGAGCGGTTCTTCTTCCATCGGATAGAGGTGGCGGTAAAAATCGAGGTAGTCCTCAGGGGTGCATTCCGAGGCTGGCTTGATCCAGAGGGGTGTTTTGCTGTTGATCAGCGTCTCGCCAAGGTAGACGGGGTAAGGCAGGAAGGAGCAGTAATGGCGCAGGATCTCGCGCAGGCGGTGCTCTTCCAGATATTCGTCACTGTCCTTGTCGATGTACAGCGTGATTTCGGTGCCGCGCGTCGCGCGCGTGCCTTTTTCCAGCAGGTATTCGGCCGAACCGTCGCAGGACCACAGCACAGGTTCAGCGCCGGCTTTATAGGAGAGGGTGTTGACTTCGACTTTTTGGGCGACCATATAGGCGGAATAAAAGCCCAGGCCAAAATGGCCGATGAATTGATCGCGCTCGTCATTGGATTTGTATTTGCTCATGAACTCTTCGGCCCCGGAGAAGGCGATCTGGGCGATATATTTCTCCACTTCAGCGGCATCCATGCCGATGCCGTTGTCGATGAATTTCAAGGTGCGATCGGTCTTGTTGATGCGTATTTCAATCTTGAACTCGTCATCGCGTGCTTCGGCAAGGCCCTGGTCGCGCAGGATTTTGACTTTGCGGATGGCATCGCAGGCATTGGAAACCAGTTCGCGCACAAAGATGTCTTTATCGGAATACAGCCAGCGCTTGATGATCGGTAAAATATTTTCACTGTGAATCTGCAATGTTTGCTTGCCCATGCTTTATGTCCTGGTGAAAGTTGAAATGATTTGTAAATGATTTATTTTCAGCTCTTTTAACATTTTCTGTCAACCGGTGAGTGGACAAAAAGTGGCTGAAAGCGGCACAAGTTGATGCTATTGTCCACCGGGTCTGGCAATTGGTAGCTAACGGCCGGCATGCCACCATTTTGACGCTAGTCCAGCTATGACAGCTATGGCTACCATGCTGACAGCGGCGACAACTGGTTTGTGCTTATCCATAAAGGCATGGAGGCTAGCGCTGTTTTCGTTGCTAGACGGGCGCGTGAGCGAAAACTCGCCATTCAAGCAAGAACCGATCGACATCAAAGCGCGACAGTTATTGAAGACAACACCAATGCTATGGGTTGTGATCTGATCGCAGTTACGGATATTGAGATCTATCAGCTTGGGGCAGCTAGCGGCGATAGCTATCAAAGTTTGATCATTAAGTTGATTGCAATGAGCTAGGCAGAGATGTGTGAGGTTTGGACAGTTCCTGGCAATGTCTATGATATGTTGATTTTTAAGGTGGCAGCAATCAGTCAGCTTTAGATGGGTGAGCCCTTGGCATCGCTGCACAATGGGCAAGATGCCTTGAATGGTTGTCTTATCGCAGAAAGCCAGATCTAGCGCGGTGAGAAGTGGACAGTGACTATGGATGGCGGCTAGGGTGCGATCCGTCAGCTTACTACATCCATAAAGGTTGAGAGTGTTAAGGGCATGGCCACAATTGACTATAATGGATATTAAACCATGATCTGTAACCGCATTGCATTCAGTGATGGTAAGGGATTTGAGGCTTTTGCAGCCAAAGGCAATCGCTTCTAAAAGGTCGTCGGTGGTCCGATATTCAGGCAGTATCAATGATTCGACGTCAGGATGGCTTTTGATAAGGGCTATTACTTCTTGCATGGGCTCGAGCAGGTATCCTCGTAGATTGAGAGAAGTGGGTTTTTGGCGTTTATCAGGCCCCTTTTCTTCGCTGACTTCTGAATCTGTATCGGACGGTAGTGCGCCATCAAATGCTGAGTCGGCGCCTTTTTCATCAGCCTGATTCTTTGGGGATTTTTGTTCGGCCGGCGGTGGGGGTGTTAGCATTTCTTTGAAAAATATGCTAGATAGGCTTGCCAATGGACTATCTTGTTTCGTCGTTAAAGCAACACTCGTTTTTTCTTCTTGCGCTGCCGGTTGCCTTGTGTCTAATGGATAAATGGGATAATGAGATTTTTCTGAGATAGCCATAAGCAAATTCCATCTTGTTTTTTAAAGGCAAGATTTGATGGTTTTCCTGTATTTGTCAATGTGAAAAATAGTTTTTAAAAAAACACTCAAGGCTTTGGCTTGCGGTTGCCACGCCATGGGCTATAAGTCTTTAGGTTATTTCGTGGCCAGCGGCAAACTGAGGCTAAGCGAGTTTTTTCAACTCTTGGCTAAGTTTTAGATTGGGAGGGAACAGAAAGCTGGGAGGCTTTTTGACCTCTTTGACCATGTAGATGTAATACTGAAAGATGTCCCGCAGCTTGGCTGTCAATACTTGAGCATGGAGATGGGGCACGGTTTGGCCGGCTTTAATGCCCTGCTGCTTCCAGGCAAAAAACTCCTCGTCGGGATAGAGCTTTTCCCATGCTTGGCGTAAAGAGCGGAAGGTTTTCAACTCCGCGATGACCTGTTCTTTTGTTAGGCTGATGCAATCTTCGATATGCTGATTAGGCGCGACGAGGACATGCCGGCTATTATCCTGATCGATGACATATGACAAAGGATTTATGATGACTTGCGTTTGCGTGCCTTGAGAAACAAGCTCTTTGGGCGGAACTTTGCAAAAGAAACACTTTTTGGTTTCATGGGTCCTGGCGTCCTTTTGGAAGGCTGCTACTCTTGGCCGCTGGGTTAGGGCCTCGACGCTCAATACAGGGTATCCTTCATGGGCCAGCAGCTTTAGCAGGGTGGTGACGCGGAATTTCTGGGCATTAGCGAGGTTGACCTCCTCGCGCTTGGCTTGAAAAGGACGCTCGGCACGGTTTGGAGTTTTAGAGAGGATGTTGGGAAGCGTTTGCTTCAATATTTCGATGCGATCATGAGGCAGTGAATAGGTCTGCCAGCGTCCTCTTGATAGGAGATACAAATTGCGCATGTCTTTGTCAAGCAGATCCACCTCTTTGGCATCTTTGGTAAGCGCCGGGAAAAGTTCAAATCCGAACGTCGATTTCGACTCCATCAAACCCTCACAATAGTCGGGGAAGCCAAATACCTTTTCAAAGAGATCAGGAATCGACTTTATGATCTGTTTTAGGGCTACATAATCATCATCTGAAATTTGTGCGAGAGTGACATCCTTACCCGGTTTGACCAGCAGGTGGTAACGTCCTTTTTCATTGACGAGCACCACTTCAACCTGAGCATTCTTCCAAATAACCTCACCAGGCTTTGATAAGAGATCGACCGGAGCTTCTGGATTTAGAGGTATTGAAATGCGATTTTTCGGCGGCCATTGAGAGGCCGGCACAATGGTGAAGGGGATATGGCTCTGCGTCAGCGATTCGGTGATCATCTCCATATCGATGCCGGTCTTTTGACCGAAGTCGTCCGAAATAAGCCACTCGGGTTCTTTGGCTTTGGGAGGCTGCTGTGAAGCCCCTTTGATTTTTTTGTAGAAAAGCCAGCCGATTACGCCTGCCGAAAGCGCTGCGGCAGGCTTTAGAATAGGTTCAAACCAATTGGGGCAAATGGATTCAATGGGAGAGATGCGCATAAAACCTCTTTATATTTAAAATGCCATTGCAGGATAGGTCTATCGGCGATAAATTACAATCTGGATATTATGGCATGATCTGTAATCTGATCACAAAAAGTAAGGTTCAAATCAGGTCCAAAGTTTCAACTTTTAGAAAAAGAGCTTACTCGTTTCTTTGAAACAAATATCGATCCTGTTACCATGATTATTGATCCTTCGAAAATTAAAGCTAATATCATCCCCATAAGCGCTGCTATCCTTGCAGTACATGTCTATGTCATGCCTTGTGCAGTTGATGAAAATTGATAAAATTTGCACTTTGATTCAAAGTTTTGTTGTGAGGCAGTGCCATGAGCCCAAAAGTATCGATAGCTGTACCTTCATATAACCATGCCAAATTTTTACCTCAGTTGATTGAAAGTGTATTGAATCAGACCTTTCAAGATTGGGAGCTTTGCATTGTTGATGATGGTTCAACCGATCAGTCAGTTGAAGTGATTAAGCGTTATGAGGATCCACGGATTAAACTGCATGTTTTTGAAAAAAACAGAGGTGCTGTAGATGCACATAATCATGCTTTTCAAATGGGAACTGGCGAGTACATAGCATCCTTAAACTCTGACGATGTAATGATGCCAGATAGACTTGAGAAGCAAGTCTTATATCTAGAGCAAAATCAAGATGTAGGACTTGTTTTTACCCTGCCCGAATTTATAAATGAAAAGGGTGGACCGATAGAAGTTCCCCATTTGTCAGGGGTTTTTAAAGCTAACGCTGAAGGAAAGCCTAATTGGCTCCGCTATTTATTTGAGAATGGAAATTGTTTTTGCCATCCAAGTCTGATGTTAAGAAGAATTTGTTTTGATCGTTGTGGCTATCTTAACCCGGTTTATTACCAGCTGCCTGACTTTGACTTATGGGTTAGACTCACTATGTGTTTTACAACACATGTGTTAGAAGAACCTTTAGTTCAATATAGGTGTCATGAAAATTGGAGTAATGTAAGTGCTCCGACTTTTGAAGCACATGTGAGAACTCGTTGGGAATATTCTCGTATCTTGAGACACTTTTTAAAACTGGATACGAGTGAGCGGTTTTTAGAAGTTTTTCCTGACCAATACATTGAGAATGAAAAACTTATTCCCTATTATCTTGCACAAATGGCTTTGAGGCTTAAAACTTCGATACCTACTGTTTATTCTCATTTTGGTTTGGAAGTGCTACATGATATGCTTAATCAGCCTGATTTGCGCCAATTAATAGAAAAAGAAGCTGGATATACGATGAATGATTATAAACGAGATACTAGCAAGCATTTCGTTTTTTGTAGTTATGATGATCGATTTTTCATCACAAACTATCAGCAGACTGTCATACAAAAGTTTATAGGTAAGTATAGCTTGCGCGTTTTAAAAAAAGTAACCGCTTAGAGATTCTCTATTAGAGATCTTCTAACAGAGGCATCATTCATCTAACCTGTTTTTAGAGCGCTTTTTCAGGTTTATTTATAAACAAAACCTTCATTTGCCGATTGAATTGAATTCTAATATTTCCAATTTATTAGGCATTCAATTCCATGAGTATCGAAAACAGGAATGCACGCGTTTGTGGCTACTTCAAGGCGTTCGGCGTGTGAGTCATCAATATAGATAGCATCGGACCCACTAATTCTTTCTGATTTTTTTTCATTATTCGTAATGTGCATTACATCATCAAAAAGATATCTTAATCTGTGCTTTTCGAGGGTTTTGATCAAGTTTCCCTTATGCCTTGTAAGAAGTACCAGTTTTTTGTTTTCGTTGATACATTGGAAGATAAAAGCGATTAACAACGGGTTGACTTGATCATTGAGGATTAGGCTGTCATCGAGATCTACATAGACAGTGTTATAGTTAAGATCCGTGATATAACGATTTGTTAAACAGCGGTCCAATTCCATTTTAAGGTTAGTGGGCTGCACAGTAACGTCTACATCCATAGCATCAAAGAGGGATAAAAGAGGAAGGTTGACTCCCATATTCCGATGAAGTCCCATTGTACCTGCAACCCTTGGGCTGACTTCTAAAAGTTTTAGAGTGCCTTGATTATCTTTTTTAAGCTGGAAGAACCACATTCCTCTAAAAGAGAGAGTATTATTGATTTTTTCAGCGATATCGTTGAACATGGGATCATGAATTGATTTCGCGTTTACGCTGATGCCATTTAACGTTCTTCCACGGATTCTTGCTCCGGCAAAAAGAAGTTCTCTTTTGTAATTGGTAAAGCAGTCTATCGTATATTCTTCACCGGGTAAATACTCCATGATTAATAGTGATGAGTCGCGTTGGAGGTGGTAGTTAAGTTCATCTTTTGTATGAACCAAGTAGGTTCCTTTAGAGCCTTGACCAATGTCCGGTTTTAAAAAGAGAGGGAAGGTGTCCGGTGTGGTATACCGTTTAGGTAATGGGATAATTCCTTCCAGGTGATCGTAAGTGGCATTTTTCGAACGGCAGATTTCACACGTTTTATAATCAGAGGTGATGACCTTACATCCGACCTTTTCAAAATCTTTCCGGTGTTTTGCCATTAGAACGACTGCAGAATCATGGGCAGGAATGATAAATGAACAATTCTGTTCCTTAACGATTTCGAGGAGTTTAGGAATGATCAGCGGGTCATTGATGTAGGGCAGATTTGGAATGTAGTTGTTATAGACGAATTTCCCATGATCTTCGACAGAAGAGGCGCCTATTAGCTCGAAGTGAGTGGACCATTTTAAGGAGTTATGGATCTCCAAGCCAATTTCAGAGCCACATGGGAAGACAAGAATGATTCCTTTCATGTATGAACTCCAATAAGGCGGTATCTTAGCGTGGCAGGACTCTATTTGTCAATGAGTAGTCAATCAGTTTACAGGATGCAAAAGCTTCATGATCGGTTATAGGAAGCCATGGCCACGGAAAGCCATGGCCACGGATATTTTTTTCATATGGCAAACGCTAAGCTCTGTGAAAACTGGCGAATCAGGCCGCATATTTTTTGTGTGTCAGCTAAGGATAATTCACCATAGAGTGGCAACGCCAATACTTCATCCACAACTCGATTGGCGACAGGCAAATCTGCCGCACAGGCGCTTGGCAGGTGTTGATAACAAGGGTAATTGCTGCAGAGCGGGTAGAAGTATTTGCGGGTGATCACATTAAAATCTTTCAATTTATCATGTAATTCGTCGCGCGAGATCCCATAGTGGCTCTTATCCACTCTGATGACAAAATATTGCAGGCTCGCCGTGGTGTAGGCGCCTCTTTTAACCACCGAAATGCCGGCGATATCTGCCAATTTTTCCAAATAGACCTTCTCAATGCTTTCCCTTTTGGCGCGTTCAGCAGCCAGCAGTGACATGTTGATCAGTCCAATGGCCGCTTGCAGTTCGTTCATCTTGCCGTTGATACCTGCCAGCACGACTTCATCAGGGTTTTTGATGCCAAAATTCTTCAGATAGTCTATCTGGCATTTCAGCGCCGGGTCATTGTAAGTTAAGCAGCCCCCTTCAATGGTGTGGAACAGCTTGGTGGCATGGAAGCTGAACATCGAGATGTCGCCGAAGCTGCCGATACTTTGTCCATTCAGCTCTACCCCAAAAGCATGCGCGGCATCGTACATGACTTTAAGTCCATACTTATCGGCGATGGTTTGGATCGCCTCCACCTGGCAGGGAATGCCATAGACATGCACCCCGAAAATAGCACTCGTCTGGGGTGTAATCAGACTTTCGATCCTGGCGGGGTCTATAGTCAAGGTCTGCGGATCGATATCACAAAAAACGGGCTTTAGTCCGCACCATTCCAATACATGAGTAGTGGCGGGAAAGGTGAACGGTGTGGTGATGACTTCGCCTTTGAGGGCAAGGGCGCGGCAGGCCACAAGCAGGGCGATGGTGCCGTTATTAAAGAGGGAGATGCCAGGCACTTTAAGATAATCCTGCAAGGCTTTTTCCAACAGCTGGTGTTTAGGTCCGTTATTGGTAAGCCATTTGGATTGCCAAATATCTTCAAGCTGCGCTTGCACAAGTTTCAAATCGGCAAGCATGGGGCGGGTGACGTAAATAGGTTCTTCAAATGGTGTGTGCATGGTCATATTCTTCATTTTGGCACTTTTTTATTAGTTCTAAAACTCATGGTGCAGGTTTCTAGTGAACGGATAGAGGTCAGGCTTGCGATTTGCGATTTGAAAGAAGACTGAATTCCTAAATTCTCTGTGGGTCTTTCATATCACAAATCACAAGCCAGACCCCTATCCTTAAGTCCTCTTTTTCAAACTCTAATCCGTTTCTTCAGTCGTCACCTACTCCATGATGCCTATAGGGCGGAAAAAGGATTGTTGGAAAATGATTTAGCCGGTTTCTCACGCTGCCTCTCGCGCCCACGCTCTTTGGGTGGCACAGCATGGCTTTTAGCAGTCTGCTCCGAAGGCTGGCGGGCAGAACGGGCCGTTAGGGAAATGCGTTTGCGTTCGGCATCGACAGTCAGCACTTCGACTTTGATTTTGTCCCCGACTTTAACGACTTCGCTGGCTTCGCGGATAAAGCGGTCCGACAGCTCCGAGATATGGATCAGGCCGTCCTGATGCACGCCGATATCTACAAAGGCGCCAAAAGCCGCCACATTGGTGACGATGCCTGTCAGTTTCATGCCCGGCTTTAGATCGGCCATAGATGATACATCATCGCGGAATGGCACGGCCTCGAAAACGGCACGCGGATCGCGTCCGGGTTTCAGCAGTTCAGCGATGATATCGCGCAAGGTGAGTTCGCCGACTTCAGCATTGCTGTAGTTTTTGATGGCGATGGATTCTATCAGTTGGCGGTTGGCGATAAGCTGCGAAACGTCGACTCCCAGATCCTTGGCCATCTTTTCAACCAGCGCATAGCGCTCCGGATGGACGGCGGAAGCGTCAAGCGGATGCTTGCCATTACGGATGCGCAAAAAGCCTGCCGCCTGCTCGAAGGTGCGCGGACCTAAGCCGCTGACATCTAGCAGCTCATGGCGCTGGCGGAAAGCTCCATGAATATCGCGGTGCATGATGATTTTATTGGCCAGCGAGGGTCCGATGCCGGCCACCTGTGCAAGCAAGGGAGCGCTGGCGGTATTGATTTCCACGCCTACCTGGTTGACGCAGCTTTCGACGACTTCATCGAGTTTTTCCTGTAGCAGGGTTTGATAGACGTCGTGCTGGTATTGGCCGACGCCGATGGCTTTGGGATCGACTTTAACAAGCTCTGCCAGAGGGTCCTGCAGGCGCCTTGCAATCGAGATGGCGCCGCGCACAGTGAGGTCGAGGTCGGGAAACTCTTCTCGGGCGATATCAGAGGCGCTATAGACGCTTGCGCCTGATTCACTGACCATCATGACAAGAGGCGGCTCTATAGTCAGCGCTTTAAGCGTCTCCTTGACAAAGGCATAGGTTTCGCGTCCGGCCGTGCCATTGCCTATCGCGATGGCGTAAGGGTGGTATTTGGCAATCATCAGTTTCAGGTCATGCGCGGCGCTTTGCTGGGCGCGTTCCCCCTGTACCAGATTGAAGGTGGTGTTATCAAGAAATTTGCCCGTGGCATCCACCACTGCACATTTGCAGCCGGTGCGCAAGCCCGGGTCGATGCCGATGATCGTCTGTCCGCCCAAAGGAGCGGCCATGAGCAGTTCGCGCAGGTTGCTGGCGAAGACATCGACCGCCGCGCGGTCGGAACGCATTTTAAGCTCGACACGCAGGTCTGTTTCGATGACAGGCGCTATCAAGCGTGCGTAGGCATCTTCGATAGCCAGCGTAAGCTGCTGGGCAAATGGAGAGGCTGTTTGTAAGCCTGCCAGCTTGGTGATACAGGTGCAGGCATTTTCGGCATCTACGGCGATATGGAAATGCAGCACCCCTTCTTTTTCGCCGCGGCGGATGGCGAGATAGCGGTGCGAGGGGATGGTGCTGACATTTTCTGAATAGGCATAGTATTGTTCATATTTGGTAGCCTTGCCATCCTGTCCTTCAATGACCTTGCTGACAATCACGCCTTCATGGGCGAAGATCTCGCGCACCATGGCCCGTATATCGGCCTGTTCGGCAATTCTTTCAGCGGCGATATCGCGGGCTCCTGAGAGGGCCGCTTCGATATCTTCGACACCTTTGCTGAGGTCGATATAGGCCGCAGCCGCAGTTGACGGAGCTCCCTGCATAGGCTGGGAAAGGATGAGCTCGGCCAGCGGTTCAAGCCCCTTTTCACAGGCGATCATGGCCCTGGTGCGTCTTTTAGGCTTGTATGGCAGATAGATGTCTTCCAGGCCATTTTTCGTATCGCAGGCGTTGATCTGGGCGCGTAGATCTTCGCTTAGTTTGCCTTGGCTTTCGATGGATGACAGGATGGTGGCCCTACGCTCTTCCATTTCCATGATATACTTCCGGCGCTCTTGAATGGCGCGGATCTGCAGCTCATCGAGGTCGCCGGTGGCTTCTTTGCGATAGCGAGCGATAAAAGGGACGGTGTTGCCTTCATCCAGCAGGCGCAGGGTGGCAGCGATGCTGCTGTGGGAGAGGCTGAGCTCTTCTGCCAGTTGGGATAGGGGGTTGAAAATGGCGCTCATATAGAATACTCCCGGCTGCAGGTCAAAAAACATTAAGCGTACACCAGTTTGCGGATATTTTTGTAGTTGTATCGCCATTTTTGGCAGCAAATAATGATATATTCGAACTTGATCTATGTTGTGGCTGGGTGTCTTTTGGTTTAGTTCAAAGTCAATGAACATTAACCTTGTTTCACGATCAGCAAATGAAGGGGTGGTCTTTTTGACATTCTCTGTGTCTCTGTGCTTAATCTTGTAAAATTTTAACCACAGAGACACAGAGTCACAGAGAATAATTTGGCTATTAGGTACTCGTTTGTGCGAAGACCTAGTTACAAGCCTTTAAACGAAATGCATAGCTTCGGCTAGCGGCCGACATGATCAGGAAGATTATGATTTTAATAAGATATTTGCCAGGTTGCGCAGGCAGCCTCTTTTGTACAGACCGTATTTGTTAATCAGGAAAGCTCTTTTGAAGAATGAGGCCTTTTCACAGCTTAGGAAGGCTTGGATGAGTTCTTTCTGTTCCGCCTTCAATAGCTCGGGATAGCGCACCAGCAAGGCATTTGCCTGGGCCGTTTTTTTCGGCTGTGGCTGGCGTATTTTGGTTAGACTTTGCTTGAGATAGTCCCATGAGAGGAATTTCTTGGCCCCAAGGGTGTTGTTTCCATGTTGCCGGTAGAGGATGGTGGCAGCGGGCAAGGCTTCGATGCGGCCGAAGGCCGCGGCCACCAGTGCCAGCCACCAATCGTGCATCATGACTTGCTGGGGGATGGGATAGGCCAGCTTTAAAAGTGCGCTATTGATCATCATGGTGCAGCCGGTGACGACATTCTGCATGAGCAGGCAATTTAGGGTATGGGCCTTTAGTGGATTGAGATGGGTATACTGCCAGAATGAGGGGTCGATGACATTGAGATTGCCATCCACGACTTTCAGATCGGTATGGATGAGAATGGGGGCATCTGCCGGCTGCCTGTCTTCCGTTTCCTTCATCTTGGCAAGTGTTTGGGAGATTTTTTCGGGTTCCCATACATCGTCCTGATCGCAAAACATGACGTAAGGGGCGGTGGCATGGTGCATGAGTGCAGAAAAATTTCCGATCACGCCGAGCTTGTCGCCGGCCGGCAGGAGGACCATTTTAACCGGGAATTTTGCTACATAGCTTTCCAGGATTTTTCGCGTGCCATCGCTAGAACCGTCATCCCGCATGAGCAGGCGTATGGTTTTATGGCTTTGGCCTAGCAGCGATTCAATTTGACGGGTGACATAGGCTGCGCCGTTATAGGTGGCAAGGAGGATGTCGACGGTATCTTGCATAGCTTTAGCCATTCCGATATTGTAGCAGGCGGTTTTTGAGTTCCTTGAATATAGCCGCAGGACCGTTTGTGCGATATAGAGATTGAAAAATCAATTTCATATCAGCTACACGCTGTGCATGCGGCTTGCCGCTGGTTAGTCGTTCGACCATGGCTTCGATGGGCTTTACCACGTTTCCCCACTGAAACCGTGCGCGCACATTTTCCAGGTTTTTTTTCATCTGGGCAGCCATTTCAGGCTGATCGATGATCTGCAGGATGGCGTTTGTCAAAGCTTCGCTATCGCAAGGGGGCACCACCAGGCCGATTTTTTCGTCGGCAATCAAATCGGCAAACGAATCGCCGGCTGTGGCCACGATGGGCAGCTGCGCCCAAATGTAATCCAGCATTCTGGTTCTGAAGGCGTATTGCGTCTCCAGATGCTCGAAATGGGTGGAAACGCCGATATCGGCTTCAAGCAGGAAGCTTGCGCGCGCTGCATAAGGCACCCAGCCAAAGTTGAAGAAGACATGCTTGTCGATGATGCCCAATGTTTTTGCCAGCTGGATGGCATCGCGAGCCATCTGCATCTCTGGTGCGCCTTCATCGGGGTGCTTGAGACCCATAAACACGAGATGAATATCGGACCGTTGCCGGCTGATCTGATGAATGGCCTTTATCAGGGTCAAAGGGTCAAACCAATTCCAAATGCCGCCGCCCCACAAGACGACCTTATCGGTCTGCTTGAGGTTGAACAGGCTTTTTAAACCCTGGCCTGTATGTTGTGGCGGTGTTGAAGACAGGCCGAAGGGCACGATGTCAAGGAAGCTTTTAAACGAGCGGTCGGTGTCATACAGGGCCGGCGTGATTTTCTTTAAACTCAGCAAAAGTCCCGTCCACAGATCGCTTTGGCGTTCGTTGGCGCAGATGACGGCGTCGGCCATCTGAAATGAGAAATTCAGCCTGTCGACAATGCGCTGTTGCTTGCTATTACGAAAGGCTAACGGCTCGTTTTTGAAGAGCTCTAGATTTTCCAGTGGCATGGGGTCATAGGCATCCAGGATCAGCTTGATGCCATGCTTTTTAGCTGTCCAGGCGAGGCTGTGCGTAATCATCTGGGTGATGATGACATCGGCTTCTTTGAAATGGCGGGATGGCTGATCCGTCCTGGAGACAATAGCAAAGTCTTCGGCTGAAATGTCGGGCTGGTTGGGCACCATCAAGGTTACCTGATGCTTTTTTGACAGGGCTTTGGCAAACTCCCAATAGCGGATGGCAGGGCCAGCCATCACCTGGCCGACGGAGCCTAGGCAAAGCAGTAAGATTTTTGCCATAACAATTCCAATTTATGGGTTAGTGCCAGTGCCAGCGATTGCCTAAAAAGATTCCCTCGCGCGCGGGTGTGGCAAAGCGGGCATTTTTCCTTTGTGCATAGACGGGGAATCTTATGGCGATATCGTCTTCACTGATTTTTTTTATATTGTGAATGGCGCAATGCAGCTTGATAAGGTATTCGCCTTCGTGAAAGAGGCCGGCGTCCAAGCCAAAAGAGAGATGATGCCTGCCAGGCTGCGTAAATCTATCCAAGCTTTTCGCATCATCAAAAGTTTGTGAGCGTGCCAGCAGTTGGTTGCGCATATTCCAGATGCTGATGGACAGATAAAGATCGGGGTGGGGCTTCAGGATTTCATATTCGATATTGAGGTGGGTCTTTTCATCCTGATAATAAAATTCGTTTTCACCCGCCAAGGATGCATTGTAAAAACGGATGTGCTCATCGCCGGCATTGCCCTGCCATTGGAAGGACTGCTCGCGGTAGCTCTTCATATATTCGTTGACGCAATGGTCGATGTTGCCGGCTTCTTTGACTCTCCCTTTTTCCAGGTAGATGCCTTTATTGCAGAGGGAAAGCACGGAGCCTATGTCATGGCTGACGAAAAGCACCGTACGCCCGTTGCTGCCCAGATCATTAAGCTTCTTAAAGCACTTGGCCTGGAATTGGGCGTCGCCGACAGCCAGCACCTCATCGATGATCAGCAGGTCGGAATCTAGATGTGCGGCAATGGCAAATCCCAGCCGCATGTACATGCCGCTGGAAAAGCGTTTGACAGGTGTATCTAGAAACTGTTCGATTTCGGCAAAGCTAACGATCTCATCGAATTTCTGCTTGATCTCGCTCTTCTTCATTCCCAGAATGGCCCCATTGAGGAATATATTTTCCCTGCCGGTAAGTTCCGGGTGGAAGCCTGTGCCTACTTCTAGCAGGCTTGACAGCCGTCCGCGGATTTTCACCGTCCCTGATGATGGTTCGGTAATGCGCGATAAGATTTTCAATAAGGTCGATTTACCCGCCCCATTCCTGCCGATGATGCCGACACGATCCCCTTCTTCAATATCAAACGAGACATCCTGCAAAGCCAAGAACTCATCATAGCCATTTTTAGTAGAATCTTTTCTTTCGGCAAAAGGCTGCAGCAGGCGCCGGCAGGCGCTTTTAGCCCCCCGCGACAGCGTTTCCACCAGCGTGGTATGGCTGTTTTGACCTTCACGGGCCAGCAGGTATTTTTTAGAGAGATGGTGGATTTCGATGGCTTTTGTCATATCATATCCTATCCGCAAATGAGCGTTCCATCCGGCGGAAATAACACAGCCCTGTCACCAATAGCACAGACGAGATGACACACGAAAAGAGCAGCGACCAGAAAATGTCGGGCTGCGCCACCCCGAACAGGGCCCAGCGGAAGCCGTCGATGATACCGACCATGGGATTGAGGAAAAAGAACCATTTCCATATACCCGGGATGATGAAGCTGCCATAACCTACCGGGGAAGCAAACAAACCAAATTGCACCATAAACTGTACGATGAAGCGGAAATCCCGGTATTGTACCGTCAGCGCCGACAGCCAAAGTCCTGTGCCCACACACAAGATGATGGCCAGCAGCAAAAATATAGGCAATGCCCAGATCGTGGCTAAATCGCCGGCACCCATAAACAGCATCAGCGCAAAAAGTAGCACCAGGTTGATGCCGAAATCGACCAGATGCACGAGGATCTGGGAGGTCGATAGGATGATTCTTGGGAAATAGACCTTGGTGATGAGATGCACGTTATTGATCAAACTGTTGCATGTGTCGAAGGCGACACCTGATACCAGCTGCCAAGGGAGCATGCCTGCCAGCACGAAGAGGGGGTAGGGGATATCTTCAGAGGAGAGTTTGGCGAGCTTGCCAAAGATCAAGGTGAAGACGGCCATGTTGAGCAGCGGCCGGATCACCGCCCAGGCGATGCCGAAAGCGGCTTGCTTATAGCGCACCAGGATGTCGCGCCACGCCAGAAAAAAAAAAGCTCGCGGTAACGGATGAGGTCTTTAAAGTACTCTTTCGGTGCTCTGTTGGCTTCCAAAATCAGATCAAAGCTTTCGGGGACTTCGGCCATGGTTTTCTACTTGCCGCTAGTGGAGGTTTTTTGCCAGGCGTGGCCAGGCTCTGTGGCGGACGCAGGCTTACCCGGTATTTTCTTTTGCAGGAACCATGCCACGGTGTCTATCCAGGTATTGTTGAAAAGGTACCACTCGACAGTTTCCGTGAGCCCCTGGTTAAATGAGTGTTCCGGAGTCCATCCCAACTCGTTTTTAATTTTCGAACAATCGATGGCGTAGCGGAAATCATGTCCTGGGCGATCTTTGACAAAGGTGATAAGGGATTCCAGCTTTTTCTGATCCTGCCCCTGGATCTTAGCGATGACGCGGATGATTTCATAGACGAGATCGATATTTTTCCATTCCGACTCGCCGCCGACATTATACGTCTGTCCATTTCTGCCACTTTCCAAAAGTATCCACAGGGCTTTGGCGTGGTCGTTGACGTATAGCCAGTCGCGCACATTGTTGCCTTTGCCATAGATCGGCAACTGCTTTCCATTTAGGCAATTTAAAATCATTAGGGGGATGAGCTTTTCCGGAAATTGGTAAGGGCCGTAGTTGTTGCTGCAGTTGGAAATACAACTGGAAAGGTGGTAGGTGTGGCCGTAGGCCTTCACTAGATGGTCTGAGGCGGCTTTTGAAGCTGAATAGGGGGAGTTTGGACGATAGGGCGTCTCTTCAGTGAAAAGGCCGGTATCTCCCAGGCAGCCATATACTTCATCCGTCGATACATGGTGGAAATGAATATGCGGATTTCGTCTGACGACTTCCAGCAGATGGAAGGTGCCGAGCACATTGGTTTCAATGAAAGCTTGTGGGCCTGTGATGCTGTTGTCTACATGGCTTTCGGCAGCAAAGTGGATGATGGTATCGATTTCATTTTCCATGCAAAGCTTCTCGACCAAAACTTGATCGCGGATATCGCCTTTATGGAAGCTATAGCGGGGGTCCTGATCGATTTCCTTCAGATTTGCCAGATTGCCGGCATAAGTCAATAGATCCAAATTAAGGCACTTGCCATGAAAAGATGGTACTTTTGTCAATAGATAGCGGATAAAGGCCGAGCCGATAAATCCCGCACCGCCAGTGACCAATAGGTTAGTGATTTTTCGCTGTTTCTGCATGATATCGCTTTTCATTAAAGGATTTAACTTGTGGTTACCTATCGCCTAGCAGCTTTCAACCAGCTGGCGCAGGTTGGCGCCATAGCTGTTTTTTCCATGGCGGTCGGCTAATATCTTAAGCTGGCCGAGATCGATGAACTTCTGTCTGAAGGCCACTTCTTCCAGGCAAGCGATGCAATGGCCTTGGCGCTCTTCAAGCACCTGTACAAATTGGCCGGCTTGCATCAAGGTCTCATATGAGCCGGCATCAAGCCAGGCAAAGCCTCTACCAAGGATGTTGACGGTGGCCTGGCCTCTTTTCAGATATTCCCTATTGACATCGGTGATTTCAAGTTCGCCGCGGGCCGAAGGTGTCAGCCGGCTGGCGATATCGACGACATGGTTATCATAAAAGTATAGTCCGGTAACGGCGATATTGGACTTGGGGTGTTTAGGCTTTTCCTCGATGGATAGGGCGTTGCCATGGGCGTCGATTTCTACCACGCCATAGTGTTCGGGAGCTTTGACCTCGTAGCCAAAAAGGGTGGCGCCTTCTTCTTTCTCACGAGCTTTGGCCAATAGGGGTCCCAGATGATTGCCATAGAAGATGTTATCGCCGAGGATCAGGCAGACGGGGCTGTTGCCGATAAAATCTTTGCCGATGATGAAGGCTTCAGCCAACCCATTAGGTTTAGGTTGGACAGCATAGCTGAAATTGACGCCCAGATGGGATCCATCTTTAAGTAGTCGTTGGAATTGGGGTTGTTCTTCGGGAGTAGTGATGATCAAGATGTCTTTGATGTTAGCCAGCATCAAGACTGAGATCGGATAGTAAATCATGGGCTTATTGTAGACAGGCAGTAGTTGCTTGGATACCCCCAGAGTCAGAGGATGAAGGCGAGTTCCGCTTCCACCTGCTAATACAATGCCTTTCATAATTTTCTCCTTAGAAGTGTCAACGAGCTGATGTTGGAAGAATCATACTGATTATGACAAATGAGTCAACAACACCTTGCCTACACAAATTGTATTCAAGGCAAGATGTAATAGCAAAAGCATCTTAACCAGCTATAGATCAATAGTTTAATATGAACGGCAGAAGCTGGGCTGGAAAAGCACGATAATGATTCCATTTTCTGCAGCAACGTGATAGTTATATGATAGTGATAAAATCCAAAGCGAATTTGTATCAGGAATTATTATGGATAATCAGCCTTTAAATGCGCCAAAGCCCTATACGGAAGCAGATTATGTCCACCCGGAAGTAATGCTGCAAGAAAAATATGGACAAAAGTCGATCATCAAAAAAATCCTGGATGTGATTTTGTCTTGGTATTTCGAGCTGCTATGGTTTTTGATACTGGCCTATCGGGTCGTGTTTTCTAAGCCCGCCTTCCCTTATCACAGGCAAGGCGACCCCCTGGCCTGGAAAATAAACAGCCGTGGTTTATATGTCTTCATCCATGGGCTTAGGCTCCACCCTGCAGTTTGGATGGATCATTTAGATAAGCTTGCCGATGAAAAGGATCCGGTCGATGTGTTGGTGCCTTATGTTTTTAAAGGGGGTGAATGCTCTCTAGAAGTGGCTTCAGAGTCTATTTTGGCAGGAATATTGGATTATATAAAAGCACATCCCGGCAGGCCGGTATGCATCATCGGCCTTTCCAATGGCGGCAGGATTGGTTTATGGCTCGAATGCCATTTGAGAAAACTGGCACCTGATGTGTGCGTTAAAATATCTTCAATTTCCGGTGTTTTTTTCGGCACACGCACCGTAGATAGGCTGAAGCGTTCATTTTTGACCAGGTGGATGGTAGGCTGCGATGCCGTATGTGAAGAGATGTCCTTTGGCAGTGCTACTGCGCGGGCGCTGCTGGATCTGGCGAAGGCGCCATTTGCGCCGGGCAAGCGGGATTATGAATTCTATGCCTGTACTGAGGATATCGAGCTTAGTAATTTATGCACCGCCTTGCCAATGCTTAACAAGGGGGAACGCTATTATGTCGTGCAAGGCAAAGGCCATCACAGCATCTTGCCGGTGATTTATAAGCAGCAGATGGATGGCTGCCGTCAATGGATCCGTGCGCATCAACACCAATAGGCTTTAGAGGCTAATTTGGCGGCCGGGCGGAGACTTTTGATACTTGGCCGATATTGTGGTTATAAATTTTCTGCCAGCGCCCGTCCTTTTTTATCCGGCCTAAAGCGCGATTTATGGTGTGTTGCAGTTCTTTACAACCTTTTTTCATGGCGATGCCATAGCTTTCCAGGGCCAGTTCACCGCCAATGAAACGGTAATCTTGCAGGTAATTAGGGGCGTTTTCCCTCAATCCCAACAGCATGACATCATCAATGCTAAAGGCCTGGATCTGGCCCTGCCGCAGGGCTTGGAAGCCGGCAGATAAGCTGTCAAACCTGGCGATGGTGGCATCGGGCAGAAATTTAGTTGTGATGGTGGTATTGGTGGTACCGCTGAGGATGCCGACGGTTTGGTTGCGGAGGTCTGCCAGTGAATTAAAGGCGCTATTGGCCAGCACCAGCAGTGACTGGCCGGCGATGTAATAAACATCGGAAAAGTCTACCTGCGTTTGGCGTTCTTTGGTGATGGAAAGTTCTGCTAAAACGATATCTACCTTGCCTTCCTGCAGCAGGATGAGTCTGTTTTGTGGATGGACGATGACAAATTCAACTTTATTTTCATCTCCCAACAGCTCCTTTGCAAGGGCATGCGACAGGTCGATATCAAAACCTTCCAGTTGAAATGTTTTAGGATTCATATAGCTAAAATAGGGATCGTCATTGTAAGTCCCTACCAATAATCTTCCTCTAGACAGTATTGAAGACAAGGTAGCACAGGTCGAGTCGCTTTCTGCATCAGCCGAGAGGCTGGCAAAAGACAAACAAAGGCCGGTAAATATGGAAAGGGTGTAGAGGATGAGCGGCATATGTTTCCTGGTTAAGGATAATATTTTCAACCTACCGCGATATACGGCCCATTGCAAGCAAAAGTGATGAATTCCCAAGAATGCATGGTGAGCGCTTTAGATATAAGCATGTGCATCAACCTGAAAAATAAGGTTCATCACATAAATGAGCACCTAATTAACAAAACCCTAAGAGCAAGCCCCATTTTTCTTCGCTGTGCCTCTGTGTCTCGGTGGTGAAGGTTTTCGTAACATGTTGAATAATAATGCTATACCACCAGCCGGCAGATTTTACCACAGAGGCAAAGAGTCTATAGAGAAGGTCGGGAAAACCTCATGGGTATTCCTTTGTGTGATGAGCCAAAAATGACAGGATAGACAAGATAGTCAGGATAAACAAAACAGGGGCGTAAGTTCTCAAAAACGCATGCCGAAAGCTGTGCCATGAGTTTTTGGGAACTTACAGTTTTTAATCATCATTGGAAATGACCTGTTGTGCACGCATGAAATCCCGGATTTCTTTTTTATCATTGAGGATACTATCGTTGACAAAAGTCAGCGGCTCTTCCGTATTTGAAAGAGCGATAGGTGGATAAGCTGCCAGCAAGCTGACATCCCAACTTGCTCCCTTTGAAAGAAGGAATTTGATGACTTCAAGCTGTTCAGTCTCCGAATCTGAATCGGGAGACTGACATACTAACCATAGCAGGTAGGTAAGCCCCTGAGGATCAATGTGGTGGTTGTTAAGGATTAGCTTGCAGAACTCCGGGTTGCTAGGAAAATCCGGCTTTGTGCTGATCAAGATTGCCCACCCCAGTGCTTCCTTATCATCACAGCGCGTTCCTTCTGGCAATGGCGGGACATTAGGCTTGACCCCTTCTTCGATCAACATTTGTAATAGCTGAAGATTTTCTATCGCTCCGAATATAATTGGATCGAAGATCTCGGCATTGCGGTTGGCATGTATAAATTCGCGCAGGGTTTTATTGTATTTTGCATGCGATAGCGGTCCAGCATTTTTTTCTTCGGGTATGGAAGCGATGAATTTTGCTATGCTTTCACTATCATAATCCATTCCCTCTATTTCTTCTTTGGCTTTGTTAAGCTCAAGCAGGAAAGCATCATTGAGATATTGATAATGAGAGTCAATGGCGTTTTGATAGATTTTCGATTTTTCTGTGGAACCATTTTCATCAGCCCCATCCTTTTCCTCAGGCTCAGCTATTAAGTTGATGGCGGCATCCACGTCAATATGTAGAGTTTTGGCCGCCGTTTCCCAGGCATGCCAGTCTACCACGGTTTGCACCTTGGCATCAGTGGATGAAAGTTGGCGAGGCAGGGCTTCGGATAGGGCTTTTGGAAAATCTGTAAAATCAAGCGATGAGTTTTGAATGGAGGGGGTCATAGAAACTCCTGTTCTAAATTTGTTACTTGTTATCTTTCTGCCAGCATTTCTTGCACGATTGCAAAGCGCGCCGCAGCCTGTCGCATCGTCGGCCGGCTATTGGGGTCGATATCGGTCATGCCTTTGAGTAATCTCCCCAGCTCATCTAGTGCATAGGGATCGGCAAGCTTCATTTCTGTCATCCCAGCGACCAAGGCATCGATATAACGGTCTTTTTCAGCCTCGATCTTCTTCAAGCTGTCTTTTGAGGTGGCTACTGCCATATTTTTAGCTTGCGTTGTTAGTCCCCAAAAGGTCTGCGTTCTTGTATGGTTGGCTTCTATGGCATTGAAGCATTTACCCTCGATCACAAAGACTTCAAAACCCTCTCTTACTTTTCCTTTTTTCTCATGGCTATTGGCCGCGATGAAAGCACCCTTTTCTTTGGGTTCGATAAGTGAGCGCAAAGTATGATCGCTTAGTCTTTTATGGGCAAGCACTTGCTGTTCGAAAAGACGGATCAACTTGATACCGGTAGAGCATACATCACCTGTCATACTTAAGCGATTCTCCCATGGGGCGAAGCGCGTATTGCCTTTATGGATAGTTGGCTTAGTATGGGCGATTTCGGCTTTACCCCAGTCAGATATCATAACAGATATTTTGCCGTTTTTTATGCTATATAAAACGTTCTCTGGTTTGATGTCGCCGTGGACATAACCTGCCGCATGCAAATCTGCCATGCCGTTTAAAATTTGCGAGGCACAATCAACCAGCTGTTCAGGTTTGCATTGATTGCTTCTGATAAGCTTTTCCAGGTCGCCATCAGCCTTAAGGGTCTCCACCGTGAAGAGGCCGTTAATTTTCTGCTTATCATCGACAATGCGAATGTCGAGCGCCAGATTCTGTCCCCTTGCCACAGCTTTTTCTATCCGGCCACTATTTTTAGCAGCACTAAAATATTGCTTTAGTTTAAGCAGGTCTTCTGTGGGGATTTCCTTATGGGGGGCTGTCGCAGCATCGATTTCCGTTTTCAGTGCTTTAACGCTGTCGAATGCCGAAAGATAGCCGATGATCATAGCATCATTCGACAGCTTAAGTGGCATAACTTCGTTGGCCAGCAAGTCATATAACACGGCTTTATTAAGTTTCTGCAGAATATTCTGTGCAGTCTTGATTTCATCGATCAGTTCCTTTTCAGCAGCTTTATTGCCTGCCAGGGCAGTATAAAACACTTTGTCGGGGACATGATCATCCACCCAAACTTGTTTGACGGCTCCCTGGGTAAGAGGTCTAATCGAGCTTTTACTTTCTGTTTCAGTATCATTGGCTGTTTTAGGTAAGGCAGCCATAGTTTTGGATGTCACATCGCTTTTTTTAGCTTCAGCTGCAGGGGTTTTCAGATGGTGGTCGGCAACTACATCCGTTTTTAAGGCAGCAAGCTTTTGTAGATCAAGAGGTTGTTCTGTTTTTTTGCTGAGGAGAAGCGCCCCGTCCACATGGTCTGTTTTGGGAAGATCACGGATCGATTCTTCAGCTGATTCTTTGCCGGACGAGGTGGCGGATTGGGACAGTGTATCTTCATTGACTGGTAAAATAGAGAATGATGTTTTTTGTAAATCCGCGGCAGAAGATAAGAGGGCGAGATCTGATGGGATAGCGGTGTAATGAACGGCATCGGCTTTTACTGTCTGGGCAGTGGTGGAATCATTCTTTAAAAAATCTTCATGGTTAATTTTTATAAACGCATGTCCGTCATGTACCACAGACTCTTGATCCAAAGATATTGGCTTCTTAAATTCTGAGGGTTCGAACGGCGCCCTAGTGGATTGACTAATTTCGTCTACCATAAAAAACCGCTTGTTATAGGTTCATCGCACAATCGCGTACCTCCCCATATGTAAACTAATGGAGGATGTTAAATAAATCATACATAATGGCAAATTGCGCGTTCGACCCTGTGAAGGAAGGATTTGAGCTGGCACTGCCATACAAGAGATAGGGCACAAGCCATGAGAACATTTTTACAGCCTCGATAGAGGCGGCAGCATGTAGCCACATGCGTCAGCGTGTGGTCATCGCATGTTTAGAAACAAAGCCGTGAATACGGCGGCAGCAATGACTAAAGGATAGTATATACTATAATAATTGCATCTAATTCAGCTTCCATCGAAATTGCTGTCGCCGTATTCACGGCTCTCTTTATACTACATTTTATTCCATAGGTTGACACCTATGGCTACATGCTGCCGCCTCTATCGAGGCTAATTAGACCTTCTGTGCTAGAATGCCGATTTGTTTCAAAAAGAATATTACAAATAGATCATTACTTCTCATATTTCAACAATCAATTACTAAGGCTTTTTGACGAATCATCATGGGCAGGTACTCATTTGTGCGATGAACCTTGTTATAACGCTTGACTAGGCTTTTTTTATTTATAGTTACATAAGTCAATTATATCATGGCAAATATTTATTATGCTAAATTAAGGTCGGTTAGATTAGAATCTGTTTTGTTTTCATGGTTTGTCTGGGTTTCTATCTATAAAATGGATATAACTGGCTATTTTTGGCTGATTTTTTAATAATAAGCACATGGCAATAACTAATCCCCTTGCAGATTTTATATCTTCCGCCGATGCATTTTTAACTGATGGCAAGCTGTCTGCCTTGCGCATTACTAAAAACAAGTCGGGCAGGTATCGTTTTTTTGATGAAGGCTGCTCGCTTTGTCAACGCATCACAGGGCTGTTTTGGCCGTCCATGAGGCCGCACGAGAATCAGACGCTGGCGAGTTTAAAAAGTATCATCGGCCATCGCAGGCTTAAGCGCATTTTTTTTAAGAAAGAGCTGCAACTTGATCCCTGTCTGCTTAAAGACAATCGTTTGGTGCTGACGCGTGAGCTGGTACATAAGATTTTGATCGGACTTGCCGATGTCCGCCTCGAAGATCTGCAGGAGCTGGCCAAGAAGAAGTGTAAATCGCTAAGCAAAATGGCTACAGCCGAAATCGATGCTTTATATGCCGAACTTATGCCTTACACGATCATAGCGAATCCTTTGCTACGCCATTGCCAAGCCGTCAAGTATTTCGACAAGGTGTCCACCAGCGGCCAGGGATTTTCAGGACTGCAGGAACGTGTATGGACAATTTTACAAGCTAAAGATGGCGTGGTGAATGGGATCCATGCCACACCGATGCATGCCAAGATGGCTGATGTTGAAATGCTTACCTCAAGACTGGCCGACCGCGAGCCGCCGCCCGGCACGGTTATGCGCCTGCATGACGGCTATTTTGTGGTCGAGCGCATTTTCGCCAAAGGCGGCGCCCATGTCAGTGTGCTGGCTGAAATTTCAGCGCCAGTGCCAAGAACGCTACTGCTTTGCCGCGGCACAGCCACCCGCTTTAATGCCAATAATGGCTACTTATCGACGTTTAATGATTGCCTGATGGAGATCGGGAGTCTGGGAATAAAAAGGATTTGGCCGGAAATAAGGGATTATTTAAAGGAAAAGTGCATTGCGCAGGTGGAGCTCCTGGGCAAGAGTCTGGGAGGAGCGCACGCCCAATATTTGACGGTGTTGATAGGCGGGACAACCTCGACTGCTGTCAATCGCCTTACCACCTGCTGCTCGGTAGGCGTGCCTGTGGAAATCCAGGAAATATTCGCCCGCGATGTGGTCAAGCATATGGGACGGAAACCCGAAATCCTGATCCTGCGCAATGCCGGCGATCCGCAGCGCTATGAGGTCGATGACATCCCGGCAGTCGGCGGTCCGCATCTGCATACGCGAGATACCACCAAAATCTACCAGCTGGTGCCGCAGTCAAGTTCTGCACTTGAAGCACAGATTGAATCAAGAGGCCTCGTCAGACAGGTTTTTGATCTATTTCAATCTTTGCGGCATGCGCACCAGCGCCAAACGACGCTTAAGGCATTTCATGTAAATGAGGTTGAAGACATACTGCAAGAAGTTAACATGGGGACGCGCCTTGAGACGGTTAGAAAATTTGCGGCCGTCATCTTTGACCAGCTGACTTTTGGCTGGGTCAATGGTCAGTCGTTTGAAAGCTTCTATCAGGCTGCCGGGGCGTCTGTTCTTCTGTAGGCGGATTGGCAACCCCTTGCATGGAATTGATATCCCCAAAACCATTATTCAAAAGCGCTTTTCTAAGGTCGTTAATGAAGTAATTATCATCTTTCATCGCCTGCTCAGTATTGACAGGGAAGATCTGCTTATGCAAGAGGTCATTTGTGGAGGCTTGTTTGGCCGATATATCTAGGGTATTGAAGATATCTTTCTTTTGTCCGGTGGCATTATCGTCCCACGCTAATTCTAAAACGCGCATTTCACGCTTCTTACCCAGAGCATCACAGACCACGATTTTGTGGCCTTGAGAATCGAATATGAAGGGCTTGCCGGAAGTGCCGAGCTCGCCACTTTTATTCCAGCTTGGCCAATCATCCTGGATGGCAAAATGTGCTTTTGATGTTACAAACAAATTAAAGATATTGTCAGCACCTGCGAATTCCCCTTCCCCTTCAAGTTGTAATTTTTGTCCTGCAAATTTACCCCAACGCGCGAATTTTATTCCCGAGGGATGCCGCTCGATCTCTTCAGCAACGTGTTTACGATCATCGCCGAAGGTGCGCAGCTTCATGACATAGGGAATGTTTAGAGCTTTTAATTTTTCCAGTAGTTTATAGAAAGAGGGAAAGACTTTAGGCTGGATTTTGCCAGTGACAGCATCGGTAAATTTAGTCTTGATCTGCACATAATCTGCCAACACATCATTCTTCAGGGGGTGTTTGCTGGCGACAAGAAAATGTAAGAATTTATCAATAACTTTAAGCCGCTTTTTCTTGAGCGGCTGATCGCTTTTGTCGCCCGGCATCAGCACGTTATCGACATAGTCTTTGTATGACAGCGCGCCATGTTTCCCATCCCAATCATAGAAAGTGTTTTTAGCCAGCGCAGAAATCAGCATCTGCTGCCAGCCGGCCCCTTTGCTGCTATCTTGGAGGATGATCGTTCCGTTCAAATCGAAGTCTATCAACAAAAGAGGCATGGCGGGCTGGTGATATACATGATTTGCAGAAAGCAAGATGAACACCTCACGTATTTATGTCGGGTATGGTTGTTTAAAAAACTAGCTGCTGGAAGTTCTGCCAAGCGTCAAGGCTTCCTTGGCAGATTTGTTAAAAAGTAATAGATGAAGGAGGCGGCGGCAAGCGCCGTGATTTCGGCATGGTCGTAAGGGGGGGAGACTTCGACGACATCCATGCCGATCCAATTCAGTTTGCCGAAGGCCGGGTGGCGCAACAGGCTTAGCACTTGCGCGCTAGACAAGCCGCCAATTTCAGGTGTTCCTGTTCCCGGGGCAAAAGCTGGATCCAAAATGTCGATGTCAAAAGTGAGATAGCAGGGCTGCCGGTTGATTTTGGCCAGATGGTTCAGCACCGGCTGCCACCCTTCGGCATGGATGCTGTCGGATGGGAAAAAGGCTGGGATATGCGCTTTGGTGAATTCTAAGGTGGCAGGATCCATCGGACAGCGCACACCCATCATGAAGCTGCTTTTCTCATCGATAAGCCCTTCTTCCAAGGCATTGTAGAGAAAGTTGCCGTGCCCGTATTTGACACCCCAGTTGTCTGCCCAGGTGTCTGGGTGGGCATCAAAATGGCATAGCGTGATCGGAGTCTGGTAGTGCTTCTTTAAGGCGCGCAGGATGGGGAGGGTGATGGAATGGTCGCCGCCAAGTGAGATGGGGAGGATGTTTTTCTGCAGCAGGCGCAGGATGTAGCTTTCTACCTGTTCAATCATCTTTTCGGGATTTGTTAAGATGTCGCCGAAATCAGCCGTGCGGTAGGGCAGCTCCTCGCAAAGCGTCAAAGAGGCACGGCGGATGGCTTCAGGCCCGAAGCGCGTGCCTGCGCGATATGAGGTGGTGGCATCAAAAGGGATGCCGACCACGCCGATTTCAGCGTTGGATTGTTCGGGCGAGCTTTCATAGGGCACGTTTAAAAAACTGCGCATGCCCATGTACGGTGGCTGCTTAATCATGATGACTTAATCCTTGATTGCTTAGTCCTTGATTGCTTAGTCCTTGGCGTGGCTGGCAAGTGAATATGTTAATGCGCGGCTTTGGCAGGCGCTACTTTGGGAGCCGGCTTAGCAGGTTCGGCTTTAGCCTTAGGCTTGCCCGTTGGAATCTCTTTGAGGTTTGCGTGTGCAATCCACTGCCATTTGCCGTCGATTTTTTGCCATACGCTAAGGCGCGGCGCCGGTTTAGCGGAAAGCTGGCTGTTGTCGATTTTCTCTTTCACGGAGATAAGGTAGGTGACTACCAAGGTGTCGGCATTTTCCGTCACTACCACATTGCTGATCTCGTAGGTGCCGAGATAAAGATCTTTAATCAGGCCGATTTCAGCCTGGCGAGTGAGGGCGCCAAAGGTGTGGATGGATTGGAAATGCTCGGCAATACGGCTTTCGATGGCCGTGAAGTTCTGATGCTTCATGTCCTCCCACATCTGTGTTTCAAGGGTTTCACCCAAAGACATTTCAGCGTGTAGTGGGAAGGTGATGGCTGTCAAAGCCGCCAGCGTAGCTAATAAGTTTTTAAACATGAGGGTGCTCCTAAAAATGCAGTTGTGTTAGGTTTTGATGGGCAATTATCCTTTCAGCCTGATTAAAGTCAATCTGTTATCCCAGCAGCGAGTTGTAATTTCCTATATCCATATGGGGAATTTCAACTAGCTGCTCTTCTAAAGCTATTTAAGGGCGGTTTGTACAAGTTGTTGCAGTTCGGCTTTTAGCTTCTCGCTTTTCAAATGGCCTTGCTGATCAAAGGCGTTATGGGCATCGGGGACGACAAGCTGTTGAGAGATGACCGTTCCGCCTACGTTCTCGATGATGGTGCGCAGGTGTGCGAGACCTCTTGCGCCGCCACCTCTGCCTGGTGAGGTACTCATAATGGCAAATCGTTTCCCTTGGAAGGCATCGCGCGATGAACCGCCGTTTTCGCCCCTTGACGCCCAGTCAATGTCATTTTTGAGCACGCCCGTAAGCGAGCCGTTGTATTCCGGAGAGGCTATCAGGATGACATCGCTCTGCACCATCAACTGGCGCAACTGTCTGGCCTTGGCAGGCATGCCCGCCTTTGTTTCCAGATCGGCATCATAAAGGGGGATAGGATAATCCTTCAGGTCGATGACGGTGACAGCAGCTCCCATTTGGCTGGCCAAATTGGCAGCTTCGGAAATAAGTTTTTTATTGAAAGAGTTTTCTTGGGTACTGCCTGCGAAGGCCAAGACCTTTGTCTGTGCGCTAAGCGCGGCTGAAAACGCCACGCATAAAAGAGCTATCCATTTCCACATAAATGACCTCCAAGTGTGATTTCAGATTGTTTTATCGTTTGCTAGCCGATAGGATGCGCAGCTTAGCAGGATTGAAGATATTATTCCACAGGCTCTGCATTCAGCGATTTGCATTCCCTCACAGACATCAGTAAAAGATTAGATGAGACTGGATGTTATCAGCTTTTTCAGGCATATTTTATGCTACGTTTATGCAAAACACCATGCAATATAAGGAACTTTTCTGCCTATGACCAATCCCCATGATTATGATCTTTTTAGTATTTTACCTTGGTATTGGATCGCCCTGCTAGCCATCCTTCTGACATCCGTCATCGCCGTAGGCGGACTGTTGCTGGTGCGTCGCATGATCAATCCGCAGACGCTGCGCACAGACCAGGAGATTGCCAGCTATGCCCTCAATACCATCGCCCTGCTGTATTGTGTCATCGTCGGCTTTGTGGTCATCCGCGTGCAAGAGCGCCATACCGTCGTCAAGGATATCACCATCAAAGAAGCCAATGTGCTCCTAAACCTATATTACAGCAGCTGCGATGTCTTCCCGCCCGATGCTTGCGGAAGTATCCGTAAAAGCATCCGCGAATATGCTAAAGATGTGATCGATAAGGAATGGCCGCTCATGGTCGAAGGCAAAGATATCACCCTTTCCTTTCCCAAGAGCGTGCATATGCTCTGGAAGACCTATGACCGCATAGACCCGCAAGGTAACGGACAGATGGCCCGCTATCAGGAGTCCTTGAGTCGCTTGAATGAACTGACCGAGGCGCGCTTTGGTCGCTTAAGCAGCATCGGCCGCAGCGAAGGGACGTTTATGTGGACGGTGCTGATCTATGGCGGCATCCTGGTGATTGTGTCGTCCTATCTATTTGCCTCTTCGTGCCTGGCAGAACATACCATCCAGCTGGTCTTCATCTCTTCCTTCATCTCCTTAGTGCTGCTGTTGATCTATTCCCTCGACAGCCCCTATGTCGGCCCGACGGCGATCACGTCAAAACCATTTGAACATGTGCTTGAACTGGTCGATCCAAAACATCACACGCCGGCCTAGGCGATATCTTCTCTGCGGCCAGGCCATGCTAAGCTCTTGATATAAGAAATTATCCCCAAGAGCACGCTGAAATTTCAGACTCGATAGGATCACGAAAGATAAAATGCCTTAGCTAACAATCCTGCAAAAAAGATTGACACTTTTCCATTTTCAGCGAATATGGTTTTTAAATTGATTGAGGTATTCATGAGCCATATTCCTGCCGAAATGCGCGCCCTGCAGATTGATTGTTATCATGAGGATCCTTTAGCTGCGATTCGAAGTTTGCGGGTGGTAAAGAAATCGGTACCGCAGCCATCGCATGGACATGTGCTTGTCAGGGTCGAGGCGGCGCCTTGCAATCCGTCGGATCTCCTTTTGCTGCAAGGGCGTTATGGACAAAGCAAGACCTTGCCGGCAGTTCCCGGTTGGGAAGGCGCCGGTACCGTCATGGCCAGCGGTGGCGGTCTGCTTGGAAGATGGCTGATGGGAAAAAGGGTGGCATTTTCTGTCCAAAGTGATACCGATGGCACATGGGCACAATATAGCGTTGTCGATGCCAAAACTTGCATTGTGTTGAATGATGAGGTGAGTTTTGAGCAGGGAGCGGCCATGATCATCAATCCCCTGACGGCGCTAGGGCTTGTCGACATTGCTAAAAGAGGAGGACATGCCGCCATTATTCAGACGGCTGCCGCGAGCCAAGTGGGAAGAATGGTCCTTGCGTTAGCGGTGGAAAAGGGCATACCCGCCATACATGTAGTCAGACGGAAGGATCAAGAAGTTCTCTTGCAGAATCTGGGGGCTGAAATCGTATTGAATTCGGCATCGGAAAATTTCGAGAAGGCATTGAAGAGCGAAGCTGAACGTTTGCATGCTACGATTGCCTTTGACGCGGTCGCAGGAACCATGACAGGGTTGATGCTAAGTGCGCTGCCCAATCATGCCAAGGTGGTCGTTTATGGGGCGCTATCTGGTTCCAATTGCGCCAATATCAGCCCCCTGGGTCTCATTTTCCAGCAGAAAGCCGTCGAAGGTTTCTATCTGCCGGATTGGATTTCTACAAAAGGTCTTTGGGGTCTTTATCAGGCTACAAGTACAGTCCAAAAGCTTTTGGCAAGCGGAGCATTCCACACGGCAATTAGCAAACAGGTCGGACTGGATGATGCTGCCAAGGCCCTTGAAGCATATCAGAAGGAAATGACGTTAGGAAAAGTGCTGATCAGACCCCAGCTATTGTCCAGTTAACGCCATGCTGAAGTTACATTGTTATTTATCTTAGCATTGTCATTGAGCTGGATGTTAGCAAGATTTGCATCAAAGATATTGCTGTTGAGCATCACATTTTTAGCAAGTTTCATTTGACTTTGCAAGTTGCGAGAAAGCCGAAATTTGTTGCTGAGGATATGGATATTCGCATATACATATATGAACACGAACGAACCACCTAACAAAAGAGGAGTTAACGCATGGATTATTATCACCCACCAAAAACCGAATATGTCCAGTATGTGGCGGTAAATACCGCGAAGAACACTGAAGATGTGAAAAGAGAAGTACGTTCAGCTTATGGAGGCGTAGCAGAAGCGAATAACCAAAATAAAGGTTGCGGAAATGCTCGCAGCTGTTGTGGTGTTTCAGCTAAGCCTGATAGTGGGTATTCGCAAGAATTAGGCTACTCTCAAGAGGATTTGAATAGTGTGCCTGCAGGGTGTAATATGGGTCTTGGATGCGGCAACCCACAAGCGATAGCTTCGCTTAAACAAGGGGAAGTTGTTCTAGATTTAGGAGCTGGCGGTGGTTTTGATGTCTTCTTAGCCGCAAAGCAAGTAGGTCCAACAGGAAAAGTATATGGCGTAGATATGACGCCAGAAATGATAAGTAAAGCTAGGGATAATGCCTCTAAAAATGGCTATAAAAATGTTGAATTCCTGCTAGGGGAAATCGAACATTTGCCCTTGCCTGACAATACTGTAGATGTGATTATGTCAAATTGCGTTGTTAACCTCTCAACAAATAAAGAAAATGTTTTTAATGAGTCTTTCCGAGTATTAAGAGAAGGTGGTAGGCTAGCTATTTCTGACATGGTTGCCAACAGACCATTGCCACCAGAAATGATTAATAATAAGGAACTTTATTGCAATTGCATCTCAGGTGCTATTACAATTAATGAACTTAAAAATATATTAGCCAAAGCTGGATTTACTGACATTGTGATTGAACCGCAAGAAAACAGCCGGATGTTCATTAAGGACTGGGTTCCTGGTTCTGATGCCGAGAACTATGTCGTATCAGCAAAAATTAAGGCTGTCAAGCCGAAGGCAAGACAATGATGACTCCTGATGAGTTATTCTCTCTGTTATCTGATGAAACACGTCTACGTTGTTTAGTGTTACTTCAGAAAGAACAACAACTTTGCGTTTGCGAAATCAGTCAGATATTAGGAAGCATGCAACCAAAGATGTCTCGCCATCTCGCTCTCATGCGCAATTCCGGACTTGTTTCGGATGAACGCAAGGGGCAGTGGGTGTATTATAGCCTTAACCAATCTTTACCGGATTGGGCTAAGCGAATTATTGACTCCACATCAGCAAACATCATGCATGAAGAACCGTATAGTTCTGACATAAAGAAAATATGCTCATTGAAAAAAGAGAATCTGTGTAAATTATAGATAGTTAAATATAAATTTAAAACGAGAGGCGATTGATAGATCTATGCTTAAGACATCTGTTAAACAACTTTCTTTTTTTGACCGCTATTTAACGCTTTGGATTTTCCTGGCCATGCTGTTTGGGGTTGGCTGTGGATACTTATATCCAAATATCCAAGCCGTCATTAACCGCTTCCAGTTTGGCACAACGAACATTCCCATCGCGATTGGCCTTATCCTGATGATGTATCCGCCTCTCGCTAAGGTTAAATATGAGCGCATTGGAGAAGTCTTTCGGAACTTTAAAATTCTTCTTCTTTCATTAGTTCAGAATTGGCTGATAGGTCCAGTTTTCATGTTTACCTTAGCCATTGTTTTTCTACCTCACCATCCAGAATATATGGTGGGGCTTATCCTTATTGGATTGGCACGCTGTATCGCTATGGTTATCGTATGGAATGATTTGGCGAAAGGGGATAGGGAGTATTGCGCGGGCCTGGTAGCCTTTAACTCTATTTTTCAGATTCTCTTTTTTCCGCTATATGCCTATGTCTTCATTACGATATTGCCTACATTTTTTGGATTAGAAGGGAGCGTCGTTGATGTTTCGATCGGTGAGATCGCTTATAGCGTTTTCATCTATCTAGGCATTCCCTTTTTAGCTGGAATCCTTACAAGAATCACTGGGATTAAGCTTAAGGGGATAGACTGGTATGAGAAAGTGCTGATACCGTTGATTTCTCCGCTTACTTTGATATCCCTCTTATTTACAATCGTGGTGATGTTTTCTCTTAAAGGAGAGTACATCATACAGCTGCCTTTTGATGTGCTGATCATTGCCATGCCACTTGCTATCTATTTCCTCGTCATGTTCATGCTGTCGTTTTACTTGTCCTACAAGGCTGGCGCAAGTTACGAGCAGTCTGCGACGCTAAGCTTTACCGCCGCCTCTAATAATTTCGAGCTAGCCATAGCCGTGGCAATTGCTATTTTCGGTATCAATTCAGGACAAGCGTTTGCCGCCGTCATTGGGCCGTTAGTTGAAGTTCCGGTCTTGATAAGCCTTGTGCAAGTTTCTTTGTGGATTAAGAAAAAATTCTATAGGATTGGAAACGCATAGCAGCGGTGATGAAATGCCTAAGCCTTCCATCCAAAAGATCCTTTTTATCTGCACGGGAAATTCCTGCCGCAGTCAGATGGCTGAAGGGTGGGTAAGAAAACTTAAAGGCTATATTCTAAAGCCCTATTCGGCTGGCATCGAAAAGCATGAGGTGGATCCTAAAGCTTTGAAAGTCATGTCTGAAGTCGGTGTAGACATATCTAAGCAGCATGCTAAGCTCATCAGTGAATTAGGTGAAAAACATTTTGACTATGTCGTCACAATTTGCCATGACGCCAACGAAAAATGCCCGGTGTTTTCAGGCAAAGCCAAACGCTTGCATCATGGCTTTGATAATCCCCCTGTTTTAACGCGAGAAATGAAGTCTGAGGAAGAGTCCTTAAGCATTTACCGCCGTGTGCGAGATGAAATTAGAGATTTTGTTGAGAAGATGCCCAACAACTTGGAATCAGATTAGCGACGGCTTCATCTCTACTTCTGCTTTTTGGCTATCGTCAAGATGCGGTCGCTTTTATTTTCGATGAATTTCTAGCCGTTCGATTTCGCATTGACTAATGACCTTAAACCCTTTCCGGTGCAGCATTTCCTTGAGTTGTCTGGCAGTATACACCTGAGATTGGGCCCGGTGCTGCATAATTTTATAACTCCCTATAAAGTTATCGTCATGCAGCACCGACCCTAATGCTTTGATTATGGCTTATCGAGGAATTCGACTTTACCGGATTCAAGATCATAATAGGCCCCTGAAATCCGCAATGTTCCCTTTGCCAGTAATTTGGCAAGTAATGGTTTAGAACTTTTCAGTTTTTGCTCCACGATTTTAACATTGGCTTTGATCGCCTTCTCAAGGAGATTGCCTGAGTCGCCTTTGGTGGCCACAATCGCCGGATGAATCGCGTTCACGACTTCCTGAATATGATTATCGAATTTCATACCCTTTAAGGCCGCGTTTACGGCACCGCAATTGGAATGGCCAAGCACAAGCACTAAGTTTGCACCGAGGACGTTGACACCGTATTCGATGCTCCCTATCGCAAAGTCATCGACGATATTTCCCGCCACTCTTACCACAAAAAGATCACCCAACGACTGGTCAAAGACAATTTCCGGAGGGACTCGCGAATCGGAACAGGCAACAATGACTGCAAAAGGCTTCTGGTTTTCAAGAAGTGCCGACCGTTTCGCGGTCCAATCTTCGTGGCAAACTGTGGTTGAAGTAGTATAACGCTGATTTCCCTGGATCAATCTTTCCAATGGATTTTTTGCGGGGTTGGCCTCGCTGGCAGAAACAGATACTACTGGCGAAAAAAGCAAGCTCACGGCAAGCGGTAAGGCAAGGTATAACTGAAAATGAAATCGTTTCATGACGGCACCTTTGTTGATAAATTTATGAAGGCCTCATGGTATAAGTATTTTCCATGAACTAAAGTTCATTGGATATGATTAGGAAATAAATTTCAAATAATTTAGTTCATCACACAAATAAGTACCTGTTCGAGACGATTCCTCAAAAAGCTTTAGTCATGAATGGTTAAAAATGAAAAGTAATAATTTATTTGTAAGGTTCTCTTTGAAACAAATCGGCATTCTAGCACAGAAGATCTAGTGGGCCTTTCCGGTACTCACAACTATCAATCGAATATTTTAAATCATTTTTTGGGCCATCCTCGCCTATTCGGTCAAGAAAGCAAAAAGAAAAGAACTCCTACCAGGGCTTTTTCATTAAAGAAATTTAACACCGAAAATTCCACTCACAGCCAGCTCTAAGGCGATTTCGCCATTTTTATTCTCATATATCTAGCCTAATACATAAAAAAACAATTGACTTCATTTATCACGTATATTATAAGGTGTTTTAAATAAATATCTGGTCTAATATGTCGATGAATCTGGTAGATCTACATCTAAACTGGGGTGCATTTACCTCTAAGGGCAAGAAGTATGTCTCCTATAGCCTTGCTAGATCCATTTGGACAAACGGCTCATGCCGGAAAGAAATCGTACTTAAATTGGGTAAACTCACTAATGAGGAAGTCGTATTCTGGCGTCAGACGCTGAAAGACGCAAAAAAACGGCGCAAGGCAATTTCTCAGACAGCCCCTAATCCTTCAGGTGACTCCAGTCCTTCACTTGTCGAAGCTAATAAGTTGACAGCGAATTCTCAGGATCCCGATACTGGAGATCTTCAAATTGCTACGGGGGATTTTGAGGGCGAAAACATGTCAGTAAGAAAGAAATTCATCTACGACGAACACGATCAAAATGTCGATATTCACTCTTACGAGGATGCTGTAAAACATGCTTTTGCGGACGTTCAGGATCCGCGCGTCGCAGATAATCTGCAATATCCATTCTATGGACTTCTGCTAACGATTCTGGCGGGTATTCTTGCAGGCGCAAAGTCCATCAGTGGTATTTACGAGTATGGAAAGGAAAAAGCTGCCATGTTATGCCCTTTACTTAATCTCGAACGACACCCTTCCTATACCGCCTTTTGGTGGATCCTGACGCGAACAAACCCTGAAATCTTGAACCAGGCATTCATTAAATGGATTAAGTTGGTGGCTGACACCTTGGGCGGCACTGAGAAAAAAATCTCTATCGACGGGAAAACTCTGAGAGGTGCCAAAAAGGATCTTGTTCATTACGTGAGCGGATACGAGTCTGGAAGTGGGCTTCTGCTTGGTCAAGTGAAAACAGAGGAAAAATCCAATGAGATCACGGCAATTCCAGAGTTGCTAAAGGTAATCGATGTCAAGGATGCGACGGTCACAATTGATGCGATGGGGTGCCAAAAAGGCATTGTAAATGACATCAGGGAGCGCGGAGGGCATTATGTGATTGCCTTAAAAGGAAACCAAGACACTCTACATGCTGAGGCCCAGAATTTTTTTGATCAAGCCAGAGCAGCTGATTATAAGGGGGCTAAGTGTAAAAAGTATGAAGCGACCAATGAAGGACACGGCAGGCTAGAGAAGCGAGAGGTGACAATCACCAAAAATCTCAACTGGCTGGATTGTCGAAGTGATTGGCGGGATCTTAAGATGCTGATAGAAGTGAAATCCACTAGGACGATCAAGGGTAAATCTACAGAAGAACTTCGCTACTACATTTCCAGCAAGGATATGACTGCGAAGATGGCGAACAGCACTGTTCGCTCACAGTGGGGGATTGAGAATAATCTTCATTGGGTTTTAGATGTGTTATTCGGTGATGATATCTCCCGGGCCAATACTGGCCATGCAGCGGAGAATCTAGGTCTCTTTAGACGGATGGCCTATTGCATTTTAAAACAGGAAACAGTGCAAGGACGCGGTTTGGCATCAAAACAACGCAAGGCAATGTGGAATGATCACTATGTGCTTGAACTGTTAAACAAGTTTATCAAGGAAGTGAGCAGCGGGAGCGAGGTTTACCAGCTCGAGTAGACGACTGCCGGCCTAGAGCATCAAGCGCAGCTTGTACCCGCAGGGGCGGCATGAAGAGTGTAAAGTATTTTTAATGAAAAAGCCCTGAGTTTATGGGTTTTCGCATCAGTTATATTCTGATCGAGTTCATAAACAACACGGTTGTCAAAAATAATTGTAGAATAGTAGGAAGTTGTTTGAGTTCAGGGACGGGTCGTTCTGAGTGATTGTAGTTATTGACAACCAAACGAAACCGCCAAATGGGTCGTTCTCGGTGATTGCAGGGTATAATGGTCCCGGAAATTTGGACAATGGTCTAAGCTAATACCCTCTTTAAGAAAAGAGGTGAAAATGAGCCGAACAAGAAAAAAATATCCCCCAGAATTTAAAGTCAAAGCCGTGCTTGAGATTTTGAAGGGAGAAAAGACTGCAAGTCAATTATCCGGTGAACTGGGAGTGCATCCTATCGTGTTGTCGGAGTGGAAAAAACACTTTTTATCAACTGCCACAACTGTATTTGAAAAACCGAGCAAGATGACTGGGACAGCACAGGAAGTTAAAGAAAAGGCAGAACTTTTCGAGCAAATCGGACGTCTTAAAATGGAGGTGGAGTGGCTTAAAAAAAAGTTAGGATGTTTGACTTAAATTCTCGACGACTTCTAATAAAGCCAGATCATAAGAAGTTGTCGCTATCAAGTCAGTGTCATTTGCTTGGAATGTCACGATCTGGGTTGTATTATAAGGCCAAACAGCCCAACGAGGAAGATTTGGCACTCATGCGGGCTATTGATGAACAATATCTTCAAACTCCCTTCTATGGAAGAAGACGGATGACGATAGCAATGAGAGCTCAAGGTTTTTTTGTAGGAGGAAAAAGGATTCGAACGGCGATGCAGACAATGGGTTTAGAAGCAATCTATCCCAAGCCCAATCTGAGTGCGGCAAATAAGGAGCATAAAAAGTTTCCTTACCTACTAAGAGGGATTGTAGTAGATAAACCCGATTTGGCATGGGCTGCAGATATCACCTACGTTCCTTTGTTGAAAGGATTTGGATACCTTTTTGCGATCATCGATTGGTTTAGCAGGTATGTGATCGAATGGGAACTTTCGAATCTGCTGGATGCGGAATTTTGCATTAATGCATTAGAAAGAGGGCTTTCTCGAGCTAGTCCTGAGATATTCAACACAGACCAAGGAGTTCAATTCACCTGCTGTCGGTTTGTAGAGAGATTAGAAGCAGGCGGAGTCAGAATCAGTATGGATGGAAAAGGCAGAGCCCTTGATAATGTGTTTATTGAAAGGCTCTGGAGAAGCGTGAAGTATGAAGAGATTTATCCAAAAGGGTATGAAAGCTTAAAAGATGTCCGTAATGGACTTAAGAGTTATTTTAAGTTTTACAACGAGAGCAGGCCACACCAAGGACTGGGTTATAAAACGCCTGCGGAGGTGTATTTTTCTAGGCAGAGCCTTTAGGAAAAGGGGGCAAGCCCCCTTACCCCCCTTCCGCCTTCGTTGGACTTGGATTACCTTGATTTTTAAAGGAACTTGAGGGGGCAAGCCCCCTCAAACTCCCCCTTTAGCTGCAAGAACAACAAAAACTTGAGGTTATTAGCTTAACTTTTCCCATTTTTTGTCTAGACAAAGGGGACCACTTTAGGGTGGGTCGTTCTGACTGATCGACAAATGTACCCATCAAACGAAATCGTCAAATGGGTCGTTCTAAGTGATTGAGGGGGTGGGTCGTTCTTGGTGATCGACAAAAGGGTCGTTCTAAGTGATATTTACCATTGGGCAATGAAAATATTGCAATATGATGGTATATGGGATGAAAAGGTATATGAAAAATTGAAGTGGGTTTACAGCTATGAAAAACAAATCAGGATATGGAGTCAATGGGTTGAGATTGGAAAACACATCCGAGATCAAGTGAGGAAAAGTGGTTTTGGTTGTGATACAGAAGAATTAATTATTGAACGCTTATCACCATTACCCATGGCTGAATCATCACAACAACTTGCATGCGATCTTCTTGATTTTGTATCTAAAGAATCTTGTCAGCTTCCATCAGGTGTGACAGCACCTGGGTCAACAGAGGTCATCGAATCATTATTCGGATATTTTAAACATGCAAAGAACGGTTTGTGGGATGGAAATGGAGGAATGGGACGCCTCATTTTAACTATGGCAAGTCGGGTCGGGGAATTAACTTCAGAACTTGTAGAGAACGCTCTTAACAATATTCGCCAAAGTGAGCTTGCGCAATGGTTCGCAAATTGCTATTCCAGATAGTCGTTTAAATGTTTAATCATGGAAGACTTATGGACACGTACAATTTAGACGTCTTTGGAGACTTTTTGACAGCCCAGGTCGGGCTTGACATTATGGCATTCTCTTTTCAATCACATATATTTATAAAATATTTTAATTAAATTAAAAATAACGATCTTTTATTTATAAAAAATTAAGTCGAAGTGTAATTTCATGTTTTGATTAGATGGATCGCAAGATAGTGCGACTCCATTGATTGCCAAGATGCAGGACAGGTCTGCTAGTGGTTGTATTGAATAGAGTCATTAGTCTTATTTTGGTATCTGTTAACCAGACCCTAACGTTCGATCCATTTATTGACATATCCGGATAATGTCGAACTTTCTTATATGCCCAGTTGATACCATTATAAGCTGATTGAGCAAGTGAGGGTAACGCTAATATCACAGCTGCAATGCTAACAATATGGCGAGGATGCCAAGGATTAACGACAAAAATAGTATTAGGTCCACACACTTGTTTGAGTTGAGAGGTAGAAAAAAAACATCCTATCAATGAGGATATGATGAAAACCCCTGGATAAGAAACACCTGCACTCAAAATCAGTGAAATCTTAGTGCAAACAATCATTACGTTATTGGCTACTTGAATCCATTTAGGATAGTCTGAACAAACATCGGTTGTAATTTCATGATCTCTTGCTAGATGATAGATGTGATAAATCTCAACTAGTCCAAACACAAAGGTTACGGTGCCGGTGATGTTTTTTACACCTTCCTTGACTAGCGGCTGATTGAGTAAGCGAACGGAGTCATTAAATAGATATTTCGCTGCTCCTGAAATTGAATTCATGACACTTCCTTATTTATGGCTCATCGTGCAAATGAGTACCTAACTTTGTGTAAACTATAGAGACGTAATTTAAAATACTCCATATCTCGAAATCCGTAAGCTTGGCGCTTCATTGTTTTAATCTTGTTATTGATCCCCTCAGTCTTTGCATTGGTGATGGGATGTTTAAAATAGTTTACCAATCCTTGCCAATGCCTAAGCAGGGTTTTTCCTGCCTTCTCCAGCTCATGTATCCCTGACTCCATAGTATCCATTATCCACCAAGCAAGAAATCTAGCCCCCTCTTTCACCGTCTGTTTAGACCAAAATTGACGAATTTGCTCCTTCATTGCATGAGCCAAGGCTATCGGTTGATTTACTTCTAAAAGGCATTCCAAACTACTTTTTCTCTTAGAATCAAGTTTTTCATAGTTCCTTAAAAGTAAAAATCTCATTCCTTTAATGACTCTTAAGCCAACTTCATTGCATTTTGCCTGCTGATCTCTCCGGATTTCCTCGATTGCCGTATTCAATAATGCCACGACATGAAATCGATCAAATACTATGTCAACATCCGGTAAATGATTTTGTACAGCTGATGCATAGGCTGCATTCATGTCCATAGCCATCGCTTTGAGCTGTAAAGCCTTTTCCTTCAACTCTAAGAGGAATGGGATTACGCTTCCCATGCTTTTACCTTCTACGGCGTGAATGATTTCTCCTGTCTCAAGGTTGATGAAAATCGTCATGTATTCATGCCCTTTTCGAATACTAAACTCATCGATGCCCACGTATCGAAGGGATGTAAAATCGAAACTCTTATACTCCCTCTGAAGATATGCTTTATGTATACCCTTCACGAGACTCCAAGAAACCCCAAGGAATTTTGCCACATGTTCTATTGTTGCAAACCCCATAAGATTAATGACAAACTTCTCAAAGGAAGTGGTATAACGCTTTCTGGGCTTGACAAAGGGAATCGGGGGCCACCAAACGTGTAGGCAATTGACGCATTGAAGACGATGTAGCCGCAGGTTGAGAAAAGCCATTTTGTTCCCTAGAGGGGCCATGCGAAGCCTACGTAACTTCAGTCCCTTCGATATGGATTCACTGTTCCCACAGCAAGGACAAAGTGTTTTTTTGGGTTGAAGAAGCGCCTCGAAAAGTATTTTGTCTTCATGATATTCACGATTCAGGACTTGAACATCTTCGATCTGATTGGTATGGTAAAGCAGTGAAGCAGGCATATTAAATCTCCTTTTTTGTCGAAGGATTTAATAAATTGTCTGCTTCTCTTTTTCAACTAGTTAAACTAGCCCCATTTCTTCGTTCTCCTCGGCTAGGTACTCATTTGCGCGATGAGCCTTATTTATCATACTGAAACACAAAAAATGGGATTCATGCGTTGTGTAGCATATGCTAATCTCTCGATCCGCTATTATCCGATTGCTATGGGCACTAAAGTGGTCCCCTTTGTCTAGACAAAAAATGGGAAAAGTTAAGCTAATAACCTCAAGTTTTTGTTGTTCTTGCAGCTAAAGGGGGAGTTTGAGGGGGCTTGCCCCCTCAAGTTCCTTTAAAAATCAAGGTAATCCAAGTCCAACGAAGGCGGAAGGGGGGTAAGGGGGCTTGCCCCCTTTTCCTAAAGGCTCTGCCTAGAAAAATACACCTCCGCAGGCGTTTTATAACCCAGTCCTTGGTGTGGCCTGCTCTCGTTGTAAAACTTAAAATAACTCTTAAGTCCATTACGGACATCTTTTAAGCTTTCATACCCTTTTGGATAAATCTCTTCATACTTCACGCTTCTCCAGAGCCTTTCAATAAACACATTATCAAGGGCTCTGCCTTTTCCATCCATACTGATTCTGACTCCGCCTGCTTCTAATCTCTCTACAAACCGACAGCAGGTGAATTGAACTCCTTGGTCTGTGTTGAATATCTCAGGACTAGCTCGAGAAAGCCCTCTTTCTAATGCATTAATGCAAAATTCCGCATCCAGCAGATTCGAAAGTTCCCATTCGATCACATACCTGCTAAACCAATCGATGATCGCAAAAAGGTATCCAAATCCTTTCAACAAAGGAACGTAGGTGATATCTGCAGCCCATGCCAAGTCGGGTTTATCTACTACAATCCCTCTTAGTAGGTAAGGAAACTTTTTATGCTCCTTATTTGCCGCACTCAGATTGGGCTTGGGATAGATTGCTTCTAAACCCATTGTCTGCATCGCCGTTCGAATCCTTTTTCCTCCTACAAAAAAACCTTGAGCTCTCATTGCTATCGTCATCCGTCTTCTTCCATAGAAGGGAGTTTGAAGATATTGTTCATCAATAGCCCGCATGAGTGCCAAATCTTCCTCGTTGGGCTGTTTGGCCTTATAATACAACCCAGATCGTGACATTCCAAGCAAATGACACTGACTTGATAGCGACAACTTCTTATGATCTGGCTCTATTAGAAGTCGTCGAGAATTTAAGTCAAACATCCTAACTTTTTTTTAAGCCACTCCACCTCCATTTTAAGACGTCCGATTTGCTCGAAAAGTTCTGCCTTTTCTTTAACTTCCTGTGCTGTCCCAGTCATCTTGCTCGGTTTTTCAAATACAGTTGTGGCAGTTGATAAAAAGTGTTTTTTCCACTCCGACAACACGATAGGATGCACTCCCAGTTCACCGGATAATTGACTTGCAGTCTTTTCTCCCTTCAAAATCTCAAGCACGGCTTTGACTTTAAATTCTGGGGGATATTTTTTTCTTGTTCGGCTCATTTTCACCTCTTTTCTTAAAGAGGGTATTAGCTTAGACCATTGTCCAAATTTCCGGGACCATTATACACTTTGCTGAATTTTCTGATCTAAATTCAATGAATTTGCTATCGGGATAGGCCTGACATTCGCCATTGACAAGTCGATGCAGGGGAAAGCGGCGACAAGTCGCGCGCAGTGTTGGAGTAGAGAGGGTCTGCGACCCTTTGGCGGGGGATGATTAAGGGGGCTGGTGCCCCCTTGATTGCCTAAAACAGGAATCGAACCTGCGACCTGCGCGTTACGAATGCGGGGGAAGTCACGACAATCCAATATTAACCAGCCGCTTTGAGCATCATGATAGAGGGATTTTGCTTAAAATGCTATTGGATTTTATCGGATGTCGACGGTTGAATAGGTAAGCCGTTGCACCGCGATTGCACCGCCAAACACAGATCAAAAGTTGGTGAGTGTTTATTACAGTTACATAAAAAAACAGCCTTTGTCCACCTTGGAAAAACATTTCAAACGAGGCCAATTTGAACCTTACCGTTACATCGCGTTACATAAATCAGGCCCAAAGGTAGAATGCTGTTTAATTAAATAAATCGCCATTTAAGGAATTGCTGGAATCAACCTTGTTTTGCCAATCTTTTTGGTTAATCCATGTACCTGCAAATTTAAGGTAGTCAAAATACGTTAATTCATTTTCTTTCAAGTCGCATGATTCGCACATTGCTGGCAAAGCAGCTTTAAATGAATTATAACGTTCTAAGATAGCAGTCTCGCCTGGTATTGTTTCCTTGGAGTAATGGTTAAGCCATTTTCTAATAACTCCAATCAATTTTTTTTTGTTATTCCGATGAAAAGATATATCTTGGCCGGCTATATCAGATAACATTTTCTGATAGCGATATTCTTGTTTATCTAAAATTAAACAATTTTTGTTGTTTTGCTGACTGTCACCGAATGCTTTTGCTCCAAGAAAGAGACCCAATTCAAGAGGCATATTAAATCGCGGTAAACCTGAATTTTTGCTTAATTCGATTCGAGATAGATCATGAATCCCAAAGCGACACTCACGGATTATTTGGGTGATTTTTTCAATTCGCACTTGCCCACTGTCATGGACCTCTTTCGAACAGCGAGGGGCAAAGCCACAATCGATTATTGAAAAAACCATTACATTAAATAATGGTAAATATTTCTTATCGAAAGGGCAATTGATGAAGACCTGATTATCATAGGTCGTCTCTCCAAATATGGTGGGAAATTTAGCTGCGCCATTTCCGTTTATTATCATTTCTTTTTAGGGTCTGATTTTTTTGCCACAGCGTTTTTGACTGCTTTTTTGACATCATCTAATCTTAAATTACCTTTGTGGGCTATTGCCTTAGGGATTTTTACAGTCCTTGTTTCTTTTTTCTTTTCGCTCATACTTATTCCTTATGTGGATCTATATTTTTTTCAAAAGCCGATTGTTTAATTCGGTCATAGAATCATTCGACGCAATTGTTCTAAAATTGCTCGCGGTCAATTATTTGGTCAATTATTTCTATAATTGCTTCCTTATTGCTCACGATCGCAATTGATGTATGAGGCGCCCCTTTGCCACGGCAAATATACTGAGCATTAGCTCCATGACCTTTGATTTGGTCGCGGTAGGGGCATCTATAAGGCCAAAATTATGTTGATGAGATTTCTTGCTGGGCTAATGAAAATAGACAGCCACGCAATCTTGCCTTATCGGAAAGTTTACTGCTGATTGATACAACTCTACCTTTTGAAGGGATTTCAGAGAAATCGATCAAACAATGAGATGGATCATTTACAGGAGTATTTAAAGGATCTTGTTGAATATGTAGGTCACCGATTTCCCTGATTTCTCCAACAGAAACACCCCATACACCAGAAGATGAAAGCTTTCTTTCTTCAGTATAAAGCCTATAAGCATCTTCAGGAGAGGTTTTAGAATCGCGATTGACTGAAAGTTTGTTTTGATCTTTAAGAGTGGGCCTAAAAGCCTGGCTTGTGATTCTCCCTTCCTGAATCCATGCTGGGTGAACTTGACGTAGGAGGATTTCGTCTTCATCATCAAAAGTAGATTGAGTTGTCATCTTAAACGGGTCTCGAGTAAATCTTTTAGAAAATGTGATCCTTGTTCTGGAGCTAGAGGGTCATCTAATCGTAATTTTTCCTCTCTTATTTCTTCTCTTTTTGTATGAGTTGCTTGTAAAATAATAGTTTTTGTTGTGAATTCAAATAAGCAATTGACTTCCCAAAATCCGAATGACCACTCGGCTATAACGCTGTTTTCAGGAGAGGGATAAACAAATGGTGCTGGAATATCTGCAATTTTGAGCAGTTTTTCAATCCACTCCTTAGTATCACATAAATCCTGACTGTCAAATGCCAACCCCTCACCATCCAACCAGCCATTTTGATATTTCGTAAACTCATCTATACGTTTATTAGGGTTAGGAAAATAGTTTGGTTCACCGTTTCTAAAAATGGCAATGTGTTGGAGGCGTTCGATTTGAGCTATTGAACCATCGGGTTGATATTTTGCGAGTCCAATTAGAGTAACAGATATTTCTTCTTTTTTATATTTTGACGCTAAATCTCTTAGAACAGTATCAAAAGTATCGCTTAGTGGGCCGATAATACGCTCTCCATCTCCTACCACAAGATTAAAGACACCGCTTTCCACCTCGAATCCAGATATTGCACCACTCAAATAGCAAATATCTTGATATGATTTCTTATTTATGGATAGGACCTGGGATCGAATATCTCTTGAATATATTGGTGCATTATTTTTTCCAGGGATTTTCAGAGTAATTGTTTCATCTTGTTTTAAATGCTGGCCAAAACGACCGAACAAGGGAATAACTTTTTCTGGAAAATCATTAATGCCCACAGAGTTTTGTTTCACTTCATTCTGAAGAAAAAGGAGTTGTTCATTGATAAGATCTCTCGCTTGATCAAATTCATCATTTATCCAGCTTTCTTGATCATAGCTCCTTTCAAAAACAGGCACTGTACTACCAGACTTAATTTCTGCTACTCCAACATTGAATCTAGATTCAAATTTTTTCGGGATTCGCACTTTATTTGGATTGTTTTTGAGATACAACTCTTTTGCAACTGCAACAACGATATCTAGATAAGCAGTAAGATCAGGAAGAATCGGATATGCTAAAAAAGGAGTTGGACCATCAAATCTTCCACCTTTCAAAATCTGTTCTAAAAATATTTGCTTTTTGGTTGTCATGGAGTAAAACACGCCTCGTTCTGGGTCTGAACCAGAGTTTTTGTTTATGATAGCCCAATTAATTTAGCAAATCAACTCAATAAATCTATTTAATAGCCTCAGCTTGTTTGAGAACGGCATCAAGCGTAGTTTCAATAAAATCTTCGGGGTACTCGCGCTTTCGCAAAATTCGCCTGATGGCGACCTTCATGCGAGCACGGGCGTTGTCTTTCAAACTCCAGTCGACAGTAATGTTTTGTTCTACAGTAACCAAGAGATCATGGGCGATTGATTTGAGCTTGTCTATAGTCACATATTGGGAGGCAGGACTAAGTTCGAGAGCTTCAAAGTATGCAAACTCTTCTTCAGTAAGACCTAGTTCAGCGGCACGTGTATGGCAGCCTCGCATTTGTTTGGCCATTTCGACGAAATATGAGATTGTTTTGGCTGCGTCTATTTGTCTGTCACGGTACTTTTTAATAGCATTTTCCAAAAGCTCTGTGAATTTGCGTGCTTGTGCTACATTCTTTTTAGAACGTTGTTTAATCTCATCGTTTAGGAGCCGTTTGATCAATTCCAGAGCCAGATTTTTCCTGTCCATCTCTTGAACTTCGGCTAGGAATTCGTCGGAAAAAATAGAAATATCAGGTGATTTGAGACCGGCTAAAGCATAAATGTCGATTACTTCTTGAGATGTGATAGCCTTTGAGACCAGTTGTTGAATGGCTGTATCGACCGCTTCATCTTTGATTACTTTAAGAATAGTCTTTTCTTTGACAAACTGCGCCTTAACGGTTTGGAAAAAGCACACGTCGTCAGAAATTTCCCTGGCTTCATCTGTGGCAGCTGCTAATGCAAATGCTTTTGATAGCTCTGAAACTAGCTTGATAAACCTATTTTTGCCCTCTTCAGTCTTGAGGATATAATCCGTCGCCATTGCAATGGCGGAAAGTCTGTTTTTTGAAATTTTGGACAAATAACCTGAATAGTCTAAACCCTGGAACATTTCGCGGATGAGCTCGAGTTTTTCCAGTGTGAGAGAGACTGCATCTGCAATCGGAATCCCTGTTTCCCCCTTATCTGAAGGAGAGTATTCAGCAAGAGCCTTTTTTAGATCCTCTGCAATGCCTAAGTAATCAACAACTAGCCCACCTGGTTTATCGCCAAATACTCGATTAACCCGAGCAATAGCCTGCATTAGATTATGTCCCTTCATAGGCTTATCGATATACATCGTATGAAGACAGGGGGCATCAAAACCTGTAAGCCACATGTCGCGAACAATTACCAGCTTTAAGGAATCTTCAGGGTTTTTTAGGCGTTTGGCGATCTCGTCTCGTTGAGATTTACTCCTGATATGGGACTGCCACGCCGTGGGATCAGAGGCAGAGCCGGTCATTATCACTTTTAGGATGCCTTCCATGTGATTGTCATTGTGCCAGCTCGGACGTAGCTTGATGATTTGGTTATAGAGATCGACGCATATACGGCGACTCATACATACAATCAACGCCTTTCCTTCAATGCGTCTCAAACGTGCTTCGAAGTGTTCAACAATATCTCTCGCAATTTGAGCTAGTCTTTTTTCAGCGCCTACTAGTACTTCTACACGTGCCCATCGAGTCTTTAGCTTCTTCTTTTGAAGTTCTTCTTCGCCTTCAGTAACCTCTTCAAAGCTTTCATCTAATGCTGGGCGCTCTTGTTCGTTTAATTCAATTTTTGCTAATCGACTTTCGTAATAAATGGGAACTGTTGCCTTATCTTCGACGGCACGATGAATATCATAGATATCAATGTAGTCTCCAAAAATAGCTGGTGTATTTTTATCCTGCTGTTCAATAGGAGTGCCAGTAAAACCAATAAATGAAGCTTTTGGCAGCGCATTGCGCATGTTTTTAGCAAAACCATCAATGAAGTCATATTGAGTGCGATGAGCCTCGTCAGCAATCACCACGATGTTATTTCGATTGGAAAGGGTGGGGTAGGTATCACCTTTTTCTTCAGGAGAAAACTTCTGAATCGTTGTGAATATGACACCGCCCGATTGACGATTTAAGAGTTGCTGTAGATGATTTCTAGACTCTGCTTGTAAAGGCGTTTGACGAAACAATGCCTCGCAACGGCAAAAAGTACCGTACAGTTGATCATCTAGATCATTTCGATCGGTTAAAATGACAAGAGTAGGATTTTGCATGGAGGGGTTTGCGATCAACTTACCGGCATAAAACGCCATTGTCAGGCTTTTACCTGAGCCCTGTGTGTGCCAAACAACACCAGCTCGTCGATCTTTTTCTTTTGCCGCTAATGTGGACTGAATTGCCTTATTGACTGCAAAATACTGGTGATATCCAGGAATCTTTTTCTCTATCAGAGTTTCTTCTTTATCACCACTTTCAAATACCACAAAATGACGGATTAAATCGAGTAAACGATCTTTAGGAAAAACCCCTTTGATAAGTGTTTCTAATTCTGGGGTGGCTCTTGAAGCTATATTTTCACCGTCAACCGATCGCCAGCTCATGAAGCGTTCAAATTTAGTGAAAAGTGCTCCCAATTTTGCCGAATGACCATCCGAAATAATAAGAAGTTCATTGGTTAAAAATAATGAAGGAATGTCTTTAAAATAGTTTTGGAATTGTTGAAAAGCATCTTTGATGGTGACCGATTCTTCTGAAATAGTTTTGAACTCGAATACCGCTAGAGGTAAACCATTCAAAAAGACCACCAGATCTGGTCGTCGTTCTCTTTGCCCTTGAATGGTAAATTGATTGACGACCACCCAATCGTTTTGCTGGGGATTTTCATAATCGATCAATTTGATTTCTTCGTATGCAATTCCACCTTCTGGATCTGTTTTTTCAATCGATATGCTATTAACTAGATGGCGATGCATTACTTTATTGGATGCCAGAAGATCGAGAGAGCCTTCTGATAATAGACGCTTGATTGCTTCTTCAATAATAGGGGGAGAAGCCTTTGGATTAATGCGTTTTAGGGATTTTCGCAATCTTTGTTGGAGGATCACTTCGCTGTATGAATTTCGTTCAGCAAATGATTCATCCGGAGCAATATCGGGACCATAGAGGATAGGATAATCTAGTTCTCTAAACCAGTCGAGGGCTGCTTGTTCAACTGTTTCTTCGTTCATCTACATCCTCATATTATTTTTGAAACCAGTTTATCTGCATCCTTGATCCTGATTTCGCCACTGATGAGTTTGGGGAGAAGATTATCCCGAATTTCAACGAGTTGTCTATTTTCAAGGATGTTCCCTGAAATTCGTTTAATTAATGAATTGACGGTTGAATGGAATAATGAATATACGGAAGAAGTTGGTGAGATAGTATCTAAATCTAATATGTCATTTTTCCTGACTCTTTGATGGCTTCCAGATGTACCAGTTACAGCCCCGATCATTTTAGTGCGACATGATTCGCTCTTAAGATTCCAATAAAGGAAACTACACATGTTGTTTTGTTTAGGTAAAAAAGCAACAAATTCTGTCGAGGAAATTGATCTACCAGGAAAATTGTCAAAGATCTGCCAAACTCTTGGTGTTATTGGATTCAACTTGGAAACAAGAATGGCTCCCGATGGCAAAATTAGTTTATTGCTTTTTATTGTGCTACCTAATGCTCTTGAAGGCATTTTACCTGAATCAAATGCAGGAATGCTATAAAGATTAAAGCTCTCATCTGGAAATTTACTTGGATTTATCGTGCTTTCTCCCATGTGTACGATGTCACGAAGTTTTCCAACCTTCCATCCCTTAGGAATTCTACCCAATTCAGAATCCTCAAAACTGTCAGGGAAAAGGGTAGCTATCTCATCGCTCATGCCATCAGGATTGCGCCCCTCTGATTTGGCTTTCACCGGATCGAAATCGATGAACCAGCTCTTGAAAATCGTTTGAGTAATCCCCTCAAGCGTTTCATTCATTTTGCGATTAATCTCGATCTTATTGTCAAATGTGCCAAGGATGTGAGCTATAGCTTTTTGCTCGCATAGAGGTGGTATTCGTAAAGTATATTGACCAAGAACTTGTGCATTTGCACCTGCTTGAGCAGAGCCTGTCTTTGAAGAGGCTACAAAATTCCACCAATCTGCCGAACGCATTTGATACCAAACAAAAAACGGATCGGCAATCTTTTGATTAATTCTGAATCGGATTAAGTATGACGCAAATACTGTTGGCTCTGAGCCCTTATAAATGTAATTTTCTCCAGTGCTATTTCCGGTTCTAGCCACCACAATATCACCATAACTGAGAAGATATTTATCCAACTTGTTTTGAGTGATTTCGCAATACGGAACGGATTGCCAATTAACCACACCATTTTGTATATCCGTTATGCGTAAGAATTTCGGACCCACTGGATTAGCATTAGCACTTGCTGTGAAACCATATGATACATCACACGCTAGATCAGCTAAACGGCGATATTGTTCAGTTGCCATAACCCAGCACCTCTAGGTTGCGACGGATTATAGTATCAAGAACTTTTGCTTCCTCCAGTTGCTGATAAAGCTTAGCTGTTAACTCTTTCATCTTTTCGTCAAAGGGCATACCTTCCTCATCCGATAGCTCGGTGCCAACGTAACGCCCTGGCGTTAATATATAGCCATGGCTTTGAACTTCTTCAAGTTTGGCGCTTTTGCAAAAGCCTGCAATATCCTTATACCCTTCCATAAATTCACTATTTTCAGTCTCGACCTTCTCTCCCCGCCAAGAATGATATGCATCGGTGATTTGACTAACCTCCTCATCTTTGAGACTGCGATGGGTTCTGTCTTCGAGAAAGCCCAAATTGCGAGCATCTATGAAGAGTATTTCACCTCTACGGTCACGTAGCCGTGTATGCTTGACGATACCGTTGCTTCGATCCTTTGCAAGGAACCAGAGACATACAGGAATTGGCGTGGTATAAAATAGTTGACCAGGGAGGGCAACCATACAATCGATCATATTTGCTTCAATCAGAGCCTTTCTGATCTCGCCCTCACCACTTTGATTGGAGGACATGGATCCATTAGCAAGAACAAAACCAGCAAAACCGTTTGGAGACAGGTGATGTACCATGTGTTGTACCCAAGCAAAGTTGGCATTTCCCGCCGGGGGAACTCCATATTGCCAGCGGCGGTCCTCTTTAAGGCGTTCACCTCCCCAATCACTAATATTAAAGGGGGGATTGGCTAAGATGAAATCAGCACGCAAATCCTTATGAAGGTCGTTGTGAAATGTGTCTGCGTAATGGCTGCCGATATGGCTGTCGATGCCGCGGATGGCAAGATTCATCTTACAGAGGCGCCACGTCGTAGGATTGCTTTCCTGCCCATAGACAGAGATATCACCTACTCGTCCTCCATGTGCCTCAACAAACTTTTCTGATTGAACAAACATGCCACCTGATCCGCAACAGGGGTCATAGACCCGTCCATGATAAGGTTCGATCATCTCGACCAATAACTTCACTACTGCTTGAGGTGTATAGAACTCGCCTCCCCCTTTTCCCTCGGAACTAGCAAACCTGCCAAGAAAATATTCGTATACTTTTCCCAAAACATCTTTAGCGCGATGCTCCTTGCTGCCGAGGCCGATGCCGGCGATAAGGTCAACTAATTCCCCAAGGCGTTGCTGATCAAGAGAGGGTCGAGAATAATCCTTTGGTAAAACGCCTTTGAGAGAGGGATTTTCTGATTCAATCGCTCGCATGGCATCATCAACTAACTGCCCTATTTGGGCTTGCTTGGCATTTTGTTGAATATGGGCCCACCTAGCAACCTTTGGAACCCAAAAGACGTTAACAGCTTTGTACTCATCGCGATCTTCGGGATCAGCTCCGGAAGCTGCGTCTTCTAGTAATTTCTGATGGTGTTCCTCGAAAGCGTCTGAAATATACTTGAGGAAGATGAGTCCCAGCACGACGTGTTTGTACTCCGAGGGGTCAAGATGACCCCGTAATTTATCTGCTGCAGCCCATAGCTTCTGTTCTAAAGTCTGAGAATCGGAAGAAGTTTTCTTCCCTGTGCCTTTCTTTGCCACGATGGTGCTCCAAGCGAATGTTTATTTCGCACCCTAGCACAAAACTTGAAATCTTATAAATAAATTTAAATAATTTCGGGGTTATTAGGAAGCAAAGCCAATTTCACAGCCAGAAACAGCACAGATTTCGGCTGTAAGAGCTGCAAACTATGGAGTCAAAATAAACTGACTTGTCTCAAACAGCACCCACTTACCTAAAAGAACGCCGTCAAAGGGTCAAGGCATAAATCCGAAAATATTTTTTTTCCAAAACAAACCCATTTCTAGAATGTTCCTTGCAGCTTTTTCAAGAGAATAAGATTCTGAAAAATTGATTTTTGCAGTGAGCGCTCATACTTCAGGGTTTTGTCTGCATTCTCCGTTTGGGGGATTATGCCGAGCATGTAAGTGAGTTTGTTTGATGCGTCATTCTCTAGTTTTTGTTTCGTCAACTTTTGTATTTCTTCTTCGAAACGCTGATTCTGTTTGGTGTAGATCTCTAGGAGTTTGGCTGATATCCCTTTTGCATCGGTATAGCCGTTTTTTTTCAGAAGGGCTTGCAGCTCGTCAAAACTAAAGTCGCCAGAATAATACAGTTTTTTACTCTCTTCCGTCGTTAGAGAGCTGAACGACTTGGCGATCCGGTAGAAATCATCGATGATGTCGCTCTCAAAGGCATTTCCTTTCCATATGGGTTTATCAAAGGTTACTTCGCCTTTGGCGAGGCATCCAAGATAAGACACATTCCAGGCAAAGAGCTGTTTTTTATGTTGGATCTCTTCATCGATTTTTTCATTGTTTTGATTCCCATGCGAATAGAATTCTTTAAGTAGTGATTTGACACGATGAGCGATGCTTCCAGTCTCAAACCTGATTGTGCGACGTAGCCTCCAAAAGTCTACTGCAATTTTTTCAACAAGCAAGCTTTCCATCTGATTACATGGAGATAGGCAGTCGACTAGGTTATTCAAAATTTCTCGATATTCGTCTTCGTTTTCATGCTCTATGTCGGATTTCAGGATCAGGTCTTTTGTAAAGATACCGTGCTTGATGGCATTTGTCGAAACGATCATCTTTCCATTTGCAGTCGTTGGACCTGTGGAAAGCAGGGCATTTTGGCAGTTTGATTCAATTTGTTTTTGTGTGGTCATTGTTTCCTCCTTTGAATTTCCGATTTCTGATTTCCCTATAGGATCGGAAATCGGAAAGTTTATTATTCTTTAATAAGTCCCTGGCTTTTAGCCTTTTTCTTCCTTGTCTCAACTTGTGACTTGGTCAGTCCCGTTTTAATCATGATTTCTTTGATTGTAAGCCCCTCATTAATTGCCTCAGCAACCTCATTCAATTCGATGTCATCATCGGATTCGCCAATTTCCCATTCCCATAGTCCATCGCTTTGTTCTTTTAACTGCACTTTAAAAGGGGCGGCGTCACTGCCGGCGAAATGTCTTGTCTTTTCGTAATGGATCTCAAAGCAAGCTCCTTGCTCTGTGCCATAACCTTGTGGCTGCTTAAGGGTTATCACAACATCGAGAATGTCTTCCCTTTTACTTGTGCCCCGCTGTTGGCCTGTTTTTCCGGCGTGATGAACAAAGAGAATTGATTTGCCTCGTCTTCGCATATCAAGAGCCCAGTCCTGAACTGGCTGCCAACTTTCGGCCTCGTTCTCGACTCCAGTGCGAAAAAGGGATGACAAATTATCGACAATAATTAATTCACTATCACCGATAAGTTCTTCTAAAAGGGCTCGTCCTTTTGTTGTAGATAAATCAGGCAAAGGTCCATCTTGAAGATCAGGAGTAATCAAGCGAAGATAATCTGGTGCAGGAGGTTTCTTGTCTTCAGTGAGAGAAATTCGCCTAAGTCTCTCCTGCATTGCTGCTGCAGGCATTTCACCGTCAATGTACAATACCTTCCGCGGCTTTTGTGCCTCCCATTTCAAAAAACGACCCCCTACCGCTACCGCATTAGCTATACCCAGCGCTACATGCGTTTTCCCAACTCCTCGTTTTGCATATAGAAGACAAAGCCCCTGGCTTGGAAGAAAAGGTGTTAAGATCATTTCCCGCTCAGGTAATTCCATCTTCAAAAAATCCTCGACAGTTACCGCCCGGATTTTCGCTTTTGCTCCTTGGGGTATGTAGTCAGGTGTTTTAGCAAGTATTTCTAAAAGTCTGGTCGAAGTGTTTCCAGAGGCCAACCAATCGCTAATATCCTTCCCATGTGATTCCTGATATTCTAGTCCCGGTAACGTCACAACCCAAAGACGCCTTACTCTTCCACTAAGCCTTTGGCACAACAGGTCACGTCTTTCAAAACCTGTTTTGTCCATATCGTAGAGAATTACTATGTCGGCATCTTTTAGAAATTCTGTGAATTCATCAGGCCAAGAGAGAGAATCGATTGAGGTTGTCGCTGGAAGTCCGCATTCAAGAAGCTTATCAGCATCCTTTTCCCCTTCGACAAGGAAAATTGGCTTTTTATTGGAAATGGCATTTAAAAGCTCAGGCAATCGGTAGAGGACTTTTCTGCAACCCTTCAGATTTTTGATTGTTTGACCATTCTCAGTATGTTCACAAAAGAAATCTTTAGCTTTTCCATTGAATCCAGGTTCAATGCGAACTTTTCTATAAAGCTCTTGTCCTTCCTCATCTTTATAGGAGTAAACAATACGCTTTGTTTCTCGGCGCTCATTTTTTGGTGTGCCAAATAGTTCGGCTACCTCTATGTTTAACGATCTGCAAATATCTTCGACAGAACATCCTGAGAAACATTTTAATAGAATTTTGCCGTCAGCAGCTTCGCCTACTGAAAAACTTGGACTCTCATCATCATGAGCAGGGCAGCAGGTCATATACCCGTGACTCGTTTTCTTGAGGTCTTTCCCTGTTTTTGATTTCAGAGTTTCAATAAACTCATTTAATTTCATTGAAGTCCCTTTATTAATCTTTAGAAGCTTGGCTTTCGATCCAATCGTCGAATAGATCTTTTCTTAGATAAAGGCGTTTGCCTATTTTGCGGATGGCGACTTCAAGGCCATTTTTGTGACGCATGATCAAATAATGACGCATTTGACCAAGGGAGAATGGATAGCTGCTCGATTCGGAGATTTGTTTGATACTTAAATATTGATAATCACTCATAGGCACACCCTCGAATTGATTTGTTAGAGTTTGCGCCTAATGGTATTGAATGAAGCTGATTATCCTCTCACACTATGAGTGACACTTTTGTTTTTATAACGAAAACGACTGATTATTAATGGTTAATGTGTTATTTGTGGCTGATATCGATGATCGAATTCAACTGGTTGAGAAAGGAAGGTTTTAAAAGTAATTTCACCTTGTGTTTGGTAAAAGTCGAGTTTTTGTATGGTACGCCTTAAAACTCGATATAAGCTCTCGTCGGTACTTTGAAAAATTCTAGACCTTGGTTGTGCACCTGGAATTTCAGAAAGAGCTTTTAAAAAGTTCCATATTGTTTCTGAACACGGCACAGGTAGCCAATCGAATATGGTCGGAAGAGAAAGTGAAGGAAGGTTCTTATCAGAGGGGTTCTCTAAAGCCTTTATAGGAAGGTTGAAAAGGTCATTCAAAGCTATGGGAAGCCGAAGACGGGAGCTCGTCAGGCATATCCAGCACATTCCAAGGGTTTCGGCTGCTCCCAATTTGGCATTTTGCCTACCGCATATTACTGTATTAACTAGTTCACGGATAATATCAGCTGCATTCATAATATAGATTGGAAAAACAGTTGGTGGAATTTTCCGGGCAATCTGTCCACAAGGAACCTCTTGGAATTCTGAAGTTAATGTTCCTGTTTTTACTTCTTTCAAAGTGGTGATTCTTCGAATTTCCATGTCTTCCGGGAAAATCAGTTCCAAAAATGCGATTTGTCTTTTGGAGATCGACTGGCGGAGGTGATTCAGAAAGCCGCTCAAGGCGCGTTCCCAAAAAAAGAGAAGCTTCTCTTTGTTTTCTACAATGTCTCGCAACCTGATGATATAATCGTACAGTGTTTCTCCTTTGTTAGGCTCCTCAAGATGATAATCAGCAAAGTCCACAGGATTAAGAAAATACTCGATATATTCGCTGTCAGGGGTAGCATTCTTTTCAATGTCCGTTTGCCAGTTACTATAGTGTGTAGAAGCCAAGCTTCTAGATGCTTCCGATTGATAGGGAATCTTAGGTAAAGGTGCCATCAAAACCGTTCCGATATCATCGGTGCCATAGATCCAACACCGAGCTAGTTCCTTTCGCCAGTTATCTTCCGATACAGGAGAAAAATCAGGATTAAGAGCCCGTGTGGTATCATAAAAGTGTTGTTTCTTTTCTAGGTCTGATTGGAATTGAAGTAAGATTCTTGTTAATCCATCAAGGTTGTATTTCATTTTTCCCTCTCAATAAGCGGTTTTCAATGGATTCACCGATAAAACGTGTTGCTTGTGCATCTAGGTGGGAATAGTGGTCGGTCATGCTGGCTGTAGCGTGCCCGAGTTGGGAACGGAGCTGCTGTCCGCTAGCACCCAATTGCCCACCAATAGAACAGAAGTGGTGTCTAAGTCCATGGAAAACGAAATTATTGATTCCCGCGCGACTTAAAGCAGATTGCCATGCCTTCTTGATGTCGAGTCTTCCAAAGGTCGTTTTGCTGGCAAAAACCAAAGTCTTGGTTATATCACGGATAATATAAAGGCGTTGAAGTTCTTGGATGACACTGTCAACTAGTCCCACACGGCGCGGGCGGCCATTTTTAGAGTCTTTGATATGGGCGAATCGATTTTCAAAATCGATGGAATCCCACGTTAAGTTTAAAATCTCACTTTTTCTGGCACCGGTCGTGATTGCCATTAATACGATGCAATAGAGGTATGGGTTTAGGCTTTGCCGGCATGCTTGAAGGAGTCGGTTCTCTTCATCATTGATGAGGGCGCGCCGTTCTTTCGGTTTGGTTTTTAACTGGAGCAAATTTATGCATGGATTTTCATCGATCCAGCGAAGATTTTTGCATGCATATCTGAAAGCGCCGCCGAAAGTGGCAAAATATCGATTGACTGTTGCAGGATTGCGGCGCCCACCTCGACTTGTAGGCGTCTCGGCTAGTTTTTTGCGCTCTTGTAAAAGTAGTTCTGGTGTGATGTACATCAGTGCATAATCACCAAGCTTTTCCCGGAAGTAATTTAACTGTCGAATGGTGTCTCTGGCTGCTTTATGATGTCCGATCACAGCATCCTGGATGTAAACGTCGATGAGGCCGGCAACAGTCTTATTCTGTTTTGTTTGATTAGAGGTGTATTTGCCTCGCTTAATCTGTTGCTCGGTATCGTGGGCCCAATCATCCGCTTCTTGCTTGCGATCGAAATGTTCACAAACAGTGGGGTGACCTTTTATACGGATGACGGCGCGCCAAACTTTGGTGCCATTATTATTTGTTCTTTGGTAGATAGATGCCATCTTAAACCCTTTGTTGATTTTGGTTTAAGCGGCTGGGGTGCTGGTAAAACTATTTTTCACTGCACCGTGATTGCACCGCGGCACATATTTTTAACTTAAGCGATGATATCGGATCAAGTTAAATCGTGCTCACAAGTGCTTGTATGGGATTGCCTAAAACAGGAATCGAACCCGCGACCTGCGCGTTACGAATGCGCTGCTCTACCAACTGAGCTATTTAGGCATAGATAGAGTAGTGTAGGGTATTGTTGTTTTTTGGCCAATAGCAAGTTGTGTAGTATGAGTCTTCACCTTAATTCGCCGGGCTGTTAGGCTGGCGCATATGGAAGATATATATATTTTACAGATCGGTGAGGCCGATGGCCTCCATCTTAGTGCTGGGGGGCGCATGCAGGCTTTGGCCGCCGGCAGGGCGCTGGTCGGGCATGCCATCGCTTCGTTATGCTATAGTTCTTTTGGCGGGGCCAAAGAGACGGCTTTGATCGTGGCCGGGGTATGCCATTGCAGTCTGCATCCTTTAGACGATTTTGAGGTGGCTTTGGCGCGGCCGGCGCCGCTATTATTTGTGTTGGCGCAAGCTGAGATGATGAATATGAGGAAGAAGGCTGGCTTAGAGAGCATTGACTTCCCGGAGGCTACGCTCAGCCATGTGTATAAGCAGCTGGGAAAATGGACTGTCGAGGTGCTGCTGGCTTAGTGTTCGCCAGGGCTTTTGTGGTTAACGACCCAGTAGGCGATGGCGGTTGCCAGGACCATGGCGGCGAGGGCATAGACGTATTCGGGCGGGGTTGCCTTGTAATCCAAGATGATGACTTTCCGCGAGATGGCGATGAGGGCGGTGGACAGCACCAGTTTAGCGTGCAGGGAGTCCTCTTTGAGATAGACGATGATGTTGTTAAAAACTTCGATGGCGATAAGTACGGCAATAAATGCGCCCAAGATGGTCAGAATGCCTTCCACATGCAGTAAGCCTAAGGGGACGCCGTTCATGGCCACTAAATTGTTGTATAGGATGTAAACAACATCGACCAGGCTGGCCAAGATGACGACGATCATCAAGATAGCCAGAGCTTTGACACAGTAGATGACGATCTTATTCGAAAGAATGGGTAAGGGGATCTTCCTTCTTTTTAGTATCAGGAGGAAGCGCAAGCTCTTGATCAGACATGTGGATATCCTATTGTGTATTTCATCTTCTTTCTAGCATGAAGTGGCGATTTTAAAAATGTTTTTATTTTCGGTCTGCGCCGCACGCCTTTTCTAAAATGAGTCGATAGGGTATACTGTCTTTTTAAGTATTGATTTTCAATCAGGTGAGATAAAATTCGATGAATGTTTCTGCTGCAGATACACAACTGCGTGAACAAATTGCCAAACGGCGAACCTTTGCCATCATCAGTCATCCCGATGCCGGTAAGACGACCCTTACCGAAAAGCTGCTGCTTTATTCCGGCATGGTACATACTGCCGGCATGGTGCGTGGACGTAAAGGGCGCAAGGCAGCCACTTCGGACTGGATGGCCATGGAGCAGGAGCGCGGCATTTCGATTACCGCCTCTGCCATGCAGTTCACCTATAAAGATACCATCATCAACGTGCTGGATACGCCGGGTCACGAGGACTTTTCTGAAGATACGTATCGCACCTTAACGGCTGCCGACTGCGCCATCATGGTGATCGATGCTGCCAAAGGCGTGGAAAAGCAGACGCGGAAGTTGTTTGATGTCTGCCGCCTAAGGAAGATCCCGGTGCTGACCTTCATCAATAAAATGGATATGCCCGGACAAGACCCCTTGGATTTGATGAATGAAGTCGAAAACGTCCTGCAAATCAACTCTGCGGCCATTAATTGGCCCATCGGCACCGGCCGCCAATTCGCGGGCGTTTATGATAGGCCGTCGTCGGAGTGCTTGATTTTTACCAAGATATCTGTCGGTGGGGCGCAAAGGGCGGACATTGCGCGCTATAGCATCGACAGTGCTGAAATCCGCGAGTTGATTGGCGCTGACGAGGTGCAGAAGCTGAAGCAGGAGCTTGAGCTGCTCGACATGGCAGGCAACGCCTTTAGCCATGAAGAATTTCTGGCCGGCCGGGTCACACCAGTCTTTTTTGCTTCGGCCTTGACGAATTTCGGGGTCGAGCCTTTCTTTGATGCTTTCATCCATTTGGCGCCCTGTCCGCAGCCGCGCATTGCCGATAGTCTGAAAGAAGGGGAGATCATCATCGATCCGGCCGAACATTCCTTTAGCGCCTACGTGTTCAAAATCCAGGCCAATATGGACAAGCGGCACCGCGACAGCATGGCCTTTCTAAAGGTCTGCTCGGGTAAATTCGAACGGGATCTGGTTGTGAAACACCATCGGCTGGGACGCGAAGTGCGTCTGTCGCGGCCTCACGGTATGGTGGCTGGCGAGCGCACTACGCTGGATGCCGCCTATGCCGGCGACGTCATCGGCGTAATCAATCCGGGCGTCTTTGCTGTCGGCGACAGCATCTCATTGACCGGCGGTTTTAATTTCAAGCCGTTGCCGCAGTTCCAGCCCGAAATCTTTGCCAGGGTAACGCCGAAAGATATCGGCAAGCGCAAGTCGTTTGACAAGGGGTTGCTGCAGCTGGCAGAAGAAGGGGCCATCCAGTTGCTGAGACCGTTTGATTTGAGCGGCGATCTGATCTTTGCCGCCGTTGGACAACTGCAGTTTGAGGTGATGCAATACCGGCTGAAAGATGAATATAGTGTCGAAACCTTGGTGAATGTGCTGCCGTACAAATGCAGCGCCTGGCTGGTCGGGGATATGCAAACCTTTAAGAAGCCATCCACGGCCATGGTCGTGCGCGACCGTTGGGAGCGTCCGATGGTGCTCTTTGGAGAGCAGTGGGAGAAGCAATATGCCATCAAGCAGAACCCAGACCACCAACTGGTGGATCTGCTCGTTTAAGCTAACGGTAATCCATTTCAATGTTTTTCCAGCCATAATGTATCTAGTTCGATGACGGGTATTTTTGGATTCAGCTGTGCGACTAGTTTGAGTGCTGTCGTAGAGGTGCCAATGACCACATTCGACTTTGAAAGCAAGACATTTTCCACAAGTTCGCGCTCTTCATTTTCCGCTAAGCAGGATTTGCCATGGTCTGGTTTATAAAGGCAGATATTTGCAGAAACTGCCTCTCTCAGCACTTTGATAAGCTGTTCATCCTGCGTGACCACAAAGAGCTTATATTTTTTATCGCCGAGTTTTTTAACCTGTTCCTTGATCCCTTGGAGAATCTGTTCATAAGGCACAGTCGTTTCCCAATGATAAGTGGATTTGACAAAATTGACTCCAATGATGTGATAGCCATCGAACTGGCTTTGCACAAATTGATTTATCATTTCGTCAATATGCGGGCGAAATCTGATATGTTTTTTGATGAGTTGGTGTGCCCGATCTTTGGGCATTTCAAACAAGTTAGTTGATCCTAGAACCGTCAGGTCTCTGAAAGGTAGTTTTAAAGGTTGAGGATTAGTTCCCACAGATAGCGGTAAGAAGTGGTACAGCCACCAATTGATACCTTTTCGATTTTTGTAGGCTTCTGTAAGAGGGAAATTTACTGTAAAATCAGAGAAGTCATTCTTCTCATGTCTATCCAATAAAGCCAAAACGGTATTAATGGCATCGACAGGGTTATAAGCATGGCTGTCATAATTTTCACTAAAGCTTGTATTGAGGTGTACTGCTTGGATTGCCGGATTGAATCTCAGTGATGTGTCACTGAGGTTAGAGGCCATTTTGATCAGTTTAGAGCACTTTGCCAGCAATAAGCAGTCAAGCAGGGCATCTTCCCCTTTTTGATAGGAATGTTTATCTAATGAGATGTGAACAGGCAGTTTATTTTGTGATCTGATAGCGTCTGTGGCAATGATTTTCCCGGGAAATTTCTCATGCATAAAGGAAAGAAAAGGTTTTTCGTCTGTGGCAACAAAAACTTTTGTGTTTTTTTTATGTTTGATGAATTCACCAATCTTATTGGCGACTTCGGCATAAGTCACTTCGGCGGCTTCACACTTTTTATCAGTTCCCCGGTAATGTACACCCACCACATGCTGGCCTTGAAAATGTTTTTTTACAAAATCGTTCAGCTTTGCTTTTATATGTGGCTTTAAATGAATATATCTTTTAATCAATTCATGGCCTCGATGTCGAGTCATGTCAAATTGAGCCATGAGTGAAAATGTGATTTTCTTATATGTAGGAAAGCGTTTTTCGTGATCTTTTGACCCTAAACGAATAGGTTCAAAGTAATATTGCCACCAATTTGAACCACGAGCTTGGTCGTAATAAAAACCTTGATCCTCAAAATCAACGACTAAGCCATTACAGTGCGGGCTCTTTTCATAGTGATCAAGAGCGCCAAGGACGGTGTTGAATACACTAAAAAAGCCCGGGTCATATACAGGATGGGTGAGTCTGTATGAGGCGGCGGCAAATGAGGAGCACATAAATATAAATCCTTTAAAACAGCTGTTTTGAATAAATATTTTAATTTTCCAGCGAAGTATTGCCTAAAGTTAGCGACAGTTCTTGAGGCTTGCGTGTTGTTGATGCCGTTCACAATGTGTTGTAAGTGTGGAATTGAAGTAAAGAAAAGTGTTTTCTTTACGAAATGGAATCTAGCACTGCGTTAGCTTTTTGTCTATGGCGATATGCTGTTTACGCCATTGGACTCTAATTGCAGGAGCTGCTCGTTTAAGTGATAGGTGAAGTTGCGTGCAGGCGTTCCAGGGTATCGACGATAACTTGCGTTTGCGAGTCGATTTCCAGGTTGACCAGGTCACCGACTTTTTTGTTGGCAAAGGTGGTGCGTTTGAGGGTTTCAGGGATCAGGTGTACGCTGAAGAGCCCTTCCTTGTGGTCGACATCGACCAAGGTCAGGCTGGCGCCGTCAAGTGCGACATATCCTTTAGGTAAAAGATATTTCGTCCAGGCGGCTGGGCATTTGAGGAAGACGACGCAGTTGTTAGCGGCGCGGTCGATGGTGTGGATTGAGACTGTGCCGTAGATATGGCCTGAGAGTAGGTGTCCGCCGATCTCATCGCCCATCCGGGCAGCGCGTTCGATATTGACATCTTGTCCGGGCTGCAGAAACTGCAAGGTGGTGCGCTGCAGCGTTTCTTGGATGGCGTCAAACCATACGGTGGTGGCATCGAAAGCTTTGACGGTGAGGCATACGCCGTCGACGCTGATGCTTGCGCCCATCTGGACACCTGCCGCCAGCGCATGGCCGAGCGATACGCCGAAATGGGTGTTTCCCGGCGGGGCATCGACTTCAATGACGCGGCAGACGCCGCTGATAATGCCTGTAAACATCCCTTTCTTTTCCTTTAAAACCCCGGCTGTCGGGGCAAGTCTGTCACTGTATCAAATGAGCAGCTGTATCCTTCGGTATGGGGTTCTTTGCCTGTATGGCAGCGCCCGCAGGTCTGGCACTGGCGGGTGATTTTGATGACATAGGTGCCGCAGTTGTCGCGTGCGATGGTGCGCACGGGCTCATATTCGCCGCTGGGACAGCGGTAAAAGCAGCCATAGGGTGTCGTCATCACTTCATAGGGAGTGACGTAAATCTTTTCAAAGGGAGGGATTTCCGGCTCTTGGGCATAGACTGGAAATGCCACCGTAAGCAGCGTCCAGCTCGTCATGCAGCTAAAGAGAAAGAGGGACCGGCTTGAAAATGTCGACATAAATGAGCCAAAGGGTATAGGTTACAAACCCTCACTATATAAGCCGGTAAATTTTTCACCCAGAAAAAACGTTTTTCGATAGCGGGTTCGGCAAAGGCTTAAAAACAAGGTTGAACAAATGGCCGGGTTTCACTATACAAAAAGGTCTGGCCCATCCCTGCAGCTAAAAGGATATCGAGTGATGAAAATTGTTATTTGCCCCTTGGCGGTTTGTCTTTTGATGGCAAGTGCGGCCCTTAATGGCGCCGAAAAAAATTTACCTCCTTCTGCTAGCGGTAATTCGCTTACCCGCACCTATGTCGAAGCTGTGCCGGCGGCAGCTGAGGTGCCGGCTGTCGAGAATCCCGTCCAAGCTCCGCTAGAGCCGGAAAAACCTGCTGCAGCGCTTGCCAGTGTGAAAAAAGCGCCCATAGCAGCTGAGATTAAGATGCCTTCAATAAACTATCGGCCGCCTGTCATGACAGCCAACGAAACGCCGCCTGATAACCTGCACTTAGACGAGGTAATGGATGCCCTAACGCCAATTTGCGGTTTGCCAGCGGCGATTGAGCGTGTGCTTAATTGTTTTGTGATGCAGCTGCAGAATGAAAAGCTTGTGCTGGTGGCTAAAAATAGCGATGGCGAATGTGGGATTGACAGGGTGAGCTTGTTTTTTGATCTTTATGACACGGTCGACATTCCGGCCGCCCGCCGCCTGATCGTGCCTATAGTCAGCGGACTATTGCAGGACTTCAATGGGCAGGAAAAATTGCGCGGTTATTTCAATACCTTTCCGTTGACCTATGAGCAGGTTGTGATTCAGATTCGCGTGCGCTCCAAGCGTTGCGGGTTTGTCTACCCAGTGTTAGGTAATATCACTTTCATTGCCGCCATGGACGGGACCGTCACCTATGGCACGCTGAACTCCTTCACCTATGAAGTCGATAGCCTGCGCACAGAAACCTACCGCCAAGCCCTGCAGCTGAGCGGTCTTTAGATCGTTAAACTCACGAAGGTCATGATCACCGGCAAAACCGTTATTAAACCCCACCTGCATCGTTTTATTCTTGGGATGCATGACTATGTGATGCGTCGTTAAGAAGTTATTGACCAAAGGTAATTTCATGGCCGCAGCTTTTCGTGGCTGCGCAGCTTCTGCAGTGCTAGGCCAAAGGAGGAGTCGGCAGAGACAAGCTTCCTGTTCGGCTTCAAGGAAAACGTCATCATGACCCTGATCACCCCACGTCTAAGCCCATCATTTCAGGCGGGTGGTATGAGGATTTTCGAGGACGAGGGCAATGATTGCCGCCTCTTTGTTAATGTCATGCATCTGCTCAACCGACGTTTCGGTAGTGTTATCTAAAACTTTTTTGATGGCTTCGAGGCGCTTTAACAGCTCCTCGCCGGAGATCGATTTTTCCGTGAGTTCTGAGATGGCAGCTTGCCTTTGCTGCAGGCTGGAACTGTCTAATTCTATCTTCAGTCGTTCACTTTTTGCTAAATAATCATAGGCGCTGTGGTCTTTGTCATAGCCATCGATAATAATCTCTAGAGCTGATTTTGCAGCTAGTAAGGCTTGTGGATCATTTTGCGAGTTATCCTGGTACGGTTTAAGCAGTGTTTCCTTTGTTTTCCCCCGTTCTGCCGCACCAAGATGTTCGTCAATGTCACTGTAAATGTTTTCAAAGGCGGGAAAGAAAACCAATCCTAACGTCATTATCAAGCCATACAAATCGGCAAATGGGGTCGTAAACCCTGCCTGTCCGCACCTATCCCAAAAAAAGTACTTTCCATTCTGCTCCGAAGCTCCGATAAACTCAGTTAAATCGAAATCCGACAAATTCCCGGTGCATTTTTTTTCTACATCGACTTCCAGCAGGATGTTCGCGGGCTTGACATCGCGATGGACAATTCCTTGGCGATGCAAGGCCACCAGTGTTTTAGCCACATCGATACAGACATTGACTTGATCAAGCAGAGTCAGTTCCTGCTTTGGAGTATCATCGGCGAAATCCAAGGGGATATAGCCATTTTTAATGGCCGAAATGAAGATCGCCATTGTACCAATATTCCCATGAATTCAAGGAATGATCCGCTAGATTCGATGGCATACTAAAGATTGGTGACGCGGCCAATTTGACGTCAGGGGTGTCTTTAAACGTCTCTGCCAAAGTCCTATGGAAGTGTAAGCCATTTTGAATGGCTGTGTTGTGAGCAAGAATTTCGAGATCGCTCCTTCTATTTTCATCGGCATCGTAAGCGTTGTGCTTTTTGAAGACGGCATTCTTGCATTCTACATTACGGCCTCCACCTTCTGTCAACGAAAGTGGAATTTCAAAGTAATGGGCCTTATATGCTCTCCGATAAGTCCCTACGCCTAATATGCTATTGTTCGCAGGAGAGTTGATCATTAATCCCATTGATTTCTTAAGGCTTTTTGGGTGTTTAGAGTTGGCATCTTGGTCTTCGATTAAAACTATCCAGTGGTTAGCTGATAATGACAGCGTTTTTTTATGGTTGTAGTTCCCGTCCGCATCAAAATCGGGGAAGTGATGCTCATGTAATTGATCATGCCAGAAGACATTCACCCTCTTCTTCACTGCGGCAGGATCCAGTGACAGCGCATTGATCTCGCGACAGAGGATACGAGCCATATCTAAAATTGGTCCGTCCTGTAAACGCCGCTGCAAAGCGCCGACTAGCTGTCCCGGCAGCACCACAGCTTTTCTTGTGCGCCATCCCCTGAAGGCGGCTTGAATGGTCGTCGCAGCAGAGGTGTTAAATATTTCAATGAGGCCGATCGAGCATTCATTTGAGCTGGCCTTGGATCGGCTTTTCTTCTCAACCGGTTGATGAACCGGGCTATCATTAGGTGACTCACTATTTGGGGTCTTAATCGCTAAGACAGCTGTCTCATCATCCAAAAAACGGTCCAGTTTTCTTTTGGTTCCTCCTAGAGGGGCAGTTTCTTTGGGAACGGTCAACAATGCAGCTGGTGTTTTTGTTATAGAAAGCGACATAACAAACCTGATTAGTCATCGAATGGTTTAAAAAAGCCTTATACCATGATCTAGTGAGAATTTGACATATTGGACGCGCCAAAGCCCCGGGGTTGCATGATCATAAGCCACCCCATATTACTAATATTGGGTGGCTTATGATCATGCAACCGCGGGAGTTTTCGCGCAGTCCAATATGTCAAATTCTCACTAGATCATGGTATATATTAGCAAACAAAAACATTTTTGTGGGGGAAATAGTCATCAAAGGTGTGACTTTCGATCGTGCGACCGCAGGAGCTTTCGCGCACACCAGCTGACGAATTTCACCGGATTCCGGCATAAGCTGCTCCAACCTAAGATAAGGGAGCATAAGGGCGAATGCGATGGTCCTTGTAGGCCCATTTTTATGGGCAGGCGAGAAAATCATGCCGAATTATTTGACAAATAATTACTTAAAGCATATGATGCTGCATACTATTTATCTAAATTATTTAATTTTTAGCTGATAATTATAAGCGCTTTGTGATATTTTTTTGTCTAAGTCTATTTAGAAAAGGCGTACAATAGAAGTAGGGGTTATTGGACGTATAATATTATTGGCGCAATATTTCGGCGCCGCAATATTTCGACGCATTGAGGATTCATGACTGCAGAGATGATGTATAACAGGGAGGGTTCGGAATATAAATACGGATTCTCCACCGACGTCGAAACGGATACGCTGCCCAAAGGGCTGAATGAAGAGACCGTGCGCGCGATTTCCGCCAAAAAAGGGGAGCCGTCATATCTTCTGGAATTCCGCTTGAAGGCCTATCGCAGATGGCTGGAGATGACACAGCCGCATTGGGCCAATGTCAACTACCCTAAAATTGATTACCAGAACATCTGTTACTATTCGGCCCCTAAGACCAAACCCGGCTTAAAGAGCCTGGATGAAGTCGATCCGGAAGTCCTCAAGACATTCGAAAGATTGGGCATCCCTCTTGATGAGCAGAAGCGCCTGAGCAATGTGGCTGTCGATATGGTCTTTGATTCCGTCTCCATCGGCACGACATTTAAGAAAAAACTCGAAGATGCCGGCGTCGTGTTGTGTTCCATCTCTGAAGCTATCAAACTATACCCCGAGCTGGTGCAGAAGTACTTAGGCAGCGTGGTGCCTATCGGCGACAACTTTTATGCCACTTTGAATTCCGCCGTCTTTACCGACGGTTCCTTTGTCTATATCCCCAAGGGTGTGAAATGCCCGATGGAGGTATCGACTTATTTCCGCATCAACGATAAGGAAACCGGACAATTCGAGCGCACCTTGATTATCGCCGAAGAAGGCTCATCCGTCAGCTATCTCGAAGGGTGCACGGCCCCGGCCTATGATAACAACCAGCTGCATGCCGCTGTGGTAGAGCTCATCGCATTGGATAATGCCGAAATCAAATATGCCACGGTGCAAAACTGGTATTCGGGCAATCCGCAGACCGGCGCCGGTGGTATTTTCAATTTCGTTACCAAACGCGGCCGCTGTGCCGGCGTGAATTCCAAGATTTCATGGACACAGGTCGAAGTCGGCGCCGCCATCACCTGGAAGTATCCGAGCTGCATTTTGCAAGGCGACAATTCCGTCGGCGAATTTTATTCCGTCGCCCTGACCAATGGCCGGATGCAGGCTGATACAGGCACCAAGATGATCCACTTGGGTAAAAATACGCGTTCGACGATAGTTTCTAAAGGCATAGCCGCGGACTTTTCGCATAACAGCTATCGCGGACTGGTCAAGATAGTCCCTAAAGCCGCCGGAGCTAGGAATTACACGCAATGCGATTCGATGTTGGTGGGAGATAAATGTTCAGCCAACACCTTCCCTTATATCGAAGTGGGCAATGCGACCAGCCAAGTGGAGCATGAGGCCTCGACCTCCAAGCTCAATGAAGAACAGCTGTTTTACTTCATGTCGCGCGGCATCTCGCAAGAAGATGCGGTCAATATGATTGTCAATGGCTTCTGTAAAGAAGTGATCCGGGAGCTGCCTTTGGAATTTGCGGCCGAAGCCCAGAAGCTTTTGGCGATGAAACTGGAAAATTCCGTCGGATAAACCCCCTTATAAAACCATCTCAGATAAAGAACGAATGATGATAGAAATTAAAAACCTATGTGCCTCAATCGATGGCAAGCCTATTCTTAAAGGCTTCAATCTTAAAATCAACGCCGGCGAAATCCACGCCATCATGGGGCCCAACGGCGCCGGTAAGTCGACTCTGGCCAAAGTGCTGGCGGGGCATCCGAGCTATACGGTAACCGATGGCGAAGTGCTGTTCAAAGGTAAGAATCTTTTGGAGCTCTCGCCCGAAGAACGCGCCCATATGGGTTTGTTTATGAGCTTCCAGTATCCGGTGGAAATTCCAGGCGTCAGCAACATCCAGTTCATGCGCACAGCCTACAACTCCAATCGCAAGGCGCGCGGGGAAAAGGAATTGACTGTCGAGGAGTTTGAAAAGCTGCTGGATGAGAAGATGGCGCTGGTTGATATCAAAGCCGAATTCAAAGAGCGCAATCTCAATGAAGGATTTTCCGGCGGCGAGAAGAAGCGTAATGAAATCCTGCAAATGGCTGTGCTGGAACCCGCCTTGGCCATCCTGGATGAAACGGATTCAGGTCTCGACATCGACGCCATGCGCGTGGTGGCGGCCGGCGTGAACCATATCATGCACCCTGAAATGGGCTTGCTGATGATCACGCACTACCAGCGCCTGCTCGACTATATCAAGCCGGATTTTGTGCATGTGATGATGGATGGCAAGATTGTGCAGTCTGGAGGATCTGAAATGGCACTTGAGTTGGAAGAAAAAGGCTACGACTGGCTGACGCCGGCTGCGGGCGAAGCAGTAGGGGAAGAGGTTTTGGAATGATGACGGAACTGCCAACGGAACAAGACAGCAAATTCCAAGCGCTCTTAGAAAGCCGTTATGGACAATTTGAGCCAGGCGATGTGCTGCAAAAGCTGCGGGATCGGGCTTGGGGTCATTTTTTGGGGTTGGGGTTGCCATCGCGCAGCAATGATATCTACCGCTATCTGCGCCTGACAAATTTCTTTAGCCGCAATTATGAATTTGGCCAGCCGTTAGAACTTAGCCCGCTGGCTATTGCGCCGCATGTGTTGGCGGAGTGCCGTCAGTCTGTATTGGTGTTTGTGAATGGCTATTTTATGCCGCAGCTATCGTGCATGGAGGCTATACCTAAACGCATGGCCGTCACCACGCTTATCGATGCGATGCGCACCTATGGCAGCTTCATCAATAGCCAATCCACCAAGGCCATCAAGGAAGAGACCGATTCTTTTGCCGCCATCAATACCGCCTTGCAGTGCGATGGCTTGTTTATTTATCTGCCGCCCAAGACTGTAGTTGAGACGCCGATTCAGTTATTGAATATCATCGACGCCAAGTCCACGCCCATGCTGATCATGCCGCGCCTGCAGGCCTTTATCGGTGCGCAATCGCAGCTTAGCCTGGTGTCGACGCAGGCTGTGCTTTCCGGCGACAGTTATGCCATCAATATGGTGGCAGATATCGCCATCGAAGAGGATGCGCATGTGCAATACACGCAAGTGGCTTGTGGCTCAAGCGACGACGTCTGGCACTTTGACGCGCTGCGTTCGCAGCTTAAGCGCAACAGTACCCTTAAGACCGTAGCCGTGACTGATGGGGCAGCCACCGTAAGGCATGATTATCGCGTGGCGCTTTGCGGCGAGAATGCCGACGTTCATCTGAATGGGGTATGGATGTTGCAAGGCAAAAAAGAGGCCCATGTGCATGTGTTTGTGGACCACCAGGCGCCGCATTGCACTTCGATGCAACTGTTTAAAGGGGCGTTGAATGATTTCAGCCGTTCGGCCTTCGAAGGCAAAATCATGGTCAGACAGGCGGCCCAAAAGACTGAGGCCTTCCAGCTCAATAACAACTTGCTGCTGAGCGATAGAGCCCATGCCGATAGCAAGCCGAATCTGGAAATTTTCGCCGATGATGTCAAGGCCTCACACGGAGCCACGGTCGGACAGCTGGACAGCGAGCAGGTCTTTTACATGAAGACGCGCGGCTTCAGCGAAGCGGCGGCCAAAAACCTGCTGGTGTATGGTTTTTGCCAGGAAGTCATCGACAAGATCACCGTGCCTTCCGTGTATGACAGCATGCGCAAGCGGGCGCAAAATTATTTGCTAGAATGATGTATGAGGATGAAAGTTATGGCAGCAGCTAAGACCCCTGATTTCGCTCGCCTGCGCGATGACTTTCCCATGCTGAAGAAGAGCATGCATGGACACCCCTTGATCTATTTTGATTCCGCCGCCACGGCTCAAAAGCCACAGGTCGTCATCGATGCCATCACAAACTTCTATAGCCAGCATTACGGTACCGTCCACCGCGCCGTTTATGAGCTCTCCGTATATGCCACCCAAGCCTATCAGCAGGTGCGCCAGCATCTTGCCGCCTTCCTCAATGCCGCCAAGCCAGAAGAGATCATTTTTACGCGCGGCACGACAGAATCCATTAACATGGTGGCCTATGCCTTCGGCAAGGCTTTCATAAAGCCGGGCGATGAGATCCTCATCACCGAGATGGAACACCACTCTAATATCGTCCCTTGGCAGCTGATGTGCGAAGACCGCGGGGCCATACTCAAAGTGGTGCCGATGAACGACCGTGGCGAACTTGACCTGGCAGATTTTGCCAAACTGCTGAATGCCAAGACAAAAATCGTGGCCGTGGCCCATGTGGCCAATTCCCTCGGCAGCATCAATCCCATCAAAGAAATTGCCGCTATGGCACATGCCGCCGGCGCAAAATTGCTGGTCGACGGCGCGCAAAGTGCCCCCCATATGCCGGTGGATGTACAGGACCTCGACGCCGATTTTTATGTATTCTCCGGCCACAAATTGTATGGGCCGACGGGCATTGGCGTGCTTTACGGCAAAGAAGCGTTATTGCAGGCCATGCCCCCATACCAGGGTGGCGGAGATATGATTGAGACGGTCACCTTTGCCAAAACCACCTATAACGTCCTGCCCATGAAGTTTGAAGCCGGCACGCCGATGATCGCCGAAGTTATTGGTCTGGGAGCGGCCCTCGACTACATCACTGCCATCGGCATGGCAAACATCCAGCGCTATGAGCAGCAGCTGCTGGTCTATGCCACGCAACAGCTGCTGCTCATCGAAGGACTGCGCATCATCGGTACGGCAGCAAAGAAGGAAGCTATCATCAGTTTTGTCATCGACGGCATCCACCCTTTGGATATTGGCACGATGCTTGACCTGCACGGCATCGCCATCCGCACCGGACACCACTGCGCCCAACCCACCATGCGTCATTTTGGCGTGCCGGCCACGGCCCGCGCCTCCTTTGCCTTTTATAACGATAAGAGCGAGATCGACAGTTTCCTGGTCGCCTTGCAAAATGTCATTCGCCTGATACGATAACCATGCACGTCACCCTGGAACAAGCCGCTAAGCTTCTGTGTGCAGGACAAGTGGTGGGCATCCCCACCGAGACGGTCTATGGCCTGGCAGCAGCGATCAACTGTCCGCAGGCTATTGCCGAGATCTTCGCCCTCAAAGGCAGACCCTCCAATAATCCATTGATCGTCCATCTGGCCGGCGCCGACCAGATCGCGGCCTATGCCAAAGAATTGCCGCCGGATTTTTTCAAGCTGGCGGCCGCCTTCTGGCCGGGACCGCTCACGCTCGTTTTGCCAGCCATGCTCGATATGGTGCCGGACAGCGTGCGGGCGGGGCTTGCCACAGCAGCCTTCCGAGTGCCCGACCATAGCATGACAAGGGCGTTATTGCACCTGACGGGGCCCTTGGTAATGCCGTCAGCCAACCTTTCCGGTCGCCCTTCCGCCACCTGTGCGGCGCATGTGGAAAATGATTTCGGCGCTCATTTTCCTGTGCTGGATGGGGGAGCGTGCACCAAAGGCGTGGAATCGACAATCCTATATTGGCAGAAGGATCAGGATAAGGCGGCTGCCTGGACCGTTATCCGCCTGGGTGCGATGGCGCCGGCAGTCTTTTTGTCCGTCTTGGGTTATCTGCCGGCTGTCGCTGCGGCGGACAAAGGCAGTACAGCCCCGCTATGTCCTGGGCAGATGTACCGTCATTATGCACCTAAGGCCGAGCTAAAGCTTAGAAAGTCCCTGCCTGCCGATGCCAGCGGCATCGTCATTGGTTTTGACGACCGCAGCTATCCTATAGGATGCCAGCTTGTTTCACTTGGCACCTCAACCAACCCCGACATGGCAGCCCAGCGCCTCTATGCCATTCTTAGAAGGCTTGATCAGGAATTGATTGGGCAGGCGTGGGTGGATATCGATTTCCCACATGAAGGCCTCTTCCTCACCTTGCAAGAGCGTCTGGCCAAAGCTGCCAAGCATATCTAATATCGAATCAAAATATTGGCGTGCTTGAACATCAGTAACGGCCGTTTCCAGACTATCCCAACCTAACCTGCTGAATGTCAGGTTAAATCAGAATAAGCAGGCTATGCCTGTTTGATATAATTAAGCTGATTTTATAAATGATTTGCAGAAAGCGAGTCAATTTGATAGGTTTCAAAAAAACACTGAATAGCTGGCCTTCCCGAGTGCTTTTTGCTTTAAATATCATCAGGAGGTAAATATGTCTTATCCCCCGTTACCGGTTTTCTATAGTGCTGTCATGCCTATCGTTGATGAAGATACTGTCAGTTCCCTTGTCATTCAAAATGCTTGCTTAATGACAAATAATAATTGTAAGCATGTTTGCAAGATGACATTGAAAAGCGGTGAACAAAGAGATGTGACTTTGCGTTCAACCGATCTCCAGAAGCTTGCCAAACACATCTTGGACAAAATGCCAAATTACTCGGATTTCGAAACTCATTTTGCAGAGGGTCTACGCATCACCACAAAAAATGGTAAGGCATATGCTTTGCTCGGCGAATCGCATGTGGTCGATGTCGAGTTGGGTAATGCAACCATGCCAAAGAGCAAAGGCTGCACAATTCTGTAAACAAAAAATGATTTCAACAGTATCGAAGCAGCTCTTTTAAAAGTTTCAGGCGCGATATTTTACCAACATGAAAAAGGCATACGCGTGATCTCATTATCGATTTCATCACCGGATTACGATGGATGTACAACTGTGCTGTTGGATCAAGTCGATTCTAAGGGAAATGTCATTCACACTAAAGATGTTGATATCAGCAAAATCTGCTCCTTAAAAATCAAAAAAGAATGCGTTAAAATAGGGCATTGGTGCATGCATCCTTGCAAAATAAATCTGCTAACTGGAGATGTAAGGACGATATATTTAACGAACTCAGATTTCAAAGAGCTGTATCCGAAATTTCGAGAGGCGGGGGTAATGACGAATTATCTGAATTTCCTGAAACACTTTACTCGATCTGACACCAGCACTGGTGGGGATCGGCTTTCTGGCAAGGACAGCTGCATAATACTGTAGACCATGAGCTAGTGAGGCTTTGACATCTTGGACGCGGCAAAGTTCCCGCTGTTGCTGGCGGTAAGGCTGCCAAACAATTTGATGAACTTTAATACATGTGTAATTTGCTTTTATAGAGAATCCGAATCTTTTTTTACCCCATTTGGAGATAAGTATGAGTCTAGCCTTGGAACAAACCCCATTTTATATCTCTACTGCCAATACTAGGTATCGAGAGTGCGATATTCAATTTCTTTACATTCACGATGCTTGCAGTAAAACAACAGAGTCCTGCGCGCATGAATGTACCCTGACGACTACTAGTAAGAAGGTAATACAATTGCATTTAAACGCAGCTAAGATCAAAGAATGCGCTGCGGAAATGCCCCAAAAGATGAATTATGAGAAGCGCAGACATCATTTTGATACATCTGCAGCGGCCAGAAGCGAAGAGGCATGGAAAAAATATATGTCTACCGATAACACAGACCCCGACGATATGATGAAACTCAAGAAAAAGAAGAATTGCACAATTTTATGAATAAAATACAATATTGCCATTGTTTATATTTCCTATAATGTAAATAATGCATATTTTATAGCGGTAACAACCTAAGTGCCGTTTTTAAGCCTACCACAGGGCAAAATGTGGTGTTTAAGAAATAAGGAAATAAACGTTTTAACTACATCGCTTTAGCGAAATGACGGATGATAGAAGAACTAATAACTGACATAGCCTCAACTTCCGATATAGATCAACTGGTAAGGCTTGAAGAGTCTAACTTTGAAGAATATCGGCTATCCCCAAGGAATTTCCGGCATCTCATCAAAGCGCCTACCGCCCTTGTAGCCGTGACAAAACAGGCTGACAAAGTGATTGCAGGGGCTATCATGCTCTTCAGGAAGAACTCTACCAAAGCCAGGCTGTACTCCATTTCGGTCGATCCCAATTTCCAACAGCGCGGCGTAGCCCATCTGCTCTGTCAATTCCTGGAAAAAAATAGCCTTAAACATCATTGCACAGAAATTCGATTGGAAGTAAAACAAAACAATATGCGGGCCATTAATTTCTATCGCAAAAATGGGTATGAAGTGTTTGCCAAGTATAAAAGCTATTATAAAGACGGACAGGATGCCTTGCGCATGCAAAAGACGCTGATATCAGCGATGCCGGAGAAAAGAAACTAATGATGCTGACAAGGACATTAAAAATATGCTAAATCGCCGTTTTAGCTTGTCTGAAAAATGCATCAATGGCTAAGTATACGGTGTTATAATTTACTAGACTCTATTGGTAACGGCCGTGAGATGAATCGTTACCGTGGTTTTATAAACAAAATCACAACTCATAAACAAGATTAAATTGAGTAAATGATAAATCGTTAATATGTGGATACAAAAAAACACTTAAGGTGAACATATTTAAAATGCAAACCGTTCTCACGTGCCCTGAGTCTATCGTTGAATTATACGGTGTTAGTTCCATCTCAATAGATGACCGCTCTTATTTTCAGACGGTTTTTTCTAATCTCGTCCAGCCGCTATCCGATTCGTCATTTGCCAACAACTATATCTGGGCAAATAGTTTCAGGATGTACTGGAAGCAGTCTTTTAATCATCTGTGCCTGTTTGTGATCGAAGACGATTTCATGCAGATGTTTTTGCCGCCATCGCCGGCAGCCACAGCCACGCTGGATGACTTGCGGGCGGCGCTGCTGGAGTGTTTCCGCATCATGAATGATTACAACATGCACCACGGCAATCAATTTGCCAGTACGATACAATATGTCTCCGACGAGATGTTGGAGCGCATCAACGCCTGCGGCATTGAAGGACTGATCATCGCGCCATCGCCCATGGGCAAGGATTATATCTATGATATGCAGAAGATGATCACGTTATCGGGGACAGGACTTGATTCCAAGCGCCATGCCAGAAATAAGTTCATGCGCGAATATCCGGATTTCTATACGCAGACGCTAACTCCCAAGGACATGCCCGCCTGCATCAAGCTTTTGCATGCCTGGTACAATCACAAAAGTGTCAGGGGTCCTGACAGCCGGCCGATGGCTAAATATGAATACTTTTTAGATCCTGAAAAGATCGCCTGCGAGATGACGATAGCGCATTGGCAGAGCCTGGATCTTAAAGGCATGGGTTTATATGCCAAGGGCGAGCTCATCGGCTTTACCTATGGTGAGGCCCTTTCGCCGACCCAGGCTTCGATCCTGATTGAAAAGACACACCCCGATTATTATGGCGCCTCGGCCTTGATATTCTCTGAATTCTGCCGTCAGTATTGGAGCGAATATGCTGAATGCAATGTAGGCGATGATGGCAACAGCCCGAATCTGCGCTTTACAAAACAGCAATATCGTCCGATCAAATATCTCAATAAATCCATCATCATGCAGGCCAGGCCCTTGTAAGAGCAGCTCTTGAGGTGAATTTCCACCACCGAGGCACCGAGACACAGAGAAACAAACAGCAAAACAAACAAGCCGCAAAATACAAAACAGGATGGTCAGGATAGAGTTTAGCAGAAAACCTAGCTATCTTGACGATCCTGTTTTTTTATTTTGCTGCTTGTTTCTCGGTGTTTCGGTGTTTCGGTGGTGAATTTTGCTGATTTTAGCAGCAGGGACCGATTTTTCTTTCCAGATAGGAAGAGAAAAAGCCCCGGTATTTCTTCTGCAGCTGGGGGATTTTCCAATCGATGCCGGTGATTTTTTTTCGGCAGGCTTGGCTGCCGCAGGCGCAGGGAATATTGAAGTTTTTATCAGAGATCACCATGGCGTAGTCGAAGGTGATTTCGTCACCAGATGGAATATCTTGCATAGCCACCAAAAATATTTGGCCGCAGATGCCCGTATTGGGTTGGCAGCTATGATTAACGAAATCGCCATCGCCGATGGTCTCTAAGGTCGGCGGGCCAATGTACAACTCGTCATCGATGGTGAGGAAAAGCTCGCCCAAGCCGGCAGGCAATTGGTCATATTCGGCTTCGTTGATGATTTTCCCACCGAAAGCGGCAATCAATTCACCCTTTTTGATTTCTGAATTGGCAAATGTGCCCTTGCCGGCGATCGGACTTTCCCTGGTTTCTGTCTTAGGATTAAGATAACAATAATGACGGCTCATAATGAAGATCCCCAAATGGTTTTTGTCGGATATTAAACACCATGCTGCAGTCCAATGTAAACAAGAAAGTGCCGCAAAGAGATGGGGTGGCTGGCGATCATGCCACCCCTAGGCTTTGGCGCGTGCGATATGTCAAATTCGCATTAAGATCCAGGTATAACGCAAGTTGGCAGCACCTGTGCATTGACAAGCTAAAAGACAATCAGTTAGTTTGCTAGTAGTAATCAGCGATCAACCTCTAGAGAATTTAGCCTATGTCTAACACCATCGTCACCAAATCCATGCCTCATCCTTGCCGGCGCATCCTGCTCAAATTGTCCGGCGAGATGCTGATGGAAGGACAACCCTTCGGCATCAATCCACTGGCCTGCACGGAGCTTACCAAGGGGATCATGGCATTTAAGCGCGCCGGCATAGAAATCGGCCTTGTCATCGGCGGCGGCAATATCTTCCGCGGCATCAACCTTAAGGAAATGGGCATGCAGCGCTCTCCCGCCGATCAGATCGGCATGCTGGCCACGCTCATCAACGGCATCAGCCTGCAGCAAGCTCTGGAGAATGCCGGCTGCCCGACGCGCGTGCTGTCGGCGTTGGAGTGCCCGCGGGTGGCCGAAACATATACCTGGCGCAGCGCCACCCAATATCTGGCAAATGGGGAGGTTGTGATTTTTGTGGGAGGGACAGGCAATCCCTATTTCACCACCGATACGGCAGCTGCCATGCGCGCAAGCGAAATTCAGGCCGATATCCTGCTCAAAGCCACAAAAGTCGATGGCGTCTATGATAAAGACCCTGTCAAACATCCGGAAGCTGTCAAGTATGCCTCGTTAAGCTATTCCCGCATGCTGGCAGAAAAACTTGCCGTGATGGATGCTACCGCCGTAGCCTTATGCCGCAGCAATCAAATTCCGATTCTGGTTTTCGATATGCAACTGCTGAAAACAGGCCAGGCAGCGGATATATTATCCCACCAACAGTGGGGGACGCTGGTCAGTGGAGACTAAAAAGTCGAGCACAGCTATACTAACAACGAGTTTTAAAGAAAAAGAGTAAAAAATAAAGTTAAGGAGAATAATCACATGAGCGTGATGGACCAAACTAAAATCAAGATGATGGCCGCTATTGAGCACCTTAAGAATGAACTTAAAAGCATCCGCACAGGGCGTGCCAACCCAGGCATGCTTGACAGCGTGATGGTTGAGGTCTATGGTAGCATGATGCGCCTTAAGGATATAGCTTCAGTAACCGCGCCAGAACCGCGCCAGCTGCTGGTGACTCCCTTTGATCCGAAGAATACCGCATCCATCGGTAAAGGCATTGAAAGGGCTAATTTAGGCGTGATGCCCATTGTGGATGCCAATGTGGTGCGGATCAAGATTGCGCAGATGGACGACAGCATGCGCAAGGAGATGGTGAAGCTCTGCCATAAGCGGCGTGAAGAGGCTAAAGTCAGCATCAGAAACATCCGCCGCGAAGGCAATGAACTGGCGCGCAAGATGAAAACCGATGGCCTTATGGCTGAAGATGTGCTGAAAAAGACCGAAAAAAACATCCAGGAGCTGACGGATAAATTTTGCAAAGATACTGATGATCTGTCAGATAAAAAAGAAAAAGAGATCGCAACAATTTAATCGTTGCAGGAAATTCAGCTGATCTGTAAGATAAAGTGTCTTTACAAAAAAAGCTGACAGGCAAGTAAAGAATGCGAAAGCAAAATAAAGCTTGTCTGGTATGGCCCCATCGTCTAGTCTGGCCTAGGACACCGGATTTTCATTCCGATAACAGGGGTTCGAATCCCCTTGGGGTCAATAACATTTATGAGTCTTTAGCTCAGTTGGTAGAGCACCTCACTTTTAATGAGGCCGTCGATGGTTCGAGTCCATCAAGACTCAATCTCTTTCCCGGGTAGTCCTTCAGGACTACCCTTTTTTATTTCCCAAGGTCTATTTTTGCTAGCTTTGTCTATTTTTGATAGCTTTATGGTGCCTACGTTTATTTCATCATAAACGTATGCTGATAGGCATCGGCCCCCAGCTCGGATGAATGATCCTGCCCTAAGCATCTCCGACGCTTAGGAATTTTCTCGGCATTCGCACACCACCACATATTCCTAGAACGTCCGCTCCGAGAGGAGGCTTAAGTAAAATGAGCATTTATCATTGGAGTTGCCTTTTTTATGGTTCATCGCATAATTGCGTACCTCCCCATTATGTAAACTAATGGAGGATGTTAAATAAATCATACATAATGGCAAATTGCGCGTTCGATCCTGTGAAGGAAGGATTTGAGTTGGTACTGCCATATAAGAGATAGGGCACAAGCCATGAGAACATTTTTACAGCCTTGATAGAGGCGGAAGCATGTAGCCACATGCGTCAGCGTGTGGTAATCGCATGTTTAGAAACAAAGCCGTGAATACGGCGGCAGCAATGACTAAAGGAAAGTGTATATTGTAATAATTGCATCTAATTCAGCTTCCATCGAAATTGCTGTCGCCGTATTCACGGCTCACTTTATGCTACATTTTATTCCATAGGTTGACACCTATGGCTACATGCTTCCGCCTCTATCGAGGCTAACTAGACCTTCTGTGCTAGAATGTCGATTTGTTTCAAAGAGAACATTACAAATAGATCATTACTGCTCATATTTCAACCATCAATTAATAAGGCTTTTTGACGAATCATCATGGGCAGGTACTCATTTGTGCGATGAACCTTTATTATCTCGATCAATACCAAGAAAAGTCACGTAATACGCGCAAGTAAAAAGGTCTCCTTTAGCGAAGAGGAACAAAGCCCCATCAAGCTTGCCTTGTACTGAAATGGAGTGCATGCGCGGCTATTGATATAACCTCGTCCAGCAATCTAAAAGGACGTAACGGACGGTTCCTTTCGACCCTTAGGTCCTTTATGTCCCTTATCTTTTGTTGGTCAAAGCTAAACCACATGCCCGTACAACAGAGGCTGTCTTGTTGGCATGCGTTTTTCAATGTTTGGCACTTCTGCCGTTTTCAAGCTCTTTCTTCATTTGCCCTTTTATCGCTGTTATCCTATAGTAAAAAATATCCTATAAACCCGTTAGAGCGCACAGATGGCAGACAACCACGAAGAAGAAAATCCCGCAGAAGAAAAGCTTCCAGAGCGCCCATTGGAGTGCTACGAATGCAAAAAACCGGTTTCGGTCATCTACACGGAAATCATCGGCAAGGCGATCACGCGCACCAGCATGTGTGCCGACTGCCCGGAGCTGCAGCGCAGGCTGCGCGGGGCGCCTTCCCAGGCGGCAGAAAAGCTACCGGGAGAGATGACGACGGGCTTGGCCTGCGGCAATTGTGGCACGACGCTTGAGTCGCTGCGCGTGGGTATCCCGGTAGGTTGCAGCGTTTGCTATGATGTATTTGATGATGTGCTGCTTGGGGAGATGCTGGCTTCGGAAAAAATTCCGCAGCGCCTGTCGACGACAAAAAAATCCATACCCATCCATATTGGCCGGGCGCCCGGAGAAAGCCAGGAGATGAACCCAACACTGCGTCTATTGGCTCTTAATGAAGCGCTGAATGAGACACTTAAGCGGGAAGACTATGAACAGGCGGCATGGCTGCGCGATCAAATTAAAGCTTTGACGGAGAATCCGGAGAAAACCGATGACGGAAAACGATAGTTCTAAGATTATTCTCGGTCAAAAAAAACCGTGGAATGAAAATGGTAATCCCATCTGGCTAGCATCGAAGGTCTGCCTGATGCGGAATATTGAAAAATTTAAATTCCCCGGCAAATTGAGTTCAGACCGCAAAAAGCAAATCATCGCGCTGATCAGCAACGATCTTTTAGGCATGGAAGGACTGACACAGCCTGTGCTGATTAAAGGGGAGGAGATCGGCTTTTTAGAAAAAGAGTATTTGATCGAACACTTTCTTTCCACCTTCAACTATAGCCAAGCGCATGCCGGTGAAGGCTTCATTGTGGATGCATCGGGTGAATTTCTGGCCACGCTGAATATGCGCGATCATATCCATCTGCAACTGATTGATTGCAAAGGGGAACTGGAAAATACCTGGAGCCGGCTGGTCAAGATCGAAAGCCATTTGGGAAAAGCGCTGAACTATTCTTTTTTGCCTAAATTCGGCTTTCTCACGGCTGATCCCACTCAATGCGGCACTGCCTTGAGCGTGTCGATCTATCTGCAATTGCCGGGGCTGGTGCATACCGGCCAGATCGATGGGATGCTTGAAAAATACCTTGACGACTCGCTAATCATTTCCGGTATCCAAGGCAGCCCGACCGAGATTATCGGCGATGTGCTGGTGGTCCAAAATAATTACACCCTTGGCATCACCGAAGAAAATATCGTCTCTGCGCTGCGCAGCTTCACCACCAAAATCATGGTGGAAGAGCACAGCACGCGCCATAAAATCAAACGCGATGATAGTGCCGAATTCAAAGATAAAGTCAGCCGGGCCTTCGGCATCTTGATCCACTCCTATCAGATTGAAGCTATCGAAGCCCTTAATGCGCTGAGCTTGCTTAAGCTCGGTGCCGAGGCTGGCTGGATCACCGGGATCGATAACATCAAGGTCAACGAGCTCTTTTTCAATTGCCGACGCGCGCATCTGTTGTGCCTGTATGAGCCGAAAAAGATCAACCAGGAAGAAATTCCCCATAAACGCGCAGAATATATCCACCAGGCTCTAAAAGACGTCAAGCTCATGATATGAAAGAGGCCCTGCTATGGAAATGAAAGGGGTGGGGGTCAATCCGATCTCTCAAGTCCACTACATAGACCACCTGGCCGTTGTCTGCATCATCATGGGCATGCCCCTAATTTTTGTAGAGCCGAACGATTATGAGCTGGCCAAACGCTATTATCCGCAGTTGGATGCGCAGCTCATTGACTATCAGCAGTTAAATCCGGAATATCTGATCGCCCGCTACGACGTGCTGTTCATGTCAGACCTTTGGGATAGAAATGTCTTCCACGAAAAATATCGGGGATTGGAAGAGAAATATCAAAAAACGCTCCGCCATGTGCATTGTCCGCATGGATTCTCTGACAAGGGCTTTTACCTGAAGAAATGTGTCAATGAAGATATCGTGCTGATCTACGGGCAGAATATGCTTGATTTGCTCAAACACCATGAAGTTCTGCCCCAGCTGCTTAACTACGTCATCTGCGGAAACTATCGTTATTCCTATTACAAGCAGCATAGCAAGTTCTTCGACCAGATCATCGCCGATGAAATCATGCCGCGCTTTGCCAAAAAGCAGCCCGTCATCCTCTACGCTCCCACCTGGATGGATTTGACAGAATCGACCACATTTTTTGAGGCCTATAACGATATTTTGGGCTATCTGCCCGATAGCTACAACATGATCGTCAAACTGCATCCGCGCCTGGAAATCGACGACTCCGGCCTTTACCACCATATTGTCGGCAAGTTCGAACATAAGCCCAATGTGCTATTCTTAAAGGATTTCCCGCTCGTCTATCCGCTGCTGGCGCATACCGACATCTATCTGGGGGATACCTCGTCGGTCGGCTATGACTTCTTGCCTTTCGATAAACCGATGTTTTTCTTGAATAAACGGCGCGGCGATCCCAAGCTGGAAAGGGATCTGTATCTATTCCGCTGCGGCATAGATATCAAGCCGGACGCCTATCCGCTCATGTACCGCCTGATGGAAACACACCTGCCGCAGGATAGCGACCGCTTCAGCGAGGTGCGGGCGGCTGTCTATCAATATACTTTCGGGGTGGAACGGCCTTTTGCCGATATCAAGGCAGATCTCATCAAAGCCTATCAAAAGCCTTTAATGCTCTAAAACTGGAAAGTACAGTAGTATGGTCTCTGTTTAATAGGCTGTGAATCCGATTCAACGCAAAGAGCGCAAAGATACAAAGAGCGCAAAGGAAGACCACAGAGGCACCGAGACACAGAGAAACAAACAGTAAATAACAGGATGGCAGGATAGATAACGGTCGAGTTTTCTTTGCGGCTCTGCGCTCTTTGCGTTGAATCGGATTCACAGCCTATTAAACAGAGACAATGATACCCTTCGGCCGTGTTCATCCTGTCTATCCTGCCGGAGCCCAAGCGACGATCATGCCCATCCTGTAAATATTCTCTGTATCTCTGCGTCTCGGTGCCTCTGTGGTGCATTGCCTGCCTTTCTAGCAACTAAAGGTTTTGAGCAGGTTGTTGGCGCGCACCAGATCTTCCGGGAAATCCACTTCGGTACACTGCTCCCTATCCACACACACACTCCACAGCGCCATGCCCTGCTCGATGCCCAATTCAAGGGCGCGCTCGAAATAGTCCATGGGGGCGCAAGTTGCCAAATTGGCGCGCAGGCGGTCAAGGTCTTGGGCGCTGCAATAATTGATGCCTAGGGCTTCGCCCTGCGGCACTGCCACCTTTTTGGAGACCTCCAGGATCTGGCCGCGGCTGTCCTGGCGGTATTTGACCTCCTCCTCGCCGACAGCGCCGCTGTTGACCACCATGCTGGTGCGGGGATGCGCCAGCACGGCTGCCAGGACGGAAGGGTGGAAGACGACATCGCCATTCAGCCAAAGGACATCTTCGTGGCATTTTACCAGCGCCCTTAACAGGCTTTTGGAGGTGTTTTCGGTAGCGAAATCAGGGTTATAAACATATAGCAGGGTGGGGAATGCCTCCATGATCAGTTCTTTGTGATAGCCCACGACGATGATTATATCGTCTAATGGAACATAGCGGCCAATGGCTTCGAGCTGCAGCCCCAGGATGGATTTTCCGTTGATTAAGCGCGTGAGCGGTTTCGGGAGGTCGCCTTGCCCCAGGCGATTGCCCCGGCCGGCGGCTAAAATGACAACTTTCATCGCTAGTCCCTTTGCGTGTTCAAGCTAAAACATCACCATAGGGGAGGCGGCATTATTTTGAAATAGAAAGGGGGATGGAAAAGGAGATCAAGCGCCTTGCTTGGCATATGCAGCCCTGCAAGGCGCGAAATATAAACCGAATGGATAGCTACTAGACTTTGGAAACAGCGCGTGCAGCCAGGCGTGATTTCGTGCGGCTAGCTTTGTTGAGCTTAAAGACACCGCGTTTTACGCCTTTGTCCATCAAGCTATAGACGGCATCCAGATTTTGTTTTACGAGTGTATCATCGCCTTTAGGCAGGGATTCGTCGAATTGGCGGATGGCCGTTCTCACACTTGATTTGAAGGCTTTATTGCGCAGTCTGCGCTTTTCGCTTTGGTCATCCCTTTTAAGCGGGGTTGGACGCTTCACTTTAACTTTTACAGCTTCTTCTTTAGCCATTGTTCCTCGTATTTGGTTAGGGAGTCTCTGTTAAGAGGCTCTTAGATCAATTAAGGTAAAAGTATACTCGGGGGGTAATAATTCGTCAAAGATAAAAAATGACTAAAAAGGTGATTTCTCAGAAACTAATGGCGGCGGCGGCTTTTCACTCGCGCTTAAAATCAGCGTCTACCGTTTTATCTTCGGGGGGAGCTTCGAGGGGAGCATTGGCCAGCTCTGCCGGCGTCTGGTCGGTCAAAACCTTTTCGCGCAGGTTGTCGGCGCGCAGATAAAGCAGTCTCAGCATATTGGCATCAAAGAAATCAGGCATTTCTTTGCCTTTGCCGACGATATTTTTTATGACCTCTTCGATCCTTTCCTTAGAGAGCTCTCTTTTAATAAATTCTTTTGTCTCATCGGTGAACTTGGCTTCAGCCAAGCCGAGATTCTTCCATTTATATTGGTTGCGGCCTGGACTGAAAAGAGAATCGAGGACGTTGGGATCTTTTTTCATAAATGGCTTGGGGTGTTTTTTGGGAAAGGCATTGGCATTGTCAATGGCTTTGATGTGTTGAAGTGTTCTTTTGCCATGGGCATCGGGAGCAGAAAAGATGACAAACCAATTTTCCTCATGGCGATCGAGATTGCCGATCAGGTAGTCGAAAAGGGCGAACTTTTGGAATAGCGTTTTTTCAGCCTCAGTGTATGCTGTCAGTGGCTGATCGAAAGCTCCTTTTTCAATCTCTTTGATGGCTTCGACATAGTTGTGAGTTTCGGTTTTGACAACTTCTGCGCTAATTGTTTTGGCCTCATCGTTCCTCACAGTTGATGAAGGCGGCTTGACTGAAGCTCCCACTGAAGCTCCAATAGAAGAAGCGTTAATAGCCGCAATTTCAAGGGCGCTGGCCTTTCTGGCGGTCAAAATTTCCCCGCTAGCCATTACTTGGCTAATGATGGAATAGCTTCTTTCCTTACTGACAAAAAGCTGCAATACGCCTTTGTTTTTAAGCACAGCATCGGCGGAGGGGGGGGCTAGGTCGAAATGGAAATCACGGCTGATCAGATAGGCCATTTTTTCGGCTTGTGGCTGGGCCATGGTTTTTTGACTTAAATAGCTGAGCTGTCCGAAGAAAGAGCGGAAAAAATTTTTAAATTTAGTACCAAAAGGCACATCGGCACTGCTGATTTTATGCACACCGATGGGTTTGTTGTTGATATCGGTAATGAGCATTGTGCCGGTGGTGCCTTTATTGGCCTCGCTGCCATGCCCAAGCATGATGGCAAGTTCGGCTTTGGCAATTTTGCGCTTCAATTTATGGGCGGCATCGGTGGCCAGGGCCGGCCGGTCTTTTTTTTCAGCGCGCAGGATGGCCAGTTCTGGATGAAGATAATTTTGCACGACTTTTGCCATCTTGCCATCGGTAGAAAATGGACTTATATTGAGCTTGGGCAGGATTTTAAAATAAAGCTTGTGGAAGGCTTTGTCGAATTTTCTTGTCTTTGCTGTTTCCACCGTAGGATGGCGGCCGATGATTTCGGCGGCCAGGTTGGTGGTTTTGACAATTTGGGCTTGAAAAGCTTTAAGCTGCTTTTGGTGATCGAACTCGAAATTTTTCAAATGATTTGTATGCGTGAAGGGGATGAAATCGAGGAATTTGAGCCATAGTTTTTTCAAAAAGGAGCCGCCGTCTGACAGCTGGCTGGCGATGGCATCCGTTTGGCAGCCAAAGATATGCATGTCGATGTAGGCGTTAAGCCCTTCGGCAATGGCCGCCTTGCTCTTTTCTATATCCACTCCGACCGCTGCAAAGTGTGCTTGGACAGTCGCCAATTCAGCCGGCGTTAATTTGCTGTCACTGCCGCCGCATTCCTGCATGATCGATTTTTGGCTGGCGTAGGCATGGTGGAGTTTGGTTAACTCGTTTGCAAGTTGCTGAAATAGAAGTGGATCAGTTTTGGCGAACAGTCGGCTAATCTCACCTTGGAAGGCCTTCAGATCTTCATTTAATTGCTCGTATAATCGCCCGTCGCGAGCGCAGAATTGGGTAAACTTTTCAATTGATGGCTGAAAGGTGGTCTTTGCGATTGCGTCGGTGGCTTGATCAGTAGCATCGCGGCCGGCCTGGTGTTTGACTTCTCGATCAACCAGCAGCGGCTTGGTGGCCGCGCCGGCAGACAATGGCCGCCCAAGCGGAGTCAAGTAGGCGCGCGCCGTCTCGGACAATTCCAAACTGTCTAGGAAGCGCAAACACGGGGAAGCCTTGGCAGAAAGGCCTTCGTTAGCAGATGGCGCTTTGCCTGCTTCGGTCGGAGGTGGAAAGTTTGATGGCACCATATATTACTCTTATAAATAAAGAATGCTATATTTATTATAATAAAATACGCATAATCTGGCTAAGCCTTATTTTGCTTGGTTTTCCCCAATATATTGCATAAAAAAACAAAATATGTGTAGAGTGCAATCAACCGAATAGATCCCATATCCTATGCATGCCGTTATCGAAAAAGATTCCCTGTTGCTCGATGCCTTAGTGGCCTTGGCTCCCACCAGTTCAAAGACTACCTTGCGCTCCTGGCTGAAAGAGGGGCGCGTCAGCGTGGATGGACAGTCCGCCAAGCGCGCCGACATCCCACTGACTAAAGGTCAAGTCGTGACTGTCAGCGCCAAAGCGCAGTTTGTTGCCGATAAGATCCGCATAGTATACGAAGACGAGCATCTGATTGCTATCGACAAACCCTCCGGCCTGCTTAGCGTGGCGACGGCCTTTGAAAAGGGGGAGACGGTGCATGCCCTGCTTAAAAAACACTTCCATCCCCGCAAAGTCTTTGTCGTGCACCGCTTAGATCAAGACACCTCAGGCGTCATGCTCTTTGCCCTCTCTGACAAAGGCTATCATGGGTTAAAAGCCCTTTTTGAGAAACACGATATCGAACGCTCCTACTGCGCCATCGTCGAAGGGCGCATGCCGACGGCAAAGGGAACTTGGCAATCTTATCTATATGAAGACGGACAGTATCTGGTCCATTCCACCCCTAATGCCGAAGAAGGACGCATCGCCATCACGCACTACCGGCAAGAGAATGTCACACCGCGTTTCACCAGGCTCACGCTTACGCTGGAAACAGGACGCAAAAACCAGATCCGCGTGCATTGCCAAGATCACGGCTATCCTGTCGTCGGTGATAAAAAATATGGCGCGGCCACAGATCCCTTGCACCGCCTGTGCCTGCATGCCCAGTTGATCGCCTTCACCCATCCGGTGACTGGTAAAATGATGCGTTTTACATCCCCGCCGCCGGCCATTTTCGAACGTCTAGTCAAAGAGAAAAGCTAACTTCAGGTGTGATATGCATAACAATTTCCTCTGGCAAGCCTTTTTAGTCGTCGTATTGCTGGTGACGCTGGCTTATAGCGGCATTGCGCTGTACCACTATTATGCCTACAGCCATCTGACAGCCCAGACAGATGACATATCTGCCATGCACTGGCAGATACAGGAAAAGAGCGATACCGCGTTTGTGGTAAAGGCCGATTATACCTTTACCATTCAGCAGCAGGCATTTGAGGGTAGCACCGCCTGGACCAAAGAGCCCTATCTCAACCGCTATGCCGCCGAGCAGGCTATCAAATTGATGACTGGCGAACATTGGCAGGTCTGGTACGACCAGCATAATCCCCATCGCTCTTCCCTGCAAAAACAGTTTCCTATTAAAGAGTGTTTGTCGGCGCTCTTCTTATGGGTGCTGCTGCTCTATTTCGTGTGGCTGGGCTATTATGTGGCCAAATTTAAAACCTGAAGGAAACTGACACATGCACTCCATCATGCTGAGCAACAAGACAACCCAAGGCGAAAAACTGCAGGCCACTTTTCTGCCGGACATGGGCATGAATATGATCAGCTTTAAAAAAGGCGACATAGAGGTCATCGACCAGTGTACCAAAACCCTTTTCGACGAACGCTATGCCGGCCTTGGCGCTCTTATCGGTCCCCATTTCCATCACCGCAACCCCGCCATCCTGCCGAAAATTGCCGATGAAACCCTCTTCCCCCATATCGCACGGGTAAGAGCCAAGGGCATCACCGACCCCTTTTCGCATGGCATCGCCCGCTACGCCCCATGGCGCGCCACCGCCACCGAAAATAGCGTCGCTGCCGTCATTAGCGGCAAAGACATTTGGAACGGTGTGGCTTTGGCTTCCATGGAAGGGCAGAATTTCAGCATGCGCTATCATGCCGTGTTGACGCCGAACGGACTGCAGATCGATCTGGATGTGGTCAGCGATACCGACTCGCTAGTCGGCATCCACTACTACTATCATCTGCCCGAAGGCACAGGCAGGGTGATCAGCGCCGTGCAGCCTGAATACCTCGACCATGCCGGGAGAAAGCCCTTGCCGGCCGGCTGGCAGGTGGATAGCCAGCAGCTTGTGACCTTTGATCTGGCTGACGAATTCGATGACACCTTTTTCCCCTTCCCGAATCCACGCGCAGGCAAAATCACCCTCGATGCCGGCGCCTATAAGCTTGTCACCAGCTACCAGAGCCCCTCGCAGGAAAACTGCTGGCAGCTGTATCATCCCAAGGGGGCCTCTTTCGTCTGCATCGAGCCGATCAGCTCCCAGGATCCCCGTCATCCCAACTTAAGCGTCAGCGCCCTGAAAATACACCTGGAAATCCTTTAGCAGCTTCAGGCCCGGTCCAAGGCTTTCTCTATAGCCTTGATAAAGGCTTTCAAAATTTTTATTCTGGCGTGATACTTGTCTTCTGATTCGATCACAATCCATGGGGCCTGGTCGCTGCTGGTGCGGTCGATCATATCGCACACGGCCGTTTTGTAGGCCTGCCACTTTTTCCGGTTGCGCCAATCGTCGGGTGTGATTTTGAAATTCTTGTAGGTGGTCTTTTTTCTAAGCCTGAACCTTCTGAGCTGTTCTTCTTTGCTGATCGCCAGCCAAAATTTCAAGATGACGGTGTTATTCCGCATCAGCTGTTCTTCAAAATCCACGATTTCACTGTAGGCCCGCTGCCAATCCCTTTCCGAGCAAAAGCCTTCGACTCTTTCGACCAAAACTCTGCCATACCAGGAACGATCAAAAATGGTGATCCGCCCGCGCCGCGGGATCTGCCGCCAGAATCTCCATAGATAGGGCTGTTTTTTTTCTTCATCAGAGGGAGCGGCCACGGGGATGATGCCGTACTGGCGCGCATCAAGGGCGCCCGTGATGCGGCGAATGCTGCCGCCTTTGCCGGCGGCATCATTGCCTTCGAAAACGGCGATGATGGAGATCTTTTTGAATTTGGGGTGGCGGCTGAGCAGATTGAGCCGCCCTTGATACTTTTCAAGCAGAAGTTCGTATTTTTCCTTTGTCAATTTTTGAGATAAATCCAGGCAATCTAAAAGATCTTTATCGTCGATGGATTTAAAGGCAGGCACCCCCTTGCTTTTTATGGGTGTGTTGTTTTTGAGCTTTGACTGGATGGCGGTAAGGATGGCTTTGCCTACGGTAAGGGAGCGGTAATTGGGGTCGCTGCCTTCAACTACCATCCAGGGGGCTTCCGCTGTGCTGGTATGTCTTAAGGCTACTTCCGAGACTTTCTTAAATTTGTCATAATATTCAAAACGCTTCCATTCCTCAGGCGTTACCCTCCATTTCGTTTTAGGATTTTTCTCAAAACTTTTAAGCCTTTTTTTCTGGTCATCTTTCGATAGGTGCATCCAGAATTTCAAGACCAGCGCCCCTTCATCGGTCAACATTTTTTCGAACCGATTGATCTCGTCAAGCTGGGACTCAAAAGCCCCCTTTTTTGTATTGGCAAGCACGCGGTTGATAATGGGTTCTGTATACCATGAGCCGAAAAAAAGTCCGAGGCGCCCCTTTGGGGGGAGGTTTTTCCAAAAACGCCACATGGCAGGATGATCGGCTTCCTCCTCCGTGGGCGCTCCGCAGGCGTGGGTTTGAATATAGCGGGGATCCATCCATGCGTTTAGCAGATGCACGGTCTCGCCTTTGCCGGCACCGTCCACCCCCCCGATAATGATGACCACCGGAAAAGGGGAATTGTTCGCCAGCTCCGTCTGGACAGTAAGTAGCTCGCTGCGCAATTTAGGCAGTTCTTTTTCATACTGCCTTTTATCGATTTTATGATGGAGTTCGGCTGATTCAAACATAATACACCTCGACGCTTATCTTAATCGTAAAGGAATTAGTTGTCAAAAAAACTAAAGGTGCGTCCTCGAGCAGACGCCTATAATGGCAGATAGCGATAATCGATCGCTTCATTTTTCTTAGGACCAAGCACGCGCCAGCTTAGCTGGATGATATCATCATCGCAGCACAGCTGCCCAAAGTAGGCATCGTCCTTGCAGACATGCGGCTTAAGTGATGTCAGTGTATGGGCATCCGTGGGAACAAGCAGAAATAAAAACACCGGCTGATGTGCACCAAAGCGCAAGTGCTCAAGCCTGATGCCCTGCTGTGATTCGGTCAGCGTCCAGCGGAAGACGTTGCTGAAGGCAAAGCTCTGATTTTGCCCAGACTGCCAGCTGCCGCGCTCTAGAAAGAGCAGGGTAGTGGCATCGACGCACTTGACCTCAACGCTGCCTTGACCATGGCCGTTCCAGCCCGTCACGGTTGTGTCAGACTTTGATGCGGCCGAAAACGACAGCCTTTGCACGCGCGCCAGGCTCTGCCAGGCTAGCTGCAGCGTCTTCTGGCCGGAAGAGAGGAAGTTGGAGTAAGATTTATTTTGGAAGGCTGGCAAAGGCATATGGGGCAAATATGAGCATTTAGGGCTTTTATGTCGACCCCTTGGCCGTACATGTTCACAGGGAGTTTTGCAGGTCTTATATAGAGAAAAGAGTAAGCAAAAATAACAGGATATTACGATGGTCAGGATATGAAAATTGGATCATCCTCCGGACTATTAAGAAATCATTACGTTGGGAAAATAAATCTTCTAAATCCCTCATCCTGTTCATCCTAATATCATGTTATTTTTCCTCCGGTGTGTTATCCATATTTCCCCATTTCTACGCACATTTCTAGATAAGTCTACAAAACCGGATGCATCAAAAACAACTAGTTTCTTTATGGTTTAAAAAATATCTTTTGAAAAAAATCTTATCATGTAATAGGCTGCGGTTTATAAACAACATGGAAAAAAATGAATGTGTTGAAGTATTTTAAATCGTCGAAAGTCAAGCCCCTCATCCCCAAGCCTGCCATCAGCCTGACCGTCTACCGCCCCTCTTTCCGCTTTTCGTTCAAGCGGTAAGTTTCGCATTTCTCAAGGCAGTCGCTGGAGTTAGGGCCATCCCGCATCTCGCCCATGGATAACTGTCGTACCTTGTAAATATGTTTGGTGGTCAGGTTGCTTTATTAATTATATATTGATATTTTTATCTGTTTTTGGTATGATCCATCAGTAATTTATTAATCTCATTTTTTTGTTGAATGTTTTTTATGAAAGCAAGGCTGATTTTTTTGGCGCTTGGATTGTTTATTACGACGCTTTTGTCAGCACAGGATGTAAATTCAAACCCTGCAATAATGATTGTCAGGGATGAATGGATCCACCAACCGATCAACAATAGTGAAGAAATATATACCGTCGGAAAAGATCCTCATTATGATATTCAATGGAACGACCCCGTCATACTGGTTTTTGGCACTTTCGACAGGTTTGTAGGGCTTGATCTTTCAGATGAGTGGTTGCTCGAAAATCACGGTCGCAGGGGTAATGAAGACTTCCTCTCTAATTATTTCCTCGCCGATATTGTGGTCGACGGCCGTTTTTACAAAAGCGTCGAGCACTACTATCAAGCGATTAAGTTCGATCTTGACAGTCCCATCTATAACTATGCCCTAGATGCACCGACCGCAAACGATGCCAGAAATATTGCCACTCAATATGTTGCGCAAGCAAAATTAGGTGATGATGATGAGATGGGGCAGCGCATGAAACGAGGCCTTTGGGCCAAATTTGTGGATCAAAATGGCAAGGCCTCTCTGCTCGGCTTGCGGCTGTTAGAGACCGGAAATCAGCTGTTGGTGGAAGGGAATTATCGCGGCCCCGGCAGATCTGACAAGCGCTGGGGTGCCGAATTTGATTTAAGCACCATGCCCGACCATGCCGTATTGACGGGCAAGAACATGCTGGGCAAGCTGCTTATGGAAGTACGGTGCTATTTGCAAAGCACGTCTTTAGAGTAGACCACGCACGGCTAGGTGAGATGGTTTAAAAATTTTTTCATGATTTTTGAGGTATACATGTTGAGAAGCGTTATATTTAATATTTGCGGCATTGTTTTTTGCGCAATGTCTTTTCAGTCCTCTGTTTATGGGGTCGAGGCTGTGCATACTGAAGAGTCTGTCATCGACAATGCAAACCTCCTAATCGAATACGCCCACAATCCCCTGGGATGGCCCGCCTTGCATTATGCCATCGCTCAGAACCGCGAAGATATTGCCCTATTGGCTTTGCAACTATATCCCGAACAAGTGACCCAGTATACACCGGCACTTAAGCTGGTTGATTATTATTTTGATACTGTTGGGTGTAATGACTACGACTATATGGTCGGACATGAACCTGGAACCTCGGCTTTAGAGCTGGCTGTCAGAAACCAGTATGCGGATCTTGTCAACGCCCTTTTAAAGCTAGGTGCAAATGCCGATGAAGCCAGGTTCGAATATGATGGGAAGCCTGGGGATTCTTGGAATCCGAAGCGCTCATCAACAATCTACGAATCTGTAAAGTGGGTAAATTCACGTGTTTGGCTTCAAAATTACGAAGTGCACTGTAAGCGTCAATTTTAGCCATCTTTTTACAATTCAACCAAACTGGTAATCTTCCCTTAGATTTCATTTTAAGGAGAGATATGACCAAAGGAAAACCGAATCCCAACTGGAAAAAATTAGTCCACGAATGGAGAGACAGCGGAAAAAGCGCGTGCGTTTGGTGCCAAGAACAACAAATTCCCATGAACACTCTGTCCGGCTGGAAAAAGCGTCTTAAACGATTGGAAGGCGATAGCGATGGCAAAGGATTCCAAAAGCCTTTTGTTGAGTTGAAGAATTTACGCCCCCTTGTAGATTCTGGAGTTCTCCTAGAGATTGATGGAGTGAGTATTCGCTTGCAAGTTGATTTTGATGAGACGGTTTTTAGACAATGTTTGGATTGCTTGAGAGGAGGTAGATCATGATAGCCCTCTCAGGTAGCGCCCGTATCTTCTTTTTCAAACAGCCGATCGATATGAGAAAAGGCATAGAAAAATTGTCTCAGCTTGTCGAATCCTGCTGCTCCGGAGAGTTGATGAGCGGTGCTTATTTTGTTTTCGTCAATCAGACGAAGGATAGGATGAAGGTCTTGTACTGGGATAACGATGGGTTCGCTATTTGGTGGAAACGCCTTGAAAAAGGAAGCTTCCATCTTCTTGGAATCGATAGATTTCTCATCGATCGCAAGGAATTTTTCATGCTCTTGGAAGGGATCACTCCAAAGAAAATCCAAAGCCGTTTTAGCGTGCGCTAAAACAGCGTTTTCCTGATTTTTTTTCTTGGAAACTTTTCTGTTTTTTGGTATATTTTTGCATATGAACACAGCGGAAATATCACTAGAACAGCCCTTGCAAGAAGTCGAAATCTTAAAGAAAGAAATCGCCTTTCTAAACGAGCAAATTGCTTGGTTTAAGCGACAACTGTTCGGTCAAAAATCCGAGAAACTGGTCGATGCGCAAAACTCTGAACAACTCTCCTTCGAGGGTTTGGAAGAACCTTCCTCCGCTGAAGAAAAAAACGGCTCGTCCCCGCTCATCATCGTTCCATTAACAAGACCAAAGGCAAGGACAAAATCGTTCTGCCGGAAGATCTGCCTATAGAAAAGCAGATTCTCGACTTGCCAGAATCTGAAAAGATTTGCCCTGAAACTGGTAAACCTTTAGTGAAGATTGGCGAAGAAATTACATCCAAGCTGGCTCACAAACCGGGCAGCTATTACATCAAACAAATCGTCAGATCTAAGTATGGCCTTCCTGAAGGCGAAGGCGTTGTGACTCCTGAATTGCCTGCAAGTCTTTTAGATCGCTGTCTTGCTGACGACAGCCTACTTGCCGACATTGCAGTCAAAAAATTCGCAGACCATCTTCCCATCTATCGTCAAGCTGAAATCATGTCCCGTCAGGGCATTTTATTAGCAGACAAGTTCTTTGTCAGTGGGTGACCCGTGCCGGAAAGGCCTTAAAACCTCTCTATAACGAGATGTTGGATAGAGTGTTAAGAAGTGGTAACGTTTTCTATGATGAGACTCCTATTGCTATGCTAGAGCCCGGTAGAGGAAAGACCCGTCAAGCTCTACATGTGGGTCTTAGTAGGGGGAAACTCGGCAGCGCCTTCCTATCGAATCTATGATTTTTGCAATAGTCGAGCTCATGATAATGCTGTAAGGCTATTAATAGCTATGACAAAGTGCTTCATTCCGACAAATATGGAGCTTATGAAGCATTGGCCAACAAGAAGCAATTCACCTGGTGTCCATGCTGGGCGCACATCAGGAGGAAATTTATCGAAGCAGAAGTGGGCGATCTTAAGTTTCGAAACTGGGTTTTGATGAAGATTAGGCATCTTTTCATGCTTGAAAGAATCGCATGGGCGCGATCGGAAAAGGAGCGGCTTCAAATTCGTCAAGAAAAAGCAGTTCCCATAATCGATGCTCTTATTGCGGCGATCAAAGGCAAGTTAGTTGACGGAAATATTCTACCCAAATCCAAATTTAAAAC